>NZ_NPBR01000012.1:0-100398 GCF_002276415.1 Paenibacillus sp. 7523-1 | reverse complement strand
CTCCAGGGGAGCGGGGGTGGGCGGGATGCCAGCTGCTTATCCCGCCGATGCGTGGGCTCAGCTGGAGCAGGGCGCAGCTCTGCTTGCTGAGCGGCTTCGCGGCCGCCAATTGCTGGCGGCCGAGGCGGAGGCGCTGCTGGCGGACACCGTCCCGCAGCTGGCCTCCTGGCGCGCGGCTGCGCAGCTCGCGCGCTTGCACGGGCGGCTGAGCATCACAGCCGCCCTGGAACTGCCCACGCGCCGCCGGCCCGCGTGGCTCAGCGCGCAAGGCGCGCCCCGCTGCCGCCGGTGCGGCAGCGTTGCCAGGCAGCGCGTGCCCTGCGCTGCCTGCGGCCTGGCGGCGTGCGCCTACTGCGAGGCATGCCTCGCATTGGGGCGCAGCCGTGCCTGTGCGCTGCTGCTGCGCAGCACAGCGCCTGCAGCCGTGCGGTGCACGGCCGCTCTTGCCACCGGCGGCGGGCTCGCCCGGTGGGGGCTTAGCGCAGCGCAGAGCGCGGCAGCTTCTGCGGCGCTGGCGTATTTGGCCCGGCCCACCTCCGCCGAGGAGGGGCCGGGGCGGTTCTTGCTCTGGGCCGTGACCGGTGCCGGCAAGACCGAGATGATCTTCCCGCTGCTCCAGCATACGCTAGACCGTGGAGGGCGAGCGCTTGTAGCAACGCCGCGTAGAGACGTGGTGTTGGAGCTGGCGCCACGTCTGGCCAAAGCCTTTCCTGACGTTACACTGGCGACCCTGTACGGAGGCAGTACCGAGCGCTGGAAAGACGCACAGCTCACCCTCGCGACCACGCATCAGCTGATGCGTTTTTACCAAGGGTTCGACTTGGTCATCATTGATGAGCTCGATGCCTTTCCCTATCACAACGATCCCATGCTCGCTCATGCCGCGTCAGCTTCCTGCAAACCAGATGGGAATTTCATATATCTCTCGGCTACCCCGCCAGCCCGGCTGCAAAAAGAAGTATCACAGCGGAAACTCGCTCATGCGAGGGTACCGGTACGCTTTCACCGCTATCCACTGCCCGTTCCGCATTTGATCAAGATACCGACTGTTGCTGAGTGTATCAAAAAAAGGAGTCTTCCCGCTGCCCTGAAGAATAGCATCCAAACCTCCTTGCAGCGTGATGCCCAGGTGTTTGTATTCGTAACTCGCATTGCCCAGATTGAGGCCTTTGTTAACCTGATGCGGCGAATATTTCCCCAAATCCATATCCAAGGGACATCATCCCAAGATACGGACCGGGCAAGTAAAGTCATGGCATTCCGCGAACGAGACATCCGTCTGTTGGTGACGACCACCATTCTGGAGCGGGGCGTGACCATTCCGCGCAGTGATGTCTTTATTTTGGATGCAGATAATGGGCTCTTCGACGAAGCTTCGCTGGTACAGATGGCAGGCAGAGCAGGGCGTTCCATGGATGATCCGGCAGGCAGAGTCGTCTTCGCATCCTCTAGGCGCACCCGTTCTCAGGTCAAAGCGGTGGCACAGATTCGGAAAATGAACACTATCGCCCATCGCAGGGGTTACCTGCACAAGCAGACCCAACGATAAATCCGCTCCATTTAAGGAGGTACTGGCATCATGTTCAATCAGCTTAATAATATAACCGACTTTGTTCACCAACTCTCCCATCGCATACATAACCTGCTTGCCCCGCCTGGGGCAACCTGCCTGACCTGTGGCACTCGTGCCGTACTATCTCCAACCTACCCGGGGATTTGCACACGATGCGCTCAGCAGATCCCCTGGATTCGATCCATCCGCTGTCTGCGTTGTGGCCGGGCCATCGGTTGTCCGGACTGCATCCGCCCACATATGGCCAATCGTTCGTTCATCTGTAACCGCAGTGCCGTTCAATACAATGCTCTTATGAAAGAATGGATTGGCATGTACAAATTCAGGGGCCACGAGCGCTACGCACCGCTGTTAACGTCACTTCTCATTCAAGCCTTTCAAGCCATGAGTGAAGAACTGAGTTTGGATGCCGCAAAAGAAACCCAAGCTTCTGTGGCTTATCCCGCCACCTCTGCTTCACCTCCGGTGGATGCCAGCTTGCATCCACCGAGCCCGCGCGCGTCAACTTACGCGCGCGTTCAGCCCCCTGGCGCGCACGCATCAACCGCCGTGCGCACTAACCCTCAAGCAGCGACACGCCAAACGAAGTCGCTGCTCCCAAGCCCCAAGGCGCGATGGCGGCCTGACGTGGTGACTTACGTCCCCGTCAGCAACGAACGCCTTGCCGAGCGCGGCTTCAACCAGGCCGAGCGGCTCGCTACCGGATTCGCCGCAGCCTGCCGTCTACCCGTAGTTGATCTGCTGCAGCGCCGGATCAACACCACCAAGCAGAGCTTCAAAACGCGTGGCGAACGGATTGAGACGATGAAGGAAGCTTTTTCAATTAGCCCCGGCGTAATGGATATTTTATTGGACCTCTACATAGGCAAAGCAGGATCTAATTCTGCTAGAGAGCATTCTTGTCCACTTCAATTGCTATTAATCGATGATATTTACACAACGGGCAGTACCTTGGATGCTTGTGGTAGGGTTATTTTAAATGCGGCTGTCTCAAGTGATATTCCAGTAGAGATCTATACACTATCCTTGGCGCGATCATAGTAATATTTAAGATTACAGGAGAGTTTGAATTTTAGAGATGTAATAGATTATCATGAAATAAAAGAAAAAAAATCTTTTTCACAATGAGGAAAGTATACGAATTATTCAATTATAGCCATAAAATATCTTCTGAAAATTTGCGTATGTACGCATTCTTGGTCCTCTTGGTGCGCAAATAGACTATGGACTAGATGTGAGAAAATAAGGTAATGTATAGGTATTATCCATCGGAATGAGGAAGTTTGAGAGGGGCGTTTAAGCGATGAATCTGGGTAATTGTCCTCGCTGTGGCAGGTTATATGCATTGAACTTTCGGGATGTATGCTCGAATTGCATTAAGGAAATAGAACAGGAATATCAAACTTGCGTAGATTATTTACGGGAGAATAGAGGCACTAACATACAGGAACTATCTGATGCAACGGAGATTTCCATTAAGCAGATCACCAAGTTCATCCGGGAGGGACGGATTTCCATCGAAAACGCCCCGAATATGATGTATCCTTGTGAGGTATGCGGAACGCTAATCCGTGAAGGGCATATGTGTGACTCATGCCGTAATCGCTTAACAAAAGACTTGGCTGGGGCAGCACGTGAGGTAGGTCAGAAGGATAATGGCAATATAGGCGGACGAGCCTACAATGCTGTCGACAAACTACGGGATTCATAGGAACGAGGGCTTAAATGCAGTTCCTGCTATAACAAATGTTTTGGAATGTACCGATAAACTTATTAAAGATTATCGGTTTTTTTTATTATCCGAATTGTTCGCAATGATAAAGATAATGTAAAAATCCCAAGGTGAAGGAAGTGTATTTCGTATGAAAATCAATGAACCGAATAGAATTGGTGCTATTAATTCCTATCAAAGGAACATTGAATCCAATCAGCAGGCTGACGCTAAGAAAAGCCGCCGTAAGGACGAAGTATCCATTTCTCCGGAGGCGATGAAGATGCTTGAAGATCAAAGTCGTACACAGGATGCAGCACGTACGCAGCGCATTCAGGAATTGAAGGAACAGGTAAATTCGGGAACGTATCAAGTAGACAGCCAGAAGCTCGCTGAGAAGCTCGCTCCATACTTTAAGAACTTCCCTAATCAATAGGAGGACACATGGCAATTGAATCAATAATCGATGTACTTGAACAGCTGCAGGCCGCACATGAGGATATGCTGGTATTGGGAGAACAAAAGAAGGAAGCGGTTGTGGCCAACAAAGTCGAGACACTGATCGCTCTAATCAATCAAGAATCCAAATTGGCTAAAAAAATTGAATTGATCGAGCAGCAGAGACTTCAGGCGGTCCATCAGTTCCTGGAGGAACGTGGCATCAAGTCGAAACTGAATCTAACGATTAGTGAGCTAATGAGACTCGTTTTTGATACGGCTGAGAAGAAGAAGCTTCTCCAGGCTCAAACCTCATTAACGGATGTGCTGCAAAAGGTGAAGTTTCTGAATGAAGCCAACCAACAGCTGATCAAACAGTCACTATCGTACATCGACTTCTTTATTGAGACAATGTCATTTCATTCTGAATCAGAGGCCACTTATCAGAATCCTTCAGAGAAGCCTTACGGTATGGCTCGCTCCGGACTCTTTGATACTCGGGCTTAATAATGGGGGAAAAACAACATGGCTTCAACATTCCATTCAATTGAAACGGCGAAACGCAGTTTAATAACGCAAACCGCCGCTTTGAACACAACAGGACATAACGTTGCCAATGCCAATACACCGGGTTATTCGCGTCAAGTCGTTAACATGACTGCGGCAGATCCGATTGACGCTGTGGCCTTTTATCGCACGACATCTCCAGGTCAGCTTGGAACAGGGGTTGAGTTTAACTCCATTATGCGTGTGCGTGAATCTTTTCTGGATGGCCAGTTCCGTAATGAAAATACATCACTCGGAGGATGGACTGTTCGGAACAGTACATTGGAGAAGCTCGAAACAATCATGAACGAACCTTCGGATACGGGGATTCGAACCGTTCTGAATAACTTTTGGAACTCCTGGTCCGATCTGAGCCAAGATCCGCAGGATGTTACCAACCGCAAGATCGTGAAGGAAACAACGTTAGCGCTAACAGATGGCTTGAATCAGATCAGTCTCCAATTGGATGCACTGACTAACGATCTGACCAACAACGTTTCATTAAAAACAACCGAAATCAACTCATATCTGCAGTCCATCGCGGATCTGAACAACAACATTGTGAAAGTGGAGCAGCTTGGGGACAATGCCAATGACTTGCGTGACCAACGCGATTATGCAGTAGACCAGTTGTCCAAGATTGCTGGCGTTCAGATAACAGAACTGGATAGCGGCTACCAGGTGACGATTGCAGGCCAAGTTGCAGTTACCGGAGCAGCAGTTGTTCCTGTCACCGCTGATATTTTGGAGAACGCCTATCAAGCGGGCACGCTAACGGGTGGCGAAGTCTATGGAATGATCCACTCCCGTGATCAATATGTAGCAGATTACCGCAAGCAGATTGATCAGCTGGCAAATACACTTGCAACCGGGGATATTGAGATTACCATTCCTGCTGGATCCGTATTGCCTAGCGGCACGGTTCTCAACAACGTGACGTATTCCGATGCCAATAACAATAGAACGTTAACATCTGATTTGAAGGTGACAGTTCAAGGGATTAATGGACTGCACAAACTGGGATATACGCTTAGTGGTAATACACCAACAGCTGGTGGAGACTTCTTTACAACCAAAGATGGTTCAGGAACGATCACGGCTGGGAACATTACCTTAAGTACGGATATCCAAAATGACCCGAATAACATTGCAACTTCGATGCGTACGACGGGAATAGGTGCGGGTGAGAGTGTAGTACTGGGGAATAACAGCTTGGCGCTGGCCATGGCTGGACTAAAAGATTCAAAATTTGATTTTGGTACTGGACTGTCCAAACCGACTACGGTAGATGACTTTTTTGGCGCAATTGTAGGACAACTTGGTGTCCAGACCCAGGAAGCTAAACGTCAGGCGCAAAATGCTCAACTCCTCACGGAGCAGGTCGATTTGAATCGTCAATCGGTAAGCGGCGTATCTCTCGATGAAGAGATGAGTAACTTGATCAAATTCCAGCACGCGTATAGTGCAGCTGCCCGCTTCATGACTGCCTATGATGAATTGCTAAATAAACTCATTAACAGCACCGGTGTAGTCGGTCGCTAAGACATAGAAAGGAGTAACCAATAATGGCTATTCGCGTAACCTCAGGCATGATGAATACTCAGATGCTCAGCAACCTCAACCGCAACCTGAACCGAATGGATACTATGTCCAACCAGATTTCGAGCGGTCGCAAAATTAATAAACCTTCTGATGATCCAGTCGGTGTAACATATGCACTCCGTTACCGTGCTGAGTTGGCTGCGAATGAGCAGTACCAATCCAACACGGATGCAGCCGTAAGCTGGCTGGATGCGACGGATTCTACAATGCAACAATCCGGAGAAGTTATGCAAAGGTTGAAGGAATTAACAATTCAAGGTGCAAGCGAGACGGTGCCTCAATCTGGTCTAGATGCTATTAAACTTGAAGTTGAAGAATTGCAAAAACAAATGGTAAACATAGGGAATAGTCAGATTCGGGGGAAATATATTTTTAATGGTCAAAATTACGACAAAGCTCCATATGAATTAATTCCACCGATGACGCAGTTCTCTCAAATTGATACAGATGATAAACCTGTGAATTATTCAATTGGAGATCAATCTATTTTCCAGATTAACACACCTGGTTCTGAATATTTTGGTACTTCAACTGAGGACGATAATGTATTTAAAATTATGGATGATTTGATTAATGCCCTGACTAATGGAGACTACGAAGGTGTAGCTAGTCAGGCAGATAAAATAGAATCCCGATCAATTAAAATGCAGTCTAGTATTTCTGAAGTGGGTGCTAGAACGAACCGTGTTGAACTGGTCCAGGCTCGGTTAACCGATTATAACCTCAATCTAACATCACTCCAATCCAAAACAGAAGATGCAGATATGGCGAGTTTAATGATACAGGCAACGTCTGCTCAAACCATTTATGAGGCTGCACTTAAGTCTTCTGCTCAGATTATGCAACCATCATTGATGGATTTTATGAGATAAACATAACTTGAAAACTATGATAAGCTATGGACACTAGTAGTCCGTAGCTTTATTCATTATTTAGGGAGGATTTTAAAGTGGAAATGGATCAAGTTAATCAGAATGAGAGTGAAGAGAAAATCTATACGTTTCCAAAGGGGATACCTGGTTTCGAACAGCATCAAAACTTTGCTTTGAAACAGCATAACGAGATGTTTAATCTTTTCCAATCAGCCAGTCAGCCGGATGTGGCATTTATTACAGTTAATCCTTTTGATCTATACCCCAATTATGAATTTGAGCTCTCACAAGAGGCTATAGAAGACATTGATGTAACGAAAAGAGAACAGGTTTTTATTCAATGCATTGTAACATGGCACAGTAACCTTAGTAATGTCACAGTTAATCTTCTTGCTCCTATTGTGTTCAATACATCTAATAATACCGGCAAGCAAATCATATTACAGAATACCCATTACTCTACTAAACATGCCCCTTGGGCAGAGAAAGATCAGGATATGAAGGGTGGAGATCTCTGATGTTAGTACTGGCTAGAAAAAAAGGAGAATCCGTTATCATCGATAACAATATAATTGTTACTGTCTTGTCAGTCGAAGGGGATAATGTGAAAATAGGGATTTCTGCTCCCAAAGAGATTGATATCTACCGGAAAGAAGTATTCGATGCGATTGGACAAAATAATCAGAATGCCGTGATGGATTTGGCAACGGTTCAAGTAGCATTAGAGCAAATAAATAAAAATGCCCAGAAATAAAAAAAAGTTTGAAATACTATTAACAATTCTTGGCCAGTAGTCGATATATATTATAGAGCGGTAATTCTTCAGGGCGGCCGACCTGTGAAGACGCTAATACCACATGGATGTGGGAATTAAACCATTTCAGGGAGGAAATATCAAATGATTATCAACCATAACGTACCAGCGTTGAACACACACCGTAACATGACTCTTAACACAAGTGCTGCAAGCAAAAACATGGAGAAATTGTCTTCCGGTCTGCGTATCAACCGCGCAGCTGACGATGCAGCAGGTCTCTCCATCTCCGAGTCCATGCGTGGACAAATCCGTGGTCTGGAGCAAGCACAACGTAACGCTCAAGACGGAATCTCGTTTGTACAAACTGCTGAGGGTGCAATGAACGAAGTATCCTCCATGTTGACTCGTATGAAAGAGTTGAACGTACAAAAATCGAGCGGAACTTACAGCTCTAACGATACAAACAACATCAACGAAGAGTTGAAAGAGCTGGGTGCTCAAATCGACAACATCATGACTAAAACAACGTTCAACGGTATCAGTATCACTAAAGGTGCTACAATCACCGTTAACGATAAAGCAACAGGATCTATCACAATCGGATCTATCTCTACTGCAGACTTCAGTACTCTGGGTTCAGGTACTTCCCTTGCTGATATTGAAACAGCGATCAACAGTGTTTCCACAGAACGTGCAAAACTGGGTGCTGTTCAAAACCGTTTGGAGTACACTTCCAACAACTTGGGTACAACTGTTGAAAACTTGACTGCAGCTGAGTCCCGTATCCGTGATACAGACATGGCTAAAGAAATGGTTCAACTGTCCAAAAACAACATCTTGCTGCAAGCTTCCCAATCGATGCTGGCACAAGCGAACTCCGCTCCACAAGGTGTTCTGTCTGTACTTCGTTAATATTCAAATTCTTCAAATTAGAGGGGCCTTGTTTTCAAGGCTTCTTTTTTTTATCTCTTCATTTCAGAAGATTTTTATCCGATATACATAGTAAGATCTTCAATTGAATCGTCAAAAAAAGGGTTCGGGAGGGAATCGCGTGGAACATAGAGTCCAAGGAACTTCAGGAACGCTGGGTGCTCTAAGATCAGTATCATCAAGAACAACATCTGAGGAATCAGCCGAATTGTTAATTCAGAATAATACAATAACCAAGGAAAGATTGAATTTATCCAGTGAGGAAGAGAAAGCTATTGATCAGCTGGAAGTAGCTACAAGAGCTCTGCAAGGGCCTGAGAAGACGTATGAAATCTCTGTGCATGAAGAGACTAACGCAATTATGGTTAAAATTAAAAATAAAGCAACAGGGGAACTCATAAGAGAAATACCGAAAGAAAAGCTACTTGATGTGGCTGCAAGTCTCATGGAATTAAGTGGATTAATTATCGATAAGAAAGCATAATGGAGGGGATCAAATGAGAATTAGCGGCTTGGCTTCAGGACTCGATATTGATGCAATGGTTAAACAATTAATGACAGCAGAACGAGCACCTTTAGATAAAATCAACCAACAGAAAACGCAAGCAGAATGGAAACGTGATAATTACCGTACAATTAGCACGAAATTAGTAAGCTTCAATGAAAAGCTTTCCAATCTGAATTTAAGTAAAAATATAGATTCCAAACAAGCTGTGGTCACAGGAGCAACGGGAGTACTTACCGCTACTGCATCGGGAGCTGCTGCCAATTCTGTATTGAATGTGAGCGTCAAGAACTTGGCTTCGTCGTCTAATGTAATATACCAAGGTACAGCAGGTGGTACCAAAATGTCTGATATATATTCTGGGACAGAGACGAGCGTTAAAATAGGCAATGCGACAATAGAATTTACGGCAGACGATACGATTGAATCGTTTGTGAAGAAAATTAATAATAGTAAAGACGCCGGAGTGACGGCGGTGTATAACTCTGCAACGGGTGGATTGTCTTTAACGAATAAAGATACAGGAAATAAAGACATAGAGCTGAGTGGGGAACTATTTACAGGTAATACTAGTTTCACAACTACTGGGGTCAAAAAGGGTGAGGACGCTACAGTAGTTATTAACGGATTGGAAACAAAACAATCGTCTAACCGCTTTACAGTAAATGGCGTGGAAATATCGTTGACAGGTGTCACACCTACTGGTCAGACTAGTCAAATCGAGGTTACTCAAAACACAGATGCCATAATAGATACAATCAAGTCTTTTGTCGATTTCTATAACGAAACTACCGCGTTATTGAATCAAAAAACAAATGAAGAACGATATCGAACATATCTTCCTTTGACTACTGAGCAGAAAGCAGATATGAAAGATAGCGAAATCGAATTGTGGGAAAGTAAAGCGAAAAGTGGATTGTTAAAGAATGATTCGATTCTTAACAAGACATTAAGTGACATGCGGACTGCAATGATATCTGCTTTAGGAGATACAAAGTTTAATATCACTAATATCGGTATTACTACTGGAAACTATAGTGAAAAAGGTAAATTGTACCTAGATGAAGATAAGTTGCGTACCGCTCTTGAAACGAATCCAGAACAAGTTACCGCTTTGTTTAGTCAAGTAGACAGCTCCACGAAAAGTGTGACTAGCAATGACGGATTATTTAATAGAATCAAAAAGATTAATTTATCGGCACTAGATAGCCTAGCTGAGAAGGCAGGAACATCCAAAATAAGCAGCGATTTGTCAACTGCATTTCAACCACAAAGTCAAATCGGAAATCAATTGACTGCTTATGAGAGAAGAATTACGGATCTGCAAGCTCGGTTAACTAGAATTGAAAATCAATATTATAAGCAATTTACTGCTATGGAAACAGCAATGAATAAATATAACAGCACCTCTTCCAGTCTTTCTAGCATGTTAGGCTAATTTAAGTAATAAGGAGTGAAACAGAGTGATTAATTCACCTCTTCAGAAATATCAACAAAATCAAGTTCAGACATCCCCGGCGCAGTTATTGCTAATGTTATACGATGGTGCAATTCGGTTTGTGAAATCGGGCATTGCTGCTATAGAAGAGTCGAATTTTGAAAAAACAAATACCAACCTTTGTAAAGGTCAGGCAGTTATTCATGAATTAATAGCTGCACTCAACTATGATTATCCGGTTGCCAAAACGTTGTATTCGGTATATGAGTATATGATACACTGCCTAATTCAAGCCAATCTCAAAAAAGATGTTAAACCAGCCAAAGAAGCTCTTTCCTATCTAACTGAACTCAGGGAAGCCTGGGAAGTCGCTAGTAAAAGCGTAAATGGAACGGCTAACTGATGCAGGTAGCAGAAGAATATGTCACTCAGTTACTCGATCTGACTTTGCATATTATTGATCAGATTGACGACATTGGATATGAGGATTTGGCTGCATTTGCAGATCAGAGAGAATCACTGGTTAAAACGATGATGTCAAATCATACCGAACTTAATGAATCTGATAAAATCAAGATCAAGCAGCTTATGGACTATGATCATATTATAATAAATAAAATGTTGAGCCTTAAAAATGAGGCTTCTAATTGGTTGAATAAACAAGGATCCATTCGGGTGCAGAAGAATGCTTACAGTGCACATTATGCACCCGATAGCTTGTTTTTTGATACGAAAAACTGAATGAAGGTTGGGTAAAGATGAAGCTGTTGAGTATTTGCATGATTGTCAAAGACGAGGAAAGGGTACTAGAGCGTTGTCTTAGTAGTGTACAAGACCTCGCCGATGAGATTATCATTGTGGATACAGGTTCGACAGATAAAACAAAAGAAATTGCAAAGAAATATACTGATAAAGTATATGATTTTAAGTGGTGCAATGATTTTTCGAAGGCTCGTAATGAATCAATAATTCATGCTACTGGACAATGGATACTAGTTCTAGACGCTGATGAATATATAGCTGCAGAAGATCATCAGGACTGGAGAGATTTCCTGCATAAAGAGGAACTACTTCCACATTTGGCATATACTCTTCCAGTCATAAACTTTACTGGTGAAAAAGAATATGAAGACGAAATTACCACTGCACCTGTAACGAGACTTTTCCCGAATAACATGGGGATTATGTTCGAACGCCCAATTCACGAACAGTTAACTAGAGGATTGCAAGGTGATTTATATTATAAAGCAATCAACCTTAATATTTATCATACAGGTTATCAAATAAGTCGGATTTTAGAAAAAAACAAACATGAGCGGAACATGGGGATTTTTGAGCAAATGATGGCGGATCAGGAGCTTACTTCATATGATTGGTATACACTGGGTAATCAGTACCGTTATGCGAAGGATGCAATTAAGGCAATTGAATGCTATGAAAAAGCCATGAGAGATGTAGACCGGAATGAAGCATGGTATCCTCATTGTTTGATGGGGCTTGTTAGCTTGTACTACAGTCAAGATCAACTCAACCGTTCATGGGAACTTACAGAGAAGCGTTTAATTCGTTATAATCAATATCCAGAGTATTACACAGTTAAAGGCATCCATTATGAAACTCTGGGTTTCTTTCAAGATGCAGAGCTACAATACCTTAAAGCTATTGACGTAGCTGAAAAAAGAGCGCAAAAAAATCAGGATATCTGGTTGATTGATCCGATGTACAGTTTTGATTCACCAGTACAACAATTGATTGGGCTATATTTCCGACTTAATGACAATAAAAATGCAATATACTGGATGTCTAAACAGCTCAATAAGAATAATAAAAATCCAGGACATTTGGTCAAAATGATGGAATGGTTATTACAAAATGAAGACGAAGAGTCTGTTATCCGCTTTTTTGAGAAGATTTACGTTTCCCCGACAGAAGGAGAGTATCTACTTTTGTTCAAAGTCTCGTTGGTTTTAGGGAATAAGGGATTGGTAAGTCATTATAAGAAATTAGTGTCTATAGATGTGGGACTGAGTCTTGCCGATCAATTGAAGCTTTCAGTAATTAATAATGACTCTGCACGGATGCATGCTTTGCTAAACGATATCACTGTGATAACTGATGATGAAGAATTAGTATGGCTTCAAGTGATCATTGGGACTCTCGTATGGAAGGACTACTCTTTACTTGAAAAGCTTTCTAGAAAACTTGATAACAACAGGTTATCATCAGCTTCTAAGGTAATCCTGGGTGTCTTTGGTCAGAATGAGGTTAGTAATGATACAGTTATTGAAACCGATATATTGTTTGCTATTGCAAGGCAGCTCTTCCTGACGCAAGAATTTGAAATTTTTGATCAATTGGTCAATGGAGTCAATAATAGCGATGTAATTAACAGATTAGCAAACTACTTTTATGATGTGAATCGTGTGGAATTAGCGATGAATTATTATTCGGCGTTGCTAACTCGAAATGAATTGAATGGTATGAGCTTGGAAAACCTCGGATACTATCATGCAAATCAAAATTATAGAGATGATGCTTATGAATTTTTTAATGCTGCTCTTGAAGATGAATCTGCAAAAAGACATATCTACAAAACATTAATTAGTTTAGCTCCGAACGAGGAAAAAATGAAAGTAGTCAACGATTTCAACAATCGTTTTCCTGATTTTAAAGAGATCTCATTTGTTGAAGAGTTTTTCAATAATGAAATTAAGTTGGTAAATAATACCGTATAAACAAAAAAACGAATGGTAACAAGTCTTAATAAGAGCTTGTCATCATTCGTTTTTTTTTGTTGAATCGAGAAATTACTGAGTTATTGCTTGTAGGGAGCTTTTAATTGAAGTGGTGGATATATCCGGAGTTCGTGATAAGTAAATTACATTGCAATGAATGGATAACTCATCAAATTTGCCTTTCCAATCATCACCCATAACGAACGTATCTACTTTCCAATGTTTAATGTCTGTTTGTTTTTGCTCCCAATTCTCCTCAGGTATAACCAAGTCTACGTATTTAATTGCTTCAAGCATCATTCTGCGTTCTTCATATGTGAAGTAAGCATCCTTTCCCTTTAACCGATTGAACTGATCAGTAGATAAAGCCACGATAAGGTAATCACCAAGCTCTTTGGCGCGCTGAAGTAAAAGAATATGACCATAGTGGAGTAAGTCGAACGTCCCATAAGTGATTACTTTTTTCAAACGTAACCCTCCTTACGTTGAAGTAGTGAAAGCTTCAATTTTTTTCTTAATCATTTCATTCAAATCGGGTTTCTGGCTCTGGCATAGAGATTTTTGGTAATAGGATATAGCTAATTGGATGTCGCCCAAACTTTCATATACATAGCCCAGGTTATATAACAGATCCTCATCCCAAGGAAAATGCTGATGTCCTCTCAGAAAGGACTGAATGGCTTCTTGGCTGTCGCCGTTCATTAAATGTAACATGCCATTCATGGCAAAAATATCAGGGTCCGCTGAGTTATCAACCAGATATTGTTGTATAGCTTCATTAGCCTGTGCAAGGTGGCCGTTCTCAATCATTTGTTGGATAGTTTGTTTGATCTTCCGCTGGAGTTCTTTGTGTTCTTGATAGTTAGTCCTTCTCTTATAAATAATTTCAAGGTTGTTCTCAATGTATTGATCGATTTGTCTCCATACTCTATTAGAGGATTGATCATCTTGATGGAAATGGAACAGATGGAGTAGAGTATTTCTTTCTTTGGCATAGAGTGTCTCGTCGGCCATGTAACGTTTAATAGCATCCTGGAGTTCAGTTTGAGTGAAGACTTTAGGCCCAGGTGTCCAAAAATCGTATGGCTCAAACAGTAATCCGCGAGTTTCTCTGTATACTTCAAGATCAATAGGTGTAAAAATTACAGGACGATTCAACAACAGAAAGTCAATGTATACTGAGGAATAATCTGTGACCAGCATATCTCCTGCCCCAAGAATGTTGTACAGGTCCATGTTGAGATTAGTTAGATCCTGATCATTCAAGGTGAGAATATGATTTGATCGAATATCAGACAATTCCTTTTGGAAATATTGTTCTTCAAAAGGATGTAGTTTAAGTATTAATTTCAGATTATGTTTCTCAAGAAAGTGTTGAAGCTGAATTTGATCATACTCGGATAAACCAAATAGATTATGAAAATCCTTAGAACCTTCTATTTTATCAGGGGTGATAACCGATTTACGGAATGTTGGCATAAAGAAAATTAATTTGTCGTTCTTCGTGATGTTAGGGAATATCTTCTTGAGATTATCTCTACTTTCTCTTGAGAGTAATGCATCATTTCTTGGTGCACCGGTAATACGATATTGAGCAACATTAGCTCCATTACAAGCATTCATAGCAGTGTTATATAGTGCAGAGTAGGACATGATCATGTCTACTTTGGACCAATGCGCATGAATGTTGCTATCTGGAGTTTTCTCTTGTTTATCCATTTTGGCCATGCCTTTAAGAGGAAAACCATGCCAGAGATCAATTTGAACTTTGTCGTAATTGGAAGAGTATTCACCATGGGTTGTAATATAAACATCACTCTCATCCAGATGACGGTTGTAAAGCATTTGTTCCCGAGTTAACAGCTCAATGTCATATTTATCACATAGTTCTTGGTAGATGTTGTTATAAAGGTGGAAGTTATTTGAGCCTGACGAAGACAGGTGAAAAAGTGTGATTTTAATTTTATTTCCGTTCATGTTGGGTCCCTTTCTGAATTTGGAATCTGACCGTATACATAATTATATCGGATAAAGAAGTATTGGTATGAAGCCATTTCTTAATTATTGTCCTGGGAAAAAATACATCTTATATTTTTTGGAAAAAACCTCTTTGTTTTCAACTAAGGAGCCGATAATAGAATAAATAGAAGAAACGTGAGGGAGTCATTATCATGCAGACAAGCATAATAATTTCAGGATCGAAAGATGCTTTCCAGTATCTTTTAGCATGTATTGATAGCATTAGAAAATTCACGGAAAAAGGAACTTACCAATTAATTGTAGTCGAGAATGGTGAAACATTTCAGTATAGAGATTGGTTAATGGAACAAACTGATATTATTACTGTGTTTAATGACAGCCCGATCTCTCAAGCAAAAGCCTGGAATACAGCAATGAGAATTGCTTCAGGAGAAAATATTTTATTTATGCATAGTGATACCATAGTGACAGAAAATTGGCTTATTTACATGATTCAGACGTTGTATCAGGATTTAAAGGTGGCCGGAGTAGGCCCAATTAGTAATTTCACAGAAATTGGACAAAAAGTTGATGTTAATCCGGCATCATTAGAAGAGATGTTTTCTTTTGCATGTAATAATAGCAGACATATTAGACAAAAGGAAAAAGTGACTCTCTCAAATTTTTGTATATTATTCAAAAAAAACATCCTCCATATTTTAGGGGATTTCAATGAATGCTTAACAGGGGAAGCTATGGCAATTGAGTATTCTGTTAGGGCTTGCGAGGCAGGGTATAAGCTTATATCGTGTGAACAGGTATTCGTCTATCATTACGGAATTAGTGACGTAAGTTTTATAGATCAAGATGTAGTTTTTGAAAAATGGGAAATGGATCACGAAAATTTCCTATGCAATTTTGACATTTTAGAAAATATTGAAATAGAGAGTGTAGAAAGTTTGAGAATATTAGAAGTAGGTTGTGGACTAGGTGCCACACTTCTCGAGCTGACACAGCAGAATCCTGACATTCATGTTTTTGGAATAGAGAGAAGGACAACTATTGCGCCATCTCAATTAGAGGGGAAAATAAAAACAAGTATTCAAGAACATGCATTTGATGATAATTCTTTAGATTATATCATTTTAAATTCGCTTGTAGAGGATTTAAAATTTGATGAATGCTTTGAATTATTAAAACCTAAGGGGAAATTGATAGTCAATATCCCTAACTTAAATAGTTATAAAAATATAATGAAAATATTAGAAAATAAACCCATGAAAAAAGGTCTTAATATTGCTGTAGTAAATGAATTTGGCAAACAACTGAATGACATGAATTTCGAAAACATTAAGTTGAGTTCAACTCGTAATAAAATTCCAAGTAATTATAACAATGTTATTTTAGAATTTGAGAAGCTTATAGGCCGGAATGTAACTTCAAGTATTGAAATTGATGCTTATATACTTGAAGCTTCCAAACCCCTCAGTATAAATCAATTACACGAGTTGTTTAATAGACTAATGAATAACCCCTTTGAAGCTGATCTCGAAAAATTAATCTCTAGTTCATCGCCAGTAATTGTAAGAGCTCTTGCATCGTACACTGGACCTGTCATTCCCTTATTAAATTATCTTGCTATTACGAGTTATGAGAGGAAGAAAAATGAGGAAGATATTTTCCTGCTATTAAATAAGGCATATGAATTAGATCCTAGTAACGAAGATACGATTTTTAATGTCAGTACAATTCACTTAGCGTTAGGGAACGAAGTTGAAGCGCTAAACTGGTTATTAAAAATCTCTAATAAAACTGAACAAATTAAAAATTGGATTTATGAGATTGAACAGAGCATCAATTTGAAAAAGGACCCAACCAAATGGTTGAGCTTTCTCGTTCTTCGGATCGAAAATAATGTTCAGAGAAGGGAATCACTACTTGAATTAATGAAAGTGTTACAAAACAAACATGAGGATATTAAAAGAGTTAGAACAGCTATAAAAGATTATACATTAGATCCTTTGAGTACAATTAATATTCTGGTAAATAGATTATACGAGTATGGGGAATACAACATGGCTATAAACATGTTGGAATATTCCCTGGAATTTGGTTCCGATAAAGATGAAACTCTATTCTTAATTAGTAATATCTTTTATAAAATAGGTGACTACGCTCATTCTATATCTTACTTGAATTCTGTTTCAATTATAAATGAGAAAGTTCTAAGTTTGAGAGAGAGATTAGACTCTGTTGAAAGTGAGATCATAGGAAGACTAAATTAAACCTATATTATGGATGTGATGAAATGTTAGTGAATAAAAAAATATCAGTTATAATACCAATGTTTAATTCTGAGGATTTTATAGAATCAACTATAGAGTCAGTGACTTCTCAATCAATGAAAGACATTGAAATTATAATGATAGATGACGGTTCGAACGATCGAACGTATCAGATTGCATTAAATTTTTCCGCTCAGCACAAGAATATAGTTGTTTTGAAAAATTCATTCAGCAAAGGTGTCTCTGGGGCAAGGAATTCAGGTCTTGAAGTAGCCAAAGGGGAATATGTATTCTTTCTAGATTCAGATGATATACTTCCTCGTAATTCTCTTGAAAATATGTACAGATTGGCTATGGCACATAAAGCAGATATTGTTACAGGAATTTACGAACGATTTGATTCTAAATCACAATCAATTGTTCAATTTTTTAATCAATTTCCTCAACTGAAAATTGAAGGCCCGCTTAGTTTAATCAATAACCCTTATATAGTTTTTTCAGTTTATTCTTGTGGGAAATTATTTAAGAGAAACCTTATTGAGAATGTTAAATTTAACGAAGATTTACATTATGGTGAGGATCAAGTATTTACAATTAAATCTTTATTACGAGCTAAAACGATAATTAATTCATCAGATGTTGTTTATAAATATCGCATCAGAGACGGTGAATCTGAATCTGCGTCTCAATCTGTATATAAAGATCCTTTGACTAATTTAGAGCAGGTACTAAGCATGCTCGAACTTATTAGAAAAGAACTAAGGGACTATATTCAGGACTCTTTTCTTAGAAGAAGTATATATAGTCTCTATTTAAAAAGAGTAATTCACTGGAATATTTGGACAGCAATTAGTAGTGGTTTGTTATCAATGAATATTTCTTATAGGGTTTCAGTGATGACACGTTATGCAGATTGGGTTAAAGGACTAGACAAAGAAACTATCAATTTGAACTCTACGGATCTTAAATTTATCAATGAACGTATAATAAGAATCATTCCTGTCTTAGATTTCAAAACACAAAAGATCTGTGAATCTTTAATTGATCAAACTAAAAACTTATCTAACCCAGAAGGGGTGCCGATTATATGAATAATGAAAGTCAGGAATTAGAGGAATTAAAGAGAGACTATAAAGATAAGATCAGGAATTTAATAGAAAGCAATGATTTAATACAAGCGTCTTACATGATAGAGGAATATGAAAAGATAAATGTTATTGATTCGGAGATTTTGTGTTTTAGAGGGATTATTCAATACTTACAAGGGAATTTAGAATATGCTCTCTCAATCTTCAAAAAAGGTATTAATCTAGATAGTGAATATTTTGATTTACTCTTCAATATTGCAATAACTAATGAAAGTTTAGAAAAATATAATGAAGCTTATCGTTATTACGACAAAGCATTACTATACTGTACTGACTCAAATTTAATTGAATTTTTAAAAGAAAAAACATCTCAATTATATGAATATAAACAAGCTGATTCGTCTATAAGGAAAAAAGTTCTTATCATTGCGCACATTTTCCCTCCCCTAGGTGGTTCCGGAGTACAGCGGACGCTTAAATTTGTTAAATATCTTAGAGAAGAAGGATGGGAGCCTGTAATTGTCACAACGGGAGCTTCGAATTATCCTTATCGTGATGAGACTCTTCTCAGCGAGATTCCAGAAGGGACAGAAGTAATAAGAGTAGACGAACCTCCGATGAAATTAGATCAGAAACAATTAAATAATTTGATAGCTTGCTATAATAAAGTCGTCAATAAAAAAGAAATAATGGATGAGTTTCTTTCTAAAGTGAAATCAGATAATATTGGTTTGCTTCAACCGGACGAACATATTTTATGGGGTATTAACGTAATTGAAGAAGTGAAAAAAACAATTGATATTAGTGAAATGGAGCTTGTGTATACCACTGGAGCTCCATTTACTGATCATGTGATCGGATATTTATTGAAAAAGGAACTTAATAAACCATGGATTGCAGATTTTAGAGATGAATGGACCAATAATGCTTACCAGGATTATGATGAAAAAGATATTATCTATAAAATCAAATATTGCATGGAGGAAAACATTGTAAGTACAGCTGATAAAATTATAACTACGACCCCATATGCAACACATAATTTCATAACGAGATTCCAATTAAATGAATCTAAAGTCATTACTATTACTAATGGTTATGATGAAGATGATTTTCTAAATATTAAAGAACAGATCTCAAGTAATGATAAGTTCCGAATTCTCCATAATGGGCTACTTTACTTAATAAGAACTCCTCTTACATTTATGACGGCCTTATTCAACTTGATAAATAGTGGGAAAATTCCTCACACGGATATAGAAGTTGGTTTCACATGGAGCAGAAATAACGAAATATGGCAGGAAGCGGCGGAAAAATTTGGTTTGCAAGACGTTATTAAATTTTATGACTATCTGTCTCATCATGATAGCCTAAAGTTAGCTAACGAAATGGATCTTTTGTTACTTATAGTAGGCCCAGGTGAAAAAAATCGAACAATGTATCCGGGTAAGGTCTTTGAATATCTCCGCTTAAATAAAAATATTTTATCATTGTCACCTAAAGATAGTCTTGTTGAACTGCTGCTTGAGGAGACAGGTAGAGGGGTTAATGTTAAATTCGAAGAAATAGCTGAAATAGAGAGATCAGTTCTTTATTTTTATGAAAAGTGGAAAAGTGGAAAAATGAATGAATATCGTGTTACTTCCGACATAGCTATTTATGAACGTAGAAATCAGACGAAGTTACTGGCTGCGACATTTAATCGTACCCTCGTTGAATATGAAGAACTTAACAATAGACAAAAAATATGCTTTTTCTCCCATAAAGATGGGGATAAATTTTTAAATGATATAATGAAAAGTCTTTCCGAGACCTATTACGTTCGGAAAATAATAGTAGAAGACGCAAAACAATTGGAAGAAGGGATGAAGTGGGCTGATCTCTGTTGGTTCGAATGGTGCGACAATATTTTTGCGGCAGCCTCGAATTTACCAATTGCTAAAGAAAAAAAATTAATATGTCGTATTCATAGATATGAAGTGTTCACTGACAATCCTAAAAAAGTAGCTTGGGAAAACGTTGATAAGTTAATTATTGTAACTGAGCATCTTAAAAATCTATTGTGTAACAAGGTACCTAATATTGAAAAACTAGTTGACATCATAACGATCCATAATGGCGTGAATTTAGAACGTTATAAGTATGGGGATAAAAAGACCGGGTTTAATATTGCCTTCATAGGCTATTTAAATTCCAGAAAAAATCCAATGTTGCTTCTCCAAATTGCGAAAGAAGTAGTTAATATAGATCCCAAATATAAGTTTTTTATTGCTGGGGATTTCCAAGACGAAGTTCTAGAACTTTACTGGAATCATATGGTCATACAGCTTGGGCTGGAAGATAATGTTGTATTTCAAGGGTATCAAGTGGATATTAAAAATTGGCTAGAAGATAAGAATTATATATTATCTACTACAATGCACGAAAGTTTTGGTTATGGAATAGCTGAAGCGATGGCAATGGGAATTAAACCTGTTATTCATAACTTCGTGTTTAGTCAAGAGGTATGGCCAGAAGAATATATATTTAATACAGTTCATGAAGCAGTGAGTATGATAATTGAAGAAAATTATAATTCAGAAGACTATCATAAATTTATTGCCGATCGATACTCTTTAGCTAATCAAATTAGGGAAATTCAAAATGTTGTAGCTGAATCAATGAATTCACCTCTAATAAAAACTTTTAACTATAACTCATATTGGCAAAACAGGTTGAATGAGAAGTTCAACATTGAAAGCGTGGGTTATCAGGGCTTGGGAATTCAATATAACACATTTATGTACCAGAGTCGGTTTGAAATACTCGAAGTGCTCATAACAAAAATTTTTGGCAAATCTCTAAATACCAAAAGCATACTTGAGTTAGGCCCAGGCATAGGGGTTTTTACTGATTATTTCAAGAAAAAGGGTGTTACTAATTATAATGCAATAGATATTACTGATAGATCCATTGAGAACTTAAGCCAAGCTTATCCTGAGTATAATTTTAAAAAAGGAGATGTATCAAGTCTTGATTACTATCCATCCCAAAAAGCTGATTTAATATTTGCAGCTGATGTTTTGCTTCATATAACGAACGAGCGAAATTTTCAGAATACTATCTCAAATATTTCTGGAAAAATCAATGATCAAGGATACGTAATATTATTTGACGCTTACTCAGAAACAAATGCAAAAAGTAAAAATTCACACCTAGTGATTCGTGATATTAGATATATCAACGATATTTTGGAGACATATGACCTAGAAGTAGTGAATATGATTCCTGTTTCGATGTTTACAAATAATCCTTTTGATGCTTCAAGATTCAAGGATAAAGAAAAATTGGTTTTGAGCTTATTTGATATGACTACGAGTATTTTCTTAAAAGGAAGTCTCTCTACGGATGAGCAAAATGCACTAGCTAGATGGTTATTTAATTGGGAGAAAAAATTACTATTAAATCATAGAGTGGGTAGTTCTCAGAAGGCTCTTCTTATTAAAAAGAAAAATAGCAATGGCTTAATTGATGTTTCATTAGAAGATATTTGGTCCACAGGCGATATCGAAGAGCATATTAAGCGAGATAGAGAAAGTTTAAGTGAATTTAGTTCATTATCGAATATGATTTCAGATTTCGAAAAGCTACTGTATTTATTTTGATAAGGAAACAAAGAGATTATAACAAGTTTTTGTGTTTAAGGAGGTAAACTTATTAATATTGTTATTATAGGGACGGGATATGTTGGTCTGGTATCGGGCGTTTGCTATGCAGAGATGGGACATAATGTAGTATGTGTTGACCACGATGCTAATAAAATAGATTCACTAAACCTTGGAGAAAGCACGATCTTTGAGCCTGGGTTAAATGAAATGATGAGCAGAAATGTAAGATCTGGCCGTCTTTCATTCTCAACGAAGACAATAGAGTCTGTTAGAAATGCAGAGATTGTTTTTATTGCTGTAGGAACTCCTCCTCTTCCTAGCGGTCAAGCAAATCTTAATTATGTATTTAAGGCTGCTGAAAATATTGGGGAGTCTTTGAGTAAATATACAATTGTAGCAGTGAAAAGCACTGTTCCGGTTGGGAGCAATGATGTAGTTGAACAGATTATCAGTAGTAAATTTAGCGGGGATTTTTGTGTAGTTTCTCTCCCAGAATTCCTTAGAGAAGGATCAGCAATTGAAGACACGTTCCATCCAGATCGAATAATAATTGGAATTGATAATAATGATGAGAGAACAAAAGAACAGCTTAAAAACTTTTATGCTCCATTAAATGTGCCAATGGTATTCACAGATCGAAAAAGTTCTGAAATGATTAAATATGCATCAAATGCATTTCTAGCTACCAAAATTTCATTTATTAATGAGATAGCTAATATATGCGAGAAATTGGGAGCTAACGTAGAAGAAGTAGCTTACGGTATGGGACTAGATAATCGAATTGGAATGAGTTTTCTTAAGGCTGGTATTGGATATGGGGGATCTTGTTTTCCGAAGGACACAGAAGCTCTTATTCAAATAGCTGGTAATGTAGAACATGAATTTAAGCTTTTAAGATCTGTAGTCGAGGTTAATCAATACCAGAGAATGAAAATCTTAACTAAATTAAAGAATTCCCTAGGATCACTTGAGGGAAAAGAAATAGGAATATGGGGTCTTTCCTTCAAACCGGGGACTGACGACATTAGAGAAACCCCTGCGATTGAGATAATTGATAGGATTCTTGATCATGGGGGGCTTGTAAAAGTTTACGATCCTATAGCCATGGATAATTTCAAAAAAGTAATGGATCGTCCAAATATTAAGTGGTGTTCTAGTTCATTGAGAGCATCTGAAAACTGTGATGCCCTATGTGTTATTACAGAATGGCCAGAATTTAAATATATAGATTTAATGAAATTGAAGTCTATTATGAGAAGGCCGATCATTATAGATGGCCGAAACATATATTCTGATCATGAAATTAAAGAGGCGGGATTTGATTATTTTCCAGTTGGTAAAAAAGCTAGTAGAACATCTGGGGATATATTCCACATTCAGGGTGGAGAAATATGATTATTACACTTTCCTTGGTGATGATTGTAAAAAACGAGGAGAAGACACTTAGACGATGTCTAAACAGTGTGCAAAGTCTTGTAGATGAAATCATTATTGTTGATACAGGCTCAACGGATGATACAATTCAAATCGCGAGTGAGTTTACTACTGAAATTTTCGAATATCCTTGGAATCAAGATTTTGCAGCGGCGCGAAATTACGCTCTGGATCAGTCCGCAAGTGACTGGAACCTTGTACTTGATGCAGATGAATTTATCTCAAATGATTGTTCCGCAGCAATCCGAGAATTTATTCAATCAGGGCCAGCAATCGGTAGGGTTAAGGTGAAGAATCAGTTTGAAAGTCAGGATGGAATAAATACTGAAACAAGTTATATATCTAGGATATTTCCAAAGCAATGTCGGTATATTGGAAAGATACATGAACAAATACAATCTGATTTGAGCAGAGTCATCATTGATGTGGAAATTAGTCATGATGGTTATTTGAATCAAATTAAGAGTACTCGTAACATTCCTATTCTACTTGAATGCATCAAAGAACATCAGCAAGATGCTTACTTTCATTATCAGATTGCGAAGGAATACAGAGGGCTCCAGGAACATAATCACGCTGTTGCTCACTTAAGACTGGCTTACCAGTTTATAGACCGAAGGAAAACTTTTGCACCTCAAATTGTCATAAACTATCTTTACGCTACGATTGCTGCAGGGACCTTAGAGGAAGGGATTTCTGTTATAGAGGATAACTATGAATACTTAGAGGAAAGTGCTGATTTTTTCTTTGTTGCTGCCCTATTTATGCTTGAGCTTATCTTAAGTAATCCAGACGAATACAGCAGCAATTTAGCTTTAATAGAGCAATTTTATAAACGGGCTCTTTCCATTGGAGAAGTTGAAGTTGAAGGTAAGGTTCAGGGGACTGGCAGTTATGCGGCACACCATAATTTGGGTGTCTATTATGAAGTCATAGGTCAGCACGATCTGGCCATGCAGCAATATAGTTCTGCAGCGGAATATAATTACGGTCCCTCTTTAAAAAGATTAGAGAGTTTGCGAGAGAAATAATTTTGTGAGGAGAAAGGATACTCCCTTTCATACAACTAATTATATTTTCTCTCAAAGAACATTAAGATGAATAGGAGGGGTTCAATGGGCGTTTCAGCTGCTATGATTGTGAAAGATTCGGAGCGATGTATTGCGCGTTGCCTCGATAGTATTGTGAATGCAGTTGATGAGATTGTAATAGTCGATACTGGATCGGAAGATGCGACAATTGCAATTGTTAATCAATATATTCAGAAACACCCTCATATTAAGTTGTACCATTTCAAATGGATTGATGACTTTGCGGCTGCACG
Organism: Paenibacillus sp. 7523-1; assembly: GCF_002276415.1. Taxonomy (NCBI): domain Bacteria; kingdom Bacillati; phylum Bacillota; class Bacilli; order Caryophanales; family Paenibacillaceae; genus Paenibacillus; species Paenibacillus sp. 7523-1. The sequence continues at coordinate 75,554 of NZ_NPBR01000012.1, read as the reverse complement.
GAACTATTCTTTAGAGCAAGTCACTCATGAATGGGTATTCGTAGTTGATTCAGATGATGTGCTACCTAGTAAGGAGCAAACTAAGGTCCGTTCTTATATTCAGAGGCAGAAAGAGGTTGGCCAAGAAGCGGTCTTCGATATTATCTATGATAACACTGTGGCCGGAGAAATAGTGGAAGTGATTCCTGTGGGGTATGTTAGGCTATTCCCAGCCCACTTAAGATACATGGATAGAATTCATGAACAGATTTCCTACGGTGATATACCTCGCTTATCAAGTGATATTCATCTACTGCATGATGGTTATGATGTTAACATAGTTGATCTGAAGGCCAAGAAAAAGCGTAATATTGACTTACTGATTGCAAGCTTGCAAAGTAACCAGGGGAATGCAAGATTATGGCTGCATTTGGCTAGAGAAATGTCGGTTCTAGATGTCCCTAAGGCTTTGAGGTATTTGGACATTGCTGAGTCAAAGACTAGCAATCCTGATCTATTGCAACTTATTAGGAATGAAAGGACAGCAATAAGCTAATTATAAATATCGTTTTGAGGTCCTTCTTCATTGCTTCCTTAACCTGATACAGCTTGTAATAGATATACCGTTCTTATATTTCGTCAATATCCTACAAAAAATACCAATAAAACATTTTCTTTACCAATTGACAATGGATAAGTTTGGATGGTATAGTCTGAATTGTGGGCTAAGGCCTCGGGCAAGAGCCTCACTTCATTTGACGACGAAGGGAATGTTAGTGCATGCAAGGTAAAGTAAAATGGTTCAACGCAGAAAAAGGTTACGGTTTCATCGAGACTGAAGATGGCGGCGACGTATTCGTACACTTCTCCGCAATTCAATCCGAAGGCTTCAAAACTTTGGAAGAAGGTCAATCCGTAGAATTCGACATCGTCGAAGGCGCACGTGGACCTCAAGCCGCTAACGTAATCAAATTATAATCATCCGGACAATCCGACCTACATATATGGTTAGATGGTTACCAATTGAATTATCGCTAGCAATAGACTCCGGTTTTCCGGGGTCTTTTTTTGTTTTTCTAATAGATTCTTTTTAAGATATTACATAATAGATTGAGGAATGAGGAAAACGGTTAATTACTTCTTCAAGCGCCCTATATCAACATCATGTAAATAAAGAATTTCGCCTAAATATGATGAAATATCGCGAAATATGGCGTTACACGTAGGTGGGCAGATGTGACTTGAACAGATGTCATGATTCGGTCACCGGGAGTTTTTACATGGCGCTTACATTCGTGTTATAATGAAGTGGCAAAGGAAAAGGAGGAGTGCCCTATGAATTTAAGTATTCGAGGTCAACAAATCGAGGTTACCGATGCTTTGAAAGATTATGTCGACAAAAAGTTGAGTAGACTCGAGAAGTATTTCGATGCACCCCTTAACTCTGACGGTGCTGTTACATTGAGCACGACGAGAGGCTTGCATACGGTCGAGGTGACGATTCCTTTGAAAGGCATTGTGCTCCGCGCTGAAGATGAGAGCGACGATATGTACGCTTCCATTGATGCTGTGGTGGACAAGTTGGAACGTCAGATCCGTAAACACAAAACGAAAGTTAACCGGAAGTTCCGCCAGGAAGGCAGCTTGAAAACACTCTTCGTTGAAGATCCGACAGGTACAGTAGCGACTGCTGAACTGGATGTGGATACAGAGGACGATGATTTTGAAGTGGTACGGACGAAGCGGTTTATGTTGAAACCGATGGACGTGGAAGAGGCAATCCTCCAAATGAACATGGTCGGCCACAATTTCTTCGTATTCTCCAACATTGAGAATGAAGAAGTCAGCGTCGTGTACAAACGGAACGATGGGAAATATGGTTTAATCGAGCAAGGTTAATCACCTATGTACGATGACTCTGAATTACCCATTAAAGGTTAAAATGAGCACTTACGAAAATTGGACTACAGGAGGACATCTTAGTATCCTGTATGATTAAATGAACAAACTAACAAGAGCCTCAGTCCCATACGGGATGGGGCTCTTTTCTGCATAGACGCAGCCGGGAAAATTTGTGCAAGCAAGTTTATGAAACTATTTCCCATGCAGACGCGTCTAATAGAGAGTAGGAAGAAGGATCACTGCCCACCTAAAAGATGAACTTTTACACTCTTAATGTGTAAATAATGGAGTTTTATGATAGACTCAGTAAACTGAGAAAAGGTTCCAATTTTACCATGAACATTTCCTTGGACTCACCATATGATCTGAAAATATAACAGCGAAAAGAAAGGCTTCCGCTAACGGCTATGATTTTTTGCACTTAAACGTGTACGAAGAGGCTCCAGAAGTTCTAAGAAGTATGCCTCGGCGTGTTGCGGCGACCCTTACAAACTGTTACAATTTATGCAAGAGAATCATTGTCCTGATGAGGAATTGTCAACGAATGATCGCTAATCATAATCAATGACAGGCACAGCACCATGAACATGATTCGTAAGGTTTGGATTTGCCCTTATTATGCAAGGAGCGAGTCCGTGAATATCGAATCAGCTTCATGAGTAATCCTGGCCAAGCCTGGAGTTGATTCATCCATATTAATGTTTTATATCGTTTGTCACCCCCGGGCAAGTGGATGCACATATCCATCCGATGGTGTCGCATGGCGGCAGCAGGGGGTCTATTCTGTTTTGCACGAAAGGGGTATACCATGCTAGGACTTGTCAAAAAGATCTTCGGCGACATGAACGAACGTGATGTTAAACGTCTGATGAAGACGGTCGATGTGATCAATAAACTGGAACCACAATTTCAGGCATTGTCTGATGAGCAACTGAAATCCAAAACCGAGGAGTTCCGTGCCCGTATTGAAAAAGGGGAAACAACGGATGAGCTTCTGCCGGAAGCATTCGCAACGGTACGTGAAGCATCCCGCCGGGTTCTGGGCAAACGTCACTATGACGTACAGATGCTGGGTGGTATTGCTCTGCATGAGGGCCGCATCTCCGAGATGAAAACGGGTGAAGGTAAAACCCTCGTGGGAACTCTCCCGGTTTACCTGAATGCATTGATGTCCAAAGGGGTACACGTCGTTACCGTCAATGACTATTTGGCACAGCGTGACAGCCAGGAAATGGGACAGATCTACGAATTCCTGGGCATGACGGTTGGGGTTAACCTGAGCGGCATGGATCATGCGCTGAAACAGCATGCATATGCTTGTGATATCACGTACGGAACGAACAATGAATTTGGATTCGACTATCTGCGTGACAATATGGTGCTCTACAAAGAGCAGATGGTACAACGTCCGCTGTTCTTCTGTATCATTGACGAAGTGGATTCCATCCTGGTCGATGAGGCGCGTACGCCTCTGATCATTTCCGGACAAGCTCAGAAGTCGACGGATATGTACTATGCTGCAGACCGTTTTGTCAAACGTCTGACGCCGGAAGATGACTTTACAGTAGATATCAAAGTGAAATCCGTTGCCCTTACTGAAGGTGGGGTAGCTAAAGCGGAGAAAGCATTCGGCATTGAGAACTTGTATGATCACGCCAATGTCACGCTTAACCATCACATCGTACAGGCGCTGAAAGCGAACGTAATTATGCGTCGTGACGTCGACTACGTAGTCAGCGAAGAAGAAGTCATGATCGTCGATGAGTTTACAGGCCGTCTGATGGCAGGACGTCGTTACAGCGATGGTTTGCACCAAGCGATTGAAGCGAAGGAAGGCATCGAGGTACAGAACGAGAGTATGACGCTCGCTACAATTACGTTCCAGAACTACTTCCGGATGTACCGCAAGCTTGCGGGGATGACGGGTACAGCGAAAACCGAGGAAGAAGAATTTAAGAAAATCTACGGCCTCGAAGTATTGCAGATTCCTACCAACCGTCCGAACAAACGGAATGACATGGCAGATGTCGTATACAAGAGCATCGACGGTAAGTTTAAAGCTGTAGTTGAAGAGATCGTAGAACGCCACAGCAAAAACCAGCCGGTTCTGGTCGGTACAGTATCGATCGAGAACTCTGAGCGTCTTTCCGACATGCTGAAACGCCGTGGTGTGAAACACCAGGTGCTGAATGCCAAGTACCATGCGGAAGAAGCAGAAATTATCTCTGGAGCTGGTCAAGCTGGTGCGGTTACGATCGCAACCAACATGGCTGGCCGGGGTACAGATATTATTTTGGGTGAAGGCGTAGCTGAAGTCGGCGGTCTTCATATCATCGGTACAGAGCGTCACGAATCACGCCGGATCGATAACCAGCTGCGTGGACGTGCAGGACGTCAGGGTGACCCGGGTTCTACACAGTTCTATCTGTCCCTTGGTGATGAGCTGATGAGACGCTTCGGTGCAGACAACGTACTGAACATGATGGAGCGTCTTGGCTTTGAAGAGGACCAACCTATTGAGAGCCGCATGATCACTCGTGCAGTTGAGTCCGCACAGAAGCGTGTTGAAGGAAACAACTTTGACGTACGTAAAGTCGTTCTTCAATATGATGATGTCATGAACCAACAGCGTGAAATTATTTATAAACAGCGCCGTGAGGTGCTTGAATCCGAAAATATCAAACAGATCGTTATGGATATGATCAAGCCTTCCATTGAACGCATTGTTGAAGCGCACTGCAGTGACGATATTCCAGAGAACTGGGAACTGCAGGAAGTAGCGGACTATATGAACAGCAAATTGCTGGATGATGGTTCGATTACCAAAGACGATCTGTGGGGCAAGGAAGCCGAAGAGATCATCGATTACCTGTTTGATAAAGTGCAGAAAAAGTACAATGCACGTGAAGAGCGTATCGGTGAAGAAATGGTTCGTGAATTCGAGAAAGTTGTTGTGCTTCGTGCAGTCGACAGCAAATGGATGGACCACATTGATGCAATGGATCAACTGCGTCAAGGTATCCACCTTCGTGCATACGGCGGTACAGATCCACTGCGTGAGTACCAATTTGAAGGCTTCGAAATGTTCCATCAGATGATTGCTTCGATTCAGGAAGAAGTGGCAACTTATGTGATGAGAGCTCAAATCGAGAGCAATCAGGAGCGTCAGGCGGTAGTGGAAGAGAGCCAGATCTCGACTAGCGGAGAACCTGCTGAGAAGCGTCCGGTAAAAGTCTCCGACCAAATCGGCCGCAACGATCCTTGTCCATGCGGCAGCGGCAAAAAGTATAAACACTGCCACGGCCAAGAATAGTTAAGCGATATTCTCTTACACCATAACGGAGATTGCAGAAGCAATCTGGGGATAACAGCGATCGGAAGATGCTACTGCAATCGGAGTGTTATGGTGTAATAGTTCCTAGATTAACTTATATAGAATACATGAACGGCTCCTTGCGGCCGGGCATTTCAATTGATCAAATGAAGGATGCATAACCGGTGATTGGTGCATAGTTATAACTATGCAGCCATGATCCAGGTGAAGAGAATTGCCGCTATAATGGTAATCTGGACACCAAGGTGAAGCATCTGACACCCGATCTGGAGAAGTGCCCGGTTTGCGAGGAGCTTATCTTAATGAAAAGAGGAATTGCACATGATCGATCCAAGCGTGAAGCAGGACCTGCGTGAAATAGGCAAGAAACTAACAAACCTTAGGGGGTCTCTTTGACTTAGATCTCAAACAGGAAATGATTGAGAACTTTGAAGAGAAGATGTCAGCTCCCGATTTCTGGGATGATAATGAGAAGGCGCAATCGGTTATCGCCGAGATGAATGCGGTGAAAGGATCGGTTGATCAATACGCCAAACTCCAACAGGACTATGACGATGCCCTAATGATGGTTGAACTGGCTGATGAAGAAGGCGACGAAGATCTGGCCGCTGAGGTTGCCAGCAGTGTTACGGCCATCGTGAGCAAGTTGGAAGAGTTTGAACTTCAGCTTCTGCTAAATCAACCGTACGATAAAATGAATGCCATTCTTGAGCTTCACCCGGGTGCGGGCGGTACCGAGTCTCAGGACTGGGGACAAATGCTGCTCCGGATGTACACTCGCTGGGCTGAGAAACGCGGCTTCAAGGTAGAGGTGCTCGATTATCTGCCAGGCGATGAGGCCGGGATTAAAAGTGTTACGTTGTCCATCAAGGGACACAATGCTTATGGTTATTTGAAAGCAGAGAAGGGTGTCCATCGATTGGTGCGGATCTCTCCTTTTGACTCTTCGGGCCGCAGACACACATCCTTCGTATCCTGTGACGTTGTTCCAGAGATTGACGATACGGTGGAAGTGGACATCCGGACAGAGGATCTGAAGATCGATACGTACCGTGCGAGCGGTGCGGGTGGACAGCACATCAATACCACCGACTCTGCCGTACGGATCACACACATTCCTACCGGAGTTGTGGTAACGTGTCAGAACGAACGTTCACAGATCAAGAACCGTGAGCGCGCGATGACGATGCTTCGTTCCAAATTGTATGAGCGTAAAATTGAAGAGCAAAAACAACAGCTGGATGAAATCCGAGGCGATCAGTCGGATATTTCATGGGGAAGCCAGATTCGCTCCTATGTATTCCATCCCTATAGTATGGTAAAGGATCACCGTACGAGCGTAGAGACAGGAAATACAGGTGCAGTAATGGACGGCGACCTCGATGCATTCATCGACGGTTATTTGCGCAGCCAGATTAAAGTAGAAACCGAGTAATCAAAGTTCCTGTATGGACCGGATACGTGTAGGCGTATGCTGGTGTATACAGGGGCTTTTTTTTGAGCCCAAATAGGGAAGAAAAATCAGCAACTTATCAGTCATATAAAAGGAGAGCACGACAACCATGCAAGAGCATCAGCATTTCGTACCAAACCGCAAAAAGAGGTTAGCCACCCTCATCCCTCTGAATGGACCCTGGAGAAACGTAGTAGATACGGCATCCATTATTATTGGTTCGTTTCTCATTGCGGTTGCCTTTAACTTATTTTTATTACCTAATCAGATTGCTTCAGGAGGAGTATCCGGGCTGTCTATTCTTGGAAAGGAATGGCTGGGGCTTGAACCCGCATACACGCAGTGGGCCATCAATATTCCACTTCTCATCGCAGGGTTTCTGCTTATTGGTAAACAGTACGGGATCCGTTCGGTACTCGGCAGTATTGTGCTGCCCCTATTCGTTTATCTGACGAAAGACTGGGCCATTCCTACGACGAATCCTTTGCTCGGTTCTCTGTATGGAGGTATTGGTGTGGGGCTTGGCATCGGCATTGTATACAGGGGAAGAGGTTCAACAGGTGGGATGAGTATCCTCGCCAGAATCGTACAGAAATACAGCGGGCTCAGTTACTCTCTTTGCGTTGTGATCATGGATGCTACCGTTATTATTATGGCTGCGTTTGTATTGTCGTTGGAACAGTCACTTTATGCACTGATTGGTCTATACGTTACCGGAAAAGTCATTGATGCCGTGGAGATGGGACTGGGCTACTCGAAGGTTGCATACATTATCTCCAACAAGACGGAACCGATTACCAAAGTCATTCTTGCTGATCTGGATCGTGGATTAACAAAGCTGGAGGCAAAGGGTGGTTACACGGACGACCAGCGTACTGTATTGATGGTCGTGGTTGGGCAAAATGAGGTACCAAGATTGAAAGCACTGATCCGGTCCGTGGACCCGCAGGCTTTTGTTATTATCAGTAATGCGCACGAAGTGCTTGGCGAGGGCTTTAAGCGAGACGAGGCATAATTTCAGCGCCTATTAACGAGCGACATATAAAATAAAAAAGCAGGGATGTCCATTCCAGCCAAACATGGCGGAGGATGTCCCTGCTTTTTACGTTTTGAATGACCCTGTTACAAAATCGGAGAAAGTAAGCGGGAGATCGCTTCTTTGAAACGAATCTTCAGGCTGCGCTTGTTGTACTCCTCCTGCGTCATCTCGCGAGATACCTTAAGGTCATGCTCGAAAGTATTAACCAATGCTGTGGCAATGACCTCATCATACATAAAGGCATTCACCTCAAAGTTCAACCGGAAACTGCGGTAATCAATATTGGCGGTACCCACCGATGCGACCATGCTGTCAATAATGAGCGTTTTGGCATGGATGAAGCCGTTATCGTATATAAATACTTTTGCTCCGACTTTTAACAGCTCACCAATGTAAGACAGTGTAGCCCAGTATACGAAGGCGTGATCCGGTTTATTGGGAATCATGATGCGCACATCAATACCTGACAGGCACGCGAGACGTATGGCTTCGAATACACTGGCATCCGGGATAAAGTAAGGCGTCTGAATCAGAATGGAATGTTTGGCTCCATTAATCATCTTCAGATAACTGTTCTTGATGTGCTCCGTCTCTGCATCCGGTCCGCTAGAGACAATCTGCATGGCCGTCGTTCCTGTACCCTCAATATGCGGGAAATGTTCAGGAACATAAGGGGTGTCATGCTGCTTGGATGCCTCGTTCCAATCGAGAAGGAAGCGCGTCTGAAGCGCATGAACGGCATTTCCCTGAATCCGCAGGTGGGTATCGCGCCAATAACCAAACTTGGAGTTCAACCCGAGGTACTCGTCCCCCACATTGAATCCGCCTGTATAACCGAGGTTACCGTCAATGATGACGATTTTACGGTGGTTGCGGTAATTCATACGCAGGTTAATCAGGCTGAATTTCGATGGGAAAAAGACTTCCACCAAACCGCCTGCTTCGCGCAATTCTTTGAAAAAGCGGTTCGATACCCGCCGCGATCCAAGCGCGTCGTACAGCAGACGAACCTTGATGCCTTCCCGCGCTTTGCGGATCAGAGCATCCCGAATGCGTTTACCCAGCCGGTCGCCCCGGTAAATGTAATATTGCACGTGAACATGATCCTGCGCGGCTTCAATATCATCGAGTAACCGTTGGAATTTGTCCGTTCCATCGGTGATGATCTCTACAGCATTGTCTTCCGTAAGGAGAGCGCCGTTCTGTTTCAGATTCATATAGATCATATCCTGGCTGCTTTCGGTGGCTCTGTTGTTGAATGGCGTCCGATTGTCATGCAGCTGTTCGAGTTGTGCGGCGATGCGTTCCTCCAGACCAAGCTTCTTTCTCTCTTTCCATTGGAACAGTCGGTAGCGGGTCAGATTCTGACCTGTTAGTAGATAAAGTACAAACCCAAGCACAGGAATAAAGTTCAATACAAGCAGCCAAGCCCAGGATGCACTGGCATCCTTACGTTCGAAGAACACGACTGCTGCAGCGAAGATAATATTCAGGCCCAGGAGTACCATAAGTAAAATGGATTCGATATGCACTGTAGTCCCCCATGTCTCGTAATGACCAACGTGAATCCATTCATAAACCCTTCCTCGTGTAGAATTTGTTATGAATAAGACCTTGGTATGTAATCTTTCCTATAAAACGTATTTTAGCAGAAGTATTCGGGTTCGTCCCGCAGATATTGGAAAGATATGTTCGGATTTGATAAGAATCCATGTGAAATTGATGGTAGAGTGTTGTATTTATATAACTAGAGTCGTATAATAATACACAAATATGCATAGAAGCGACGGAATTACCGTGTGAGGGCCGTTTGAGGGCGTAAGCATCGTATAAGTATCGCATACAACAGGATTGGGGGAGCGAGAGTGAGTAACAAATTGAGAGTGGCAATTGTCGGTTCCACCGGCTATGGCGGGGTGGAGCTGATTCGTTTTTTTCAGAACCATCCACAGGTTGAAATCACTTCGGTGATCTCTTCATCCAGCAGCGGCGAGTCTATTGCAGACGGATTTCCGCATTTGACGGATGTGATTCGCAGGCCACTGGATGGCGTAGTTCCAGCTGAGATTGCAGAACGTGCAGATCTGGTATTCACGGCTACCCCATCCGGAGTAAGCACGAAGCTCGTCCCGAGCCTGCTCGAAGCAGGGCTGAAGGTGATCGATCTGTCTGGGGACTTCCGATTGAAGGATGGAGCCGTATATGAACAGTGGTATAAACACCCGGCTCCGCCGAGTGATCTGCTGGAACAGGCTGTATACGGGATGGCCGAAGTGTACGGGGATGAAGTAAAAGGCAAAAACTTTATTTCCAACCCGGGCTGTTATCCTACAGCTACCCTTCTGGGACTTATTCCTGCAGTGGAAGCAGGATGGATCGATCCATCCACAATTATTATCGATGCCAAATCCGGCGTATCCGGTGCTGGACGGGGAACGGCTCTGGCATACCATTATGCAGAGATGAACGAAAATTTCAAAGCCTATAAACTCAACAAACATCAACATATCCCTGAAATTGAGCAAGTGCTTGGAAATATTACCGGAAGTCCGGTAACGGTGACGTTTACGACGCACCTGGTGCCAATGACACGTGGGATTATGAGTACGATGTACGCAAGCCTGGTGGGAGATCACAGTGATCGGGACCTGGTAGATCTGTACCGTAAGTATTATGAGAATCGACCTTTTGTGAGGGTGCGTGAACCAGGCATCTGGCCTTCGACCAAGGAAGTGCAAGGATCCAACTACTGTGATATCGGATTTGCGGTTGATCCAAGAACCGGACGTTTAACAATCATATCGGTCATCGACAACCTGGTGAAGGGTGCTTCCGGGCAAGCGATTCAAAATATGAACCTGATGATGGGATGGGAGGAAAACCTCGGGCTGAACATGACGCCGGTATATCCGTAAAGAAGGGGATCGGGAGAGCAGGCTGCTGCACTTCCGGAGCCATTCAGGAGATCACCGAATTCAGGATTAGCAGGCGGCCAATCGGCATGCAGCCGAACGCAAACGGGGGATAACATATGGGAACAAATGTGAAGCAACAGGCTTACACCGTAGTGGAAAACGGAACGATTGTAACCCCGCGCGGGTTCGCTGCTGGCGGACTTCATTGCGGTTTGAAAAAAACATCACGCAACGATATCGGAGTGATCCGTTGTGAAGTGCCAGCCACGGCAGCTGCCGTGTATACGACGAACGTATTCCAGGCTGCGCCGCTGAAGGTAACTCGCGAGAGCTTGAGCAATGGACGCCTTCAGGCCGTGGTTGTTAACAGTGGTAATGCCAATGCTTGTACCGGGCAGCAGGGCGAAAAGGATGCATATGCGATGCGTTCGGCAGCCGCACGTGAACTTGGCGTAGCTGAAGAGGATGTTGCTGTGGCATCGACCGGTGTGATCGGTGAGTTGTTGAAAATGGACGCAGTACACTCGGGTATCAGCGCATTGCCGGCAAGTTTGGGGCAGGATGCCAATGAAGCAGAGCAATTCTCTCAAGCGATCCTGACGACCGATTTGGTGAAAAAGGAAGCCTGCGTATCTGTCGTTGTAAACGGCAAGAACGTTACGATTGCAGGTGCAGCCAAGGGATCTGGGATGATTCATCCCAACATGGCGACCATGCTCGCCTTTATGACGAGTGATGCGGTTATTGGCGCAGAAGCACTGCAAAGTTTGCTTCGTCAGGCGACTAACCATACATTTAACATGATCACCGTAGATGGAGATACGAGTACGAACGACATGCTGGTTGCAATGTCCAGTGGGATGGCGGGGAACGAAGAATTGACCACGGAACATCCGGACTGGGACGCTTTTGCCGCAGGATTCACTTATGTGTGTGAAGTGCTGGCCAAAGCGATTGCACGTGATGGGGAAGGGGCAACCAAGCTGGTCGAGGTGCAGGTTACGGGTGGAGTGAGTGATGAATCGGCACAGGCGATTGCCAAAACGGTTATCGGCTCCAGCCTGGTGAAGTCAGCAATGTTCGGTGCGGACGCAAACTGGGGACGGATTATTGCAGCCGTGGGGCGTGCAGGACAGCCGGTTAACCCGGACACCGTGGATATCCGTTTGGGAGATATCTCGGTACTTGAGCAGTCCCGCCCAGTTGTATTTGATGAAGAAGCTGCACTAGCCTACTTGCAAACCGATACCGTTCGCATTGTGGTGGATCTGCACCATGGCGAAGGAAGGGCTACAGCATGGGGCTGTGACCTGACATACGATTACGTTCGAATCAATGCGGCATACCGCACTTAATAAACTATCTTTAAACTATCTTGTGTTATTCGATATTAACAAATGGAATTTTACATGGTAACGGAGAGGGCAGCACCAATCTTTAGAAGCGAAGCGCTCGCCTTTATCCCCGGATTTACCCTTTAGAAAAGGGATCAAAAAATCTGGGGATAACAGCGATCGGAAGATGGTGCTGCAATCGGAGTGGCAAATGTAAAAGGTTGATTTTATATAGAACGAGAACACGAAGGGAGTGCTCCTCATGAATTCAACATTACAAAATGAGAGTGCCGGAGTAGAAAAAGGTGCAGAGAAGCAGACGTTTGTCATGAAATGCGGAGGCAGCACGCTCGCGGCATTGCCTGAATCTTTTTTTGCGGATTTGCGAGACTTGCAGTCCCAGGGAACTCAGCCCGTCATCGTGCATGGTGGAGGTCCGGCAATATCGGAGAATCTGGCGAAGCTGGGCATTGAAACCGAGTTCGTGAATGGACTCCGCAAAACAACGGAACCCGTGCTGGATGTCGTGGAGATGGTGCTGGCCGGGAGTATCAACAAACAGATCGTACGCCTGATAGAGCGCGTCGGAGGACATGCGCTGGGCTTGTCCGGCGTAGACGGTGGACTAATCCAAGCCAAACCTGTGGCGAATCATGCAGAGATCGGCTGGGTTGGAGACGTAACAGGCGTTCAAGCAGAAATCATTCAAGGCATAGTGAACATGGGATATATGCCGGTGATTGCGCCGGTGGGCGTGGATGCAACCGGACAACGGTATAATATCAATGCAGATACAGCCGCAGGAGCGGTAGCTTCCCACCTCGGTGTAAGCCGGATGATTGTTGTGACGGATGTACCTGGAATTATGAAGACCGTTAACGGGGCGAAAAAAGTTCTGCCATCAGTCTCTGTACAAGAGATCGAGGACATGATTCAAACCGGAGAAATCTACGGCGGCATGATCCCTAAGGTGCGCGCAGCGATTGCTTGCATTCATGGCAAAGTACGCGAGGTTATTATCGTGGACGGAAGCGAGCCACAAATCTTGAGCCGCGTGCTGAAGGGTGAAACGATCGGAACCCGAATTATCCGCATGCAATAAGGGGTTTATTTTAGATAAGTAAAAAAGTGCACAAAACGAAGGGGACAGAAAAGGCCTAAAGAAGCGAAGCGCTCGCGTTTATCCCCGGATTTTAACCTTTAAAAAAGGGAATCAAAAAATCCGGGGATAACAGCGATCGGAAGGCCGTTCTGTCACCGGAGTGGTAGGTGCACTCAAAAAAAGGAATAGGAGTGTGAAAGGTGATGGCAAAAGGCAATGAACAGCCAGGTTCTGGCACAGCAGTAGCGGGAGCAGCAGCAACAGGTGCAGCGGCACAGACGGAAAGCTCTCTTTTCCAAACGTATGCGCGTTATCCAATCAGTCTGGTCAAGGGTAAAGGCAGCTGGTTATGGGATGATCAGGGCAACCGTTATCTCGACTTCATGTGCGGACTCGCTGTAACGAGCCTTGGCCATGCACCGGAGAAAGTGGGAGCCAAGCTGAAAGCTCAGATCGATGAGCTATGGCATGTCTCCAACCTGTTCCAGATTCCGGGCCAGGAGAAAGCAGCCGCGTTGCTGACAGCCAATACATGTGCTGATGCGGTGTTCTTCTGCAACAGTGGCGCGGAAGCCAATGAGGCAGCCATTAAGGTCGCACGTCGTTATCACCAGAAGGTGAAAGGGAACGACCGTTATGAAGTGATTACGTTTGCCCAGTCCTTTCACGGACGGACACTCGCAACACTGACAGCAACAGGGCAGGATAAGGTGAAAGAAGGATTTTTGCCATTGCCAGCCGGATTCGTTACTGTCCCTTTGCATGATATTGCAGCATTGGAAGCGGCGATTGGCCCTAAAACAGCAGCGATTATGCTGGAAATGGTTCAAGCCGAAGGTGGCGTATATCCGGTCGAACCGGAATTCGTCAAGCATGTGCGGAAACTTTGTGACGAGCATGGCCTCTTATTGATTGTAGACGAAGTACAGACTGGAATGGGACGTACAGGCAAGCTGTTTGCACATGAACACTATGGCATAGAGCCAGATGTGTTTACGGTAGCCAAAGGGATCGGTAGCGGCTTCCCGGTAGGAGCGATGCTGGGTAAAGGTTTCCTGCGGGATGCGTTTACGCCAGGCAGCCATGCAACGACATTCGGGGGTACGCCACTAGCTTCGTCCGTGGTGATTGCCACGATTGAAACGATGTTGGAAGATCGCTTGCCTGAGCGCGCTGCTGAGATGGGTGACTATCTGATGAGCTCCCTGCGGAAGCGTTTGGCAGGCCATTCATTTGTGAAGGAAGTTCGCGGATTGGGGCTTCTGGTCGGAATCGAATGTGCAGAGCCAGTAGGCGATATCGTTTTGGCAGGACAGAAACGTGGCATCTTGTTCGTCAACGCAGGACCGAATGTCATTCGTCTGCTTCCGAATCTGTATGTGAGCAAGGAAGAGATCGATGAAGCGGTATCCCTGGTGGCAACGTTGATTGAAGAACACGTAGCAGCGAAGAAGGCTTAAAATAATCCATTTAGACAAAATGAAAAGCATGCTGTACTGGGGCCTCGCATGGCCCCGGCGCAGAACTAGATGATGAATCCCTGTAGCCGCGCGGAGAACCTGCGGAAGATAAAGTAAGCCAAGGCTGCCTGAGAATGCGCTGCCACGGCTGCTCTCTTCTGCCCGAGCGGGTGCAGGGAACCGGATATAAGGAGGACAACATTCACATGACAGCACAACAAACGGAGAAAATCCAGAAGATTGATCTTAGAGGCCGTGACTTTATTGAGTTTACCGATTACACAGCCGAAGAGATCCGCTACTTGCTGGACTTGGCCATTGAGATCAAAGGCAAGCAAAAAAACGGCGTAGCCTATCAGCCGCTGAAAGGCAAAACGATTGGACTTATTTTTGAAAAATCATCCACACGTACGCGTGTATCCTTCGAAGTAGGCATGTTCCAGCTGGGTGGACACGCACTCTTCCTGAGCAAAAACGATATCCAGCTTGGTCGCGGGGAAACAACGCATGATACAGCTAAAGTATTGTCTCGCTACCTGGATGGCATCATGATTCGTACCTTTGGACACCATAATGTAACTGAATTGGCGGAGCATGCCGATATCCCGGTTATTAACGGCCTGAGCGATGCCGCTCATCCGTGCCAAGTACTGGCGGACTTCCAAACGGTACTGGAGCACAAAGGCAAACTGGCTGGCCTGAAAATGGCTTATGTCGGTGATGGTAACAACATGGCACACTCTCTCATGCTGGGTGCAGCGAAGATGGGCATGCATGTTGCTGTAGCGACGCCAAAAGGGTATGAGCCGGATAGCGCAGTGGTAGAGCAGGCGCGCAGCATTGCGAAGGAAAGTGGTTCTGAAGTGACTGTGACGTACAGTGCTCAGGAAGCTGTGAAGGATGCGGATATCGTTTATACCGATGTATGGGCAAGCATGGGTTTTGAAGAGGAGCAAAAGGTTCGTGAGCAGGCTTTTGCTGCGTACCAGGTCGATGAGGAACTGATGAAAGGCGCGAAGCCAGATTACATGTTCCTGCATTGTCTGCCGGCACACCGCGGAGAAGAAGTAAGTGCGGGCGTCATTGATGGACCGAACTCCCTGATCTTTGATCAGGCAGAGAACCGGCTGCATGCACAAAAGGCTTTGATGGCCGCGTTAATGAGCGAATAGCCGCTGTTTGCCTAAATGAGTTGATTTTAGGCGCAGGGTTAGCGATGATAGATTCATCTATTTATATTCTAAAATAAGATAAATTGGTGCATTCACAAAAACGGAGAGACAGAAAAGACCTGAAGAAACGAAGTGTTCGCCTTTATCCCCGGATTTTACCCTTTAAGAAGGGATCAAAAAATCTGGTGATAAGAGCGATCGGAAGGTTTTCTGGCTCGTAGTTTTAACAGATGCATAGCTTGTTAACTTATTGGCAATTGAATTTGGGGAGGACCAACGAACATGGCTAAGGAAAAAATTGTACTCGCCTATTCCGGCGGGTTGGACACATCTGTAATTTTGAAATGGCTGAAAGAAACCTATGATGCAGAGATTATCGCATTTACTGCAGATATCGGACAAAAGGATGAGCTGGACGGTCTCGAAGAAAAAGCACTCGCTACCGGCGCTTCCAAAGTATATATCGACGATCTGCGCGACGAGTTCGCCAAAGACTTCATCTACCCGATGTTCCAAGCGGGTGCTCTGTATGAAGGACAATACCTGCTCGGCACAAGTATTGCTCGTCCGCTAATCGCGAAACGTATGGTCGACATCGCTCGTGCAGAAGGCGCTACTGCAATCGCTCACGGCGCTACTGGTAAAGGAAATGACCAGGTTCGTTTCGAATTGAACGCAGCTGCGCTGACACCGGACGTTCAAGTGATTGCGCCATGGCGTTTGGAAGAATTCCGCAACCAGTTCCCGGGACGTGCCGAGATGATTGCTTATGCAGAGAAACACGGTATTCCGGTAACGGCATCTGCTGCTAAGCCTTACTCCACAGACCGTAACCTGCTGCATATCAGCTATGAGAGCGGTGTGCTTGAAGATCCTTGGTTTGACCCAAGCACGGACGAGAACAAAGACATGTTCCTGCTCAGCAACGCACCGGAAGATGCACCCGATCAAGCGGAATACGTTGAACTGGAATTCGAACAAGGCAACTGCGTAGCACTCAATGGCGAGCGTTTGAGCCCACTTCAAGTGATGGAGCAGTTGAACGAACTGGGTGGCAAGCACGGCATTGGTCGTGTCGACATGGTTGAAAACCGTTTTGTTGGCATGAAGAGCCGCGGCGTATACGAGACACCAGGTGGAACGATCCTGTTTACGGCACATCGTAAAATGGAATCCATCACCATGGACCGTGAAGTGATGAACCTGCGTGATAGTCTGATCACCCGTTACAGCACACTCGTGTATAACGGCTTCTGGTTTGCACCGGAACGTCTGGCACTGCAAGCGCTGGTAAGCGAAAGCCAGAAAAACGTAACAGGTACCGTACGTGTAAAACTGTACAAAGGCAACATCATTGGCGCAGGCGTGAAAAGCCCTGTCAGCCTGTACAACCCGGACATTGCTACGATGGAAGCTGATCCAACACAAGCGTATGATCAAGGGGATGCAACCGGCTTTATCCGCTTGAACGCCCTGCGTCTGAAAGTTAATTCCGGCGTGGAACAAAACAAGAAATAATACTTTGAAATAGCCTCATATCATGACCAATATAACTTTACAGGGCAGGCCGTTCTTGCACATCGGGCAGGGGCGGCTTTGTCCATGAACGAAAGGGGAGAACTCACCGTGAGCAAGCTGTGGGGAGGACGTTTTACCAAACAAACCAATCATCTGGTTGAGGAATACACGGCATCAATCAACTTTGACAAAGCTTTGGCTGAGGAAGATATTCAGGGCAGTCTCGCCCATGTTACCATGCTGGGCAAATGCGGTATTTTGCCTGCGGAAGATGTGGAGACGATCAAGGAAGGTTTGATTATAGTACTGCACAAAATCCGTGCAGGCGAAGTGGAATTCTCCGTTTCGGATGAAGACATCCACATGAACATTGAGAAAAACCTGATCGAAACCATTGGCCCTGTCGGTGGCAAATTGCACACAGGTCGCAGCCGGAATGACCAAGTCGCAACAGACATGCACTTGTACCTGCGTGAGCGTGTAGTTGGTTTTGTCGGCATGCTGCATGCGCTGCAGGAGGCGTTGATCGGACAGGCCAAGGACAATCTGGATACAATCGTACCAGGCTATACCCATCTTCAACGTGCACAACCAATTCTGTTCGCACATCACCTGATGGCGTATGTCTCCATGTTCCAACGGGATGCAGAGCGTCTGATGGACAGCTATAAACGGATTAACGTTCTGCCGCTGGGTGCAGGTGCACTTGCAGGAACAACATTCCCGATTGACCGCCACTTCGTGGCCGAGCAGCTCGGCTTCGACGGTGTGTACGAGAACAGTCTGGATGCGGTTAGTGATCGCGACTTTATCGTGGAGTTCCTGGCAGCTGCTTCCCTCATCATGACTCACCTGTCCCGTCTGAGTGAAGAACTGGTGCTGTGGAGCAGTACCGAGTTTGGTTTTGTTGAGCTGGACGATGCGTTCTGCACAGGCAGCAGCATTATGCCGCAGAAAAAGAATCCGGATGTACCGGAGCTTGTTCGTGGTAAAACCGGACGTGTATACGGCAACTTGATCGGTTTACTGACCGTTTTGAAATCTCTTCCTTTGGCTTACAACAAAGACATGCAGGAAGACAAGGAGGGCATGTTCGACACAGTTGCTACGCTCGAAGGCGCACTGCAATTGTTCGCACCGATGATTGCGACAATGAAAGTGAACAAGGACCGGATGCGTCAAGCAGTGAACCAGGACTTCTCCAACGCTACGGATATTGCTGACTTCCTCGTCGGCGAAGGTTTGCCATTCCGTCAGGCGCATGAAGTTATCGGTAAAACGGTGCTGTACTGCATCCAGAACGGCAAGTATTTGCTGGATCTGAGCATGGATGAGTTCCGTCAGTTCTCCCCGCTGTTCGACGACCGCATCTACGATGTGCTCCAACCGGAAGCGGTGGTTAACGCACGTAACGTATATGGTGGTACAGCTTCCGGACAAGTGGCTGAAGCCATTGGACGCAGTGAAAAGGTGCTGGAAATTACGGTGCAATGGATCACTAGCCGCGGCTAACGGTACCGCTGCTATACATTGTTTATAAGGAAGGAACGTCTTCTTAAAACCCCTCAGGTCTGGAGTGGGTAAGAGATTCTTATATGAACTCTTACCGCAAGACCTGAGGGGCTTTTTTTCATTTCAGAAGATTATAAACTCGTGTTTAAACTGAAGTTCCAGCAGAAAGGTGCATTTATCTATGTATGGTTAGGAAGGGAAGAGTGGGCTAGTATCTGTCATTCCAGGGTAATGAATATTTAGAATTTGTGCTAAATCCTTTAGTGACTTTTGAGCTGTGTGTTATATTCCTTTCCGAATTCTTGGATCTTTCAGACTCAGATAGCTCCATTAACAAGGTTTTTAGCGTGTTAAACGTTTGAAGTCCAATGTACTTCAGAAGCCGTATCTCCTTTTCACTAGCGTTAACAATGTCTTCAATGCAATCATAACCGTTCCTTCGCAGAATGTTGATTAACTTTTTTATTGTGTTTTCAGGAAACAATTCAGCATCAGCAACTTCCAACAGACATGAAATATCCCTGGATAGGGTTTTGTCATCTAACGATAATCGATCTCCTAATGTCACCATTTTCATCACCCGATGATTTCCTTTACAGTTATGGCTGTTGTTTTAGTGAGATCAAGGAAATCTTGATTCTCTAGCGCGATTAAAGGGCGAGTAGGATAATTTCTATCGACGAGTACGATCTTACCTTGTCTCCCATCGGATAACAAAACTTCACAACCTAGTTGGGATGCCATTAATGATTCCAAAAAGGTTAACCCAATCTGGGACTCCAGACGATTATCCATAATTTCTTCGTGAATCATATTAACAACATTGAAGAAGGGGTGGGCTTCTCTGTATGGACGAGGGGATATCATGGCCATATAAATATCAGCAAGAGCAACTATTTTGCTCAGAGGGTCGATCTGATCACCTTTTAAACGATGCGGATAACCACTGCCATCTTCTCTCTCATGATGCTCCAGTGCAACCAGTGCTACACGAGGACTTGCCATGGAGTTCTTCAACATATCATGTCCCCAGATCGTATGCTGTTTCATGATTTCATACTCGTTTGCATTGAATCTGGACGTTTTGTTCACTAAATCCGAAGGAAGTTTGGTTGAACCAATATCATATAGAGTTGCTGCAGTAGTCAATGTCTTTAATTCCTGTTCGTCCAAGCGAAGTTGTTTCCCCAGCTTGGTTGCAATGAATGCAACTCCCATGTTGTGGGTATAGCGAAAATCCCGTGTTCCCTTTAGCTCTGAAAGGAGTCGGAACAAGCTTGCTGAATTCGATGTGTCCATGATAACCGAAGTTAATTTATCCTCAACTTCTCCAATATCCACTGTTCCGGTTAGTTCGAGGCTGTTTTTCATTCCTTTAAGATAGGACTCCGTTTGCTGAATAAGCTCTTTAGTTGGGATAGAAGGAAAATGAATACGTGGCTGATCGATATTGTCTTGGTTGTGCGTATGTACCTGATCATTCGTTTCCTCATCCACTTCGTTAACTCCCAATGCCGACTCTACATCCAGAATATGAATGTTAAATTTTTTTAGTTTGTCGATATGTTCAGGAAGCAGAAGGGTACCCTTAGCTATTAGAAGAACGCCTCTAACATCCGTAATATTTTGTTTCAAATGTTTCCCTACTAAGTCATCGTAATCTTTAAACTCCATGCAGACTTCCCCCGATTTTTATGTATTATATGTATGTGCTTCTCACATCTATAGAAAAGATAGAGATGTTAAATAACCTAAATATAGAGTATGTAGTAACTTTATTCGGTTTAATTTTATTAGTTAATATGGCTCATCTTATATCTTCGTCATAATCACATTTTTATGTTATGGTACTTTCGGTACATTTAACAACGAGAATCAATTGATACTAATTACTCACTTAAACCAAATGTATGAGACGTTAGGAGGATGGGTTCGTGTCGTGTAGTTCTGGTGTCTTGTATATTTCAAGCCAAATACCCGCTTCCTTTAGTAAGAAAAGCGGGTAAGCACATTAAGAATATTAAATCTAGAATATACGTTTTTGTTTAGTGGAAATTAAAGAGATTATGAGTGCATGTAAGCCAGTAAATCCTCTTACTTTCTTTCAATGCTCCAAGCGTGCTTCCCATTAGTTCCGTTCAGGCAGTGGCAGCCATCGCAGCACATTCTGAATCTTCTCATCCCAGTATGCCCAGTCATGTCCGCCAGGTTCTTCTTCATAGGTCAACTGAAAATCGGTCTGTGCACAAGCCTCACGGAAAGATTGGTTCTCTTCATACAAGAAATCTTCCGTGCCACAGCATTGATAGAGAAGTGGACGTGGCCCTTGGCTTGTCTGACTTTCTTTTAGCAAATGAAGCAGGTCATTCTCCGAGCCCTTGATCTCTGGTCCGAAGATGCGCTCCATTTCGGTCTGCTGCAGTGCAGAGAGAATTTTGTTATCCATATGTGCAGCCATATCGAGAGCCCCCGATAAGCTTGCTGCTGCGGCATATTGATCCGGTTTGCGCAGGGCCAGTTTGAATGCCCCGTAACCACCCATGGACAAGCCGGCAACGTAGTTGTCTTCCCGTTTGGAAGACAGCGGGAAGAAGGAGCGTGCCAGGGCAGGCAGCTCTTCACTGATGAACGTCCAGTAACGTCCGCCTTCGGCCATATCCGTATAGAAGCTGCGATGCACTTGCGGCATGACAACAGCGATTCCGAGGTTTGCCACATAACGTTCAATAGATGTCCGGCGCAGCCAGATGGAATCATCATCCGATAGGCCATGCAGCAAATACAGCGTAGGATGAAGTCCTTTGCCCGAAACGTTATCCATCCCAATCTGATTATGGGTCTGTTGTGGCAGAATAACATGCATGCTCGTACTGAGTCCTAGCGTGTCGGAGTAAAAATCACATTTAATGAGTGCCATCTCTACAAAGTAACCCCTTTCATGAATTCATTAACTGAATGTTCCGACCTGAGTTGAATGCGGTCCCAGTTAATGGCTCCTTCGTTTCTATCACACAGGTTATACCCAAACCCCGTCCATTGCAACAACAACATTCATAGCTAAAGAAAGTGATGTTTTAACTAGGATCGGCAGCGATCAAAAAAAGTTAAATAGGTAGCGGTTAATTGAGCTCCATGTTGAGCAAAATGATTTCTATACTTCACAACGTAACAATGTTATGTTACACTGACTTCAACACAAAGGGGG
This sequence comes from Paenibacillus sp. 7523-1, assembly GCF_002276415.1. Lineage (NCBI taxonomy): Bacteria > Bacillati > Bacillota > Bacilli > Caryophanales > Paenibacillaceae > Paenibacillus > Paenibacillus sp. 7523-1. The sequence goes on along the minus strand of NZ_NPBR01000012.1, from coordinate 53,629 downwards.
ACCATATATGACGGATGAGTTGATCTCCAAAAAAGACTTGCTGGACCTTACAGGGATTTCCTATGGTCAGTTATACCGCTGGAAGCGGAAAAACCTTATTCCGGAAGAATGGTTTATTCGGAAGTCTTCATACACAGGGCAAGAAACTTTTTTTCCTAAAAAACAGATGCTGACACGTATCGATAAGATCCTCAATATGAAGGATGGTTTATCACTAGATGAGCTGGCAGACGTATTTTCGCCCACACTGGGTGAGGTTGAAATGTCTGCGGAGCAATTAATGGACCGAAACATTGTTTCATTGCCTTCGCTTGAATTGGTAAGAGAGGCAGGACGGGAACAACCCATGTATGCCTTGGAGCAGATTATGATGCTCTATGTCCTTGAGAAGTTGTTACTTAGCGGAGAAATCACCCGTCAGGAGGGCTCATTGCTGATAGATGTCATGTCTGAGCATTATTATCGTTTTGCAAACAGAGCAAGTGAGCTGCTGCTTATTCGCAAGATGGGCGTACCGACATTCATGCTTACTGGTTCAGGATCAGAGCTTTATTTTGATCAGGGCGTCAAAGTGGTACTGAGACTTCCGCTGGGCACGTATATGGAAGAGCTGAAACTTAAATTGGGATAAAGGGGAGAATGGACATGGAAGAACGTCATTTGAGAAATGATCTGAATGTATCAGGCTTGAGCCAAACACCAGGTGGAGCTTTTCACCGGGTTTCCATTGATGGCATGGCTAAAGTAAACGGCAATCTGGATTGTACCTCCTTGAGTGTGAATGGGACATTGAAGATGCATGGAGCCTTAAGTGCGGAAAGTGCAACCATTAACGGCATGTGCACGCTGAACGGCCCCCTGAACAGTTCCCGTGTTCGTGTGGATGGACTGACAACCATTCATGGAAACCTCATTAGTCCTGAGCTTGAAGTAAACGGCAAGTGTACCGTACGTGGACGAGTGGATGGAGAACGCATCGATATTGGCGGCATGATCACGATTGATGGTGACGTACAATGTGAGTCCCTGAACGTCCAGGGCAACATCAAAATTAGTGGCTTCCTGAATGCAGGATCCGTTGAGATCAAGCTGCATACGTCTTCTTCAGCCAAAGAGATTGGCGGAGAACGTATTGATATTCGTCGAAAGGAACAAAGTGGCTTTTGGAAAAGTATCGGTCTGGGCGGTACACCCTCCTTCAAAACATCCTTAATTGAAGGGGATGAGATCGTATTGGAAGATACGGAAGCTGATATTGTTCGTGGAAGCAAAGTATATATCGGCCGTGGCTGCAGCATCAGGCTTGTTGAATACTCAGGCGAGCTTGAGATTGATCCAGATGCCAAGGTGGGCAGCAGCCAGCGCATTTAAGTGGGATTTATAGAGAAAGGAATGGGATGCGTCTTGAATAACCATAACGTTAGTCCATTAGACAAGAGAAATGACATCAGCATTATCGGTGAAGGAAGCTCCGCTGGCGGTGTGTACGGCAAGGTCAAGGTTGTAGGAGACTCCTCCTTTAACAATGATTTATATTGTGATCAATTCAAATGTACGGGTACGTCGGTCATCTACGGATCTCTTGAATCAGACGATATTAAAATTACGGGAACCCTTACCCTAACAGAACGAGCTGTCGGCCCTGAAGATGAGAGTGGGAGTGGCGTATCCGGCTTACATGCAAAAGCTGAAAAAATGAAAGTGGTAGGTGAGTTTCATCTACCGGGTGACTGCCAGGCGGAGAATCTCAAACTCAATGGTCGTTTTACGGTCGGAGGTATGCTTACCGCAGAACAAATGATACTTAAAATTATGGGTCCGTCTGAAGCCAGGGAAATTGGCGGTTCAATCATCTCTGTGAAAAGCGGCCGGGGGAAGCTGCTTGAAGGTTTGTTCTCGAGTAATCAATCGATTCTCAAGGCAAACATGATTGAAGGAGATGACATTGAGTTAGAGAACACGGTAGCCGAGGTTGTCCGGGGAGATAAAATAAAAATTGGCCCAGGCTGCCGAATTGGTACAGTTGAATACCGTTCTTCGCTGCAGATCCATTCACAATCCGAAGTTTTGGTTCAGCGCAATCGGTCCATGGACTGATTATTGGAGGAAGCTTTTCGGATATACTATTTCAGTCATATGAATAGAGCGTGAATGGAGAGATTGAGTACAATGGTTGCACGTAAAAACAGTATTGGATTGGTGCTGGCAGGGCTGCTGCTCAGCATACTGATGGCTTCGATGGATAACACCATCGTGGCAACGGCGATGGGAGATATCGTCGGGAAGCTGGGTGGCCTCGACAAATTCGTTTGGGTTACTTCAGCTTACATGGTGGCCGAGATGGCAGGCATGCCGATCTTCGGTAAATTGTCCGACATGTATGGACGGAAGAAGTTTTTTGTATTCGGAATTATCGTGTTTATGCTTGGTTCGGCGTTATGTGGAACAGCAACATCCATTGTGGAGTTGACCATGTACAGAGCCATTCAGGGGATTGGTGCAGGTGCCTTGGTGCCGATTGCATTTACCATCATGTTTGACGTGGTTGCACCGGAAGCGCGAGGCAAGCTGGGCGGATTGTTTGGAGCTGTCTTCGGATTATCCAGCGTATTCGGACCGCTGCTGGGTGCATACATCACACAGTATGCCACATGGGAATGGGTATTTTATATTAACCTGCCGCTCGGACTGATTGCGTTTGTGTTTATTGCGTTTTTCTACAAGGAATCTCACCAGCATCAATCCCAGCAGATTGACTGGCTGGGTGCAGTGACGCTGATTGGTGCTGTCGTATGTCTGATCTTCGGCCTTGAACTGGGTGGCAAAACGTATGCCTGGAACTCGTGGCAAATTCTCGGTTTGTTTGCCGGATTTGCAGTGCTGGCGCTGCTGTTCGTATTTGCCGAATCAAGAGCGAAGGAACCCATTATATCCTTTAACATGTTCCGCAATCGCGTGTACTGGTCCAGCAATGTCATTGCCATGTTCAGTGGTGCGGCATTTATCACGGCGTCGGTGTACATTCCCATCTTCATACAGGGTGTACTCGGGGGTAAAGCGACCAATTCGGGTCTTGTGCTGCTGCCCATGATGCTGGGGTCAGTCGTCACCGCTTCGATGGGCGGGGTGCTGATGACCAAGATCAAATACCGGAACATTATGATCCCGACACTGGCGCTGCTGGTTCTTGGTCTTGGCTTACTGACGACACTGGACGAAAGCTCGTCCCTTTGGACGATCCGTGTATTTATGGTGCTTGTCGGTCTGGGTGTGGGAGCTTCGTTCTCCGTGCTCAGCAATGCGGCCATGAATGCCTTCGAACCGCAGAGACGGGGAGCCGCAAGTTCTACGCTTAACTTTTTGCGGTCGCTCGGGATGACGATGGGGATTACGATCTTTGGAATTGTTCAGAGCCAGGTATTTACGCGCAAAATGAACGATGCCCTAGCCGGTTCTGCTGCAGAAGCAGGCGGTGCGGGAGCTGGAGTACCAGCGGGCGGTATGCCGGAGGGCTTGAATCTGAGTGACCCGCACGCCTTGCTCTCTCCGGAGCTTAGACAGGCAATTCCTCCTCAGGTGCTGGAGGCTATCACTCAAGCATTATCCTCCTCGATCGTTCAGTTGTTTGCCTGGGCGGCCATTCCGGCGGTACTGGCTCTGATTGCTTCTTTCTTTATGGGAAAAGAAAAGATGGTGATCCGCGAGGAACAGGGAGAATACACAGCAGGGCATTAATATGAAGTGAACAACAAAGACACACCATTCTGTCTCCAATGGGAGCAATAGAATGGTGTGTTTTTACTTTTTCCAACTCTTATGGCTGTTTGGTATCACTCACGCCGTCCTCTACAACAGAAGGCTCCTGCGGATCTGGCAGGCTGCTATGACCTGAACGTGCGATAAGGCGATCCTGAGCTTTGTAGGTATCTCGCGAAATGGTTTTGGACTCCACCACTTTGCCATCCACCTTCTTGATACGTACGGTTTCCACAATGTAGCCAGGCTGTCCGTTTTGCAAAACCTGCTGGGCGCCATCCGGCAGCACATTGCTGGATACATACTTTACAGGGGCGCTTAGCGTTTCGATGGTGTGGGATTCGAGCGCGTAGCTGACATTCTCGGGAAAAGTACCAAAAAATTTGACGGTTAATTGGTGATTCTTCACTTCAGCAAGGATCAGCAGGGATTTGCCCGTATTATTCTTGAAACGGAAATTGATAGCGCCAGAAGCAAAAGTGGCGTCCAGTCCTTTTGGCAAATATTTGACGGGTATCGAATGGTTGCGCCGCTCGACAATATCAAGTCCGGTTAACAAGGCTGCATTGTATACGGTGCTGGAAACCTGGCATATGCCTCCGCCAATCCCTGGGGTGAGACGCCCCCTTACAATAACCGGGGCTTCGCGGAAGCCGTATTCCTTCTCGGCATGTCGAATGATCTTTTCATAGTCGAACATGCCGCCAGGCTCCAAAATCATGCCGTTCACGGATTGTGCTGCTGCACTGACATTATGTATGCGTCCTTCCGTGCTGTTGCCAAGCCCTGTGGAGAACTGGATGATCTTCCGCTCAATGCCTTCCTTGCGTAAAGACTCCACCGTGACTTCAGGCTGCTGGGTGTATAGCGGTAGCTGAATTAACATTGAAGCAGGTGTGTTCGCATTGTCCAGCACGGTGAAATCGTGGGGAAGCTTCGCCAGCAGCCTAGCCTCCAGTTCATCCCAGGCGATCCGCCGGACGCCCTTCTCCGGGATGTACTGGATCTTGTCGTTTGTGGTGATCCGCCGGACAGCGTCTGCGGGGGTGCCGAAGGTTTCCTTTTCCCAGTCAGGGCTCAAACGTGTTCTAAGGGATTGGTTATTGTACCGTTGTTCGAGAGGCCATTCCTCCGCAAAATGATAACGGGCATACGCACGCTCCCACACATTCCCTTCCTCCAGCTCATGTACCGCCGCACGAAAGGCGTCCGCACTGTATTCCGCACCGGCTTCGATCGCAGTCATGTTCAGCGTCAGGGGGGGCTCATCCACCTCCAGCGTAACAGGCCAGTCCCCCAGCTTTTTCAAACGTTCGTCCAGTCCCAGAAGCGCCTCGCTCCGATTCACGCCGCCGACCTGCCAGCCGCCAACCTGCACCTTACTCGGCAAAGCGGGCTGATTCACATACATATACAACAATCCGTAGGAAGCGGAGCCGATAAAGAGAATGGAAAACACAACAATGACGGCCAAATGTATTTTTTTCATATCCGTACGCTCCTTTTTACTTCTGATGTTCCGCATTTCGTAACACTTTCTATATATATGATCCAATGCAGGAAAACTTTCGGGTACTCAATAGGTAACAAATTTGTTACAATATATTTTATATGTTTCCATCCCAGAGGATCGAAATAAGGGTAAAATGGATTGCTCCTGATGAAATTCGGGTCTTTTTAAAGGAATTGCCGGGATTGTGTCGAAATGATAATGGCTAACTATGTGAGCAGGAAGTGATGATGTGATAGAAATGCAGGACGTGTGGAAGACCTACGCCAATGGGACCCACGCATTACAAGGGGTGTCGGTGAAGATCGACCGCAATGAATTTGTGTATATCGTCGGTCCGTCCGGCGCAGGTAAATCAACATTTATGAAACTGATGTACAGAGAAGAAATTCCGACCAAAGGACAAATATCCATCAATGGATTTAATATCGGCAAGTTGAAACCACGCAAGATTCCTTATGTGCGCCGCAACATCGGTGTAGTTTTTCAGGACTTCCGTCTCTTGCCCAAGATGACGGCGTTTGAGAACGTGGCTTTTGCCATGGAGGTTATTGAGGCACCGAAGCGTCACATCAAGAAACGGGTCATGGAAGTGCTCGATCTGGTGGGACTGCGCAGCAAGGCGAATCGTGAACCTTCGCAATTGTCCGGAGGGGAACAGCAGCGTATTGCCATCGCACGGGCGATTGTAAACAATCCGTCGGTGATTATCGCGGACGAGCCTACGGGTAACCTTGATCCGGAGACGTCATGGGGCATTATGCAGCTGCTGGACGAGATCAATTTCAGAGGAACGACGATTGTCATGGCAACCCATAACAAGGATATCGTGAACACGATGCGTAAACGGGTTATTGCCATTGAGCGCGGCCAGATTGTACGGGATCAGATGAGAGGGGAATACGGTTATGAATTTTAGTACTCTCTTGCGCCATTTGCGGGAGGGATTCAAAAACGTATTCCGCAACGGCTGGATGTCTGTGGCATCCATCATGTCGATCATCGTGTCACTGCTCATTCTCGGAGTATTCATGCTGCTCGTGCTGAATGTGAACTCCATGGCTAACCAGGTGGACAGCCAGGTGGAGATTAGTACGTTTCTGGAGCTGAATGTGGATGAGAGTCTGCGCAATACGCTGCAGCAGGAGATCAGTGCAATGCCGGAAGTAAGCGAGATTCGTTTTGTCTCCAAGGAAGAGGGGCTCAAGGAGTTCCGCGAACGTCTCGGTGACAGTGCGAATAACGTGCTGGACGGTTTTGACGTGGATAATAATCCGCTGCCGGAGACCATTGAAGTTGAGGTCATTGAACCGGAAACCGTCACTTTTGTGGCGCAAAAAATTGAAGCCCTGAACGAAAAGCACCCGGAGAAGCCGATCATGAAAGTGAACTACGGCAAGGAAACGGTGGACGTGCTGTTCAAATTTACACGCCTTGTGCGGAATATCGGATTTATTTTTGTCGGGGGACTGGCTCTTATGTCTATGTTCCTGATCTCGAATACGATTCGCGTAACGATTCTTGCCCGCCGCCGGGAGATCGGCATCATGAAGCTCGTCGGTGCAACGAATACATTCATTCGCTGGCCTTTCTTTATTGAGGGTGCACTGATTGGATTCATCGGTTCGGTGATTACGGTAGCCGTCCTGTTCTTCGGTTACAGCCGCCTACTGGCTACCATTGGTCAGGATGTATTCATGCAGATGCTTAACCTGATCCCGCTCAGCGACATTTGGTTGCTGTTTGGAACCCTTTTGATCGGACTCGGTATGCTGGTAGGTATTTTGGGAAGTACTCTGTCCATTCGCAAGTCGCTTAACGTTTAATGCTTTATTACTGAAATTGCAGAAATTGTCGAAATAAAATGACAAAGCAGGTTCACAATTGGACGCTGTTTGACGATATGTAGGGAAGACGCACTGTTAATTAGATGGAAGAAAGCATAAGAACATGATGTTCACCACCTGTGCAGGTTGCTTTCTTGTGAATTCATAGGATGGGGGATCACCATTTTGAAAAAAACAGCTTCGCTGCTGGCCTTTACGTTATTGGCCGGATTGACGCTTCAACCTTCGGACGGATATGCCAAGAGTAGCATTAGCGACATAGATCAACAGATTAGCCAGCTGGAGAGCAAGGCGGCTGCGGCCAAACAGGAACAGAAAAAGGCTGCTGCCAACAAGAAGGAAGCCCAGCATTACAAGAACAAAACCAATGCTTATCTGAAGGTTGTCATGGAGCAGATTAATGTTGTCAGTGATGAACTGGCGAACGTTTCCCTGGAAATTGAGAATACGGAAGAAAATCTTCGGACGACGAAAAAAGATCTCCAGGCTGCAGAGGAGCGCATTGTTGCAAGGGAGAAACTGCTGGAATCGCGTGTACGTCTGATGTATACCGATGGAGCAGTATCCTATCTGGATGTGTTGTTATCTTCAACAAGTTTCTCGGATTTCCTGACCCGTGCAGATTCGCTGAAAACCATTGTGGATCAGGACCAGCATCTGCTGGATGAGCACAAAAAGGACAAGCAGCTCGTTGTCGACAAAAAGGCTGAACTGGACAAGCAGTATGCGGAAGCCAAAAGCCTTTATGCACAAAAGAAACAACGTAAAGCCCAGTTAAATGAAAAGGAACAGGAGAAGCAGGTGCTTCTGGCTTCCTATGATGCTAAAATTGAAGAGTCGGAAGAACTGACGCAGGAGCAGGAAGATATGTTGGTTCAGATCGCCAGCAAGCGTTCAGCATTGCTTCAGGAAAAAAACAAACTTCGTGAGCAGCAGGCAGCCGCCGCTGCCAAAGCAAAAGCAGCCGCAGCAGCTCGGGCTGCAGCCGCAGCGAAGGCGCCAACGAAAGTCAGCACAGGCAGTAGTGAAACCACGTATACAGCGGGAAATGGTATCTTCTCCAAACCGGTATCCGGCGGACGCATTTCCTCGCCATTCGGTCGTCGTACACACCCAATTACGGGAGAAGTAGGCAAGATGCACAATGGTACCGATTTTGCTGTACCTGTGGGAACCTCGGTTCATGCAGCATCAGGCGGTATCGTCATCATGGCGGAGTGGTACAGTGGATACGGCTATACTGTTATCGTAGACCATGGTGGCGGACTCTGGACATTGTATGGTCACCTGCGTGAAGGCGGATTTAAGGTAAGTAAGGGAGATACGGTGAGCAAAGGCGACCTTATTGCCGAGTCAGGCAACACAGGTAATTCAACCGGACCTCACTTGCACTTTGAAGTTCGTGAAAATGGTACGCCAGTGAATCCGATGAATTACCTGTAATGGATTGACTGTGAAGGAATGGAAAAGACATATTCCGTACAAGCTAGACATATACTAAGCTGGCATGTTCAGGGAATGGATTCGGGCAAATGGAATCTGACACGCTTCAAAACTAAAGGCGGTGAGCAAACGGATGATGAAGAAAAGATCGGCGCTGCTGCTTGCCATTGTAGCCCTCCTTGGAGGGAGCCTGCTTACGCTGGTACTGATGAGTTATCCCGGTGTGGCCAATCAGACCACTTCGGGTGAAGGCCTGCTGGCCAGTGTAACCGGTAATACGCAGCAGAAGAACGATTTGAAGAAGATTGAAACCGCAATGGATTTGATCTCAAGCAACTACTATAAAGATGTCGATAAGACCAAGCTGATCGATGGTGCGATCAACGGCATGATGGAATCTCTTGGCGATCCATACTCCAACTACATGGGACAGGAAACGGCTGCCCAGTTCGAGGAATCCATTGAAGGATCCTTTACAGGAATTGGGGCCGAGGTATCCTCGCAGGATGGAAACGTCGTTGTCGTTTCCCCGATCAAAGGATCACCTGCCGAGAAAGCAGGCATTCGGGCGAAAGACATGATCATGTCTGTGAACGGCGAATCTCTGCAAGGCCTTGAATTAAACAAGGCTGTTAACAAAATCAGAGGTCCAAAGGGCAGTGAAGCCAAGGTACAAGTGAAGCGTGCCGGTTCTACAGAATTGATTGAATTTACAATTGTGCGTGATGACATTGATCTCGAGACTGTATATGCCCACATGGAGGATAACGGTGTAGGTGTCATTACCATCACCCAATTCTCGCTGAATACCGGAGAACGCTTTAAGGAAGAATTGGCCAGTCTGGAGAAACAGAACATGAAGGGTCTGGTCATTGACGTTCGTAATGATCCGGGCGGCGTACTGCAAGTCGTTATCGACATTGCCGAGCAGTTTGTTCCAAAAGGCAAAGTGATCGTGCAGGTCGAGGACAAAAACGGCAAACGTGAGCAAAGCAAATCGAACGGTTCCAGCAAGTCGTACCCGATTACGGTACTGATGAACAAAGGAAGCGCGAGTGCGTCAGAAATTTTGGCCGGTGCATTGCAGCAGTCTGCTGGCGCAACGCTGGTTGGCGAAAACTCCTTTGGTAAAGGCACGGTACAGACGAGCTATGACAAGCAAATGGGTGATGGCAGCCTATTGAAAATCACCATTGCAAAATGGCTGACTCCGAATGGAGACTGGATTCATGAAAAAGGCATCAAACCGGATATTGCGGTGAACCAGCCGGATTACTTCTCGGTGGCACCGATTAACAAAGAGAAATTACCTTTGAAATATGACAGCAATAGCACGGATGTGAAAAGTGCGCAGACGATGCTGAGAGGACTCGACTTCAAGCCGGATCGTGTAGATGGATACTATGACCAGAAGACGCAAGAAGCGGTCAAAGCATTCCAGAAGCAGAAAGGCATTGAGGCGACCGGCGAGATCGACGAGAAAACCGCTGAATCACTGGAAGCGGCTCTGATTGAACGTATTGCCAATCCTCAATATGATGCACAGCTGAAGCGCGCGATCGAAAATGTCTCAAAGGATATTTAGACCGTCGTGTCGAAGCCATTAAGAAGGCTGATTATCAGCCTTCTTTTTTTCTGAACCGGCTGAAGGAGAGGGGTGACGGGCCATCATGGAATGGGCTTGGCCATGGTTAACAACATTAGGAGAAGCAGTGCTGCAGTTGTTTACTCAGCCGTTTTATTATATTGCGGTCATTTTGATTGCACTGATCTATCATCGTCAATTATTACAGGAACGTAGGTTGTTTCATGTTCGTCTGCAAAGCTCCATCACCCAGACGATCCGTGCCTTACTTGGAGGGATCGTCATTGGTGTCATCGTCTCGGTGGTATCCATCTTCCTAGGGGCGCACCTTACACTTGCCAGTATCATTTGCATATGGGCCGCAACGTTAATTCTGGCATTGTTCCGTATTCGCTATCTGTGCTTCGCCTACGCGGCAGGGCTGCTTGGCGTAGTGCAGTTTGGGCTGAACCTGGCCTCAGGATGGCAGCCGGCGGGATGGATTGGCAGTGTCACGGAGGCATTGCGTGCGCTGGACATGCCTGCTTTACTAGTACTGGCTGCCTTACTGCATCTAGGTGAAGCGATGCTGGTTCGCTTGCAAGGGGTATCCATGGCTTCGCCATTGCTCTTTGAAGGCAAGCGCGGCAAGCTGGTCGGAGGATACCAGCTGCAGCATTTCTGGCCGATCCCGATGCTGATCATGGTACCCGTAACGGGGAGTGGAGCAGAACTCGCTTGGAGTCCTCTCTTGAATGCAGGAGATGGCTATATGCTGATGGCACTTCCGATCCTGCTTGGATTCGGCGAAGTTACGCAGAGTATGCTTCCTGGGCAAAAGGTACAGATATCCGCCAAGCGGCTCTTGCTCTACGGGACAGGCCTGCTTGTGCTCAGTCTCTTGGCGGCGTGGTGGTCACCACTTATGGTGGTTGCCGCTCTGGCAGCATTTATCGGCCATGAATTTCTGGTGTGGTACAGTGGGTTCGAGGAACAGCACCGCAGTCCGGTGTTTGTTCATCCGGTCCATGGCTTGAAGGTGCTTGGCATTATTCCGGATAGCCCTGCTGCAGAGCTGGGCATCGAAGCAGGAGAGACACTCTATAAGGTGAACGGTGTGATGGTAGACTCACCGGAAGAACTGCATCGTGCACTGAGGATGAATCCGGCCTTTTGTAAACTGGAAGTTCGTAACCATCAGGGGGAGAGCAAATTTATGCAGCGGGCCATCTATGAAGGTGAACATCATCAGCTAGGTGTGCTTATGGCTCCGGACAACCATGAAGCTTGGGCAGTGCAGCTGCGTCCGCTGACGTTGTTCCATATCATCACACTCAAATTATTTGCCCGTCGCAAAAATAATCATAATGATGAAGCTCCGCTGGCTCTGCCAGCTCCGGGCGTGAATGAACAAGGATCGGTAGAAATGTAATCAATAAAGGGTACTTCACCGCATGGAAAGCGAGGGAGTACCCTTTGTGCTATGTGAAGCTAATTCTTCAACATAAAGATGGCGATCTGTGTCCGATCACGCAGACTAAGTTTTCCGAGAATTTCGGTGACATAGTTTTTGACGGTACCTTCACTTAGGAATAGTTTAGCCGCAATTTCCTTGTTGGACAGCCCCTCAGATATCGCTTCCGCAACGGCCAGTTCCATTCGTGTCAGACCGTAAGCATCAAGAGGTTGATGTGAATGTGTTTGGGGAGCCGCAGCCGGACGAAGCAGCCCCGCAAGCTTGCGGGCAATATCGGGGTGAATCAGCATATCACCGTTATGTACTGTTTTGATGCCTTGAATAATTCGGTCGGGGGGTACATTTTTGAGTAAATAACCGCTAGCACCGTTCTGCAGAGCCTGGATAATGTATTCGTCGTCATCAAATGTCGTCAGCATCAGTACACGCATGTCAGGGAAGCGGGACTTGATGATACGGGTACCCTCCACGCCATTACAGTCCGGCATGCGGATATCCATCAATACAACGTCGGCAGCGGTTCCTGACTCCAGCAGTTCAAGTGCCTCACGTCCATTGGATGCCGTGCCCGTGACGATAATGCCAGGATCAAGTCCGAGCAGGACCTTCAGGCTCTCGCGAATAAAAGAGTCATCATCCGTGAGAATCAGCCGAATGGGCTGGATTTGTTCAGCTTCCTTATGGTTACTTGGTTCCATTCGTTCAGACATGGGCACCATCACTTCCTTTCTTAGATCAAATCAGCCTTCTTCATCATGGGCAAACGTGTAGTTACGGTGTAAGGATAAGCCTGCCGGATCTCAAGCCGGCCTCCAATGGATTCTGTGCGGAGTCGCATTCCTTCAAGCCCCATTCCCGGTGGGCCCAAATCTGCTTCTGTGCTGCGGTTCGATTGCATGCCCTCAGGCTGGGCTCTTGCCGACTGCTCTGTTCTGATTACTCCATCATTGCTGACGGACATGCAAACCTCAAGTTCCCCGAACTCCACTTCCACCGTAATTGTGCTGGCGTTTCCATGTCTCAGGGCATTGGTCAGCGCTTCTTTGGCATTTTTATATAGTACGATCTGCATGCTCGGATACAGCTCACGGGATGAGCCGCGGACTTCATAACTCGTCTTCACCCCCGTCTCCCTGCCTACCTCTTCCAGAAGAAGATCCAGTGCATAGGCTTCGGATACATACGAACTGGAACGCAGTTTGTGAAGCGTAGAACGCATGTCATCCATGCTTGCCGCCAATTGATCGCGTATTTGTTTCACCATTTCCGTACCTTGTTCGGTATCCAGAGGAAGGGTTAACAGGGCAGCCTCGGACATCATTTTCGTACGAATGAGGCGGTGGCCGATATCGTCATGAAGCTGCCTTGAAATCCGGGTCCGTTCTTCCTCCTGTGCCACTCCCTCAAGCTGCTTCGTAAACAGCAGCAGCTGTGCACGAGCGTCTTGAAGCTCGTAATGTTTACTGCGAAGCTCGTCATATACCTGTTCCAGTTGTCCGCGACTGCTTGCCATTCTGGAACCCTGCCAGGAGAGTGCGGCGGTAAGGACAAGAATCAGGTTTCCCACCATTCTTCCCGCTGTCTCCTCCAGGAAGGGGAATTTTGGCTCGGTAGGAACCGAGGCAAACCAAGGAAGCAGCTCTTGAGGCGGAGTGTATTGCCAATGTAACGCTATATTTGTGGCGACAAGCTGAGCCCCCAACATCAACCAGCGCGATGTCCCTTCAAGTCGATACATATACACATAGAGTATGGATAAGGACAAAAACAACATGAAGTGTCCGTATACAGCAATCAGCCAGCAGCTCCAGAGCATTTCGGCCAGGATGAGCAGCATATACCGAGCACGAGAACGGGCAAAATCCTTGCAGACAGAGAGTCCCAGGGCAATGATGATATACAGCGTATATAAATCATCTCGGTCCAAGGGCTGCATCAAGAGGTACAGGACAGCAGGAACGAGAATTAAACCGTATTGCAGTATGCGCATCGGCATAGGTAAGAAACATCCTTTTTAAATAGAATGGGAAATTACGGGTAATGCACCCCTGATTATAGCACAGCCTGCTTCTTATGCAGGAGATGACTTAAGTCACCTTCATCTTATGACCTTTCGTACCTTCGCGGGGCCATGGGATTCGGTACAATACAGATACGAAATCTGGCGGCGGGATGCTGGAGTGGAAGAGGAGTGTATGAGCGATGGCTATTCTTGAAATGGAACATGTAGTAAAACGGTACGGCAGCAAACTTTCAGTGGATCACTTGAACCTGAGTGTGGAGCGGGGGGAGATATTTGGACTCTTGGGGCCGAACGGAGCAGGCAAAAGCACCACCATCAGTATGATTGCAGGTTTGCTCAGCATCGATCAGGGCGAAATCCGGCTGAATGGCATTTCAGTGAAGGAGCGACCGCTTGAAGTCAAACGCAAGATTGGACTTGTGCCTCAGGATCTGGCGCTGTATGAAGCGATGACTGCTGCGGAGAATGTCACTTTTTTTGCCAGGCTATACGGACTGCGCGGGAAACTGTTGAAGGAAAGGGTGCAGGAATCGCTCGAATTTGTCGGGCTGCAGGATAAAGCGAAGGATGCTCCGTCCACTTTCTCTGGCGGGATGAAACGCAGGCTGAACATCGCATGTGCCATTATGCACCGGCCGGATCTAATTATTATGGATGAGCCCACGGTAGGAATTGATCCCCAGTCGAGAAATCATATTTTGGAATCTGTGCGCACGCTTAACAAGATGGGATCAACTATTATCTATACAAGCCATTACATGGAGGAAGTCGCGGCGATCAGTAACCGGGTGGCAATCATGGATCAGGGGCACATCATTGCCTGTGGCACCGAAGCGGAACTGAGAGAGCGGGTAGCGTCCGAGGAGAAAATCGTGCTGAGCGCTTCGGGAATTGGCCCCGGTGCCGTTGAGGAACTGAGGCTTCATCCGCGTGTGCGTGCAGTAGAAGTGGCAGGAGACACCCTGACCATAACGCTGCCATCGGCTCAGCAGGATCTGCAGGATATCCTTTTCATCTGCAGCAAACACGAGATTGCCATTCAGTCGCTCCAGGTTGAAGAGCCCGATCTGGAGACGTTGTTCCTCAATCTGACCGGTCGAACGCTGCGGGATTAGGAGGTGGCATGGATGAACATTTGGCATATTTGCATGTTTGAAATAAGACGGATTCTGAGAATACGATCTGTTCTCCTTAATCTGTTTGTTCTACCACTGCTGCTGATCTTTATTTTGGGAGCTGCGCTATCCAGTACGATGGATACGGGGAAGGACAACGTGCCTGGACAGGTACGCGTGGGAGTGATTCAGACAGGTTCGAATTCAGGTTCAGTCACGGAAGCCTTGAATGCATTTGTAGCGGCTCCGTCTGTATCCGAAATGATGAAAGTACTGCATTTTACGTCGGAGGAGGAAGCAGAGCGTGATCTCCGGCAAGGTGAACTCGATTTTGCAGTCTTGATCCCGCCCGATCTGGAGGAACGGATGGCGAAGGGGGAAGAGGCGAAGCTGCAATGGATTCTGGGGAAAGACGGCACACTGAACATCGTAGGTGAGACGTTGTTTACCCGCTTCACGGATGAACTGAACAGGCATATGGCAACAGTTGAAGTGTTGGGACCGGAAGCAAGCATGGCCGTGGCATCCATGACTGACGAGGGCTCGGCCAATTTCTCTTATGTTAACGTCAGCAATTCTGGGACGGCAGGTACCTCATACAGTGCCTCTCAATATTATGCTGCATCGATGCTGGCCATGTTCATGTTATACGCAGGCATGACGACGAGCAGCAGCCTTTTTAGTGAGCGGGACAAGAAAACTTTAACCCGTCTGCAGGCCGCTCCCGTAGGTAATGGTGTCATTTTTGCAGGGAAAATTGCGGGCAACAGCCTCCTGGCTTTCATGCAGGCGCTGATTATTGTTCTGATGACCTATTGGCTATACGGTGTGAATTGGGGGGCACATCCTTGGCTGATTGTTCTGATCTGCGTTCTGATCACCATATCTTCAATGATGATTGGTGTAATTGTGGCACTCGTGAGCAAAAGTGCAGCATCTGCAAGTGCGTTAATGCAGGGCATCATCATTGCCATGACGTTTATTAGCGGCGGCTTCACCCCGATTGCCATTGATTTTGTACAGCGGATTGGTGAATTTACGGTAAATCACTGGGCTTTGCAAAGTTTCCTGCGAATGATGCTGAACGCTTCAATGAGGGAGATTATGCATAATATCCTCATGCTCGGTGTTGTGAGTGCCGTCTTGCTTGCCATTGCAGCTGTGATCTACGGGAAGGTGGGATATCGCTATGAATAGTCTGAATATTGCCTGGTTAATGATCAAACGTACCATAGGACGCAAACGGGGGTTTATGGCATTCCTGCTGCTTCCCTGCCTTGTAGTCACAGGAGCAGTTGCGTTATTTGGGAGCGAGCAAGCTACGCGGGCCGTTATTCCTTATGTAAACGAGGATCAAGGGGCAGCCGGTGCATGGATTGTGAACGAACTTGCGAGCAAGGAAGAATATCTGCTCAAGCCGGTGAACACGGAGGCAGAACTGCGAGAAGCTATAACCCGGCAAAAGGGGAATGCGGGGATCATCATACCTGCTCATTATACGGATGACTTGCTGCAAGGGAAGCAGGTATCGATCGAGCTGGTTGAACTCCGTGTCAGTGAGAGTTCCTACACGCTGCGGGCTGCAGTTGAAGGGATGGCTGCCGGTCTCCATCAGTCGGCCCAGGTTGTAATGGCGGCAACGAGTGCAGCTTCAAGTCAAGAACAGATTGCAGAATCGGCAGCAACTCAAGAGCCATTCGAACAGCTGCTGCAGAAAACGGCGGAACATCAGATCTCCGGCGAAGCTACCGACCTGCAGATGTACCCCAAACCAGGACTGAACAATGTGACCGGATTTACAATCATGTTCATGATGGGGCTGCTGACCAGTGCAGTAGCTGTCATTATGGAAGACCGTAGGCATAGGACGATGGCCAGAGTGTACACCGCTCCTGTCCGTGCATATGAAATTGCTCTCGGCAATTTCATGGGCAGCTTTGCCATCGGCATGATTCAGATTGTGCTGGTGCTGGGGATCAGCAGGTGGGTGCTGCACTATGACGCAGGTATTCCATTTGGCGTACATTTCCTCATCCTGGCTGCGTTTATGCTGGTATCCATGGGGATTGCGAGTACGGTGGCCGGGTTGATCCGCGAATCCAAAAACGCAAACGTCCTGAATTCGCTTATTATCACACCAACCTGCATGATCGGAGGGTGCTTCTGGCCGCTGTCGATTATGCCGGACTATATGCAAAAGCTGGCCAACTTTGTCCCGCAAAAATGGACGATCCAAGCGGTTGAAACGATCTCTGCAGGCGGCACGTTGTCCGACATCAAACTGCCGCTGCTTATTCTGTGTGGCATGGCTGCGATATTGCTGACGGTTGGATCGGTTATTCTTCGTCCCAATCAGCCAGGTGTGGACGCATAACCTATGGAAATGTGCTGCGATAATTCAGGATAGGTTCATAGTTCATTTAGTCACTAGAAAGACTTTCATAAATTCGAACGGCCGGGTGCACATTTGTGTATCCGGTTTTTGGGCTGTAATCAGGTAGGGGAGGTGCCAAGGGTCTGATTCGTGGTGCCTGCTTTTGGGTAAATCAGTGAAGTTATACCTATGTCCTCAGGTTGTTAATCTATGATAAATTGTTCGTTAAGGAATGAATTAGACAGGGTCCATTCGGTATGCCGGACTTGTATATGCCAGCATATAACAAGGCCTACGGGACTGTCCTGTACATTTTATAGATGTTGAACAGAAAGAGGGTAAGTACTCCATGACAATCATCGGTATTGATCTGGGAACAACGAACAGCCTGGTATCCTGCTGGGCTGGCGGAGAACCCGTTATTATTCCAAATGCACTCGGCAACCGCCTTACGCCTTCCGTCGTTAGTGTCGACGACAACGGGGAGATGCTCGTCGGTGAAGTGGCCAAAGAGCGGCTGATAACACATCCCGAGCGGACAGCTTCTGTCTTCAAAAGGTATATGGGGACCGGGCGAACATTCCATTTGGGTACATATCATTTTTTGCCGGAAGAATTATCGGCTTTTATATTGAAATCGCTGAAGGCGGATGCTGAAGCCTACCTGGGGGAATCCGTGACTGAAGCGGTTATTAGCGTGCCCGCGTATTTCAACGATGCCCAGCGCAAGGCCACACAGCGGGCAGGAGAACTGGCCGGTCTCAAGGTCGAGCGCTTGCTCAGCGAGCCCACAGCAGCGGCCATAGCGTACGGTCTGCATCAGCAGCAGCCGGAAACGAAATTCCTGGTATTCGATCTGGGCGGCGGTACATTTGATGTATCCGTCCTGGAACTGTTTGATCAGATAATGGAAGTGAAGTCGGTTGCCGGAGATAACTTCCTGGGGGGCGAGGATTTCACAAGACTACTGGCGGACATGTTTGCCGAGCAGCATCAGATTGAGCAGGATACGTTGTCAGGCAAGGCACAGTCAGCCCTTTGGAAGCAGGCCGAATCATGCAAACGTGCGCTTGTTGATGGACGAGAAGGTACGATGTCCTTAACGCTGGAAGAGGGAGTAAGGGAACTTCGTGTTGACCGTGCAAGATTTGATCAAGCGGCTAAACCGTTACTGGCACGATTGCAAAAACCGGTCGAGCGTGCTTTGCGCGATGCTTCAGTCAAACTCAATGAGCTGGATGCCGTAATCCTGGTAGGCGGGGCTACGCGTATGCCGCTTATTTATTCGTTTACAGGCAAATTGTTCGGCAGACTGCCTGCGAACCATCTGCATCCGGATGAGGCTGTAGCCCTTGGTGTGGGAATCCAGGCCGCAATGAAGGAACGCCATGCCGACCTGGAGGAAGTGATTCTGACGGATGTATGCCCGTATACACTGGGTACCTCTGTGTCGATGTCGCTTGGCAATGGACGATTCGAATCAGGTATGTTTGCGCCGATCATTGAACGGAATACAGTCATCCCCGTTAGTAAGGTCGAGCGGTACTATACAATGCACAACAATCAGGCATCCATTACTGCGGATATATATCAGGGAGAGAGCCGGCTGGCGAAGAACAATGTCAAGCTGGGGGAACTGACGATCTCGGTACCACCGGCACCCGCGGGGCAACAGGCCGTAGATATCCGTTTCACGTACGATATTAACGGCATCCTGGAAGTGGAAGTGTCTTCGGTGGAGACAGGGGAGAAAAAGGTAGCGATAATACAGGGCAAAGAAAGTGACCTGTCCAAAGAGGAAATTGCCGAGCGATTCAAAGCGCTGGAAGCGATCAAGATCCATCCGCGGGATCGGATGGAGAACCGATTGCTCCTAGCTCGCGGTGAACGGATGTATGAAGAATCACTGGCCGAGTACCGTACGATCATAGCCGAGGCCATGCTGCAGTTCGAAGAGACGCTCAAACGCCAGGACGACCGTGAAATCAGGAAAGAAGCAGAAAAGTTGAAGGAAGTGCTGGATCAAATTGAACGAGTGCGGGAGTGATATGTGAATGGACATCTGGACAAGATTGGGGCTTGAGCCTACGCAGGATACGGGAGCCATTAGACGTGCGTATGCGAAGCAGCTGCGAAGTACACATCCGGAAGACGATCCGGAGGGGTTCCAAGAATTGCGGTCAGCTTACGAGCAGGCCCTAAAGGCTGCGAAAGAACCGATGCCGGATCAGGAGCTGCTTACGGCGCAGGCCAGCCCGCAAGCACAGAATCAGTCCGATAGGGAGCTCCCCTCTGTTCAGGCGGAAGGCCCTCTGCAAGAAGCGGCTTCCGAATCCGAAGAAGGTCCCGTCTACTTTACCGTGGATCACTGGGATGCTCCTGTTGAGACGGCAGCGACTTCGCTTCAAGATACAGCGGCAGTGGATGATACGGTCCAGTTGCTGGAACGAGCGCGTTATATTGTAGAGGATGTATTCAAACGGGCAGATTTGGCTGTATGGGAGGACTGGCTGCAGAGCGAGGAACTATGGCAGCTGGACGTGAAATTTTATACGGGAACGGAATTGCTGCGGATGCTGTATGAACGTCCTTTTTTGCCGAAAGCCATCTGGGGGCGGTTGGACGACTTCTTTAGCTGGACGGAGCAGCGGGAAGAGCTGAAAGAGGGACTTCCAGAGGAAGTCGCAGAGTATCCCGGTCTGGAGCTGGGGCGTCCGTGGGAGCTGCGTTATGACACGTTTGATCCGGAAAGAGACATAGACTATGAAACCTTTATTCGTCTGCGTGAAACGGCTTTCCAACTGATGCTTCGAGGTGATATTGCAGAAGCCGCATCACACATTGATGCAGGTATGGCACTGTATCCGGATGACCCGGACCTGATCCGGCTGGCAGCCAAATTCCGCCTGTGGAACAAGGAGGAAGAAGCCGCTCTGGTATTGTTTGAAAGGCTGGCTTCACTCGAACCAGATGCAGTGGACGGGCTGCTGCATAGCGCAAGACTTCTGTATGCCGCCGGGCAGAAGGAGCAGGCTGAGCAGCTGTACCGCAAGGTGCTGGAACGAGAACCTCATCAACTGGATGCATTGAATGGATTGGCCTTGTTCTATCAGGAGCAGGGTGAATTGGGGACAGCACTCCTCATGGTTGAGCAGATCGTCGCTCAGTATCCTCATGATCTGGAGATGCAGATTAAGCTGCTGGAACTGAAACAGAAACGGGTTGAGCAAAAGATCAGAGCGGCTGAACAGGAAGCGGATGCGGTCGTTCGTCGCAAGCTGCAGCGTGAAGCTGCCGAGGGGTATGCTGAACTGTGGAACGATGAGCAGCTTGTTCAATATCTGGGCGAAATTAATGTAAACGAGGAGTTGGATGCGGCATTATATCTGCTCTGGGCCCAGGGCTTTGTTCGAATAGGCAAAGGCGAGGAAGGGATTGAAGCCCTTCAGTACGCTGAGGCTGCTGCGAGCCGGGAAGGAATCAGCAGCTTTCCGATATTGCTTGAACGGGGTCAACTACACCTGCGCATGGACAATAACACGGCTGCCATAGAGGATTTGGGCAGAGCAGCAGAAATGGATCCGTCCCATGCCGAGGTCTTGCATTTGCTTGCGAGTGCTTACCAGAGAGAAGATCAGCTTGAGCCTGCCATTGAACTGTCAGGTCAAGCGATTGAGCTGAATTCCGAGCCCTATGAATATTATTCGCTGCGGGCACTTTGTTATTTTAGAATGGGCCGCTACGAAGAAGCGCTTGCCGATTATGAGATTGTTGTGGTTAAGGAGCATGATTTTGCAAACGCCTGGTACCGGAAAGGGTTCGCACATTTGAAACTGGGGCAGTATGCCGAGGCCGTACAATCCCTTGAAACTTCTTTGGTCCATGAGCATGAAGCGGTCATTTATTATTATCTAGCCATTGCAAGGGCGAAGCTGGGGGAGATGGAACAGGCCTTGCAGGATATCCGGCAATTCCGGAGCGAGAATCCGGGGGACCAGGATGGCCCTCTGATTGAAGGAGATATCCTGCGTTTACAGGGGCAGCTTATGTTGGCACACGATACATACGTCAACGGGTTAAATGAACATCCGAACGTATATGAACTTGCTAAAATGGCGGTCGTTTGCGTGATGGAGTCTGATATGCAGGACAAGGATCCACATTTGAACAAGCTTGCGGACATAATGTCTAACATGGAGACCGTCGAAACGTGGGGATTGCTGTTCATTACACGATATCTGGTAGAAGTCCAAGACTGGGCAAGTGTCCGAGCATATGTGGAAGCTTATATAGACGGAGAAGAACCGGAGGATATTGATCCTCATATCTGGTTGTATTCCGGGATTGCAGCCTATCATGCGGGGGAGATGGACCAAGCCATTCTTGAACTGGGTAAAGCCTACGGCGCAGGTCTGCGGGGCGATGTATGCAGTGCTCTGAGCATGGTGTATTACGATAAACATGATTGGGATCAGGCGCTCGCCTATGCCGAAGAGGCTATTCACAGTCAGCCAGACCACCCGGATTATGTTGTGCGTCGTAACGCTATTGCTGCTCGTGCTGCAGAACGGGGATTTTCCTTTTTGAAAAAGCTTCGCAAATCCAAGCCGGCATATGAACTGTGGCCTTCGACTGTACCCCTTCAACATCTGGAGCCAGATGAAGTCATGGACTTACATTTTACATAGGAAGGAGGGCAAGGATCATGGGACAGGACAGAGGAGCAGCTCAGGCTCTGCAGGGTGTTACGGACAAACAGCTGTGGTTTCGGGGCATGAGCGCCATCATGGATGAGATGAATGGACTGGATATACGCAACGATTACGAGCATGATGAGAATGAAGAGGAAAAAGAACGATTCCGTACCTCTTTGGAGGAAGAATGGCGTATTCATAACAGGGAAGAGCTTCTGTCGGCTTTGGAATGGATCCGGGAAGGCGGACATCGGGTTGCGTTTGAACAAATGAGGACTTTTATGAATGCATTATCGGAAGCTGATCAATGGAAGTGCATTCACTCCCTTAATCCGGAAACGGGCCGATATCATGAATATCTGGTGGTCAAAACGTATATGTACAAACTGCCCCCTGCCGGCATCGCAGCCTGGGATTGGGGAAGATACGCCAACCTGTGCCGGAAGAGTGCATATGTCGGGTTTATCACTGAAGTGGAGGCAGAACAATTGATTTTGGAGGCAGCCCTTGAAGCGCAATCGGCTTATTCTTCGTGGAAAGAGTACGCGTTTGCTTTCCTGGCGGGCAGATTGTACTGGTTGGAGCAAACGGCCGAGCCGCTGGTTCAGCGTCAGGTCAATTATGTGCGTAATTTGTTCGTGCAATCAAACAGCATTTATAACAAAGTGGACTGGAATTTGAATTTGTCCCTACAGTAAAATAGAAAAACAAAAGCACGTTCTACTGAATTCGGTTCGGCAGGAACGTGCTTTTTTTGGTGAAGTGACGGGATGCTTCGTCCGATTGGAACTTAGGTTTGGGGTTGCAGCTGACGCAGTACGGTGATTTCGACCCGGCGGTTTTTTTGCCTGCCGGCTGCGGTGGAATTATCACCTGTGGGACGTGTGTCTGCATAGCCTGCGTACTGAAATCCGTCAGGGTCCAGATTTTCTTTGTCCAAGAAAAACCGTAGCACAGACAGTGCACGTTCACCGGAAAGCTCCCAGTTGTCTTTGTATGTGGAATTCGCGCCGACAGGCACGTTGTCGGTGTGTCCTTCGATGCTGACGACAGTGCTCAGGTCACGAAACAGGCTTGCGAGCTTGCTGAGTGTAGGTGCAGCATCACTTTTGAGGGCGGCCTGTCCCTGATCGAACAGAAAGCGGTCACTCAGGGTGATGGAGATCCCCTGCGGATTATCTGCTACAAAAATCTGATTTTCCAGTTTATTATCTTCGATATACTGGGTAATCACATTGAACAGATTCTGCAGCTCCTCTTCCTGGGATCGAAACTGTTCTTCCCGCTCGGTCAGTGGCTGACCTTCTTCGGGAGATGTTGTATCCTCACCCTGGACCTCGGTTGGAGGGACTTCAGTGATGGTATGGCCTGCGGTTTCATCGATTCCATTGCCAAGGTCAAGAATGGAATCGGATTGATTAAATGTATTTTGCAGTGATTGGGTTACCACGTCGTATTTGCCTGAGTCCAGATTGCTCATGGCGTACATGATGACAAAAAAGATCAGCAGCAACGTAATGAGATCGGCATAGGTAATCATCCATCGATCCCGATGGTCACCAGGTTCACGTTTTCCGCGCCTTCTACTGCGCCGACTCATCCAATCCCTCCTTCATTACAGGACGTGAGATTTGACGATGAGTGAGGGTAAAGGACTCAAGCCGTTTCCGTACAAGATGAGGATTCTCCCCATTCTGAATGGCGAGCACACCTTCAAGCAGCATCTCCATCATCTGAATATCTTCCGCACCCCGGGACTTAATTTTGGAGGCAATGGGCAAAAAGATAAGATTGGCACTGGCTACCCCGTATAAGGTTGCGGTAAAGGCAACCGCGATGGCAGGGCCCAGTCCGGTAGGATCCGTCAGGCTGCCTAAAACCTGAATCAGTCCCATGACCGTACCGATAATACCCATGGTTGGAGCGTATCCTCCGGCGGACTCGAAGATTTTGGCATAGCCCTCATGCTTCTGTTCTACCGAATCAATCTCCAGCTCCATGATCTGACGGATCACATCCTGATCGGTGCCATCGACAACCATCTGGATACCGTCTTTCAGAAATGGATGCGGATGATCCATCACCTGGCGTTCCAGTGCAAGCACGCCTGAACGGCGGGCAATGGAGGACATGTCCACCAATTCTTCCATCCACTTGCGTGGATCATTATCATTACGACCAAAAGCCATGCGCAGTGCTGCCGGAATGGTACGCAGCCGATGAGACGGAAAGCTGGCAACCACTGCAGCAATTGTTCCACCGAACACAATTAGAGCAGCCGTTTTTTGCACGAGGCCGGACAATTGGCCGCCTTCCCACAAAAAACCGCTGATCACTGCGGCAATCCCGGCTATGATGCCGATAAGTGTCGCAATATCCATAAATTAACCCACTCCTGTCTTTACTTCACGTTTGCATCACATGTACGAACGAGGTATAATTATACGGGAACAAATATTCCTATTACTATAAGTTTTCCCATATGAAAATTCGGGGAACTTCGACAATATATAGTGACTATTATTTTAGACGATAGGGTGAGATACGGCAATGAGCGATATTATAATGAGCGACAAAACGTTCGAGATCGAGTCCGAGTTTTCTCCCCAAGGTGACCAGCCTGCTGCCATTGAAGAACTGGTGCAGGGTGTTCAGGAAGGGAAAAGATATCAGACGCTGCTGGGTGCAACGGGAACGGGTAAAACCTTCACAATTGCGCAGACGATTGCCAAGCTGCAACGTCCCACGCTGATTATTGCCCACAATAAAACGCTGGCAGCACAGCTTGCGAGTGAATTCAAAGAATTCTTTCCAAACAACATGGTTGAGTATTTTGTCAGTTACTACGATTACTATCAGCCAGAAGCATATATTCCGTCTTCCGATACGTATATCGAGAAGGACTCCAGCATCAACGAGGAAATTGACAAGCTGCGTCACGCCGCGACCAGTTCGCTGTTTGAACGCCGTGATGTCATTATTGTAGCGAGTGTGTCCTGTATCTACGGTTTGGGATCGCCGCATGACTACTCCAGCATGCTGCTGTCACTGCGCGTAGGCATGGAGAAGCCGCGTAATCAGATCTTGTCCCGATTGGTCGAGATTCAATATCAACGGAATGACATCAACTTCGTACGGGGAACATTCCGTGTACGTGGCGACGTCGTGGAGATTTTCCCGGCATCCAAGGGTGAACATGCGATTCGGGTAGAGCTCTTCGGAGACGAGATTGAGAAAATTACGGAAATTGATGTGTTAACCGGAGAACTGATCGGTGAGCGCGATCATATTGCGATCTTCCCGGCATCTCACTTCGTAACCCAGGAAGAAACGATGCGGGTCGCACTTGTCAACATTGAGCGTGAACTGGAAGAACGGCTTGAAGTACTGCGCGAACAAGGCAAATTGCTGGAGGCGCAGCGACTGGAGCAGCGTACACGTTACGATATCGAGATGATGAAGGAAGTTGGATTCTGTTCGGGGATCGAGAACTATTCAGGCCCACTGACATTCCGTGAACGCGGTGATACGCCTTACACGCTGCTGGATTACTTCCCGGATGACATGTTGATCGTGGTCGATGAGTCTCACGTAACTTTGCCGCAGATCCGTGCAATGTACAACGGTGACCAGGCGCGGAAGACGGTTCTGGTAGATCACGGATTCCGCCTGCCGTCTGCACTGGATAATCGTCCGCTGAAATTCGAAGAGTTCGAAGAGAAGATGAACCAGATCATCTATGTATCGGCAACACCAGGCCCTTACGAGATTGAGCACACGGATACGATGGTGCAGCAGATCATTCGTCCAACCGGTCTGCTTGATCCAATCATTGAACTTCGTCCAACGAAGGGACAGATCGATGACTTGATCAGCGAGATTAACGACCGGATTGCCAAGGACGAACGTGTGCTTATTACAACGCTGACGAAGAAGATGTCCGAGGACCTGACGGATTACCTGAAGGAGATTGGAATCAAGGTGCGCTATTTGCACTCTGAGATCAAGACATTGGAACGTATGGCGATCCTGCGTGATTTGAGGCTGGGAACATTCCATGTGCTGATCGGGATCAACTTGCTCAGAGAAGGTCTTGATTTGCCGGAGGTTTCACTTGTTGCCATCCTGGATGCCGACAAGGAAGGTTTCCTTCGTTCCGAACGCTCCCTGATCCAAACCATCGGTCGGGCCGCGCGGAACAGCGATGGCCGAGTTATTCTGTACGGTGACAAAGTGACCGATTCGATGGATAAAGCGATGAAGGAAACGGAACGCCGTCGTGAAATCCAAATAGCATATAACGAAAAGCACGGAATTACACCACAGACGATCCGCAAAAAAGTGCGTGATGTGATCGAGGCCACCAAGGTTGCCGAATCCAAGAACGAGTATCTTACAGGCGCTGCCGAGAAGATGTCGAAGAAGGAACGTCAGTCGCTTATTCAGCGTCTTGAGGCTGAGATGAAAGACGCCGCGAAGAATCTGCAGTTTGAGCGTGCAGCAGAGCTTCGTGATGCGTTGCTGGAGCTGCGTGCGGAGTAAATTGATAAATAGATATGCAACAAGAGAACGGCCAGTTGGCCGTTCTCTTGTTGAGTAAAGAACCGGCAAGGAATGACCGATAATTAGTCATGTTGAAAACCTGGAATCAGGTCTATACTGATAGAAATGTTGAAATTGGTTAAAAGGTTTATAGGGAAGGTGATTTGCATCAATCCAAGAAGCAACATTAATTCGTAAGATATAAATCGAAAAGGTTCTGTTCGTTTATATCTTGTACCCGTAAGGGACTGGAATCGAATGATGCAAATTACTGAGGAAAGCATTTGGAAGTCGTGTAGAGGGGAGCCGAGCCAAAGGCAATGGCGACTTACCGCGAGCGAGGCGGAGCCGTGAGCGTCTTGGTGTTTAGTGGAGCCGAGCCAAAGGCAAGGGCGACCTACCGCGAGCGAGGCGAAGCCGTGAGCGCCCTCTCACAGTAGAGCAGCCTTCCAAGAGACTGGCAGCAGGCCGGGATCTTGGGGGAAGCTGCGGGCACACGACATACCTTCACATAGCAAGACCCGACCCCACACCAAGCACAGCCTGTTTCGGGTGTCCAGAGGGCTGCGCCCTATGGGGCCCTCCCTTGGAAGGGAGGGTTTGGGTGGGATCGGCAGCCTTAAAAAGGTTGGTTAAGGTTGGATAAGATCACAACATTGAGAGGATGGATAACCATTGGCGAGCGAGAACATTGTCATTAAAGGTGCGCGAGCGCACAACCTAAAGAACATTGATATTACCATCCCGCGTGACCGCTTCGTCGTATTGACCGGTCTGAGTGGCTCAGGCAAGTCCTCGCTGGCTTTTGATACGATCTATGCAGAAGGACAGCGGCGTTATGTGGAATCATTATCTGCTTATGCACGCCAGTTTCTCGGACAGATGGAAAAACCGGATGTCGACTCGATCGAGGGCCTGTCACCGGCCATTTCCATCGACCAAAAAACAACAAGCCGCAACCCCCGTTCCACGGTAGGAACGGTTACGGAGATCTACGACTACCTGCGTTTGCTGTTTGCACGTGTGGGTCATCCTCACTGTCCGGATCATGGTGTAGAGATTACATCCCAGACCGTAGAGCAGATGGTAGACCGCGTAATGCAGTACCCGGAACGTACCCGGTTGCAGATCTTGGCACCGATTATCTCCGGCCGTAAGGGCGAGCACAAAAGTGTATTTGCCGATGTATCCAAGCAAGGCTTCGTCCGTGTGCGGGTGAACGGAGAACTGCGTGATTTGTCTGAAGATATTCAGTTGGAGAAAAATAAAAAGCATACCATTGAAGTGGTCGTAGACCGGATTGTAGTCAAGGAAGATGTGCAAGCACGTCTGGCGGATTCCATTGAAACGGCACTTAATCTGTCCGGAGGGCAACTGCTGGTAGATATTATGGGTGAAGAAGAGCTGCGCTTCAGTTCCAACTTTGCCTGCCCGGTGTGTGGGTTCAGTATTGAAGAGCTCGCGCCACGGATGTTTTCCTTCAACAGTCCATTCGGAGCTTGCCCTGATTGTGATGGACTCGGCGTAAAAATGATCGTAGACCCGGATCTGCTCGTTCCGGATCGAAGCAAAACGATTGAAGAAGGTGCGTTTGATGCCTGGACAGGCGGTACATCCACGTACTATCCGCAGTTCCTGAAATCGGTGTGCGAGCACTTTAATATTCCACAGGATGTACCTGTAGAGGATCTGCCAGCGGATCAGATGAACAAGTTGTTGAATGGTACAGGTTCGGAGAAGGTCCGTTTCCGTTACGAGAATGATTTTGGCCAGCGCAAGGAAGCTATGGTGACCTTTGAAGGGATCGTTAACAATCTGGAACGTCGTTATCGTGAGACGGCATCCGAGGGGATCCGGGAGTTTATTGAAGGTTACATGAGTGCGAAGCCTTGTGGTACCTGCAAAGGAAACCGATTGAAACGGGAAAGCTTGGCTGTTACCATCAACGACCACAACATGGCATATGTGACTGGCCTGTCCATCGGGGAAGCAGGACGTTTCTTCGAATCGCTGCAGCTTAGCGAGAAGGAACAAGCCATTGCTAAACTGATTCTGAAGGAAATTAACAGCCGTCTTGGCTTCCTGGTCAATGTCGGTCTGGATTACCTGACCCTGAGCCGTGCTGCCGGAACATTGTCCGGTGGTGAAGCGCAGCGGATTCGTCTCGCTACCCAGATTGGTTCCAGTCTGATGGGCGTGCTGTACATTCTCGATGAGCCGAGTATCGGTCTGCATCAACGGGATAATGATCGTCTGATTTCCACACTTGCTCACATGCGGGATATCGGTAACACGCTAATTGTCGTGGAGCATGATGAAGACACGATGCTGGCAGCCGACTACATTATCGACATCGGCCCAGGCGCAGGTATTCACGGCGGTACCGTCATGTCACAGGGTACACCGGAAGAGATCATGAATGACGAGAACTCGCTGACGGGGCAGTATCTGAGCGGACGCAAGTTTATTCCTGTACGGACGGAACGCCGCAGTGTAGGAGATCGCTGGCTGGAAGTGCGCGGGGCGAAGGAAAATAACCTGAAGAACCTGAATGTTAAAATTCCGGTGGGTGTATTTACTGCAGTCACAGGGGTATCCGGCTCAGGTAAATCAACACTGATTAATGAGATTCTGTACAAAAC
Organism: Paenibacillus sp. 7523-1; assembly: GCF_002276415.1. Lineage (NCBI taxonomy): Bacteria > Bacillati > Bacillota > Bacilli > Caryophanales > Paenibacillaceae > Paenibacillus > Paenibacillus sp. 7523-1. The sequence goes on along the minus strand of NZ_NPBR01000012.1, from coordinate 24,642 downwards.
GCTCGCACGGGATCTGAACCGTGCACGTGTGCGTCCCGGCCAGCACAAAGAGATCCGGGGTCTGGAACATATTGATAAAGTCATCGATATCGACCAGTCGCCAATCGGCCGTACACCGCGTTCCAACCCAGCTACGTACACCGGTGTCTTTGATGATATTCGGGATCTGTTTGCACAGACGAATGAAGCCAAAGTTCGTGGTTACAAAAAAGGCCGGTTCAGCTTCAATATCAAGGGCGGACGCTGTGAAGCTTGCCGCGGAGATGGAATTATCAAGATCGAGATGCACTTCCTGCCCGATGTCTACGTCCCTTGTGAAGTCTGCAAAGGGAAACGGTACAACCGGGAAACCCTAGAAGTTAAATATAAAAACAAAAATATTGCGGATGTACTCGAAATGACAGTTGAAGATGCTACACAATTTTTCGAGAACATTCCGAAGATTCATCGCAAAATGCAGACATTGCTTGATGTAGGTCTGGGTTATATTAACCTTGGACAACCTGCAACGACATTGTCTGGTGGTGAAGCCCAGCGTGTGAAGCTTGCTTCCGAACTGTATCGTCGCAGTACAGGTAAAACAATCTACATTTTGGACGAGCCTACAACAGGTCTGCATGTCGATGATATTGATCGTCTGCTTAATGTGCTCCACCGTCTGGTGGATTCCGGTGAATCGGTACTCGTTATCGAGCATAATCTCGACGTTATCAAAACCGCTGATTATATCGTGGATTTGGGTCCTGAAGGTGGTAGTGGCGGCGGAACGATCGTGGCGACAGGGACACCAGAGGATATTATTAAGGTGGAAGCTTCTTATACAGGCAGGTACCTTAAACCGGTATTGGAGCGCGACACGGAACGAAGTAAGACGCTGCAATTGACGGAATAGGCAAGACCATATTGTTCGTTAAAATGAAATGAAAATTAGTGACCATCCACCCTACTTGATTCAAGTACCTTTACTTATCGGTGTCTTGGCGACAAGCCGAGCCGGAACGTAAATTGTTGACTAGCTAACTATGGTGGATATCTCTATAATCAATAACCCTTCTTTTGATGAAGGGTGAGGTATTTATTTTCTGATGAGTGCCTTGCTCTATTCAAAAGAGGGGTTATTCCTTTTTTCGCCTGAAGTTAGCATAATAGTTATTTCATTGAAAGTGTTTACATATGAGGTGGGGCAGGCATTACAACGATCCGAGTTCGAACTGGATTTTTTTCATTTTTCTGGATGATAGGGCTTGCATTACTAGCAGGGGACAGATAACATAGAGGAAGATATTAGGGTATGCGTTAGCTGTTCAACTATGGTGAGGGGGGTCTGTCTATCCATGCTGTTTGCAGAAGCTGCCACGGCGAGTACATCCAATTTTAATGCATTTGATATTTTTGTCATTCTGTTTACAATCATTATTTTTATTGGTGTGGTTCGTCTTCTTCGAGCACCGAAGAAGAATCTGTTTGCGATCGGATTTGCAGTAGTCAGTCTGCTTGTCTTCCTAATGACGGACTATGCAATGATTAAGAACTGGTTTAGTTAGGGTGTTCAGAAAAATAGCAAACGGAAACAGACAAAACACTTTCCAGGGAAATGGCGGAAGGTGTTTTTTTGTGTGCTTGATGGGCATGTGTGAAGCCATGTTTTTACGAGTAAAAGTAGGACTGAAAACATTTGTACAGGAAGAATATGTATGATAAATTGGAGGATACCGGTATAGCAGATGATAGAGACAAGAAATCCATAGAGTTGGATGCTAGGATGGTTGCATAACGGAGGATATATGGAGAGGGCTAGGTGAAAAGATGAGATCGTTGGGGAAAAAATGCGTGGCGGTGTGTATAGCTGCTGTACTCGGGGTGAGTGTTGCGTCTACGGCTGGGGCAGCAGAGCAGGCAGCTGACATGAAGGCCAAAGTCGTCGACGGACAGGTGTATGTCAGTGCAGCTGATTTGGTGAAGTCCATCGGTGGGAATGGCCAGTATGATGCGAAAACGGGAACCTATCAGTACAAGGGGAATGAAGCCATTCCTAAAGTAATCGAGAAGGTGTCACCATCTGTTGTTGGTATCATTGGCAAAGCGGATGCAGGGCAGGAAGGGGTCACGACAGACCGCTATAACTTAGCTCATGGGACCGGCGTAATTATACGCTCCAATGGCTGGATTGTGACCAACGCACATGTGGTGGATGGATTAAGCAACGCCTTGGTTGTGACGACCGATGGTAATACATATAAAATTACGAAAACATACAGCGATCCACTGAGTGATCTGGCGCTCATCAAAATTAATGCCGAATCGCTTAAACCGGCGACGTTCGCCAAAGCTTCCCAAACTTCAGTCGGCGAGACGGTTGTTGCTATTGGTACACCCATCTCCTTCTCCCTGCGAAATTCGGCAACTGTGGGTGTCATTAGTGGCCTGAATCGAGGAGTGGAGGCAACCTATCGTTTGATTCAGACGGATACAGCCATTAACCCGGGGAACAGCGGAGGACCGCTCGTTAACCTCAAGGGGGAGGTTGTTGGCATTAATTCCATGAAGTTTTCAGCGGTGGGTGTCGAGAATATGGGATTTTCGATTCCTGTGGATACCGTTCAATATATTATCAATCAGTTTTTTGAATACGGCAAAATCAAACGGGCAAGCCTTGGTCTGCAGCTCGAAGAGAGCTGGTCTGCGATTGTAGGTCTGCCTACGGACGATCCACTCACAATCACGGGTGTGCTGTCCAGTGAAGCGAAGAAAGCCAAAATCCAGGAAGGAGACGTGTTATACAGCGTAGCAGGTACGCGTGTCTCTTCCGTTGTGGATATTAATGAGCTGCTCAAGAAATATGTACCCGGGCAAAAGGTGAAACTGCTGATGCAATCCGATGGTGATATCGTCACACGTACATTGGTGCTTGCGGATCGTGCGGATATCCAAGATGAGGATGAAGAGCCGTTTCCGGTAGATGAAGAACAATAAAGCCCGGTGAACGACCCGGATTAGAGAGGACGATAGAACGGAATGAAGAAGTCATTTTTACGTGTGCTGAGCACAGGGGTGTTGACCGGGATGCTGACCATGGGTGCTGTAATGCCAGTATGGGCAGCTGAATATACGACGAATGAACTGCGGATCCAAGCCGGAAGCACGAGCGCCTACATCAACGGCAGCAAGCAAGCGATCGCCAAACCGTATAAGGTTAAAGGTGTGACGATGGTGCCTGTCGGTGTGTTCAAGAAGGCGTTTGGCAGCGAAATTCGGCTGGAGAAAAATGATGTTGTTAAAGTGAAGGAAGGTCCGCATACGGTCACCTTAACGATTGGCAGCTCCATTGCCTGGGTGGATGGGGTCAAAAAGGAGATGGGTGCCGCTCCCAAAATGGTAAATGGCGTGCTTATGGTCCCCCTTCGTCCGGTAGCTGCCGGCATTGGAGCGACACTTGCTCCAAGCAGTTCAGGGGAAGTGGTTATTCGATTATTGCAAACAGATGATTCCGTGGATGAAGATGAGGGCGGCATTGATCTCGACGCAGGCAAAACAAGAATCGGCAACAGCTATTACGGCTGGTCCATTAATTACCCGGCAGATCTGATGGTTTTGCAAACAGGTGAGCAGGAGCGGATGATGACGTTTGGCTCGGCGGACAGCAGCTACTACCTTGAGGTGTATGTTAGCGATCAGGATGTTGCTCTGGATTCGGATGACATGCTGCAGCAGCTGGTGCAGGAGGCCAAGCAGTCGGGGGATACGGTGCTGGACCGGGAATCCGTTGCCAAAGGCAAAACGCCTTATGCCCGAATCGTGGTTAAAGATATGGACGGCATGTTATGGGAGATGCGCCAGTACATTAATAATGGTCGTCAATATGACGTTTACCTGGCAGATTACGATGCACTGAACTACAAGGATCTGAATAAACGTGCAGCGTTCCTCAACTCATTCCAGCCTACCTACGTGCAATCGGACCGGACCATTAAGGATCTGTCCACCGTCGATAATGGCATGCGTTCTGCCTGGAATGACGATTATGGCATCGAACTGAGTGTCCCGGCAGGCTGGTCGATGGACAACACACAGATGACTTATGAGTCCAAGAATGGCGCGTTTTTGCAAATGCGCGTGACCTCAGCGCCAGCTGGGGCAACCGTAAAAGACTGGAGCGGTCAACTGGACAAGTGGATGCGAGAAACGTTCACACCTGAAAGTTATGAACCGATTCGTTCGTATACCATTGATGTTTCCGGCGAAACGGCGGAGGTCAATGAGTTCCGTTATAACTTTGGTGACGGATGGCAGACGGAGTTCGATGTACTTTTGCAGAAGAACGGTTATCGCTATTACGCCGAATACACATTCCCTGAGGAGCAGACTCAGGATCGGGAATGGTTTGAGCGGATCATGAAGAGTGTAGTCATTGATTTTGATACCGTATCCGATAACTTCGGGCAACTGGATGAAGATCCGTATTTGACCGATAAAACGAAGACTTTAACACGCACGTCCAAACGGTACCATTATAGCGTCGACATTCCGCGTTACTGGACGGCGTATAATGACCGATTTGAGTATTCTCCCGTTGTTTATACGTTCACAGGTGGCCAGTTCTCCATTGGCGTAAACGAGGATCAATCGGTCGAAATGACGGTAAGCCAGCTGAGAGAAGCTTATGAGGAAGCTGCGAAAACGCGGAAAAACTTCAAGCTGCTGAACAGCGGGGAAACGACCATTGCTGGTGTTCCAGCGTTCTCCTTCACGTATCATGAACTGGACAATGGCGTGCCGTATACCGGGCAGCAGATCGTCTTTGAACAGAATGGAATGACGTATACGATTACGACGGGATTGAATGATGCCAATAAAACGGACGTTCAGACTGCAGCGCTGGAGAAAGCCGTGAAATCATTTACTTTTACAAAATAATGTAGTTAATGCCGGAGGGTCTGAGACCTTCCGGTTTTTTCTATATCAAATCAAATGAATCCAATATTACACGGAACGAAGAGTGCAGAACCAATCTGAAGAAGCGAAACTGAAAGCTTTCTGAAAGAAAGCTGCATCGGAAGCATAAGCCCCGCCTTTATCCCCGGATTTTCCCCTTTATAAAGGGAATCAAAAAAATCCGGGGATAATAGCGATCGGAAGATGGTACTGCAATCGGAGTGGTAAAGTGTAAAATTATAAGTCAGCAGATGGAAATGAAAATGGTAAACGGTTTTTTCAGGAAAGCGTAGAAGAGTGAGTGCAGAAGTGGTACAATATCTTAGTTCAGGAGTTATGACTGCTGATCTGATAAATAAAGATGACTGTAGGCTTGGGAATCAGGCAATACAGACATAATGTATAGATATAGCGATACAGTGACAATGCAGGCAACGGGATGAAGGTACAGGCTCAGCGTATGAGGATACAGGGATTAAATCCGGCTACGGCCGGTTATGGGGAGGATCTACATGAAAACAGCAACATTACGAAGAGAAGACGTCGAGCTTCTGGCACCCGCAGGTGATTGGGATTGTATGCGTTCGGCGGTGGCCAATGGCGCGGATGCGATTTTCTTCGGAGTCGAAAAGTTTAATGCACGGGCACGCGCGAACAATTTCCGCATGGAAGAACTGCCGGAGATTATGGCGTTTTTGCACAGCTATGGCGTAAAAGGGTTCTTGACCTTTAATATATTGATTTTTGAAAATGAATTGACGGATGCCAAGGAGCTGATCGACGCATGTGTCGATGCTGGCGTAGATGCCGTGATCGTACAGGATTTGGGCTTGGTGAAACTGATTCGTGAGATCTCACCGGATTTCCCGATTCACGGTTCCACTCAGATGACGATTACATCACCGGAAGCGGTTGAGTTTACGAAGCCGTTTGATATGGAGCGTGTCGTTCTTGGCCGGGAGAACAACCTGAAGCAAATTCAGAAAATTGGTGAACAGGCGAAACTTCCAATGGAAGTATTCGTGCATGGTGCACTGTGTGTATCGTATTCGGGACAGTGTCTGACCTCCGAGATGTGGGGCGGACGTTCTGCGAACCGCGGTGAATGTGCACAGGCATGCCGACTGCCATATGACTTGATGATCGATGGAGAACATAAGCCGATGGGTGATGTCGCATACCTGCTGTCTCCGAAGGATCTGGCTGCCATTGACTTGATGCCGGAACTGATCGAAGCAGGCGTAACGTCCTTCAAGATCGAAGGTCGTCTCAAAACCCCGGAATACGTCGCGAACGTGGTTAGCAAATACCGCAAAGCAATTGACCGTTACTTCGACGGTGACAATACGCCACCAAGCAAGGAAGAAATCCGTGAGCTGCAGCAAAGCTTCTCCCGTGGCTTCACACATGGTTTCCTGGACGGTACGAACAACAAACAGCTGGTTGATGGTACGTTCCCGAAAAGCCGTGGTGTCTACCTCGGACGCGTGGATCAAGTTTTGCGTGACGGTGTTGTGTTGAAGCTGGACGCACCTGTGAAGCGTGGAGACGGCATCGTGTTTGACGCTGGTGACCCAACGCAGAAGGAAGAAGGCGGACGGGTATACGATGTACGTCGTAAAGGCGTGAAAATTGAAGGCGAAGCCGGTGAAGGCTGGATCGTGGACATCGTGCCAGGTCGTAGTGACGTGGATCTGCGCCGCGTGAAGGTTGGCGACAAAGTGTGGAAAACGAATGACCCTGCGCTGGACAAACGTCTGCGTCAGAGCTTCGAGACCGAGAAGCCATACCGTGTATTCCCGGTAAAAGTAAAAGTCATCGGCAGCCCTGGGCAGCCGCTCAGCACTTGGTGGACAGACGTGCAGAAGGGCACGACTGTCCGGATCGATTCCGAGATGGAACTGGACATTGCCCAGAAGCGTCCAATGACCTATGAATTGCTCGAGGAGCAATTCGGACGTCTGGGCGGCACCGTGTTCCAGCTGGAAGAGCTTGACGTCAACCTGCACGGTGACGTCATCATCCCGATGCGCGAGCTGAATAACATTCGCCGTCAGGCGGTGGAACAGCTCGCGGGCGAGCGCCCTAAACCGCCCGTCTACGTGAAACGGGCGGTAGAAGTTTACGGCGATGCGGTTAAACCGGCATCGCCAGTGGCTCGCGGTCAAGCGGAGCTGACCGCGCTCTGTCGCAGCCTGCCTCAAGTCGAGGCAGCGCTGGAAGCGGGTGTCGGCATGATCTACGCCGACTTCGAGTTTATCAAGCAGTTCCCGGCAGCCGTGGAAGCCGTGCATGCCGCTGGCCGCAAGATTGCCTTGGCAACACCGCGTATTCACATGCCTGGCGAGAACGGATACCACAACAACATCCTGCGTCTGAAGCCAGACGCTGTGCTGGTACGTAATACAGGTGCGCTGTACTTCTACCTGCGCCACCGGATGGAGAACCCGGATGCGGATCATCCTGAACTGATCGGTGACTTCTCATTGAACATCGCCAACCATAAGGCTGTTGAACTGTTCCTGGAAGCAGGATGTGACTGGATTACGCCATCTTATGACCTGAACATTCAACAAATGGTTGATTTGCTGGGCAACTCCCGTACAAGCCAGACTGAAGTGGTTATTCATCAGCATCTGCCGATGTTCCATACGGAGCACTGTGTGTACTGTACGTTTATGAGTGAAGGAACGGATTATACGAACTGTGGACGCCCTTGTGAAGAACAGCGTGCATCCCTGCAAGACCGGATTGGCATGTCTCACCCGGTACGTGTGGATGAAGGTTGCCGTAATACCGTTTATAACGCAGTGGAACAGTCGGGTGCTGAGTACCTGACCAACTTCATGGACCTGGGTGTATCCCGTTACCGCGTCGAATTCCTGGAAGAGACGCCGGAGCAGGTTATGGAAGTTATTGATCTGTACAACCGTGCACTTCGCGGTGAGATCAGCGGTACACAAGTGTGGAAAACATTGAAAGCAACCAACCAACTGGGTGTTACACGCGGTCAATTGGTGAAATAAACGGATCGTAGGTTACATCTATTAGGACGATAAGTATTGTAGCAAGCAACAGGTTACAAGCATGAAGCAACCCCAATCTCTGCTTTACGGAGCTCTTGGGGTTTTTTCTGTAAAAGGGACAGGTGGATTAAAGCTAATCATACCCGTCAGAACGCATAAGGAGGCGAAATACGTGGCGCCATTCACCATGATGGATATCAAATTGCTGTGCGGGGTCACGGCATTCAAACGAGGGGAAGCCTATAACCAGTCCGGCAGGGTGAGCAATCTAATTGTCAGTGACGATCAGGGTCATTATGAAGCCATGGTGCGTGGCACGGAACGATATCAGGTGAAGGTGGATTTGGACGAAAAAGGGGAAGTTGAGGCAACATGCACTTGTCCAGGCGATGGCCGGTATTATGACTATTGCAAACATGTCGCTGCAGTTCTGCTGGCGATTCATGAATGGGGTGAGCAGCAGGAGCTTAAAGCTGCCGGTACCGGCATATCTCAGGAGTCATCCAAACCTTCCTCAGGGAATTCTTCTAGCTCTGGTATAGGCTCCGGTTCCAGAGTAGGTACGCTGGTGGAAGAGAAGGAGTGGGAGCGTCCTAACTCTTCTTCAACCTTAGACTCGGCTAGGAATGACAGTCCTGAACGACACGAAGGTTCAAGTTCAAAACGATATATGGAGTCCAGTACGAGTACAACATCTCATTCTTTTGCACAAAAGAATGGTTCCTCGGCTTTCGGGCTTAATTCCGCTGCTGATGCGGATCATCAACCGGTTGCCCATTTTGCCCAGGCAGGTCGCCCGAGTTCAGCTCCAGGCTGGGGACGTTCAGCAGACAAGCCTTCGTATCGCACGGCTGACCAGATTCTGTCCATCTTTGCCAAGGAACGCAGTCCCTTACATGCGGGTGAACGTAAATATACGGCACCTGTCACCCGCTCCTCGCTGCGGGAAGAGCTTCAGGTTCAGTTTATATGCAAGCTCGTTCAGGTCCACAAAGGGGGTGCCAAGCTCGCACTGGAGCTTAAGGTCGGAAGTAAGCGGCTATACGTGGTGCAAAAGGTGAAGCAATTCCTGAACTGCGTCGAGAAGGGCGAGCCGATGTCCTTTACCAAACTGTTTTTCTATGACCCTTCGATGCATTATTTCAGCCCTCAGGATCAGGAGATTCTATCCATGCTGATTCGTATGAGGCAGAGCGAGGAAGCGTATCGTGAATCCATCTCCGGTTATCTGGGTGCTTCGGATGGCCGGGATATATTGATTGCGCCGCTGGTGTGGAAACCGCTGCTGGAATTGCTGCTTCAGGCCGACAGCCGGATGGAAGGCACGGGACTCGCGAACGGACCGCTCACGTTGGGTGAAGGTGCACTACCTTTGTTTTATCGGATTGCCCAGGGGGACAATGAGGGGTATCAGCTCGAGATCTCGGGTTTGCGCGAGTTGATTCTTCTTCCGGCCTATGATGCTGCTGTGGTCGAAGGACAACTTCACATGCTGGAGCCGATGCAGATGCGCAGTCTGGAAGACTTGAGCAGGGCGCTCACTTCGTATGGGATTAAGGAAAGCATCGATATTTCATCTCAGCAAGTCGATGAGTTCGTGCAGCATGTGGTGCCGGAACTGCGTACACTTGGGCATCTGTCGATCGACTCCCAGGTACGTGAACGAATTGCTGAGCCGGAGATTGCGCCGAAGCTCTATATTGATTTTTACCGGGAGCGGATCACTGCGCGTCTGGAGTTTGATTATGGTGTAATGGTGGTTAACCCGCTGGCGGAGTATCTGATCGACGAAGAAGAGAGAAAGGTTATTCTGGTGCGTGATCGTCATGCCGAGCGGAATCTGATTGAGCGACTGGATCGTTCCTTCCTGGAACGTGAAGGTAGTGTGTGGGCGAGCGAGCGTGAAGATGCGATCTATGATGTGATGTATCATTTGGTGCCTGAATTGGAGAAACAGGTGGACATCTATGTCCCGAATGCCGTGAAGGCCATGATGCAATCCTATCCGACGCCTCCCAAAGTTCGGGCAGATCTCGGGAAAGGACTGGACTGGTTGGAGATTTCGTTTGAAATGGAAGGCGTGAACGAGCAGGAACTTCAGGAAATCATGCGCAGCATTGTGGAAAAGAAACCGTATTTCCGCTTGCGCAGCGGTGTCTTTCTTTCACTTGAAAATGAAGGAGCAGACAGCTTCGCCCACATGGCGGACTCGCTAGGACTTGGAGCGGGCGATATCAAATGCAGCCACATTCGGCTGCCAGTCGTTAGAGCGTTACAGCTTCCGAGCCGGGATGAGGTTTCCGGACATGTGAAATGGGGAGGCTCCTTGAAGCGTTTCCTGGATGACCTTCGTGATCCCGAGCGGATGGATTTTGCAATGCCGAATGGACTCGCTCCCGTGCTGCGGGATTATCAGGCCAGTGGATATCAGTGGCTGCGCACACTTGCCTTTTATCGTTTTGGCGGGATCCTGGCAGATGATATGGGACTTGGCAAAACGTTGCAAAGTATCGCCTATATTACGGCTGAACTGAAAGAGAACCCAGTTTTTGATGGAGATGTTGGAAGACCAGATCGTTATGGGGAAAACGGGATACTGGGAGAAGGTGCTTCAGAGGTAGCTTATTCAGGGATTGATCCTGCAACCGGATTGCCATGGGACGAGGCGTCTCTGGTGGGGCTAGGGGGTAGTTCCCGTGCATCGGGATCACAGGATGGATTAACCATTCGAAGCCAAGCGACCCATCCCCCTGTGCTTGTCGTCGCACCTGCTTCATTGACCTACAACTGGGCGAATGAATTTGAGCGCTTTGCCCCGCATTTACGCATTCTTATTGCTGCAGGACAAAAGGAAGAGCGCGCCAACATGCTCGCAGACATGAATCAGGCGGATGTCATCGTAACGTCATATCCATTACTGCGTCGAGATCTGGATATGTATCTGGGAAGAACTTTTCATACGCTTATCCTGGACGAGGCTCAGGCGATCAAAAATTCTTCCTCTCAGACGGCTCAGGCCGTTAAACAGATTCAGGCCCCGCGGCGCTTTGCGCTCACAGGTACGCCTGTAGAGAACTCGCTGGATGAGCTGTGGTCCATCTTTGAAGCGATTTTCCCGGGTCTATTTCCAAGCTATCGCAGATTCCGGGACCTCCCACCTGAGCGCATTGCCCGGATGGTTCGTCCGTTCATTCTCCGCCGCCTGAAGAAGGACGTGCTGGAAGAACTGCCGGATCGCATTGAGACGGTGCAGCGCTCTGAGTTAACAGTGGAGCAGAAGAAACTGTATGCTGCCTACCTCTCCCAGCTTCAGGATGAGACATCCAAGGATATGGAAGAGAACGGTTTTCAGAAAAATCGGATCAAAATACTGGCCGGTATCACCCGTTTACGCCAATTGTGCTGTCACCCCGCTCTGTTTGTAGAGGGCTATCAGGGAGACTCAGGCAAAATGGAGCAGCTGCTCGAAACGGTTCAGGATTGTCTGGCTGCAGGTAAACGAATTCTGATCTTCTCCCAGTTTGCAAGCATGCTGAATCTGATTCGGCAGACGCTGGCAGCACAAGGCAGGAATCTGTTTTATCTGGATGGGCAGACACCGACTCAGAGCCGCGTAGACATGTGCCGGAGATTCAACGAGGGGGAAGGCGAGCTATTCCTGATCTCAATGAAAGCTGGCGGTACTGGACTGAACTTAACCGGTGCAGATACCGTAATATTATATGATCTGTGGTGGAACCCCGCAGTCGAAGAACAAGCCATTGGCCGCGCCCATCGAATGGGGCAGAAGCAAGTCGTGCAGGTTATTCGTCTGATTACGGAGGGCACGATTGAAGAGAAGATTCTGGAACTGCAGCAGCGGAAGAAGGATCTGATTGCGGAAGTGATCGAACCGGGAGATGGGGGGACAACGACCTTATCTGAGCAGGATATTCGGGAGCTGCTGATGGTATAATGAAGTCCAATCATATTGGAGTTTTCCATCATTAAATATATTAAAATATGACTCTATCTAGCAAAGGAGTGGGTTCAGCTGCGAATCCGCAAAGCCATTATTCCGGCTGCCGGGCTGGGTACCCGGTTTCTGCCTGCAACCAAGGCCATGCCGAAGGAAATGCTGCCCATCGTCGACAAGCCGACTATTCAGTACATTATCGAAGAAGCGGTAGCTTCAGGTATTGAAGATATCATTATCGTTACTGGTAAAGGGAAGCGGGCCATTGAGGATCACTTCGATTATTCATTTGAACTGGAACAGAATCTGGCAGGCAAACAGAAGTGGGACTTGCTGAACGAAGTCCGCAAACCCTCCGAGATGGCAGATATTCACTACATCCGGCAAAAAGAACCCAAGGGCCTCGGCCATGCCATTTGGTGCGCCCGCAAGTTTATCGGGAACGAACCGTTTGCTGTTCTTCTCGGGGATGACATCGTGGAATCCAAGCAACCTTGTTTGGGGCAGATGATGGAAGTCTATGATGAGCTGCAATCTCCAATTGTAGGGGTACAACCTGTTGACTGGAGCGAAGTATCCCGTTACGGAATTGTGGACGGAGAGGTTGTTTCTCCAACCGATGATCGTGTATTCCGTGCACGTCGTTTAATCGAGAAACCGAAGACAGAAGACGCACCTTCAAACCTAGCCATCATGGGACGTTATATTCTTACACCCGATATTTTTGATATTCTTGGTCAGCAGTCTGCCGGTGTCGGAGGAGAGATCCAGTTAACGGATGCCTTATCCCGCTTGAACGATCAGCGACAGATTCTTGCCTATCATTTTGATGGTCTGCGCCATGACGTAGGTGAGAAGCTAGGCTTTATTGAAACGACCATTCATTATGCGCTTCAGCGCCCGGATCTTAGGGATGATTTGCTTGATTACTTGAAGAAGATCGTGTCGTCGAATTAGCTTAACTTCTAAAGGATTAGAGAAAAAAAAGGTTTGCCCATCTGGGCAAACCTTTTTTAGTTTGAAATATTATTAATAGACTCACTAGGACACTTTTTTTGTTAGAAGTTCAGTTCAGCAATCTGTTTAATCTCGTCAGCTTCATTAGGTGCAACAGCAATGAGCTTATCATAGACCGCTTGATCTTGTTGTCCGTCTTTCGTCAGAGCCGCAAGATACCAACGAGCAATTTCACGGTTGGTAGCATCGCTCAAATCCTCTGCAATTCCACCCTTAAGAATCGTTACAGCTTCGGCAGAATCGTTTGACATGTATTTCATTTTTCCTGCATTCAGAATCATTGTTGGAGTAAGCTCGAATGGCTGTCCTTGAAGCTGCCCTTCAGGGAGAGTCTTAAGATGTTCTACGCCATCAACAACATGCTGGAAAGCATCCAGACCTGATGTGAAGTAGGATTCTTTCTTAGCTGTATCGCCTTGTCCCAGTGCCTGATATCCGAGATCGAACGAACGGCTAATTAGCGTCTCATACCAATCCATATCCCAGATATAGTTGGTAGCATACTCTTTTTGGAGAGCATAGGCTTGTTCACTATCGCCTTTAAGCTCATAAAGTTGGATTAGCTGTTTAACCATACTTTTATTGTACGGTTCTGCTTGTAGTCCTTTTTGCAAAAGATCTAAGCCAGCAATATAGAACTGATCATCTTGCGTTTGCTCGAAACCTTGCTGATACAGAGCAGATAGCGTCAAGAGAGAGTCAGAGTGTGTACTACGTATGGCCAAGTCTTTATCCAATGCAGCTTTAATCTCTTCAAAAGATTGGCTAGTTTGTGCTACTTCTTTAGCTGTATTCGCATATTGATTTGCTTGCAAGAAGCGGACGGATACGATCAATAGTACGATGATTAATACTCCGGCGATCGCGGTATAGATCCCTCGTGCAGCAGATGGGCTTATCTTCAAACGTTTAACAGGCCGTGGTTCAATTGCGGCTGCCATACCTCCAAATCCGATAAACACCAGCATGCCGATGAAAACATAACTCATATTGAAATCGAGTAGACTCAGTACCAGAATAGTCATAGACAAAATGAAAAATATAAAATGAGACTCTCTTTCGCTTTCATCTCTTCGCAAGTAGCTGCGAACGTATTGATAGAAGATGTAGAGAATAAATGCCATGAAAGTGATAAATCCGATGAATCCGACTTCTACGAGATACTGCATGAAGAAGTTATGTGCTTGGGCACTTACATAAGGATTGTTTTGATATTTTTCGTATAGTGCAGTCCAAGCGCCACCGCCAGCACCAATCAAAGGATAGTCTGCAATAACCTTGGCGGCATCTTTGTAGAAAGTGAGTCGTTCCAGAACACTGTGCTGTTGGAAGTTGATGTTTTCAAGACGCGTACTGATGCTGTCCGGCAAAATGTTGCGAACGCTGGTACCTAACAGAAGTACTGCTGCAATAATGGCAAGTAGTGCTGAGCCAAGCGGGATCCAGAGGCTTGAGCCTTTGCGTTTACCCCAGGTTTGTAGTTTCATCTCCATCTTGGTAGCGAGCCAACGTTGGATCAACCAGATGATGAATGCCACAACGAGGGATGCGGCAATCAGATAGATCCAACCCTTAGTTGCAAGTCCAGTAGAGAACTGTTGTTGTAATTCGAGCCCAGCGGTACTGACCGGGTTCAGGATGGCAATCGTACCAATTCCCGAAATGGCAAGATAAATGAACCATAAGATTTGTTTTGCTGGTTTAAGTAATAACAGGATGATCACGAACACAATTGGCATCATTACAAGTCCTGTCCGCGATAGTGTAAGCAACAGGGATAGCAAGATGGGAACAAGCATGAAGCCATGGACCAACTGCATGTAAACCTTTTTTGTACGGATCAGGCTAAAGATGCTAATGAACAGAAAAGCCATCAAGAACGCTGCGTATGTATTCGGGTACTGGAATACGGAAGCAAGCCGCGGACCGTTGGCATCATTCCAGATCGCCTGGTTGTAAACTCCATTGACTATACCTGAAGAGAACCATCCAACCAGCTTGCCGGCGAAGCTGAATGCACCAAACCAATTCAATAGACCAAATCCGACAATTATATATGCAATTCCTATTAAGGAAGATTGTATGATATGATTAATTTTGTGATTTTTGAGCATATACATAGCCATTATAAAGATCATGGCGTAAATACATTGGACTAGGACCATATTTACAGCCAAATAATCAGATGCTGCACTAATAAGTGACACTAGGTAGGTAAGGGGAAGTAAAATAACGGCGAACTTAAGCCAGTCTTGCTGAGTTTTCAACTCGATTCGCTTACAATAGACAGCTGTCCAAATTATAAATAGTACAGCCGTAATTGCTACTGCCCAATAAATGGGGCCCTCAAATTGAAGTAATTGTCCATTGAATAACGCAACTTGGAAAGTAGACCAGAGTAAAAGTAAGGAGAGCCCTATGGTTAAGAGCCGTAATAATGATAAAGGTGAGTCGATTGATTCTTTACTCGAGGTCTTATTTTGTTTTCCGTATACTGGATTCGACAAGATATGATTCTCCTTTTTTTATAGATACGACAATAGTTTAGCACAATTCGATTTGTTGAGGCTAATTCCACGTTGGATTCTCCATTCTAAAATACGATTTTTATAAGGTGGGAATATGGATAAATATTCAGTTTACTTTCATAATTTTAAAAAGTATAACTATCTTCTAGCATTACTAACCCGTAACCACATTAGTAAAAAGTACAGGGGATCAATACTAGGCATATTCTGGAGCCTCCTTAATCCCTTGCTGCAGATGGTTATACTTACTTTGATTTTTTCGTCTTTATTTGGGAATCAAATTGACAATTTTCCGCTATATATGATTTCCGCTAGGTTAGTTTTTGAATTTTTTTCAACAGCCACTAATGGAACCATGAAGTCTATCGTGGATTCTTCTGACCTTATAAAAAAAGTTTATATTCCCAAATATTTGATTACAATTTCTAAAGTCTTGGCAGAATTTATAATTTTTTTAATATCACTGATCGATTTACTGGTTGTTATGTTTATCACAGGGACAGATGTAACCATTAATTTTATTTATGTACCGTTATATCTGGTATTACTTTTAATTTTCACGACGGGTGTAAGCTTAATGCTCTCAACAATAACAATCTTTTTCAGAGATGTTGAACATCTTTATGGTGTGTTTGTCATGACTCTAATGTATTTTTCAGCAATTTTTTATCCAGCAGATATTGTTCCGGAAAAATACAGATTTATACTGGAACTGAATCCGATCTATCAATTTATCAGTGGATTTAGACAAATCGTTTATTACGGACAACCTATTGAATTGGATAATATAGTGTATTGTTTTGTTGCTGGAGTTTTAAGTTTAGTAATTGGACTTTTCGTTTTTGAAAAGAATCAACATAAATTTATATTGCATGTATAGGGTGATGACATGGAGGAACTATCAATAAAAATTGAAAATGTAACAATGACTTACAAACTGACTGAAGAGAAGATTGACAGTTTTAAAGAGTTCTTTGTCAAATTTGTAAAAAGAAAAATAAAGTACAAAGAATTCCATGCGGTAAAGACCTTGAACTTAGAAGTGAAAAAAGGTGAACGTCTAGGAATCATAGGTCACAATGGTGCTGGGAAAAGTACTCTATTGAAACTGATATCTGGAGTTATAAAACCTACATCAGGAAGAATTATTGTAGATGGGACTATTGCTCCCTTATTAGAGCTAGGTGCTGGTTTTGATCCAGACCTTACAGGAACGAGAAATATATATTTGAATGGCGCAATACTAGGAAGAAACAAGAAGTTTTTAGATGAAAAATTTAATGAGATAATTGAATATGCCGATTTAGGTGAATTTATTAATGTACCCGTTAAAAACTATTCATCAGGAATGCGTGCACGACTAGGATTTGCTGTGGCTACCCAGATCAATCCGGATATTCTTATTGTAGATGAAATTCTGGGTGTTGGTGACCAAAATTTTAGAGATAAAAGTACAGCAAAGATGAAAGAAATGATTAATAGTGGTAAAACTGTACTGCTGGTATCACATAGTTTGGATCAAATTCAGGAACTGACAGAAAAGGTCGTTTGGCTTCAAAATGGAGAAATAAGAGAGTACGGGGATTCCTCACTAGTTTGTGAGAATTACAAAAAGTACATGAGTGGTCCGGAAGGCAAGCGTTCGAGAACGATCTAATGAAATATTTAATTAGACAGACGAGCACTGGGTTTTATATAAAAACTTAATGTGCTTTGGGGGAACGATATAATGAATACGAATTTGGAAGAGGAAATGAAAGTATTATATAATCTAGTTGATCAGCATCAAACGGTTTCCTTTGATGTTTACGATACTGCTGTATTAAGGAATGTACTTTATCCTATTGATATATTTGAAATTGTTCAAAGAAAAATATCAGGAGAAGGAATAGTCTTTAACAATTTCAAAGAATTGAGAATCAAATCAGAGGAAGCAGCGCGAATCGCGTCTTCAAAAGAGGATATTTCAATTGATGAGATTTATTTAAAACTCAAGACATATGTGAAAAATGTAGACTTGGAATATATAAAAAAAATAGAGTTAGATACAGAAACAGAATTCACTATTGCTAATTCAATGATGAAAAAAATATACAATTATGCCCTTTCCAAGGGGAAATCACTTTACTTTATTTCTGACATGTATCTCCCTCAAACTTTTATTTATGAGCTACTCGTTAATCTCGGATATAAGGATTTTAAATTATTTGTATCTAATGAAGTAGAGAAGTGCAAAGGTACAGGTAGTCTATACCATTACATATATGAAATGGGTGATATAGATAAAAAATCTTGGTTGCATATTGGGGATAATTATATTTCGGATTGTAAAGTTGCGATGAATTTTGGAATTAATACTTATTATTATAAGGCATTAAGAGAAAGGAACATTGTCCGAGGTTCATATAGTATTGAGTATTCAATTATGAAGGCAATACAAATCAATGAAGTAGGAACCTCCGGAAAAATCGATTATTGGGAAAAATTCGGCATATATACTGTATCATCTATATTTTGGGGATTCACCAATTGGTTGATAAGAAATGTTCAAAAAAATGATCTGGACAATCTTCATTTTTTATCAAGAGATGGATATATACCTTATAAAATTTACGAAAAATTGAGGGATGTTATTTTAGATCTCCCACCAGGAAAGTACTTACATGCTTCAAGGCGTGTCTATCAACTCCCAAATATTCTAAATATGAATCGGCAAGACGCACTAGATTTGCTAACTGCTTTTAACCCAGCACTTGGTCAAAAAATAACTTTGGACGAAATATTTAATAATATTGGATTAGATATAGACAAATACTCAGTTCTCATATATGAGTATGGCTTCTCTAGTATTAAAGATGAGATCAAAAGTGAAATGCAGCGAGAGAAAATGAAAAAACTTTTAGATAGACTTTACCCCGAAGTAATCAGGATATTCGAGAGGGAAAAAGAGATATTAATTAAATATCTTAACCAAAATAAAGTTTTGGATTTTGAGGAAATTAATATAGTAGATATTGGCTGGAGAGGTTCGACTCATAAAGCCATAAAGGATATCACAGGAAAAAAGGTAGTGGGATATTATTTGGGCACTACTGACAATGTTTATGCCGATATCAAAAGTAACGTTGAAGGTTACGCCTTTAAACTAGGAAAGCCAAGAGAATACCAAAAAACGATAATGGATAATGTAATGATGTTTGAATTTATTTTCTCTGCCCCGCAGGGTTCCTTAATTAAACTTGAAGACAATGAGGGAATAATAATTCCTCGCTTTAAGCAAGAAGATAAATCCCAAAATCATCTAGTTCAAATTGAGAAAGGTATTATTAAAGCGACAGATTTATATAAAAAATATTATCCATATATAAAAAATATTGAAGTGAGCGAATGCCTTAACGACTATTTTGAATTTATAAATAGGAAAGACTATGACGATCTTATGGAATTTAGTCATTTATCAACTTCGGTTGGAATAGGAGACACCCAAGATACACAATCATTTGTGACTTCTGTTAATTTAAAACATTATGTTAATCATAAACGGCAGTTTAATCTGGATGCTGGAAAAAACCTGTGGAAGAATGCCCTTATAGTATATGGAAGCGTAGAAGACGTGAAAAAGGGAAGAATACAAGTACATTTTGAAGTGTTTTACAAGTTTGATTGGTTTATAAGAGAAAGAATCATAAAAGGAATACGAAATCCTGGTAAGGTATATAAATATATTTCGAGAAAATTAAGGAAGTGGTCAAGGTGATAAAAAAAATTAAGGATAAAATGTTCTACTATGCAGTTGAAAGAAATCCACATATTTTGCAAGAATATCAACAGTATAGATGGAATAATGAGGAGCTTCATAGGAAACACAGGCTGAAGTCATGGTTGTATCTTGGTAACCTTAATTTTAAGCACCGCTTATTAAAAATACCCTCTGAGGTCACACTCCACAAGTTACCAGAAAAAAGAGTAAGACTTCCATATCTCCAAGGAGCAGAATCAAACCTGCTTAAACGTAAGCCACCTCATATATTTGCAAGAGATCTCTTGAGCTATGATGTTATCTCTTTTGATATATTTGACACTTTAGTACTCCGGCCATTGGACGATCCTAGGGCTCTGTTCATGATCTTAGGCGAAAAGCATAACTATCTTGATTTCAGTAATATACGTATAAATGCTGAAGTTCAAGCTAGGGATAATGCAGCAGTCTTAAAAGGAAATAGAGAAGTAACTATATTCGATATTTACGAAATCATTGAAAAAAGGACGGGAATTAATAAAGATTATGGAGTTCAAATAGAGTTAGAGACTGAAATTGATTTATGTTTTGCCAATCCTTATATGCTTCGGGTTTTTAATATATTAAGGGCTCAAGGAAAAAGGATCATTGCGACATCAGATATGTATCTTCATGAAAGTATGATTAGGAAGATACTAAACAAATGTGGATACATCGGTTTTGAAGAAGTATTTGTATCTTGTGATTATAACTGTAGCAAAAGAGATACAAATTTGTATAAAATTGCTCTTAAAAAAATTGGTGATTTTAATAAAGTTGTCCATATTGGTGACAACTATGTACCTGATATTGAAAGTGCGCAAAAGGTTGGTATTGACGCAATTTACTATAAGAATGTTAATGATGCTGGACGGCAATATAGAACAGAGGGTATGTCTGACTTAGTGGGTTCTGCTTATGCAGGCATTGTTAATGCTCATTTGCATAATGGTATAAAGGAATATGACCCGTATTACGAGTATGGATTTATCTACGGTGGTTTATATGTGTTTGGATATTGTAATTGGATTCATGAATACGTCAAAAAAAATAAAGTAGACAAAGTATTATTCTTATCAAGAGATGGAGATATATATCAGAAAGTTTTCAATAACTTGTTTAACGATGTTCCGAATGAATATGTATTCTGGTCCAGAATTGCAAATACGAAGTATACGGCGGATGTTAACAGGGACGATTTTTTGACAAGAATGATAACTCATAAGGCAATAAATGTTATAGATATTACTGTAGAGGATCTGCTTAAATCCCTCAACTTATCTACTCTCGAAAAAAGACTTCTTGATTTTGGTTTGAGGAAAGAGGAGATAATTAATAAGGGAAACGTAAAACAACTTGAAAATTTATTGATAGAAAATTGGAATGTTGTTATAGAAAGATATATGGGCGAGAATGAAGTTCTTGAGGATTACTTTATAAATGTTATTGGGGAAAGTAAAAAAGTTGCTGTTATTGACGTTGGATGGCTAGGAACCGGAGCAATGGGCATAAAGCATTTAGTAGAAGAAAAATGGAAAATGAACTGCGAAGTGAAGAGCTTGGTCGCAGCAAGCGCTAGTTGGAGTAGAGCTGCTAATATAAATGAATTAATGAAAAATCAAACAGAAACTTACATGTTTTCTCGGTTTTATAATAGGGAATTGTTTGATTCGCATTTGAACACTAACAAAAACACTAACAATGTATACTTTGAGTTGTTTACACAGGCATGCTATCCTTCTTTTGCTGGTTTTGATGTCAACAGTAATTTTGAATTCGATATACCTGAAGTCGAAAACTATGATGTGATTAAGAAAATACATCAAGGCATCATGGACTTCTCAACAATGTACAACGAGTTTTTTGAAAACCACAGTTATATGTATAATATTCCTGGGTATGATGCCTATCTACCTTTTAGGATGGTAACTAGAAACGTGGAATTCTTTAGAAGATTTTTTAGTGAAACTGCATTTTCAAGAGGTGTTGGAGCTGACTATACGAATCAACGTACTGAAACTATAGGGGATATCTTAAACAAAGTGAATTTATAAAGAAATGAGTGATTCAATGATTTTATATCATGCAATTAGTTCTTATCAATTATTACAATCAATGGTGCACAAATTACTTTATCACAAATCTAAGAAAGCTATACTATTGACTACGAATTTCTTAATTGAAAAGTTTCCTATCCACTCCAAGATGTATTCTTTATTTTTTGATGAAGTTGTTGTATATCATAGCCATGAAATTAAGGGACAAGAAAAATTAGATTTGTTAGATAATACTAATGATTACTTCACAAGATTTTTTGAAAAAGAAAAAATAAATCTGGATGATTTGGATCATATTTTCGTGAGTTGTGCACATAGTTTTTTCGGTATTTATCTAATAAATATAAAAAAGAATTTTATATTTATGGAGGATGCCAGTGGATTATTAAGTAGGCCGGAAATATTAATGAACATTGAGAAGAAACTTTTTCTCGCAAAGCATGAAATAAGTGAGAGTTTTGGTCTCTATAACGGTGATAATGAACTGATTTTGGAGAAATATTGTAATCTTCAGGTTCAACTTCCAGGATTTAAGGATTCAAAAGCTGTTCACATAGATATTGTAAAAAGTCTGGAATTATTACTTCCTAACGAGCTAGAAATTGTATTAAACTTCTTTGGTGTTGACCATATAAATTTTGATGAGAATTCTATGCTCATATTAACACAACACTTTGCTAATCTAGGTATAATGTCATTCGAGGATCAGATTTTAATTTACCAATTACTGGTTGATTATTTTTCTTTAGATTACAAAGTGATTTTCAAATTGCATCCGGACGATCTGATGTATTACAATTTGTTATTTCCTGAGAGTGTATCACTAAAGGGGAAATTCCCTGCAGAATTACTACCTTATGCTTTCAAAAACCCTCCAAAAGCTGCGTTAACTGTGAGTTCTACAGCAATAAATAATATTGGGGATCAATTCGAGAGGAAAATAATTTTTGATAATAACTTTGAGAACGAATTTAAGAAAATTCATCGTTACTATACTGCTCTGAAATTTTTGGATCTTCTTAGCTATTCAAATCGTAAGATTTATTCGTATGGGGTCAATGAAGCAATTATGAAAAACTTAATCAATTATTCTGATTTGAATTTATATAATCGAAGTTTATATGAATTATCTAATATAAATGATATATCAAATAATTGTATTGTAGTGCTTGATAAACATGATTGGGATGTGAATGAGAATATTGACATAATTAAATGTATTAAAAAGTTAGATTCCAACTCTGTTTTATTATTTTTAAACTCCCATGAGGATTATTGGTTTTATTCATTAGAGTCAAAAAAGTTACTGCTTGATATGATTCCCATTACTATTAATAAAACAGCAAATGCTAAAGACATTTATCAAGATTTAGAGTCTGAAACTATATATATCTATACAAAAAATGAAGAGGTGAAAAAGATGATAACAGAAAGTGAATTCAAAAGGGAATTGGATAATACTGGAATTTCTTTAGGTGTAGAGAAAAAAACTCAAGATGAGCTAAGAATAAAAGTATTGGAAGGAATATTGGAGGCTACTGAGAAAAGATTGCTACATTATATTAAACTAAATAAAGAGCTAGCTTCTAAAATCGAAAATAAAATGTAAGATTAAAGTAAACTGGAGGTTTTCTGTGAAGAAACTAGCTATAATACCGGCAAGATACCATTCATCTCGATTTATAGGTAAACCTTTAGCTGAAATTTGTGGGAAACCAATGATTTGGTGGGTTTACAATCAAGTGAAAAAAGTGAAAGCTTTTGATGCAGTTATAATTGCCACAGATAATGAACAGATTTTAAATGTCTGTGAAAAATACAACATGGAAGTTCACATGACATCTCCAACTCATAGCACAAGTACAGAAAGAGTTTATGAGGTTGCTTTGCAAAAAGAAGCTGATCTATATGTTGTTATAAACGGTGATGAGCCGTTAATTGATCCATTTCTAATCGAAAGAATAATACCAGATGATAAGGAGTTTTTTAATAAGGAATACTTTGTATCTAATTTGATAACTGAAATAACAGAAGCAAGTGAAGTGGTTGACTTTACAAATATTAAAGTTGTTTCCGATATTAATAGTGAAGGTTTGTTTATGTCTAGGAGTCCGATTCCTTACCCTAAAGCGAGTTTAGATTTCAAATATAAAAAACATCTTGGCGTGTTAGCCTACAATTTAAAAGCATTGAGATTTTTCAGTGAAACAAACAAGGGACCACTTGAAAAAATCGAAGATATTAATGAATTGAGGTTTTTAGAGAACGGTATTAAGATTACGTTTGTAGAAGTTAATAAATCAGAATCTCTTTCGGTCGATACTCCTAAGGATCTTGAAAAAGTAGTGGCAATTATAAACGAAAGAATGGCGGCAACTTAGTTATGAATAATATAAAAATTCTTGATTGTACTTTACGCGACGGTGGTTATATTAACAATTGGAATTTTGAATCTAGCAATATAAAAACAATTATTAATAACTTGACTAAATCTGGGATGGATTATATTGAATGTGGCTTCCTGGAAGATTTTGAAAAGTATGATATCAACTGCAGTTTATTCAACAGCGTGGATCAAATTGAACAGTTTATCCCAGAGAACAGAGGTAACACAGAATTTGTAGCAATGACTCGGTTTGGTGAGCTAGATATCAATAATCTTAAAATTTTTGATGGTAGATCAATCAGCGGTATTAGGATTACTTTCCATTTGGAAGAAATGCTAGACGCATTGGAGTTTTGTAAACAAGTCAAACGTAAGGGCTATAAGGTGTTTGTGCAACCAGTTGGAACAACAAGCTACTCGGATGAAGAATTATTATCATTAATCCACATGGTGAACGAACTAAATCCATATTCCTTCTATATTGTTGATACATTAGGTACAATGACTAAAAACGACGTTCACAGGATGTATTATCTTATTGACTATAATTTAAATCCTGAAATTAAAATCGGTTTCCATTCGCACAACAATTTACAATTGTCTTTTTCGAATTCTCAGGAATTAGTTTCTCTTCATGCTAAAAGAACAATATTTATTGATTCTTCTGTTTATGGCATGGGGCGGGGAGCAGGGAATTTAAACACTGAGCTAATAGCTGAATATATTAATTCTAATTTGGGAGAAGTTTATGATATAAGCTACCTACTTGAGATTATTGATGAATGTATCTCTTCGATTCGAAATCAATATAGTTGGGGATATTCAGTTCCATACTATTTAGCCGCAATTCATAACTGTCACCCCAATTATGCCACATTTTTAATTAATAAAAAGACCCTTCAAGTTAATTTAATTGCGAAGATTCTTACTTCAATTCCTATAGAAAATAGAGAACTATATGAT
>NZ_NPBR01000011.1:0-16393 GCF_002276415.1 Paenibacillus sp. 7523-1 | reverse complement strand
GATTCTTACTTCAATTCCTATAGAAAATAGAGAACTATATGATAATAAACTTGTTGAGCAATTATATTTAGATTTCCAGGCCCATTGGATTAATGACAATGAAGACATCAAGAAACTCAAAAAGATTATAAAAGATAAAAAAATTTTGGTGTTAGCTCCTGGGAAGAGTGTTGTTGAATATAAAGACAAAATTGATGGCTTTATAGAGGCTGAAAAGCCTGTAATTATATCGGTTCAGTTTCTACCTAATGGTATAGATTCTGATTTTGTATTCTTTAGTAATAGAAAAAGAATAGGCACTCTTGAAAATGAATTAAGTGATCCGAATAAACAGTATAAAGTGATTGTTACCTCGAATATTGGATTGAAAGAATTTAAAAACCAGTTTCGGATAAATTATTCGAGTTTGTTAAACTCATTTGATAGAGTGAAGGATAATTCGACCCTGATGTTGCTTAACCTTCTTGATCAAATGAACCTTAAAGAGGTTACTTTTGCAGGATTTGATGGATATCACAAAGGTTCGAGTGGTAATTATATTTCAGGAAGTATGGAGACTTATCTCGATGAGGAGATCCTTCTTAATATTAATGAGGAAATTAGACAGTTTCTAAATATATTTAGTGAAAAAGTAAAAGTAAGAAGTATCACTCCTACTCTTTATATCGACAATGATTGGGTATAACAGTATTCAATCGTCCCGTATCTCCCTTCAAGTTGATTCGCATATATTTAGAATTTCAATTTTAAAATCTCTGGGATAGGGTCATAGCCTGGGTAGATAAGGGTGGTTACTCATGAAAGCCATAATTCTTGCAGGCGGGACAGGATCCCGCCTTTTTCCTTTAACTAAGGTAACTAATAAACACCTGCTTCCTGTAGGCAAGTATCCGATGATCTTTCATTCTGCATATAAATTAAAACAAGCTGGCCTTACCGACATCATGGTGATTACCGGCAAAGAACATATGGGGGACGTTGTTAATCTTCTTGGTAGCGGAAGTGATTTAGGTGTCTCATTCACTTATCGAGTGCAAGATGAAGCAGGAGGAATAGCTCAAGCACTTGGATTGGCAGAACAATTTACAGGTAACGATCAAATGGTCGTCATCCTTGGTGATAACGTGTTTGAGGACGATATTACTGAGTATGTGTCTAATTTCTGCGAGCAAAAGTCCGGAGCCAAAATATTGATACAAGAAGTCAACGATCCTCATCGCTTCGGAGTGCCTGAGTTACACGGCGATCGCATCGTATCCATTGAAGAAAAACCTCAAAAACCCAAAAGCAAATATGCGGTAACAGGCATATATATGTTTGATAGTGAAGTCTTTAAGATCATCAAGACATTAAAGCCTTCTGCAAGAGGCGAATTGGAAATCACAGACGTAAACAATGCGTACATTGAACGAGGAAATCTAACCTACGATATACTTAAGGGTTGGTGGACGGACGCAGGTACTCACACGTCGTTGGCACGGGCCAATGAATTGGCGCAGAATATTGTTTTCGGAAACGAGTTCGGGAAGTTAAAGTTATAGAAGAGAAGGGATGCGGAATAATTGAAAATCACTCCTTCCAAGCTGACAGGTGCCTGTTTGATTGAACCGGTGGTTCACGGAGATCACCGGGGTTTTTTTATGGAAAGTTACAATGAGCAGCTTATGAATCAACAAGGAATCAATTACCACTTTATTCAGGATAACCAATCCTTATCTGCTCAGCCTGGTGTGTTGCGCGGATTGCACTACCAACTTAATCCCAAAGCACAAACGAAGTTAATTCGGGTTATTTCGGGTGTGATTTACGATGTTATCGTCGACATTCGTCAAGGATCCCCTACCTACGGACAGTGGGAGGGTTTCATCTTGAGTGAACATAATCACCGTCAGCTACTGGTACCCAAAGGATTTGCTCATGGCTTTTGTACACTGGTACCAAACACCCAAGTCTTGTACAAAGTGGACGAATACTATTCCCCGGAGAACGACCGCGGCATATTATGGAGTGACCCGGCTCTTGGAATTGATTGGCCTACATCTAGTCCGACTTTGTCAGATAAGGACCAAAGACATCCTTTACTTCAAGATGCGGAGATCAATTTCAATTTCGAAGTGAAGTAATTAGGAGGTTTTAACACTATGAAACTGCTCGTTACCGGCGGGGCCGGTTTTATTGGAAGTAATTTTGTGATGTATATGCTGGACCAGCATCCTGATTACGAAATCATCAATGTGGATGCGCTGACGTATGCAGGCAACTTGGAAAACTTGAAATCACTTGAAGGCAACGCACGTCATACCTTTGTCAAAGCAGACATTACAGATGCTGCCCAGATGGATCACCTGATCGGTCAAGAGGTGGACGTTGTCGTTAACTTTGCCGCCGAATCACATGTTGACCGCAGCATATTGGAACCAGATGTGTTTGTACGGACGAATGTGAATGGTACCCAGGCATTGCTTGAAGCTGCTAAAAAACAAAATGTGACCAAGTTTGTTCAGGTATCGACGGATGAGGTATATGGTTCGTTGGGTCCAACAGGCCTATTTACAGAAGATACTCCACTACAACCGAACAGTCCTTATTCGGCATCCAAAGCTGGTGGAGACTTGCTTGTGCGCGCATACCATGAGACCTTTGGCCTTCCGGTAAATATCACGCGCTGTTCCAACAATTACGGTCCGTACCAGTTCCCTGAAAAACTGATCCCTCTGATGATTTCACGGGCCCTTGCTGATGAAGCCTTGCCTGTGTATGGAGATGGATTAAACATCAGAGATTGGCTCTATGTTGAAGACCACTGCAGCGCCATTGACTTGGTGATTCATCAAGGACGTAATGGTGAAGTGTACAACATCGGCGGCAACAATGAACGAACTAACGTGCACATCGTGAAAACCATTTTGGAGCAACTCGGCAAGCCGGAATCCTTAATCAAATACGTGCAAGACCGGCCTGGGCATGACCGCAGATATGGCATTGATCCGACCAAAACGATGTCTGAATTAGGCTGGAAGCCAAAGCATACGTTTGAAACCGGGATCAAGGAGACTATTCAATGGTATCTGGATAACAAGGAATGGTGGACCCGTATTCAGTCCGGTGTGTATCAACAGTATTATGCCAAGCAGTATGGCTCTCGATTGGGAGACGTGAAGTAATGAAGGTTTTGGTTACAGGAGCAAACGGACAACTGGGACGGGATGTCGTTCTTCTTTTGGAGAAGGAGGGGCATGCTGTTCTTGCTTGTGATCGGGATCAGATGGATATAACTAATCAGGCACAGTGTAATGACGTCATTTCATCTTATCATCCTGAAGTGGTCATTCATTGTGCAGCTTATACAGCCGTAGATGCAGCGGAAACAGATATCGATGGTGCATATAAGGTGAATGCGGTTGGAACACGCAATGTTGCTGTAGCAGCAGAAAGAGCTGGAGCTAAACTAATTTATATTAGTACGGACTATGTCTTTGATGGCAACTCGCCATCTCCCTATCAGGAATACGATAATACGAATCCGCAAAGTGTGTATGGCAAGACCAAACGGGCGGGAGAATTAATGGTACAGTCGTTGTCCTCCAAATGGTTTGTTGTGCGTACTTCTTGGGTTTACGGCCTGTATGGGAATAATTTTGTCAAAACGATGCTGAAATTGGGTCAGGAAAAACCAAAGCTACAGGTAGTACATGACCAAAAAGGGTCACCTACGTTTACCGTTGATTTGGCAGGATTTATCCTAGAGCTTATGCAAACAGAAATGTATGGGGTATATCATGCCTCCAACAGTGGTACTTGTACATGGTATGAATTCACGGAAGCGATCTTTGCGGAAGCTCGAAATGTTGAAGGGTTTACCATCCAAGCACAATTGGAGCCTTGTACGACAGAGCAGTTCCCCAGACCAGCTCCCAGGCCGCGTAATTCGGTAATGGAGCATCTATCCATTCGAACGAATGGTTTGGCGGATATCCGCCCATGGCGGGAGGGCCTGCGTGATTTTATTAGCTTATTGTCAAAATAGGAACGGCCATAGTAGCACTATGTAACTCTCGCTCTTACTTTTGGGCGGGAGTTTTCGTATATAATAAAGAAAAGTCAGATTTTGAGGTGACACGTGAATAAATCTAAAGTATGCATCATGCTTTCTACATATAACGGAGTAAAGTACATTGATGAACAGATGGAAAGCCTTCTCGCACAACATGAGGTGGACGTCCAGATTAATATTAGGGATGATGGATCATCTGATGGAACTTTACAAAAGTTAAACGAATATGCCAAGTCTCATCCGGGCCAAATCCGAGTTATTAAAGGTGAAAATTTGGGTGTGATCGGGAGTTTTTTTGAACTGATGTGCCAAACGGAGCCTGTGTATGATTATTACGCATTTTGTGATCAGGATGATGTGTGGAAGCAGGATAAACTTATTAGGGCAGTAACTAAACTACAATCAAGTCAATCAAACATACCCCTGATGTATTGTTCTTCTACACAAATGGTAGATCAGGATCTGAACAACCTAAGTGTGTGGCCGACCCTCCCTCCTAAGCCGTTAAGCATGTATAATGCCTTGGTCGAAAACTGCTGTGTGGGTTGTACTATGGTCCTGAATCCAATTGCTTTTCAGCAAGTTAAGGAAAACATTCCCTCCGATTTAAATCAGGTTATTATGCATGATTGGTGGATCTATCTTTATGCTAGTGCATTTGGTGAGGTCATTTTTGATGAGGAGCCGATGATCCTGTATCGACAACATCAAAATAATGTTTTGGGTGGAAGCAACGAAGGTTTTATCATGAAATGGAAGAACAGATGGAATCGCTTCATGAATGGTAAAAATCATTATATCTTAAGCAAACAAGCAAAGATGTTCTTACAAATCCATAAAGATCAATTATCTGCTCAACAACAAAGGGATATACAGCACTTTTTAAACCAATTAGACAGCTCGTGGATAAAACGAATTAGATATTCTTCCAAAATGCCCTTTTACCGTCAAGCGTCTCTTGATAACCTTGTTCTTAAGCTCATATACGTCTTGAAGAAGATTTAAGTTAATAGATTGGCTGCGCTTTCCACTCGATTGCCCATAATATGCTATACTTTCAATAGATAAACACAGCGTTACAAAGTCAGGAGTTTTACAAAATGATCGAAACAGCAGATGTACCCTTACGAGGGGGATCGAAAAATAATAACAACTATGGTCCTGATGTCAGCATCATCATCGTTAACTACAATACACGCCAGCTGACACTGGACTGTCTGGCATCGGTGTATGAATCTCTTACTTCCTTTCAATATGAAGTCATTGTTGTTGACAATGCATCGCGCGATGGATCCGTGGAAGCAATCGGAGGAGCGTATCCAGAGGTTCGTATGATTGCCAATAGGGACAATACGGGCTTCGCCGTTGCTAACAACCAGGCCATGGAAATTGCCAAAGGACGGTATATTCTACTGCTCAATTCGGACACGGTTGTACAGAAGGATACTTTGGACATCATGATCAGATTCATGGACAGTCATCCAGAGATGGGAGCATCCGGCTGCAAGGTTATCCTTCCTGATGGCTCCCTGGATAAAGCGTGCAAGAGGGGATTCCCCACTCCATCGGCTTCATTTTATTACGCATTTGGCATCTCACGGATGTTTCCTGATCGTCCGAAATTCAACCAGTATCAGCTCGGACATCTCAGCCCGGATGATGAGTATCCGGTAGACTGTCTTGTCGGTGCGTTCATGCTCGTGCGGCGTGAAACCATCGACCAAGTGGGCGGCTTGGATGAAACCTTCTTCATGTACGGTGAAGATATCGACTGGTGTTATCGCATCAAAGAAGCGGGCTGGGGCATTTATTATTACCCACGTACATATATTGTGCATTACAAAGGTGCGAGCGCCCGGCGTAAACCTATGAAAATCATTTATGAGTTTCATAGAGCGATGTGGGTTTTCCACCGTAAACATTACGTCAAGCGTTATGGCATTTTGACCAACACAGCCGTATGGCTCGGTATCTCATTAAAATTCTCATTGTCTCTGATCCGCAATAAACTGATTAAACCGGCTTCCCAAAAAGAATTACCATCCGGTGGTGCGGAAGCTCTTGAGACATCTTCTGAGGTGAAAGCATGATTCGGCGTAATCAGCAATTTCTGACCCAACTGTATATTGCGGCAGATTTCTTGGTGATACAGTTTTCCTTCTTAATGGCTTGGTGGATTAAGTTTGAGAGCAATCTTCTGATCAAACAGGGTGCATTGCCGATTGAGAAGTACTTTGTATGGAGTATTGTATATGGAGGGCTGGCTCTCCTCATCGGCTTAATGGTCTCCTTATACGTACCTAAACGGAAAAAACGTTTTGTAGATGAATTCATGAAACTGATTCAGGTCCATGGGATCGCCTTCTTTATGCTGATGAGCTTAATGTTCTTCTTCAAGGAAGTCGACATCTCTCGTGCCTATCTAGCCATGTACATGATTGGTAACGTTGCTTTTACCCTGATCTACCGATACATCGTCAAACTTCAACTGAGAAGACTACGGAAAAAGGGCTTCAACCGTCAATTCGTATTGATCCTTGGAGCAGGTTCTTTAGGCAAACGTTTCTATGATAACCTCCGTAGTTATCCTGACCTCGGGTACGAGGTATATGGTTTTCTCGATGATTATCGTCGCTGGGATCCAGAGGAGCAGCAGCGTTACAAGCCGATTAGGGGACGGATTGACCAGCTGGCAGAAATTCTGTCGACTCGTATGATCGACGAGGTGATTCTTGCACTTCCTTTGGATGCCCACGACAAGTATCCACACATCATTGAGGTTTGTGAAAAGGCTGGCGTACGGACACTGATTATTCCAGACTTTTTTGATTATCTTCCGGCCCGTCCGCATTTTGACAACTTCGCTGGCATGCCAATGATTAATGTGCGCGATATCCCGCTGGATATGGCCGTAAACCGACTGATGAAGCGTGCATTCGATATTCTTTTCTCTCTCGTCGCTATCATACTGACTTCCCCGGTGATGGCCATAGTGGCACTAGGCGTACGATTGACGTCGCCTGGCCCAGTCATTTTCAAACAAGAACGTGTTGGACTTAATCGACGCAACTTCATGATGTTTAAATTCCGCTCCATGAAATTCATTCCCGAAGGTGTAGTTGATACCGGTTGGTCCACGAAGGATGATCCTCGTCGAACGGCATTCGGTACATTTATAAGACGCACCAGCCTGGATGAGTTGCCTCAATTCTTCAACGTGCTGTTGGGTCATATGAGTGTGGTTGGCCCAAGGCCCGAACGTCCATACTACGTGAATCAATTCCGGGATGAAATTCCGAAGTATATGATTAAACATCACGTCCGCCCAGGGATTACGGGATTGGCGCAGAGTAAAGGATTAAGAGGAGATACCTCGATTGAGGAACGGATTGAACAGGACATCTTTTATATTGAAAACTGGTCTTTATTATTTGATATCAAAATCATATGGGAAACCATTCGAAATGGTCTCAAGAATGCGTATTAGATCCATCCAACAAACCAAACCGTACCACCATTTAACAGCTGCCTCCGGGCGGCTTTTTTGTTTTACACCTCATCAATTCGGGTAGTTAGCTATCAAAAAGGAAATCCCGCACATACGCTGTCATATCTAATTAGCTATACACTTTCTCTCCCTAATATCACTCCTAAAGGATGTGAACATCATATGAAACGAATCGCTGCCGTCATTACACTACTGATCATTACCGTGGGGACCCTGTTTTTTGCCTATGAGAGTCAAAGTGAGGAACAGCGTGATGGATTTACAGCCTACCGACTGATTGCTCACGCAATGGGCAGTATCCGTGATCAGCCTTATACCAACGCCTATGAGGCCATGATCGCCAATTATGAGAAAGGCACAAGAGTGTTTGAGATCGACTTCATGCTCACCTCAGATCGTGTAGCCGTAGCCAGACATGAATGGACTGCCAATATGAGCAAACTGCTGGGCCAGGAAGAGGAGCTTCCTGAAGACAAACAGGCTGGGGCACTTACGCACGATGAATTTATGAACACCCCAATTTTGGGCATCTACCAACCCATGGACGCTGATGGCATCATTAATGTGCTGGCGCAATATTCCGATATGTATATCGTAACGGACACGAAGGAGCAGAAAGATGAGGATATTCAGCAGGTGCTATCTTCTCTCGTCAACGCTGCCAAAAAGAAAGATCCATCTGTACTGGATCGCATCGTCGTGCAGATTTATAATGAGCCCATGCTGGAGACCGTGAAAGAAATCCATGTGTTCCCGTCCATTATCTATACCCTCTATGCAACGCAGGATACCGAAGCACAGGTCGTTGATTTTGTGGAAAAGAATGATATTGATGCCGTAACCATGCCGGAATATAAAGTAAATCAGAACTTCGTCGCCAAGCTGAAGAAGGCGGGCGCTGTTACGTACGTGCATACCATCAATGACACCGACCAGGTGGCCAACTATGAAAAGTGGGGCGTATATGGCGTCTATTCAGATGTGCTGACGGAAGAAGAGCTGGATCAGATGAATACTCGTTTTGCCTGGAAGCCATAACACTTATACGTGAAAAATCTATATTCCAATCACCTCAGAAAAGTAGCCCTCCATTATTACTCGAGCATTCTGTGATTAATAGCGATACAACTCATTCTCCTAAAATTACAGACTGATTCCTGCACTTTACAGGGAAAAGTCTGTGATTTTTTGTTCCCCTTTTTATGCGAACATTGACACTCACTGCCTGCTGACTTAGACTTAGTTTACAAGCTTTTTAGGATGCAGAAGAACCTCTGGAGGAATGTTCGTTGATAGACATGATTAAGCAGTGGAGACACGTATTTAAGCTCGACCCGGACCGGGAAATCACGGATGAAGCACTCGATCTGGTATGTATGTCGGGGACCGATGCTATTATCGTTGGAGGATCTTCGGGAATCACCTATGACAACACGGTAGACCTGATGTCCCGCGTGCGTCGCTACGAGCTGCCCTGTGTGCTGGAAGTATCCGATCTGGAGGCGGTTGTCCCTGGTTTTGACGGATATCTGATTCCGATGGTGCTGAATGCCACGGATAGCAAATGGATGATTGGGCACCACCAACAGGCCATCGAACGTTTTGGTTACCTTATACCGTGGGATCTGCTAATTGCCGAGGGGTATATCGTGCTGAATGCCGACTCCACCGTAGCGCGTTTGACCGGAGCAGATACAGAGCTGACGACGGGTGCGGCGGTGGCGTATGCCCAAGCTGCAGAGCGGCTGCTCAATCTTCCGATTGTATATATGGAGTACAGCGGAACGTTTGGCGATATGGAGCTGGTTGGCGAGACGCATAGACAACTGGATCGCGCACATCTCATTTATGGCGGGGGAATCGACAATCCCGAGAAAGCAGCACAAGCTTCCGAAGTTGCAGACACCGTCGTCGTGGGTAACATTGTGTACAGCGATTTAAAGAAGGCACTTGAGACGGTACAAGCTGTAAAAGGAACCGTTTAATCGGTTTAGTTTACCATTCCCCCAATTTCCCCTTACGATCTGTTAAAATAGAACTTTGCCCTACTAATATAAAATTTATATTAAGCACAATTACGTTTACACGAGAAACGTAGAGGACAGAAGTAAGCTGGAGAAGCGGAGCGCTCGCCTTATTCCCGTACTTTTACCTTATAAAAATTGATTCAAAAAAATTCGGGAATAACAGCGATCGGAAGCTTATTCTGACCTCGGAGTGACCAGTGTAACTTCTGATTTTGCTTAATCGATCAACCAACGAAAGGAGCATGCATGCATGCAACCTGTAAATATACATGATGCCGTGGCACGGCTTAATACCCCTCAGCGGCAAGCCGTCGAGGCAACTGATGGACCGTTACTGATTATGGCCGGAGCGGGCAGTGGTAAGACCCGGGTGCTGACACACCGGATTGCTTACCTTATCGCAACACGCAAGACACCTCCTTGGGGCATTTTGGCGATTACGTTTACGAACAAAGCCGCTCGTGAGATGCAGGATCGGGTTTCTCAGCTCGTTGGTGGCTCACAGGGCCGCGACATTTGGGTATCCACATTCCACTCCATGTGCGTGCGTATCCTGCGACGTGACATTGAACGCATTGGTTTTACTTCGAACTTCAGTATCTTGGACTCATCCGACCAGTTATCCGTTATTCGCAGCTGTATGAAAGACCAGAATATTGACACCAAGAAATTCGAACCAAAAGCTGTTCAGGCCATGATGAGTACCGCGAAAAATGAACTGATCGGTCCTGACCAGTATGAGAAGCAGGCTGGCGACTATTTTGAAGGCATTGTGGCGAAGGTATATAAAATGTACCAGAAACGTCTGAGAGCCAACAATTCGCTCGACTTCGATGATCTCATTATGGCGACCATTCAATTGTTCAAAGAAGTGCCGGAAGTCCTCGACTTCTACCAAAAGAAATTCCAATATATCCACGTCGATGAGTATCAGGATACGAACCGTGCGCAGTACATGCTGTGCCGCATGCTGGCTGACAGCCATCACCGGATCTGCGTCGTAGGGGATAGTGACCAGTCGATCTATCGCTGGCGTGGAGCGGATATCAGCAATATCCTGAACTTTGAGAAAGACTATCCAGAGGCACAGACCATTATGCTGGAGCAGAATTACCGTTCGACGTCCACCATCCTGAATGCAGCGAATGAGGTCATTGGCCTCAACTCCGGACGTAAGCCGAAGAAGCTGTGGACAGACAAGGAGGGTGGTTCGAAGATCAAGGTATACCGCGCAGACTCCGAGCATGATGAGGGCTACTTTGTTACCTCCGAGATAAGTAAAAACGTGAAGAACGGCAAATCCTATCAAAACCATGCCATTTTGTACCGTACGAACGCCCAGTCCCGGGTTATAGAGGAAATTCTGATCAAGTCTGATATTCCGTATCAGATTGTTGGCGGCATCAAGTTCTATGATCGTAAAGAGATCAAGGACATTCTGGCGTATCTCCGCCTGCTGTCCAACCCTGACGACGATATCAGCCTCACCCGGATCATTAATGTGCCTAAACGCAGCATCGGTGATACAACCGTGGCGAAGCTGGCAGCTGCAGCAGGAGAACGTGGAGTTTCCATATTCCGTGTGCTTCAGGTTGTGGACGATCTCGGCTTTGCGGGCCGCACGCGGAACGCGCTGGTGGAGTTCTACGACATGATCGCTGCACTGCATCAGATGGTAGAGTACCTGTCTGTAACCGAACTGACCGAGAAGATTCTGGAGATGAGTCAATATCGGCTTGAAATGCAGAACGAAAATACACTCGAATCCCGTGCACGTCTGGAAAACATTGAAGAGTTCCTTTCCGTGACCATGGAATTTGAGAAAAATAATGAAGACAAAACGCTCGTCTCGTTCCTCACCGATCTGGCACTCATTGCAGATATCGATAGCATGAACGATGATGAAGAGGATCAGAGCGACGCCGTTACCTTGATGACCATGCACAGTGCCAAAGGTCTGGAATTCCCTGTCGTATTCATCGTGGGTATGGAGGAAGGCGTCTTCCCGCACAGCCGGGCCTTCATGGATAATGAAGAGCTGGAGGAAGAACGCAGACTTGCTTATGTAGGGATTACTCGTGCAGAAGAACAGCTCTTCCTGTCTTGTGCCCAGATGCGAACCTTGTTTGGACGTACAACGGCGAACCCGCCTTCACGCTTCCTGGATGAAATTCCGGATGAGCTCAAAGAGGATACTTCAATTGCCCGTGACCGTTATCGTCGTGGTGCCAATGCAGGAGGTTCCTACGGTGGACGTGGACTTGGCTCCAGTGGAGGAAGCAACTTTGGCGGTGGAAGTGCGGCCAAGCTCTTTGAACAGCAGAGCAGAAGTGGCTCCTCGGCTACTTCGTCCACGCCAACTTCTCGTGTGACCACAAGTACCTCGCGTCCAACATATGCTACGCCATCATCTGCCTCCAAGCCCGCAGCTTCGAATAGTGAAGCAGGCTTCAAAGCAGGAGATAAAGTGCAGCATGGCAAATGGGGTACGGGAACTATTGTTGCGGTAAAAGGTACCGGCAATGACACGGAACTGCAGATTGCCTTCCCGGCTCCGGTCGGTGTGAAACGCCTGCTCGCCGGCTTTGCTCCTATTACCAAAGTAGAATAGATTAAGAACGAAACTTCAATTTTGCACAATAACGAAGAGGGCAGAAAATCTGTAGAAGCAACGCGTTCGCCTTTGTCACGGGATTTCAACCTTAATGAATATTGACAAGAAATCCAGTGACAACAGCGATCGGAGGATTATTCTGTCAGCTTAGTTCAAGTGCAATTTGAGTGTTCGTTCTACATAGATTAAATAAACGGAGGGATGGCCCTGTATGGACCCGATGCACCGGATGGAGCAACTCGTTACCGAGCTGAACCAGCATAATTATCAGTACTACACGATGGATCAGCCGCAGATCAGTGACAAGGAATATGATCTCCTGTATGACGAACTGGTTTCCCTGGAACAGGAGAGCGGGATGGTTTTGCCTGATTCTCCAACACAGCGTGTCGGTGGCGAACTGCTGAAGGGGTTTACCCCGCATCGCCATTTGTCTCCGTTGTGGAGCTTGGACAAAGCCCAAAACATCGAACAGCTGCGGAGCTGGAATACTCGTGTACTGAAGCTCGTGAATGACTACAACAGCAAAAATCCAGGCAACCCTTTACCGGAACCCGGCTACGTTATTGAGTTGAAGTTTGATGGGCTCACCCTGAACCTGACATACACCAATGGTGAATTGGTACAGGCTTCTACACGCGGGAACGGAACGGTTGGCGAAGGGATTCTGGCTCAGGTTAGAACGATCAAATCCGTCCCGCTCCGAATTCCGTATACCAACGGTACAATCGAAGTGCAGGGGGAAGGCATCATGAATCTGTCTGTACTGAACCGGTACAATGAAACAGCAGCAGAGCCGCTCAAAAACGCCCGTAACGCAGCTGCCGGAGCACTGCGCAACCTGAATCCGAAGACAACGGCCGAGCGCAGGCTCAATGCCTATTTTTACAATGTTGGGTACTCGGATGACATTGAATTTGCCAATCATCAAGAGATGATGGATTTTCTGCGTGAGAACCGTTTCAAAGTTAACCCGTCGATTACGTACTTCCATGAATTTGATGATGTGATGGAACAGCTTGCCGCCATTCAGGAGAATCGGGGACAGCTCGACTACCTGATTGATGGGGCCGTTATCAAAATCACCGATATGCGCACACGTGAAGTGCTGGGTTATACGGACAAGTTCCCACGCTGGGCTGTAGCCTATAAGTTCGAAGCAGAAGAGACCACAACTGTACTCAAATCCGTTGATTGGAATGTGGGCCGTACCGGCAAAGTAACTCCGCTGGCACGTGTAGAACCGGTCGAACTGGCGGGAGTAACGGTTTCGAACTGTACATTGAACAATGTAGGCGATATTGAGCGTAAAAATCTGAAGTTTGCCTTGGGCACGCGTGTCTTCATCCGCCGTTCCAATGACGTTATCCCTGAAATCCTGGGTAAAGTGACGGAAGAGAGCGATGGCGAGGAGATCATATATCCTGAGCAGTGTCCGGCTTGTGGATTCCCACTGGAGCAGCGCGGAGCTCATCTGTTCTGTAATAACAAATTGGCTTGTAAACCGCAGACCGTGGCCAGAATCTCTCATTTTGCTTCCCGTGATGCCATGGATATTGAGACATTCAGTGAGAAG
The DNA here is from genome assembly GCF_002276415.1 of Paenibacillus sp. 7523-1. Lineage (NCBI taxonomy): Bacteria > Bacillati > Bacillota > Bacilli > Caryophanales > Paenibacillaceae > Paenibacillus > Paenibacillus sp. 7523-1. The sequence continues at coordinate 2,614 of NZ_NPBR01000011.1, read as the reverse complement.
ACAGCGATTCAGCTGTATGATGAGCTCAGTGTGCGTGAGCCGGCTGATCTGTATACATTGCAATTTGATGATCTGGTGAAGCTGGAGCGGTTTGGTGAAAAGAAAGCGAGCAACCTTCTCGCTGCGCTGGAAAATAGTAAGGATCGTGACCTTGCATCGTTCCTGTACGCGCTGGGCATTCCGAATACAGGTAAATCAACGACACGTATGCTGGCCGACCATTATCGTGATCTGCATGCTATTATGAATGCAACTGTGGAGGAACTAGTTGAACTTCCAGACGTAGGCAGTATTGTAGCAGAGAGTATTGTCACGTTCTTCGCAGATCCGTTTACCCAGGCTGCGATTGAAAAGATGCTGGACTTGGGCGTAAAGGCACAGGCGCCTGAGGGACCAGCAGTGGTAGTCGAAGACTCCTTCTTTAGTGGTAAAACGGTCGTGCTGACCGGAACACTGCATCAACTGACACGTGACGAGGCAACGCAAAGACTGGAAGCGCTCGGAGCGAAAGTCACAGGCAGTGTTTCGAAAAAGACCGACCTTGTCATTGCCGGAGAGAAGGCGGGCAGCAAGCTGGCTAAAGCGCATGATCTAGGCATCCCAACCATTGAGGATGAGGATGAACTCGTTCGTCTCTTGAATCAGCAGGGCTAACCTGTAAGCTAGGAAATGAAGAAACCCCCGATAGCCACTTAGGTGGATCGGGGGTTTTTGCTATGCATCTGTAGGATGTTTTTTCAATTCATAGCCTCCACATCGTGGGAGGTGAAACGTTAGGAACTGATATTGGGAATGCGCTGTGCTGCGCCTGTAAGCCATGCATCCTTATCATAACCTCGTTCTTCCCAGTAACCGATATGTTCGCTGTCGATGAGTTCAATGCGATTCAACCATTTTACCGACTTATAGGCATACATCTGGGGAATGACAAGTCGTACCGGACCCCCGAGATCTGCCGGGATGGGTTTGCCATCATGCATGACAGCGACCATGATATCCTCCATCTGTGCTTGATCCAGCGTAATGGCATCCGTGTATACCCCATCTCCAGAGTAAAACTTGACACTGTGTGCACCGGGCTTAACTCCGGCTTGGGTTAGTAGATGTTTAAGGGGAATGCCTTCCCAGGTATTTTTGTATACGGACCAACCAGTTACACAATGGAAATCACTAACCTGTACAGTACGAGCAAGCTTAACGAATTGTTCCCAATTCCAGACCTGTGCCCGTTCGACAAGCCCATCAATCCGGAATGACCAATTCTCATTCGAAAAGGAAGGGATGGGCGTAACCGTGTATACTCGGAAATGACCTTCAGCTCCTCCCCCAATGGGAGGGGAAGAGGCAGCCGCAGGTTGCGGCAACGGACTCATCCGATTGGGGTCGTTCTCCAGCATACTGTCGATGCTGTTATCGATACTGAGATTACGTCCAACCCAGGAGACAAAGGTAGGGCCGAGGGTAACAGCTAACCCCACACCTACAGCAGACCGAATAAACGCACGCCGTGTATACACGGGTTCGGGTTTCTGGGGTTGGTCAGGTGATTTTTTCGCAGCAGTACGATCCGAACTAGGAGTTGAAATTGCAGCAGCAGTATTTTCTCCAGATGTACCCAATGAATCGGCAGTGCCATGGATGTCTTTCGTTGATGTGGTGGCACTCACCGTGCGGCGTGTCGAATCTTTCAACCATTTGGTACGGGTAATGGAGTGGTAGATAATATAGGGCAGACCCAACCAAGTTAACAAATCATGAGTTAGTAACGCTGCATTGGACCACTTTGGTCCTGCGAGTTTAAATTGCCATAATACAAGGCCTGAGATTAACCAGCCAACCAGCAGAACAAGCACGATGATCGTATTCACTTTTTGCCAAGGCTTGTTCCGGAGCTGTTTCCAGTGTTTACTCGCCAGGATCAAATAATAAACTACAGGGGCTAACATAGCCAATCCCACAATAATATGCAGCCATTTTAGCCATACGCGCCCAATACCGAGTAGTTCACGCCAGAATCCACCGACTAGCATAAGTCCCGTTACGGCGAGAATCACTACGATCCAGGCATTCCAGAAGTGGAGAGACACGAGTTTCTTGCCGTACCCTTTGCGAAGTTTTTTTAGCCACTGTTCCAAGAGTGATCACCTCAAATAAAGTTATAAGCAGTAAATCTTCCTTATGTAGTAAGCGGTGAAAATAAAGAACGTATTAAATGATGCTATGTCATTGTTTTCTCTTTATTGTATATACCTCATTATAGAAGCTTTGGATCACTCACATCAAACCGTTACATTAGAGCATGATTTTAAAGTGAAGTTAGACTTATTGGAATTGAGAAGATCGACTTAGGACTGCTCGTATATCATTTAATGATCTTTTTAAAAAAAAGATTAAAAATGCTTGCTATCTAAATTCAGACATGATATATTATTTATTGTCGCTTCAAACGAGTGATTGTCGAAAAAGTTTGAATGATGACGAAATAGAGTGTTGACAGTTAGTTGGTTAACATGATAAAATAAACATCCTGTCCGGTTGACACCGATCAACAAAAACGGACAACAAGTTCCTTGAAAACTGAACAAATGGAAAGTAACTTATGATTTACAACGAA
>NZ_NPBR01000010.1:0-595577 GCF_002276415.1 Paenibacillus sp. 7523-1 | reverse complement strand
TCTTAAGAAGTGGACTATCTTACTATAGATAGTCCACTTTTATATTTTCTAAAATAATGAGGAAAGTACTTTGGCTTTTCACATTGGTTTAATTTTGCATAAAGCATAATCCTTTCGGTCACACTAGGTTTAAAAAAGTGATAGAAGGGGTTCATGTGAACACGTTTAACTTCAGAAAACAGCTTAAAAGACGATGGCGGCGTTGGAAACGAACAACATGGATGGCTGCCTCATTGGTGGCTATTACTATCCTGGCATACAGCGGGTTGTCGATTTCATCTCACATTGAGCGGTTGTTAACCACTAACTTCAGTGAAGCCGCTACAGCCATGGCTCCAGTCGCGGAAGAACGTTCCGAAGAAGAGGTACAAAGCATATTGAGACAACTTGAATCCGAGACGGATCGTTTAACTTCTGTGGTTATGGAGACGCATTATATTTGCGGAATTGAAACAGAACAATTGGGGAAGATGGCCATACCTCAATTAAAAGTGTTACTTCAACAGCATCCGGAGTGGGAGGCTGAGGTAGTGACTACTGATACATTGCAAATCAAGAAACAAGTAGATGATCTTTCACCACTATGCAAGGAACAGGCATATATCAGCGTGGATGCGGTGGGAAATCTTAATCTTTACGAAGGTCGACCTGCAGAAGAAAAAGTAATCCGTACTTTTTTTCAAATGGACGTGGGATCGCTCGAGAGTTCTTTGCCTGAAGGGATACTGGAGCAGCTACAGCAAGGTATCCGTGTACAAGACAAGGATGAATATAATAGCGTGATTTCGACTTTTAGTGATTATGCCATTGATGGACCACATAAAGAAGAGCTTCGAAATGGCGGATGAATGGATAACATCCAAAGTGGTCATACCGAGAAGTCAATCATGGGACATCGAAAGATGTCCTTTTTGTCGTAGAAAATAACGAGTCGACAAGTACAAGCATTCGTGCAGAAAAGCCAGTATGATGCCGAACCATGCACTCCTGAGATTAGACAAAGTTTTTCCTGTCGCAGGGTCTATCTTTTGTTATAATGAAATGAACGATACATATGTTCGCTTTATTGTAAGGGAGAGATGGTTTTGCGTTTTTTGGGAATAGACCCGGGGATTGCGATTGTCGGTTTTGGATTTGTGGATAAGATCGGTAGTAAAGTGGTACCCGTACAATATGGCTGCATTCAGACTGAAGCCCATACACCTGAAGAAGAACGGCTGCTTCACGTGTATGAAGGCATGGTGCAGTTGATTGATAAATACAAACCAGATGCAGTAGCACTGGAGAAACTTTTCTTTAACAGGAATGTAACTACAGCGATGTCTGTCAGTCAGGCAAGAGGCGTTATGGTACTTGCTGCTGCTCAGAAGGGACTGCCTATAGCGGAGTATACCCCAATGCAGATTAAACAGGCCATTGTAGGATACGGTAAGGCAGAGAAACGGCAGGTGCAGGAAATGGTCAAAATGTTCTTGCGTTTGCAGGCTATACCGAAGCCAGATGACGTAGCGGATGCTCTAGCTGTGGCTGTATGTCACGCGCACTCATATACATTAAATTCCAAGTTGAATGAGGTATTGCGAAAATGATTGATTTTCTAAGAGGACAGTTTGTACATGTCGAGAATGACTATATTGTGCTTGATGTTCATGGCGTGGGATACCGTGTATTCTGTCCAAATCCGTTTGCGTTTGCGAAGCAGGAAGGCGAGATCACGGTGTATACCCATCATCATGTGCGTGAAGACGCGATGCTACTATTTGGATTTGTTACACGGGAAGAACAGCGTTTGTTCCGCAAACTAATCGAAGTATCCGGTATCGGACCAAAGGTGGCCCTGGGTATTTTGGCAGGCGGTACGCCAGAGCATGTCGTTACAGCGATCTACCAGGAGAACCTGACGTTCCTGACGAAGTTGCCGGGTATCGGCAAAAAGACAGCACAACGCATGATTTTGGATCTGAAAGACAAGCTGGATGGCTTTGGTGCAGCGGCTTATGCTACAGGCTTGTTTGCCCCACCTTCTGAGGAAGCGGGAAGCGGTTCTGCCTGGGATGAGGCTCGTGACGGTTTGAAGGCTCTCGGTTATACAGACAGTGAGCTCGATAAAGTATGGCTGAAATTGAAGAAGGATGTTACATCGGCTGATTCTGTTGATGTGTTGATGAAACGTGCGCTGCAAATGCTGTTTACGGGATAGTTAAATTTGCATATATATTATAGCAGTAGCCCGCACAAAAAAAGGTAGGGATGAACATGGATGACCGGATTATTTCCGCCAACCTGATGATGGAGGATCAGAATGTTGAACTGAGTCTTCGTCCCCGGTATCTGAATGAATATATCGGACAAAACAAGGTCAAGGAAAACTTGAAAGTATATATTGAAGCTGCCAAATTACGCAATGAAGCATTGGATCATGTGTTGCTTTACGGTCCGCCTGGACTTGGTAAAACGACTCTTGCCAATATCGTTGCCAACGAATTGGGCGTAAACTTGCGTACCACATCGGGACCGGCAATTGAACGACCGGGTGATCTGGCTGCGCTGTTGACGAATCTGCAGGAAGGCGATGTCCTGTTTATTGACGAAATTCATCGTCTGCATCGTACCGTTGAAGAAGTAATGTACCCGGCTATGGAGGACTCTGCCCTTGATATTATGATCGGAAAAGGCCCAAGTGCGCGTTCCGTGCGATTGGACCTTCCACCATTCACCCTGATTGGGGCTACAACACGCGCTGGATTGCTGTCAGCACCGCTTCGAGACCGGTTTGGTGTAATCAGTCGGTTGGAGTTTTATACCGTGGATGAGCTGGCTTATATCGTCTCACGATCTACAGAAATTTTGGGCGTTGAAATTGTTGGCGATGCTGCAGAAGAGATTGCTCTCCGTTCACGCGGGACACCGCGAATTGCCAATCGTTTGCTAAAACGGGTACGTGACTTTGCCCAGGTAAGGGGCGACGGAATCATTACCCAGGCACTGGCTGAAGAAGCGTTGAAACGGCTTCAGATTGATCCACGCGGCTTGGACGAGATTGATCATAAGATGCTTAAATCCATGATTAACAGTTTCCGCGGAGGACCCGTTGGACTGGACACGATTGCAGCAACGATTGGTGAAGAAAGTCAGACGATTGAGGATGTCTATGAGCCTTATCTTCTGCAAATCGGTATGATTCAGCGTACACCAAGAGGCAGGGTTGTTACGGATCTGGCTTATCATCATCTTGGTTTGCCTATACCACCGAAGGACGGAAAGTAATCCGGGTTTCTGAAGTTCTTAAAAAACAAATTGAAGTTTTTATGTAAACTTCCCGATATAACGTGTAGAAACAGCATGGAGAGGAGTTTGAACGTGGGGAAAGCATTACAAAAGAAGAAGTGGAGTCGGCGGTTAAAGGTACTGGCTGCTGCTCTCTTAACAGTGGGATGTCTGCAAGTGCCCGCTTTTGCTGCAGAGAGTAACGGGCAGATGATTCGGGTAGCCATGTTTGCGAATCTGGGTAGCACATATAAGTCAACAACACCTCTCATTACACTTGAATCAACCGGTAAGTGGAGCATTGGATCAGAGGGTGGGGCAGGAGTTACACTTCCTGCTGGTCAAATTCGCTTCAGTGCAGATGGCTTCCGCGTGAAAGTGCTGGAAACCGGAGACTTCAAGACTGCTGCAGCAGCAGCAAAATTGCTGCAGGCGACCAGTGATAAACCATTGCTGTTCACAACGACGCTGAGCGGTAAGGCCTCGTATCAACTATACACAGGAAATTATGCGACAGAAGCTTTGGCTACACAAGCCGTTGCACGAGTACAAAAGGTGGCAGCAGCAGGGCTCGGGGGTCAAAAACCAGTGGTAACTGGAAACAAACATTTGTCAGCTGGGAGCTACAGCTCGCTTCAGGAAGCTGAGGCTGCACAGGAATCGCTCTTAGCCGCTGGTATCAATGCCATTACCGTATTGCAGTTAAGTGGTGGTGCTCAAGGATATTCAGTATGGGTCGGGGAAGCGGTAACGGACGCCGAACTAGCAGCATTGAAAAAAACGGTGGAAGTCAAGGCACCGGGCGTGAGCTTGACGTCAGTATCTGACAGCAATGTGCTCATGATCCGACAGGATGCGGGACTCAGCACAGATACGCTGAAAACTGCTCCACATTACACGATTGCAGGCAGTGAAGCAAAAGCTTATGTGCAGGGTGATGGAAGTGGGATTAAAGTGTTGGAGCGTTCCGCACGGACATACCGGGGGGACATGGAAGTTAGTATCGTAGGCGGAGATTTGGCTTTGGTCAACGTTGTTCCGCTTGAGCAGTATCTATACTCGGTAGTAGGAGCTGAAGTATATTCATCCTGGCCGGCAGAGGCTCTGAAAGTTCAGGCCGTCGCAGCTCGTTCTTATGCACTTCAACAGGGAGAGCGATTCAAAATCGCCAATGTTGTGGATACGACACTCAGCCAAGCCTATAACGGAATAGGCTCGGAGAACGATAAAGTAACAAGCGCAGTAGATGCAACAGCAGGTGAAGTTATCAAAAGCGGCGGTAAAATCGTTGAAGCTGTGTTCTCTTCCAATGCTGGGGGCCAAACGGCTCACCCTTCCGAAGTATGGAACGGGGGCGCAGGAGTATTCAGTAATGTGGAAAGCCCTGGAGATGCGTCAGCTCAGGCAGGTTTACACACATGGTACCATGTACTACTAAGCTCAGGGGTTAGTGGATATATCCGTGAGGATAATGTAAAAGAATTGACGACTAAAACAGAAGCAGGATTGTCCAAAGTCACAGTCACTGCCCAAAACACCAACGTACGTCCCATTCCACTGATTCAATCCACGGTTGAACCGGTGGCCAAAATGAACCCGGGCACCGAGGCTGTTGTTTTGGCGAAAGTGGCTCAATCCAATGATTACGCGTGGGTAAGAGGACCATTTACCTCTGCTGCGTTGGTTAAAGCGTTACAAGGGAAAACAACGACCACCGTTCCGGCATCCATCTCTACCTTGGAAGTCACAAAGCGTGGACCTTCAGGTAGAGCTCTTGAAGTGAGTGCGAATGGACAACCTATGACAGTCAAATATGCAGATACATATCGTTCTGCACTTGGAGGATTGCCGAGTACTTTATTTGATATTGCAGGGACCGGAAGTTATACTGTATTAGGCGCTGACGGGCAAACCTCAAGCAAAACCGGATCAAAAGGTGCTGCTGTGTTGTCCGCTTCTGGAACGGGAACATCATCCGGTAATGCTCTTATCGTTATGAGCGGGGATGGTCAAGCCAGAGCAGTAACCGAGGGTCAAACCTTCATGTTTATCGGCCAAGGTAATGGTCACGGATTGGGCTTGTCTCAATGGGGAGCCAAAGGTATGGCAGATGAAGGGTATGATTACCAGACAATATTGAAACACTATTATCAAAATGCGACTATTGTTAAGGAATGAATTGAAAATGAATGTGAACTTATATGATTTTGAATTACCAGAGCAGTTGATTGCACAGACGCCTTTGCTTGATCGTACGGCATCGCGCCTGCTGACATTAAACAAGGAGAACGGTGAGGTTAACCATCGCTCGTTCCCGGATATCATCAATTTTCTAGAGCCTGGCGACACTTTGGTATTAAATGACACACGGGTACTGCCAGCGAGACTGTTTGGTACAAAAGAAGATACCGGAGCCAAAGCAGAGGTACTCCTGCTGAAAAATGTGGAAGGTGACCGCTGGGAAGCTCTTGTCAAACCAGGGAAGAGGCTGAAAGCCGGTTCAGTTATTGTATTCGGTGATGAACTTAAGGCTGTCATTGATGAAGAAGGCGAAATGGGTGCACGTACACTCACATTCTCCTATACTGGAATCTTCCAGGAGATCCTGGATCGCTTGGGCGAGATGCCATTGCCTCCTTATATCAAAGAGACTCTGGATGATCGTGAAAGATACCAGACGGTGTATGCAAAGCACGAAGGATCAGCAGCGGCTCCAACAGCCGGGCTGCATTTTACGGATGAGCTGCTGGATCAGATCCGTGCCAAAGGAGTTAATGTTACTTTCATTACGCTTCATGTTGGACTCGGAACGTTCCGCCCAATGTCTGTTGATGTTGTGGAAGATCATGAGATGCACGAAGAGTATTACTCCATGTCTCAGGAAACGGCGGACCTTATCAATGAAACGAAGAAACGCGGTAACCGTGTATTTGCAGTAGGAACGACGAGCTGTCGAACGCTTGAAACGGTTGGCAGCAAGTTTGAAGATGGAGAGCTTCAGGAAAGCAGCGGCTGGACCAAAATCTTTATCTACCCAGGTTATACCTTCAAAGTTATTGATGGCATGCTTACAAACTTTCATTTGCCGAAATCGACACTTGTTATGTTAGTTAGTGCACTAGCAGGCAGAGAACATATCATGCATGCATATGAGCAGGCGATTCAAGAGAAATACCGCTTTTTCAGTTTTGGCGATGCCATGTTAATCTATTGATTCACAAAGGGCATACTGAGGCTAACGATTAATTTTAGAGGATGATTAAAACCAATGGCAGCAATAACGTATGAACATATCAAAACATGTAAACAATCCGGTGCGCGTCTGGGACGTGTACATACACCGCATGGTATTATCGAGACACCAACCTTTATGCCTGTTGGTACACAGGCGACTGTAAAAACAATGAGTCCTGAAGAGTTGAAGGAGATGGATGCACAGATTATTCTGAGCAATACCTATCACCTGTTCCTCAGACCAGGACACGAGATTGTTCGCCAGGCTGGCGGTCTGCACAAGTTCATGAACTGGGATCGGCCGATTTTGACGGACAGCGGCGGGTTTCAGGTGTTTTCCCTTAGCGAGATGCGTAAGATTACGGAAGAAGGCGTTCATTTCCGTTCCCACCTGAATGGCGACAAGAAGTTCCTTTCACCTGAGGTTGCGATGGAAGTTCAGAATGCACTCGGTTCCGATATTATGATGGCATTTGATGAATGTCCTCCGTATCCGGCTGAATATGAATATGTAAAAAAATCACTCGAAAGAACGAGCCGCTGGGCGGAACGCTGCCTCGAAAGTCATGCTCGTCCGCATGATCAAGGCCTGTTTGCTATCGTACAGGGAGGCATGCACGAGGATTTGCGTCGTCAGAGCGCCGCAGATTTGACTTCCATGGATTTCCCGGGGTATGCTATTGGTGGACTGAGTGTTGGAGAGCCGAAACATTTGATGTATGGCGTATTGGATTACACAGTACCGCTGTTACCTTCCAATAAACCACGTTACTTGATGGGAGTAGGTTCGCCCGATGCATTGATTGAGGGATCGATTCGTGGAGTGGACATGTTCGACTGTGTACTGCCTACCCGGATTGCCCGTAACGGAACAACAATGACAAGCCAGGGACGACTCGTTGTTCGTAACGCCAAGTTTGCAACAGATTTTGGTCCACTGGATCCTGAATGCGATTGCTATACTTGTCGTAACTACTCCAGAGCTTACCTGCGTCATTTGATCAAAGCGGATGAAACATTTGGCTTGCGTTTGACGACCATTCATAATCTTCATTTCTTGCAGAATTTGATGCGCAATGTGCGCAAAGCCATAATGGAAGATCGTTTGCTTGATTTCCGTGATGAATTTTTCGATCAATATGGTCTTCACGACAATGACAAAGGTTTCTGATCAGGTTTTGCAGAACCGGAGAAACAAGCAGTACTTGAAAGTATAGTCGATAAGGGGGAGTTTTGAATGTTTCAGGGAATGCCTTTAACAGCAACGCAAGGCGGTGGAATTGTTTCTTTGATTGTACCTTTGGTACTCATGGTTGCGATTTTCTACTTCTTGATGATTCGTCCACAGAACAAAAAGCAAAAGCAGCGTAATGCAATGCTGAACCAGTTGAAAAAAGGCGATAAAATTGTAACGATCGGTGGCCTTCACGGTACAATCGCTGAAATTACGGATGATGTTGTTGTACTTCGTGTAAACGATGTAACTAAGCTTACATTCGACCGTAATGCAATCAGCAGTGCAGTGAGTCGTGAAACCGCTGTTGAATAGATTGTAGTTTGTTGCAGAGAACCGGATCTCCTTTGGAGGTCCGGTTCTCTTTTTCTTTTTCTCTGAATGGTCATAAGATTCAAACTTTCTACGATCTGTGTGTATTCACCCCGAAAATTCCTCCCAGTGCAGAAATCAGAAATGCACTTGCAAGCTGCAGACTGTCTTTCCAATTGAATGAAGCATCCAAAGCGAGGAAACCAATAAGCAATACGATCAGTCCATAAATGATACCGGTTAGACCTCCATGGTACCAGCCTTTTTCGCCAGACCGTTTTCCCGCTACAAATCCTCCAACCAGCAAAGACAAGCCATGAACGACATACGTGTAAAGCGAAAGTTCTTGCTCACGCATGCTGCTCATCCAGAGAAAGAGAGAGAGGATCAACGCTCCCAGTAACATCCACACAAATGCATGGCAGAGGCCCGACAAAATCGGGTTGGACATTCGAAACGAAATCACTCGGCGAATCAGCTGCATGAAGCAACCCCCTTGTACAAGTTTGAAATTAATACATTGTATGGTCAAGCCTCTGTAGTTATGAACTGTATTTTCCATTAAATGAACAATCAAGATTCGCATGAGCCTATCTGGTTCCGGTCAAAATAGGGATTACGCTTCAGGTATCTGTTTTTGTAAATCAGATGTGAAGGAGGGACCATGTTATGAATTTTTCGGATATAGGTGCACATATTTTTCGAACGATTCTCATGTATTTTATCGTCTATGGAGCCATTCGGGTTATGGGGAAAAGGGAAATAGGCAAGCTGTCCATGTTCGATCTGGTTGTGTCCATTATGCTTGCCGAGATAGCAGCATTTGTTATTGAGGATACAGATAAACCGTTGTCTCACGGCATTGTGCCGATGGTGACTGTACTTGTTGTCCAGATTGGCATGGCTTTTCTAAGTCTCAAGAGCCGTCGTTTACGACTCATGATTGATGGCAAACCGACGGTACTCATTTCCAAGGGGACACTGCATCGGGATGAAATGCGCAAACAGCGGTATAATCTGGATGACCTGCTGCTGCAGTTGCGTGAACAGAATATCGATAGTATTGGTGAAGTCGAATTTGCCATTTTGGAAACGACCGGGAAATTAACGGTTATCCCCATGGATAACTCTTCTTCGGGCCAAGGATACAGTTCATCGCAAAATAATATGAAAAAGCCCAGGCAGGACAAGATCGATGGCTTTCAAAATATTAAATATGAGGGTCTCCCCCTGCCGTTAATTATGGACGGAAAGGTCCAAGATCAAAATTTGGAGCTGATCCAGAAAACACGTTTTTGGCTGAAAAATCAGATTCAACAAAAGGGTGTGCTTGATTTTAAGGAAGTATTTATATGCTCCATCGACCACAACGGCAAAGTATTCGTAAGTTTGAAGGATGATAAAAAATAGCGACAGCGAAGTACCTTACTTACGAGAACGCCGTTGGAACCAAGAACCGATGATCGGCATCCGGGAGAGATCATGAAAATCAATCATACGGGTCATACCCATGACGATAAAATAAACAATGAGACCAGCACAAGGAGCAAGGATCATTCTCAGCCAAAAAGGTAGCAAGACAGCTGTATGTTCATATACCATTAGTGTTGCTGCTCCCATAATCACCATGCCGGTGGCTGTTTTGACCCAGTCCATCAATTTAAACCGGAATTGAAGCAAATTACGTACACTTCTGGCATGTAAAAGAGTAACGACAGTCGAGTTCACACAGATGGCAATCACTGCACCGAAAATGCCGTATTCAGGTTTGGATGCTAGCAGCAAAATCAAAGTGATTTTAATGACCGCACCGATAAATGTATTGAGAAGAGCCTTTCCTGGACGATCGAGTGCCTGCAGAGCAGCTTGAAGAGGTGCCTGAATGTAGATAAACAAGGCAAAAGGAGCCATAAGTTTAAGCATGCTTCCAATCGATGCATCATTATACAGTACTAAACACATCGGTTCGGCAAGCACATACATAAAAACAGAAAAAGGGGCACCTGTAACGAGGGCAAGCCGCAGTGCCTGGTGCATTCGTTTATGGATGAGCGCTCGATCCCCCTGTGCGGATGCTTCAGACAGGGAGGGAACAAGTGATGTGGCAAGTGATGAAGTGAGCGCACCCGGCAGGAGCAGGAGCGGAATGATCATGCCTTGTAACGCACCATATTGAGCGGTCGCCAGTCCACGGGATATGCCTGCAAGAGCCAGACTCTGAGCGGTGACAATGGTTTCAGCAAGGTAGGAGAGTGAGCCTACTAGGCGGCCTGCTGTTACGGGTACAGAGATGGCCAGGAGGCGTCTGATCAATCCTGTTTGTGATGCATTTGAATCAACGGGTAGTGCGGGTGAAGGCATATTAGCATTTGGTGGGATTAGATGATTGGAGCGCACAGGATCCTTTTTATGTCTGTTATAATTCCATAGAAGTACAAGCATGCCGACAAACTCACCGACGAGCGCCCCGAGCATGGCCCCTGCTGCTGCCTGGGCAATACCTTGTGGGAGAAGCAGCCAGGAAAACCAGATCACGCAAATAATGCGTACAATGGTTTCCGTAATGGAGGAAGCGGCAGTGGGAATCATATTCTGCTTGCCCTGAAAATACCCACGATACACTGCGGATACGGCTATAATCGCAATCATCGGACTCATGCTTACAAACGTATGATACACCCTCTCATCCGTCAGAACATAACGTGTAACCCACGGGGCAAAGACAATGCACAGAAACATGAAAACTACGCCCAAGGTCAAGGTGAAGCTTAGACTAATCTGTAATATGCGCTGGGGAGAATAGCGGTTGGCCCCTGTATCTGCTTCGGCAACGAGTTTGGCAACGGCGAGCGGGATGCCTCCGGTAATTAAAGTGACGAGTACGATGAAGAAAGGATAGCTCAGCTGATACAAACCAACCCCTTCTGCTCCGATCACGCGAGGCAGCACAATACGGGGGATAAAACCGAGAATACGATTAATAATGCCTGCGGCTAGCAGGATCATGGCTCCCTGAATAAATGTCTGTTTCTTCAAAACTACCCCTCTTTCCCGGTTGAAAGTAACAGGTCTCGTAAACGGGACAAAGCCGTTGTCCTTCATCCTATGCCAGTCCACTGTCTTCTCATGACAACTTGGACTTCATTAACAAAAAGATCCAGATTGGGCAAGCAGGAATATGAATGTATGAAGTCGAATCATGTAATATTGATGCCGCATAAAGGCTTGTGCGTAAGAAGGGAGGCGCTCCCCGCTTGGAAGAAATGAACGATATGGAACTGGAAGAATCCATTGAGATGTTATGTCGCAGCAAGGCGGAGGAATTAAGGCTTGTCGGGTACGAATATGTGACCAGCAAAGATGTCTGGAATTGCGTTAGTCATAAATATGAAAAACAGGGCATTCCACCGCTTCACCAACTGGTGAACGACATTTTGTCACTGAAAGCAACAAGCTTTATGAACTTTATGACCGTTTCTGCATACCGGGGATCCTCTTTCTAACGAAAGGGATCTTTTTGTGTTGGAAATTGACTGCTTTTTACGGCATCGCTATAATAGGAATATTGAGAATGAAGGGGGATCTAGGAACGGCATGAAGAGAATTGTCAGTTTCATTCTGGTCGTGCTTGTGACCACAGGAGTCATGTTGGGCACAAGTCCGGGCCTGCTCAAGAATATTCGCTTGGGCCTCGATTTAAAGGGAGGCTACGAGATCTTATATGAAGCAGAGCCGCTGGAACAAGGGCAGCAAGTTACCAAAGCCTCTTTGGTACAAACTGCAAGAAGTCTGGAGAGCCGTGCCAATGCGCTCGGAACAAGCGAGCCGGAAGTAACCACAGAAGGAACCAACCGGATTCGTTTGAAATTGGCTGGTGTTACAGACGAGGAAGAAGTTAGAGCCAAAATGAAAGAACCTGCCGTCCTGACTTTCCGTAGTAAAGGAGAGAATGACAAGGAAGGCGAGTATACGAAGATTGAGCTTCGAGGAAACGAATTTGTTGAGAACGGCGCAAAAGTGACTTTCAATCAACTGAATGAACCAATGATTGATATCCAGGTCAAAGATAAAGCGAAGTTCTCGGAAGTTACCAAACGTCTCATCGGACAACCTCTTGCCATCTATCTGGATGATCAGCTGCTCTCTGCCCCAACCGTACAACAGCAATTGACGGACGGTTCGGCACAGATTACTGGTAATTACACACGTGAGGAAGCGAATCAACTGCGTGACACCATTAACCTGGGTGCACTTCCTCTGAAACTTACAGAGAAATACTCGCAAAGCGTTGGAGCAACGCTGGGTAAATTGTCTCTCGACCAAACGATTAAAGCGGGCTTGATCGGTTCCGTTATTATTTTAGTGTTCATGATTGGTCTGTATCGCATTCCGGGAATCATCGCAAGCTTTGCCTTGATTACACATACGTGGCTGGTACTCGCAATCTTCTATATGGGCGAATTTGTACTTACCCTTCCGGGTATTGCTGCATTTATCCTGGGTATAGGGATGGCGGTTGATGCCAACATCATCACGTACGAGCGGATTAAGGAAGAAATGCGGAGTGGTAAATCGATCCTGTCGTCAGTCAAGGCGGGAAGCAAACATTCCTTCCGTACCATTATCGATTCCAATATCACAACCATCATTGCTGCGGCCGTTATGTTTTTCCTGGGTACAGGTGCAGTCAAAGGTTTCGCGCTCGTGCTGATTTTTGACATCGTCACCAGCATTATCACGAATATTTTCTTCTCCCGCTTCCTGTTGACCCTGCTTGTGCGGGCTAACGTGTTGAAGAAGCCTAAGTACTTCGGAGTGAAGGAGAGTGAAATTCGTGCGCTTTAATTGGAACTATGATTACATTAAAGGCAGTAAATTTGCCTACACGTTCTCCATTATTTTGACTTTGGCAGGGATTATCAGTTTGTTCTCCCTTGGATTAAATTATGCGGTTGATTTCCGCTCAGGTTCGAATGTGGACATTACCGTTTCCAAGGCCATTACTTCAGAACAAATTACTCCGATAATCCAAGACATTGGTGTCAATGAAGGCGATGTAAATATTACACCAGGTGCCGACCGAGTTAACGTTCGTTTCTCCAACGTATTGGATGAGACACAAGAGAGCAAGTTCAAAGAGGAGTTCACCAAGCTGGACCCGGAGGCTTCTTATGAAGTCAATACCGTTGACCCGGAAATGGCCAAAGAACTCGAACGTAATGCAATCTATGCGGTCCTCATCGCAAGTATCGGGATCATGATCTATGTTGCAATCCGTTTTGAGTGGCGTTTTGGACTGGCAGCCGTTATTGCGCTCTTCCATGATGCATTTGTCGTCATTAGTGTGTTCTCCATCTTCCGTTTGGAAGTGGATCTGACTTTTATTACCGCTGTACTGACGATTGTCGGTTTCTCCATTAATGATACCATTGTTATTTTTGACCGTATTCGGGAAAACCTGCGTTTCGCCAAGAAAACAACAAAAGCCGACTTGCGTGAAGTGGTTAACCGCAGTTTGTCTCAAACGATGACACGCTCATTGAACACGACATTTACAGTGTTTGCGGCATCCATCTGTTTGTTTATCTTCGGTGGAGAGTCCATTCGCATGTTCTCGCTTGCGATGGTAATCGGGACACTGTTCGGTGCATATTCATCCATCTTCATCGCTGCACCGCTGTGGCTGGTTCTCAAAGGAAAACAAGTGGACAAGCCGAAAACGGCAGCCAAAGCATCCAACTAAACATCTTATTTGCAAGCCGCGTCTGTCAGGCGCGGTTTTGCAACTTTACGTACAGGATTAAGGGGGAATTTCCATGACCAGAGAACGTATTCCAGCTGCTCAAGCGGCAACGTGGAGTGGTATTGCCGGGAATATGACACTTGCAGTGATTAAGGCTGGCGTCGGTTATATGGCGAACAGCAAATCGCTGCTTGCCGATGGTCTGTATTCTGCCTCGGAAGCTGCTTCCTCACTGGCAGGTCTCTTCCCCTCGAAGTCTGTACAGGATAGGAACAAAGCTCGCAGGGAAAAGGCCAGAGAGCATTCGCGCATGGCGAGGCCCGGGATTACGGTGCTACTGTCCGTCCTGATCCTTATGGGAGGCCTTCAGATTGCAATCTCTGCTCTGACCGGACTGACCGGGGATGAGCCTGGCGAATCGGCAAAATACGATCATGCACTTATTGCAGCTTTTGCTGCACTTGCTGTGAAAGAAGCTATTTTTCAATTTCAATATCGATATTACCGCAGGCGGAATCAGTCGCAGGCACTGTCCTATGCTCAGGAACATCGCCGTGCGCTCTATTGTTCTCTCACCGTACTCGTAGGCATTGCAGGTTCTATGGCTGGTGAAACGATGGGGATTCATGTTCTGCTGTATATGGACCCAGCGGCTGCACTTATTGCTTCCTGCTTCGTGCTTCATAAGGGTTACCGTATGATTGTAGACACCGTCTATGGCTCGCTTGTTCAGGAACTGGAACAGGAAGAGGCCATGGATTTTAAGGAAACGGTACAACGGGTTTATGGTGTTATTACGATTGAGCATCTGACTGCTCGGGAACAGGAACATGCTGTAACCGTTGAACTGGTCATTAGTGTGAATCCGAGAATTTCGGTGCTGGAAGCACAGGAAATAGCTAATCGGGCCAAGACCTTGCTGTTAACCCGGTTTAGTCATGTAAAAGAAGTACAGATCCAGGCTATCCCTTATGATCCGGGATATCCATACAAATCCAATCATGAACTGCCCGATCATGAAGCGACATTAATTCAGTAATGAAGCGCGGGTCCCGTAGATCAGGAAAGGAGCGTTATCATTGCTTTATTCGCAATACCGGTGGAACACACCGAATATCGATTTGGAGGCGGCTGCGGGACTCTCGCAGGCGCTTTCCGTTTCAGCACTTGTTGGACGTTTGCTGGTTAGCCGGGGAGTCCATAATGAAACTGAGGCAGAGCGGTTTCTTCATCCGGATCTGGGGCAGATGCATGATCCTTATCTGCTACGGGGCATGAATGAAGCTGTCCCCCGTATCCGGCTTGCGCTGGAGCGTGGTGAACATATTTTAATTTATGGAGATTACGATGCAGATGGTGTGTCCAGTACTTCGTTAATGATCCATTTAATGCGGCATCTTGGGGCATCCTATGATATCTACATCCCTCATCGGTCCAATGAAGGCTATGGATTGCACAATCATGCGCTGGACTGGGCCCATCAGCAAGGGGTTACTCTAATTATTACGGTCGATACAGGAATCAGTGCGGTGGAACAAATTGCATATGCGGCAACACTTGGAATGGAAGTCATCGTAACGGATCACCATGAACCGCCTGAGACTCTTCCAGAAGCGTTTGCTTTGATTAATCCCAAACTTCCCGATTGTCCCTATCCTTTCAAAGGCTTGGCCGGCGCGGGAGTAGCCTTGAAACTGGCCCAAGCCCTGATCGGTGAGGTGCCTGGTGAATGGATGGAGATTGCTGCCATTGGCACCGTCGCCGATCTCATGCCGCTTGAAGGAGAGAACCGGGTTATTGTCAGTTATGGCGTTGAGTCCATGCGGGGATCACGTCTTCCAGGTGTAAGTGCGCTGCTTGAAATTAGCGGCGTGGATCAAAGCCAGGTCACCTCGGTTAATATTGCCTTTGCAATGGCTCCCCGCATTAATGCCAGTGGTCGTTTGGATCATGCAGGAAGAGCTGTTTCGCTTCTTACAACCGAGAATCTGGATGAGGCTCATATGCTTGCAGGTCAACTCGATTTGTTAAATCGGGAACGGCAGCAGGTCGTTGAGGGCATTGTCCAGGAAGCCAGCGCGCAGTTGGAGCAAAAAATTCAGCTTCGTTCCGGCAAAGTTCCCGATGTGATTGTTCTCGCGGGAGAAGGCTGGAATGTGGGGGTTGTGGGCATCGTAGCCTCCAAAATACTGGAACGCTATTATCGTCCGACGCTCATCTTGGGAATAGACCCCGAGACGGGTGTATGCAAAGGCTCTGCCCGCTCCATTGATGGCCTGGATATCTATGAGGCACTCACCGCTTGTAAACATACAATGGACCACTATGGTGGACATCCGGCAGCTGCAGGCATGACCCTTCATCAGGATCAGCTGGAAGAGCTGGAGTCAGGGTTGAATGAGTTTGCAGCCTCCGTTCTGACGGAAGCGGATTTTATGCCTGAGCGACTGGCAGACGACGAGTGTAGAATTAGTGACGTGCCGCTGAAAGTCATTCAGGAAATCGACAGACTTCAACCTTTCGGCATGAGCAATCCTTCGCCTCGTTTTGTTTTGAGGAATGTCATGGTAAAAGAAACACGAACGATGGGCCGGGAGAAACGGCATCTGAAACTGGTTCTCGAACAAGACGGGCAGCAGCTCGAAACGGTTGCCTTTGGCAAGGGAGCTTTAGCCGAATTTTTACCTGTGGGAACTCTTATTGATGTAATGGGCGAATTGTCCATCAATGAATGGAACGGGATGCGCAAACCGCAATTGATGCTTCAGGACATTCATGTTCCACACGCGCAAGTCTTCGATCTGCGTGGGAATGCTGATCCACTAAACGCGATGAAACAGTTTCTTGGTTCACTTGAAGTGCATTTAAGGTATACATCTGGCTCAATAGGTGCGATTGTCCGGAAGGATATCGATGTTTCTGAGGGAAATTCATTGTATGAACCGTGCCTTTGGGTATATGATAGAAAGGTCGGGTTATTTCCGCATAATGCTGCTGCACAGCATTATGGACAGGAACAGGTCCGGACGTTATTTGTGTTTGATACGCCGGAAACCCCGGAACAACTTGATGCCATGCTGACCATGTTCAGCGGAGCCGAGAATATCATCCTTCTGCACGGATCAGGCAACCGCCGAGATCGCCTTCAGATGCCTTCCAGAGACCTCTTTAAGCGTATTTATATGCTGGTGTCGAAATGGAGAGCTGAACCGGTAGAGGAACAAGAGATGACTCCTGTGCTCAGTCGTCAGTGTGGATGTTCGCCGCGTATGATTACCATGATGCTGGATGTGTTTGAAGAGTTATCGTTCATCACCCGCAAGGATGGCAAAATATCGTTTGTGGATAACCCGCCCAAACGCGATCTGGCCTCGTCCCGTCATTATCAGGCACTGGAAAATATGGCCGAGACAGAACAGGTACTGCTGGATGCATCTACACCGCAGCTGACACAATGGATGATATCCCGGATGAAGGGCGTATCTTAGATGGAAGTTGTGTATTTATTTTAGGAGGAGATTATTTTGGATTTTAAAGAGTATATTCGTGTCATTCCTGACTTTCCACAACCGGGAATCAGCTTCAAGGACATTACGACATTGTTGAAGGATGGAGAAATGTACCGCAAGGCAATCAATGAGCTGAAAGTAATGGTTTCTGATCTCAAAATTGATGTCATTGCTGGACCTGAAGCACGTGGTTTCGTTGTGGGCGCCCCTCTGGCATACGCTCTTGGTGTCGGCTTTGCTCCGATTCGCAAAAGTGGAAAACTGCCTGGAGAGACGATTGAAGTAGGTTATGATCTCGAATATGGCAAGGATACACTTGCGATGCATACCGATGCAATTGAAAAAGGACAAAATGTCCTGATTGCTGACGATTTGCTGGCAACGGGTGGAACGATTGCAACTTCCGTTAACCTGATTGAACAATTGGGAGGCAAAGTTGTAGGTGCAGCATTCCTGATTGAGCTGTCTGACCTGAATGGACGTGCCAAATTGCCGGAGATCGATGTATTTACGTTGATGAACTACTAAGATCCCTGCATGCGTGCTGTCTTATCACTTTAAAGTGCATCTCCCGTTTCCCGGGAAATAATATACAGCATTAATGATTATTAAAAAGCCTGTTTTCTCATTTCCTAAGAATTGAGAAAGCAGGCTTTTTGGTATCTATTTTTGTAGGTAACCCCGAATGCGGATGATTACGATCCGACCAAGGACATTAGTCGGGGGTTTTCTCAGTCAGGGGTTGTTTTTCCGATTGGTCATTAGACCATCCGAGTACTTCGAACAATTTGAACAACAGGCTCAGCAGGATACCGACAATGGTAGCCAGTGCCATTCCTTTCAATTGTACTCCGTAAATGGATACTTGAGTTCCGCTGAGTCCGATGACAAGCACAAGCGTTGTCAGGAGCAGGTTGGTTGGCTTCGCAAAGTCCACCTTTTGCTCAACGAGGATACGCAGACCGGATGCGGCAATGACCCCGAACAGAAGCAGAGATACTCCACCCATAACAGGTACCGGAATGTTAGCAACAAGCGCCGAGAATGTTCCTGAGAAGGAGAGCACGATCGCAATGATGGCTGCTCCACCAATAACGTAGGTGGAATAGACTCTTGTAAGTGCCATAACACCGATATTTTCACCATAGGTTGTATTCGGCGTGGATCCAACAAAACCGGAAAGTATAGTGGAAACTCCGTTTCCGAGCAGGGAACGATGGAGACCAGGGTCTTTGGAGAGATCCTTGCCTACAATGCTGCTGGTTACAAGCAAATGTCCGATGTGCTCTACAATAACAACGAGAGCTACGGGCAAAATAGTGAAGATAACGGACCAGTCAAACGTAGGCGTCGTGACTGTTGGCATGGAAATCAAATTAGCACTTGCAATCTTTTCTGTTTCGACTGCATCCATAAAGTACCCAAGGACATATCCGGATACAATACCGATCAGAATGTGAATGATTTTGGGGAATCCTCGGAAGGTTACGGCTCCGATAACAGTGATACCGAGAGTTACCATGGATAAAATAATGGGCTTGGCCTGAGGAACCCAGTTGGGGTTGTTCACAGGGTCAGAATTGATCAGCCCAGCCATGCCGGCTGCAACAGGCACGAGTTCCAAACCGATCAGGGCTACGATGGCTCCCATGACTGCTGGAGGGAACACAACATTAATCCAGCCCGTCCCGGCATATTTGATGATAAGAGCGACAAGACAGAATACAATGCCTGTTATAATAAATGCTCCGAGGGCCATCGAGTAGCCGTTACCCGGATGCGATTCTATAACAAATGTAACGGGCGCGATAAAAGCAAAGCTGGAACCCAGGTATGCTGGTATTTTGCCTTTGCACATCAATATGTAAAGCAATGTTCCGATACCGTTCATCAACAGGATCATGCTTGGATCAACCCCGAACAGATTGGGTACAAGCACAGTGCTGCCAAACATGGCAAACAAATGCTGCAGACTGAGCAGGGAGCCAGATCCTAGTGGCATCTTCTGATTAACCTGAATTTCGCGTTGCAATGAACATTCATCTCCTTTTCCGAAACACAAATCTTCAATAGATTACAGAGTTTCTCTTAATTAAGCAATAACATTTTTTGCGATTTGGCTTCGAATGTACGTTTTTTAGCAAATATTGATTCTATTTCGAATATAAATGGCCATAATATTTAAGATAAAGGCACGGTTTAATCCCGTTAAGCGGATTATGGAGATATGGATGGGCCAGTCATAAATTCTTTTAAAAAATTGGATATACGCTCTTATTCGCCAGCAGTTGACGGGAAACGGGCGAAGCGTCATAATTATAGGAAATTACTTTTACGGGGAACCTGTGTTGATGCATTTGTCACGGGTTCCATTTTGTATAGAAAGGACACGGAACAGATCAGAATGGGCATAGAGCAATTACTCGAGAAGGCCGGAGCTTATATCAAAGAACCCGATCTGGTGCGCATACGTGAAGCTTACGAATTTGCTGATCAGGCCCACCATGGACAGACGCGTAAATCGGGAGAACCGTATATCCTGCATCCGCTTGCGGTTGCCGACATTGTTGTGAACATGCAGATGGACTCCATCTCCATTATTGCAGCGCTTCTTCATGATGTTGTAGAAGATACTACGGTATCGCTTGAAGAAATCCGCAATCACTTCGGCAATACGTGTGCCATGCTTGTTGACGGCTTGACGAAGCTGGAACGTATTCAGTTCCGCTCCAAGGAAGAGCAGCAGAACGAAAACTATCGTAAAATGTTCATCGCCATGGCGCAGGACATCCGTGTCATCGTTATCAAATTGGCTGACCGCCTGCACAATATGCGGACACTCAAATTCCAATCGGAAGAAAGCCAGCGCAGGATTTCTTATGAGACGCTGGAGATTTTCTGTCCCATTGCCAACCGTTTGGGTATCTCTGCGATCAAATGGGAAATGGAGGACATTGCTCTCCGTTATTTGAATCCGCAGCAATACTACCGTATTGCAAATCTGATGCACAAGAAGCGTGCAGAACGTGAGCAGTATATCGATACGGTGATGGATGGAATTACGACCAAGCTTGATGAGATGGGAATTCAGGCAGATCTGTCTGGTCGTCCGAAACACATTTACAGTGTGTTCAAAAAAATGACAACGAAGAACAAGCAGTTTAACGAAATCTACGATCTGCTTGCGATTCGTATTATTGTGGATAATATCAAAGATTGTTATGCTACCCTCGGCATTATACACACATTATGGAAACCAATGCCTGGGCGTTTCAAGGATTACATTGCAATGCCTAAGGCTAACATGTACCAATCGCTTCATACAACGGTGGTTGGCCCGAATGGGGAGCCGACTGAAGTTCAGATTCGGACATGGGATATGCACCGTACTGCCGAATTCGGGATTGCGGCCCACTGGGCCTATAAGGAAGGTGCAGCAACCGGAAATAATTTTGAAGATAAAATTACGTTTTTCCGGGAAATTCTTGAGCTTCAAAATGAAGCGCAGGATGCATCTGAATTTGTCGAATCCCTTAAGATGGATTTCTTCTCTGATTTGGTATTTGTATTTACGCCAAAAGGTGAAGTCATTGAGTTGCCTACAGGTTCCGTGCCGCTCGATTTTGCGTACAGAATTCATACCGAAGTGGGTAACCGTACGATTGGTGCCAAAGTCAACGGTCGCATCGTGCCACTTGACTACCATCTGAAGACTGGAGATATCATTGAGATACTTACGTCCAAACATTCATATGGTCCAAGTCAGGATTGGCTCAAAATTGCGAAATCATCCCATGCGAGGGCCAAGATCAAGCAGTGGTTCAAGAAGGAACGCCGCGAAGAAAACGTTGAAAAAGGCCGCGAAAGCTGTGAGCGCGAGCTGAAACGTATGGGGCTTGATCCTTCTGCGTGGATGACGGATGACAAATTGATGGAAGCATGCAAAAAATATGCGTTTAACGATATTGATGATATGCTTGCAGCGGTTGGATTCGGTGGTATTACTGCTGCACAGATCGTGACCAAAGCAACCGAGAAATTGCGCAAGGAACAGGAAGAGTCGAGCCTGCTCGAATTGAATTCCGAAATGCGGGAGCTGAAGCCTGCACCTGAACGCAAGAATCGTCCTACCAACGGCATTCGTGTCAAAGGCATCGATAATTTGCTCGTTCGCTTTGCACGCTGTTGTAATCCTGTCCCGGGTGATGACATTATCGGTTACGTTACGCGCGGTCGTGGGGTATCCGTGCACCGCAGCGACTGTCCGAACATTCCTTCAAGCGGGGATGGAGAGGAAGCAGCACGCGTCATTGAGGTGGAATGGGAAGAAAATATTGAGGCCAACTACAGTGTCGATATTGAGATTACCGGACATGATCGCAATGGACTGCTCAATGAAGTGCTTCAGGCCGTTTCCGAAAGTAAAACAAATATATCTGCCGTCACCGGACGGACAGACAAAAATAAATTAGCATTGGTGCACGTTACAATCCTGATCCGCAATACAGAGCATCTGCATTCTGTCGTCGAACGGATCAAACGGGTAAAAGATGTCTATTCCGTGCATCGGATTATGCAGTAAGGAGCCGGTCAGATGAGAGTGCTTGTACAACGTTGCAAAGAGGCTCAGGTTACAGTTGGTGACGAAATAACGGGACGGATTGAATCCGGGGTCATGCTGCTCGTAGGTATTACTCATGAAGACACGGAGAAAGATGCGGTGTACCTCGCAGACAAGGTGGCAGGACTTCGAATTTTCGAGGATGATCAGGAAAAGATGAATCTTAGCCTGATGGATGTGGGTGGCGCAGTCCTTTCGGTCTCGCAATTTACTCTATATGGCGACTGTCGCAAAGGGAAACGCCCGAGTTTTGCAGCTGCAGCCCGTCCAGAAGCAGCTGAGGTGTTATATGAGACCTTTAATCAACTATTGAGGGATAAAGGCCTTCAGGTGGAAACAGGGAGATTCGGAGCCATGATGGATGTGTCCTTCACCAACTGGGGTCCCGTGACTTTAATGTTGGAGAGCCCTATCCGTCAGGAAGCACGTGCATAATTCACCTGGGATCAGGCCATAATGAGGGATAGTTCTAGTACTAGCATATGCTGATCAAAGGAGTATCTCTCACTATGCGTCAATCTGCCAAGATAACTCGTTCCCGTATGGAACCACTGCTCATTCCCGGGAATCTGTATGAGTCGCTAAAGTTGGCTCGCGCAGCTTCTGAATGCGTGGCTACGATCTGGTCTACCCAGGATTCGGACAAGGGGGAACAGAGTCACCTGCCGCGTGCCTAGTTATGATGAGAGAAAAGCTGTAAGCAAGCAGTCATTTTATATGCCCAAAGCTTACTCGTATAGCAGCAAAGCCGAAAGCCTTGATTCGATATTCGAATCTGGGCTTTTTTATGTGTTTTTGTTTCCGTGTTGGGAAGAGACTCAATTATCAATTACTTAAGCTGTTATAAACAGCTGCAGTTAGGGTAATAACAACACGAGGCACAGTATCGTGCCGAGGTTCAGGGTTTGTACATGGATTTACTGAATTTGTAGATTACTAAGTTCTGCAAAACCCGAATATGAAAAGATTTTTCGAACACGGAAAGGAGAACGTACGTTATGAGTAAAGTTGCTTTTTTATTGGCGAACGATTTTGAAGATTCGGAAATGCAGGTCCCATATGATGAGGTGAAAAAAGCCGGACACGAAGTGGAAATCATCGGTTTGAAGGCAGGAGAAACGCTCAAAGGTAAAGGCGGCAAGGCTTCCTATACTTCAGACAAGGCGATTGCAGAAGTGTCAGCTTCAGATTACGACGCTGTGGTCATTCCAGGGGGATCATCTCCTGAAAATCTGCGTACGGATGCAGACATCCTTAAGTTTGTAACGGAGATCAACAGTGCGAAGAAGCCAATCGCTGCAATCTGCCATGGCCCGCAAATTCTGGCCAGCGCTGACCTGCTCAAAGGGCGAACCATTACGTCCTATCTTCCACTTAAGGATGATATGGTCAATGCAGGTGCTGAATTTAAGGATCATGAGGCTGTAGTGGACGGCAATTACATTACGTCGAGAACACCAGCTGATGAGCCTGCATTTGTTCGTGAACTGTTGAAAGTCATATAATCGGTCACGGGTAAACGATTTAACTTGTTTATCAAGTTAATCTGCAAAATACATGATGTAATTTATTCCGACAAAGGAGGGTTTGACATGGCAAAGCATATTCAGGCATATTTTCGAACCGAAGATGAGGCGGAGGGTGCTAGAACTTCACTTCAGACGTTTCGGACCGAGCATTTGGAGGTAGGACAGCTGGACAGTGCGATTGGCAGAGACAAACGCATCTTGCTACCGCTGGTGCCTTATAATACGGCGGGTGGCGCAGGTACAAATGGAGCCATGGGTGTAGGTACAGCGCCTGGAGTTCCGGCAAGTGAGAATGTAGTTCCAGTGGTTAGTAATGTGGATCGTAATGCTGACCGGGATGTACGCGACAATGTGAATGAAGACGGTGACCTGCTCAGAGCGGCAGACGTCTCCTCGGACGATTATGATGATCTGCATTATGTTTTGTCTGCCAAAGTCCAGGACGAGGATTATGATGAAATTATTCATAAGCTTCGGTCCAACAATGCCTATGTGGAAGAATTGAATTAACGTGTAGATCATGGAAGAGCCCTGTGACATCTGACTTTATTTCGTGTCAGCGCGATCACAAGGGCTCTTTTGTATTAGTTTACTTTTATATCATTAAAGCGCTATCATTTTTGTAATATTACTGTAATATTAGTTACATAAGGCTTTAACATAGGGCGTTTATAATAACAAGCATGACCCCCTTTTTTTATATATCCTTTGAGCCTGCACACCGTGTGCAGGCTTTTTTTTGCTGTCTTTTGATGTTAGCCCTTGACTTTAGTACTGCGGTTCATTACAATCAGAAAATAATATGTTGACTTTAGTCAATATCAGTCGTTTTCTTGAATTATATTACTGATTTGATGACGGGACCAAGTACTCCGTGCCCACATGAACAGAGAGGAATCCCTTGGCTGTAAGGATTCTCTTGATGAGCGGACGAATGACTTCCCCGAGAACAGACGGCGAACACATCAGAGATGATTCTGATAGCCATTAGCCGGCCTGCGCAGGACGTGCGTTACACGTAGAGCGGAACGATGGTCTGATCGGATTGCAGCAAGGCAGTCCTGCATAATCAGATGATCACCTGAACGGCGAAAGTGTCAGGAGTTCCGGAATGTGGGTGGTACCACGGGTGAATGTATAAACACAATCTCTCGTCCCTTTGTTTGCTGTATACAGCGACAGGGCGAGGGATTTTTTTGTTATATAGAGAAAATAGAGCTGGAGGGATGAAAGATGGCTTTTCAGAAACCAACGGGAACACAGGACCTGCTGCCTGGCGTAGTGGAGAAGTGGCAGTTTGTCGAAGAGAAAATTAAGGATCTGTGCCGCCGTTTTAATTATCGGGAGATCCGCACACCCATTTTTGAACAGACTTCACTGTTTGAGCGAGGGGTAGGCGAAACAACCGACATCGTTGAAAAAGAAATGTACACGTTCAAGGACAAGGGCGATCGCAGCATGACGCTTCGTCCGGAAGGAACCGCTGGCGTTGTACGTGCTTTTGTAGAGAATAAGCTCTATGGGGAGCCAGACGTAACGAAGCTTTATTATGTAGGTCCCATGTTCCGCTATGAGCGTCCGCAAGCAGGACGCCAGCGTCAGTTCCACCAGTTCGGGGTGGAGGCATTCGGAGCAGTAGATCCGGCAATCGATGCAGAGGTTATCGCTCTTGGTTATCAGTTCTGTGTGGAGCTGGGGTTGAAGGATGTCAAAGTTGAAGTGAACTCGGTGGGTAATGCGGCAAGCCGTGCTGCCTATCGTGAAGAGCTGCTGGGCTTCCTGAGACCGATGAAGGACACCTTGTGCAAGGATTGCCAAAATCGCATGGAACGCAACCCGCTTCGCGTCCTCGATTGTAAGGTAGATCAGGACAAATTTGTCGGTGCACCTTCCATTCTGGATAGCCTGGATGAAGAAGCAACGAACCACTTTGCCAAAGTTCAAGGTTTCCTGGATGATTTCGGCGTAGATTATGAAGTGAACACGCGTCTTGTGCGCGGACTGGATTATTACACCATGACAGCATTTGAATTGAAGGCACAGGGGATTGGTGCTATTGATACCGTAGGCGGCGGTGGCAGATATAACGGCCTCGTTGGAGACATCGGCGGACCGGATCAACCGGGGATTGGTTTTGGTATCGGTCTGGAACGCATTCAACTGATACTGGAACACCAAAACATTAATGTAAGTGCCCTCACTCCACTTGATGTGTACTTTGTTGCTCTTGGAGAAGCAGCAGATCGGGAAGTAAACCGTCTGTTGTTCAAACTTCGTCAGTCCGGTCTTTCGGGTGAACGTGATTATCTGGGACGCAAGATGAAGGCTCAAATGAAATCAGCAGATCGTTACAAAGCCCGTTATACGGCGATTCTTGGCGATGATGAGTTGGAACGCGGGGAGATTGCACTCAAGGCAATGGATACAGGTGAACAGCAAACCGTAAAACTGGAAGAGCTGATTGCAACCATTCAGGGAGCTAAATAAGATCGCACAAGCCAGAGTAAGTTAAATTCATTTTTATATGATCCGGCAGCCTTACGGGGCCTGGAAGCCATTCGATGTGGATTTTGTCCAAGAATGTTACAGCTCCCGTAAGTACAACGCCTTTCAATATATCGTCTTCACGCAACCGCGCTGTTAAAGTAATGGTCTTGGCCTACTTGCACAGAACGGAAATTCACATAATGAGGAGTTTGGTTATGAAAAGAAGTCATCATTGCGGCGCATTAACGACCGCACACATCGGCGAAACCGTAACATTGAACGGCTGGGTACAGACCCGCCGTGACCTGGGGGGCGTACTGTTTATCGATCTGCGTGACCGCAGCGGTATTGTACAAGTGGTATTTAACCCTGCATACTCCGGCGAAGCTCTGCAAATTGCTGACCGGGTACGTAGTGAATATGTTATTGCCGTATCGGGCAAAGTGGTTAAACGTGATGAAGAGACCGTGAACAAAAACCTGCCTACAGGTGAAATTGAAGTTCAGATTACGGAAATTGAAGTGCTCAACGCGGCAAAAACGCCGCCATTCTTCATTGAAGATGGTGTGGAAGTCGATGAGTCCCTTCGCTTGAAATATCGTTATCTGGATCTGCGTCGTCCGGAAATGTACGAAACACTGAAATTGCGTTCCAAAGCGTCCAAAGTATTCCGTGACTACCTGGATGGCGAAGAGTTCGTTGAAGTGGAAACACCGATTCTTACGAAGAGCTCCCCGGAAGGTGCGCGTGACTATCTCGTACCAAGCCGTGTACATGAAGGTGAATTCTTCGCTCTGCCGCAGTCTCCGCAAATTTACAAACAATTGCTGATGGTCGGCGGACTTGAGCGTTATTATCAAATCGCCCGCTGTTTCCGGGATGAGGATCTGCGTGCAGACCGTCAACCTGAGTTCACACAAGTCGACATCGAGACTTCCTTCCTGGAACAGGATGACCTGCTGCCAATGATGGAAGAGCTGATGGCCAAATTGCTGCGTGAAACGAAAGGCATTGAGCTTGAGCTGCCATTCCAACGGATTACGTATGCAGATGCGATGGGTAAATACGGTTCAGACAAGCCGGATCTGCGCTTTGGCATGGAGCTGGTGGAAATGAACGATATCGTAGCGAACAGTGGTGTGAAAGTCTTTGCTTCTGTCATTGAAAAAGGTGGAGAAGTGAAAGTTCTGAATGCCAAAGGCTGTGGCACGTGGAGCCGTAAAGAGATCGACGATCTCGGACCATTCGCAGCACGTTACGGTGCCAAAGGTCTGGCGTGGATTCAAGTGAAAGACGGCGAATTCAAAGGCCCAATCGTGAAATTCTTTACACCGGAAGAGATTGAAGCGGTGAAAGAACGCACTGGCGCTGAAGAAGGCGACTTGCTGCTCTTCTCTGCGGACAACAAAAAAGTGGTTGCTGACGTTCTGGGTGCACTGCGTTTGAAAATTGGCCGTCAACTTGGTCTGATCGATGACAGCAAATTCAAATTTGCCTGGGTTGTGGACTTCCCATTGCTCGGATATGATGAAGATGCGAAACGTTACGTGGCAGAACATCACCCGTTCACTCGTCCAAAAGACGAAGATGTGGCTCTGTTCGATACAGATCCGGGTGCGATTCGTGCTCAAGCTTATGACCTTGTTCTGAATGGTTATGAAGTAGGTGGCGGTTCAATGCGTATCTACAAACGTGACGTGCAAGAGAAAATGTTTGCAGCCCTTGGACTTTCTCCTGAAGTATCCAATGAGAAATTCGGTTATCTGCTTGAAGCATTCGAATACGGAACTCCACCACATGGCGGTATCGCCTTTGGTCTTGACCGTCTCGTTATGCTGCTGGCAGGACGTACAAACCTGCGTGAAACCATTGCCTTCCCGAAAACGGCAAGTGCAACCGATCTGCTCATGAACGCACCTTCTGAAGTGGACGGAGCCCAGTTGGAACAACTTCATATCCGTGTAGCCCGTAAACCGGTGGCGGAAAAGAAATAAAGGAGGCATCGATTCTCAATGCTCCATCAATTTTCAAGAACAGAGCTGGCAATCGGACCTGAAGGTCTGGATGCTTTGAAAAATAGTACAGTTGCCGTGCTTGGTATTGGCGGCGTGGGCGGTATAGCCGTTGAAGCCCTTGCTCGCAGCGGGGTTGGACGCATCATCCTGATCGATAAGGATGTGGTGGACATCACCAACGTTAACCGCCAGATTCACGCGTTGACCACGACCGTTGGTCAGAAAAAAGCCGATCTGATGGTGGACCGGGTCAAGCTCATTAACCCTGAGATTGATGCCATCGCCTTGAACATGTTTTACACGGAAGAAACGTATGAGGAACTGTTTAAATATGAACTGGATTATGTCCTGGATGCATCCGACACGATCATCTACAAAATCCATCTCATCAAGGAATGCCTCAAACGTAAGATTCCGGTGATCTCCAGCATGGGTGCGGCGAACAAAATGGACCCTACGAAATTCCAGGTTGCGGATATTTCCAAAACGTCCATGGACCCGATTGCCCGTGTGGTTCGCACAAAACTGCGCAAAGAAGGCATCAAAAAAGGGGTCAAAGTGGTCTTTTCTACCGAGGAGCCATTAAAGCCGCGTGAAGATGTTACTCAAAAGATCGTTCCTGAGAACGCACCGGAAATTCGCAAGGCGAAACAGCCACCAGCGAGCAACGCGTTTGTTCCTCCGGTAGCCGGACTGATCATGGTCAGTGTGGCAGTCAAGGAATTGATTGAAAATGCAGCAAAGAAACAATAGTAACCTGTTG
Source organism: Paenibacillus sp. 7523-1 (assembly GCF_002276415.1). Classification (NCBI taxonomy): domain Bacteria; kingdom Bacillati; phylum Bacillota; class Bacilli; order Caryophanales; family Paenibacillaceae; genus Paenibacillus; species Paenibacillus sp. 7523-1. The sequence continues at coordinate 566,863 of NZ_NPBR01000010.1, read as the reverse complement.
AGCGAAAAGCGTAGGTGCCTACAAGGCGCCTGCGCTTTTTTTATGGTCATCACGTGATGTACTTCAATCTCAAAACCGTGTATGATATGTGGTGCTGCGCGAAATGATGATAAATATATAGAGAAATGGCAGTGTACATAGAGAGAGGGGAACAGAACGGATGAAACAAGGTTGGATGACCAGACGTCTCGGTGTGGAGCCGGGGGACCAGTGGAAAAAAGAGATTGTGGCGGGAGCCATCTCCTATTTTGCTGTCGTTTATATCGTGATGGTCAATGCTACAATTCTGGCAGATGCCGGCATGCCTTTACAGGCAGCGATGGTAGGCACACTGCTGACGTCTATTGCAGGTTGCTTGCTGATGGCATTCGGAGGTAAGTCACCTATTGTGGTTGTACCCGGAATGGGGATCAATGCATTTTTCACGTACACACTCGTACATTCCATGAAGCTGAGCTGGCAGGAAGCACTGGCCGTGGTGGCCGTTACAGGTATACTTTTTGCAATCGTTGCATTTACATCACTATATAAATTGATCAGTGAAGCCATACCGAAGAACCTGCAGCATGGGATAACGGTGGGAATTGGCCTGTTTTTGACCTTTATTGGTTTGCAAAAAAGCGGAATTGTTATTGCTCATCAGACCACGTTTGTAGCGATCGGGCACTTCAATGATCCTAATGTTATTACGGCCTGCGTAACACTAGTACTTGCCGTGATTCTATTCATACGTAATATTCAGGGCGGACTTCTCATCAGTATTCTGATCGGGACTGGACTTGCCTATGTGCTAGGTGCAGTGAACCCGGGTGAACCGGTGTCCGCGATGGAAGCGCTGCGTCAATACGGCGGGTTGTTTGGCGAATTGTCCCTGATGAAGCTGGCTGATGTTGCGTTCTGGATTGCTGTCTTTTTGCTGCTGCTGATTGTGGTATTCGAAAATATCGGATTGATTACTGCTCAGACGCAAATGATTGGTCGCCCGCAACGTTTCAAAGGCAGCCTGCGCGCTCTGTCGATCAGTACGGTATTGGCAGGTATATTCGGGAGCAGTCCTCCTGTAGCTGCGGCAGAGACCACTGCCGGGATTGCAGCAGGCGGACGCACGGGCTTGACACCACTTGTTACAGCCGTGCTGTTCGGGGCGACTTTTTTCTTCATTCCGCTGCTCGGGTATATTCCGGACAGTGCAATTGCCCCCATTTTGATCATCATTGGCGGTTTAATGGTGCAAGGTGTGAAGGATATGGATTTTGGTGACTTTACAGAGGCATTCCCGGCATTTCTTATTATGGTGATGATTCCCTTTACGTATAGCATTGTGGACGGCATGGCGTTTGGTTTCATTGCTTATCCACTGGCGAAGCTGGCCGCAGGTCAGGGGAAACAGGTGCCCGTGGTCATGTATGGCATTGCCATTTTGTTTTTGGCCAACTTTGTACTGCATGGGGTATTGTAATCAGTTGGGACGTACGGATAAATCATTCGTGTGATGGCTAGTGAACAGGTGGAGAATGGAGGAACGGGGAATGGAAGAGAAGGAACAGACGGAACAGACGAAACAGACGGACCGGGTTGAACCGAAGCTTGGGAAAAAAGGATTTAAAGATTTCGTGAAGCTGATTGCTTCCACAGAACCTCCCAAACTCATTTTGATCGTCGCATTGATTCTGACCCTCATTCAGACTACGGCCGGGTTAATTGTCCCACTGATGACCAAAGGGCTGATTGATGGACTAACGATGTCTGCACTTAATAAATCCGTCATTTTTCTGCTGCTTGGCGCTTTTGTCATTCAGGCGATTGCTTCAGGCATCAGCATCTATATGTTGAATTATGCAGGACAACGCGTGGTTGCAACGCTCCGAACGAAGCTGTGGAACAAAGTGTTATCCCTGCCAATGCCGTATTTTGATCGTAATCGTACAGGAGATACGATGAGCCGCATCACTAATGATACAAGCCAGATCATGACGCTGATTGCCGATTATTTGGTCTCCTTTGTATCCAATATCGTTGCGGTGGTGGGCGGGGTGGCTCTGCTATTCTATCTGGATTGGGTCATGTCACTCATCATTCTGAGCTTGGTACCGTTAACGCTGCTGATTCTGCTGCCCGTTGGACGTAAAATGTACAAAATTTCCAAAAAGCAGCAGGATGAGATGGCTGGCCTCACTTCCGTGCTGAGCCAGGTTATTGGTGAGATTCGATTGGTAAAAGCATATGGTACCGAAAAACAGGAGGCGGAAGCGGGACATTCCCGAATTGGCAAAATGTTCGCTTTTGGTTTGCAGGAGGCAAGAATTCTGGCGTTGATCGGACCGCTCTTTACCTTTGTCATGACCGCTGTATTGGTTGTTATTCTAGGGGTTGGCGGTATGCGGGTAGCATCCGGGATGTTATCACCCGGGGAACTGGTGGCCTTCATCCTGCTGCTGTTTCAGGTTATTATGCCGATGGGGCAGTTCACGACACTGTATTCGCGCTTGCAAAAAGTGGTCGGTGCAACCGAGCGCATTCAGGCTATTCTTGCACATGAAGAAGAACCAAGGCACAGTGTGAAGTCAGCTCCAAAGGGCAACGAGACGATTGCATTCAACAACCTGCATTTCGCCTATGTCACAGGAGAAGAAGTGCTGCACGGTATCCATCTAACCGTTCCAGCGCGTAAAGTGACGGCGATCGTCGGTCCCAGCGGCAGCGGCAAATCAACCCTATTCTCGCTGCTTGAGCAGTTTTACCTTCCCGGTTCGGGTAACATAACCTACGGTGGACAGGACATAAGGGATTATACGCTCGCTTCTTGGCGCAGCAAGATCGGTTATGTTTCACAGGAGAGTCCGCTAATGGCAGGTACCATCAAAGACAACATTACCTATGGGCTTGGACGAGAAGCAAGTATGGACGAGATCCGGCATGCCGCAGACATGGCATATTCGTCCGCATTTATTGATAACTTGCCCCAGGGTTACGAGACCGAGGTGGGGGAACGCGGAATCAAGCTTTCGGGCGGTCAGCGTCAGCGCATTGCCATAGCCAGGGCACTGCTGCGCAGTCCGGATATCCTCATGCTTGATGAGGCAACGTCCAGTCTGGACAGTACTTCGGAACATGAAGTGCAGCAAGCCCTTTCGAATTTGATGGAGGGACGGACAACCGTTGTAATTGCGCATCGTTTGTCCACAGTCGTGGATTCGGATCAGATTGTTGTACTGGAGCAGGGCCATGTCACCGGGACGGGTACGCATGCAGAGCTAATCAGCACACATCCGGTATATCGTGAACTGGCTCAGAAACAGTTTGTTGCACAAGATGGGAAGTCAGAGCCTGAGGAGTATTAATTGATAACGATGTGAACCGTTGCTCATCGTCTTAAAGAGACGGGAACAGCGGTTCATTTGTCTTTTCGTCCTGTTAGCTGTAGCTTTTTGCCATTCAATATGATATAGTGGGTATCCTTTTGTGTCGTCAGATTGGCTATGCAAAAAAACATATTCTTAGGAGGTAACTGAAACATGTCAGACAGCTTTCAAAGTGCCTATCAAGAAGAAGAGTACAGGTTAGAGCGAACGATGGAGGAAGTGGATCGTCAGCTGGAACGGCTGAAGAATACACCGGTATATACTGGCCACGATTTCACCGAACAAGTGCTGGAAGCCGGACGCGAAGAGCGCCGCACCGCCTTGTCCAAGAGCGCGCAGCAACCCTATTTCGGACGCTTGGATTTCGAAGAACAGGGCAGCGGGGAACGGAAGCCGCTGTACATTGGCAAAGTCGGCGTAGACCGCGAAGAGGTGGGAGAGCATCCGCTCGTCATCGATTGGCGTGCTCCGGTCGCGAGCCTGTTTTACTCATTTACGGGAGGGGAAGCCTCCGCAACCTACGATGCACCCGAAGGTTTGATTGAAGGCCTGGTCTATCTGAAACGCAACGTGGTCATCCGGCAGCGGATATTGGAGCGCGTTGCGGATACATATAACCGGGATAGCGACCAGCCGGCCGTATCGGATGAGTTTCTCGTCTATCGGCTGGGAGAGAACAAGGATAACAAGCTTCGTGACATCGTATCCACCATTCAGGCAGAACAGGATCAGATCATTCGTGCTGCAAGGAATACGGCATTGATCATCCAGGGTGTGGCGGGTTCGGGAAAAACAACCGTTGCCCTGCACCGGCTGGCCTTTTTGCTGTATCAGTACAAAGAGCAGGTATCTGCGGAGAAGATGGTTATCTTCGCACCCAACCACATGTTCCTCGATTACATTTCGGATGTACTACCGGAACTCGGCGTTGGAGATATTCAGCAGCGTACATTCCCGGATTGGGCGATGAATCTGCTGGGATTGGAGATGCCTCTGGCAGATACGTCGGAGACACTGAATACCTGGTTTGAAACGCCGGAAGCACGCCCCGAATTGAATGATGACGTACCTGGTCGCTATAAGGGCTCGATACGCTTCATGAAACTCATTCAGGAATGGCTGTCAGGCATGGAGGAGGAATCAGTACCCGATCTGGACTTCAGTCCCTGGGACGGTGCGATACTTAGCAAGGCAGAGATCGAAAGCTGGTTTAGCGAAGAATACAAACACTACCCACTGGCTAAACGTAAGGAGCGGGTGATGGCGCGTATCCACCGCTGGATCGAAATGGAGCTCAAGAAGCCTTGTCCCGAGAGCGTACGCAAAGAACGCAAAAAGAAAGCAGCGACGCGTGAAAAAGCATACGCCAAAAAGTGGCCCCAATATGAACCGCTTACGCTGTATAAACAGCTGTTTAAGGCCGCTAAGGGTGGCTCAGTGCCTGCTTCACTAAGCAGTCTTATTCCCAAAGGTGTGATGAAGAAGACGACAGCAGATCTGAAGCAGGATGTAATCCGTGAAGAGGATCTGCCTGCGCTCGTGTATATTCACACACTTATTCATGATATTGAAGGAGCGGAACGATTCGATCATGTCGTGATTGATGAAGCGCAGGATTTCTCGCCATTTCACGTCGCTCTGCTCGATCTGTTTGTCAAAGGACATTCCTTTACCATACTGGGTGACTTGTCCCAAGGTATTCATGAGTATCGCGGGGTTCATGCATGGGAAGAGATGAGTACCCTGTTCCCCGACGAGCAAAACGCATATTTTGCCTTGACCCGGAGCTATCGTTCCACCATGGAAATTATTGATTATGCCAATACGATACTGGAACGTGGGGTCCAAAGCGGGATTACGGCGATTCCTGTCTTCCGGAGCGGAGATCCGGTTCGAACATTAGCCTATGAGGGTGAAGGAAGAACGAAGAGTCTTGAACGGGCTTTGAAGCTGTTAACGGTGAAAGACTACCGCACAGTATCCATTCTGACGCGTACCCTGCATGAAGCGGTTGAGCTTCATCGTGAACTTCTGGATGCGGGCTGGGACCTGAACCTGATTGATGGCGGCAAAAAGCAATATACAGGTGGACATTCCGTTTTACCTGTCTATCTGTCCAAGGGACTAGAGTTTGATGCGGTTATTGTGGCAGACGCGGATGAGCAGCATTATTTGTCTAATGCGGGCGATGCCAAGCTGCTGTATGTGGGCTGTACAAGGGCATTGCACGAGTTGTGGCTGTTCCATGATGGTGACCTACCGTCTTATGCGGCAGCAACACACCATTCGGAAGGCGAATCGGTAACCATTCAGGGTTGGCCGGATAGTGACACCGAATAAACATGGGTAGAACAATGTAATATCAAGAATATAAAAGGCATGTCGTTTATGGGGAATCCCATGAGCGCATGCCTTTTTCTGCTGGTGTGTGGCAATCTCAACTCACTGGAGAAGAATGCTTGCGGAGTTCAGATGAGCGTTCCTTCGTTTTCTGTGCAGATGAACGACGATTGACCAGAAAAATACCAACACCAATGAGTATGCCCCCAGCACCAACGAACCACTGGACCTGTTCCTGCAGCAAAATCCAGCTTGACAATACTCCAAAGAACGGTGTCAGAAACAGATAGGAACTGGTTTGGGCGGGGTCACTATGCTGCAGCAAATAGAACCAGAGTGAGAACTGGATTATGGAGCATACAAGGGTCAACCAGAGCAGCACTGCAACCGAGGTGGGGTTCACAATAAAATAAGGCTATTCAGTCCATGTGCTAAGCAGAAGCAGTACTGCGCCTCCAGCGAACATCTGGTACGCAGTTAGCACAAAGGTATCGTAACGATCACCCCAGCGTTTAATAAGTAATGTGGAGACTGCGAAGGAAACCGCACCACCAATTCCAATCCAGGTTCCGGGGCTAAAACTCATATGCAAGCCAAAGGTTAACAGGACACCGGTGAGGCCGAGGATTACACCCATCCACTGGTTGAAGCGATACGTTAACCGGTACAATAAAGCACTGATGATAATAACCAGCAACGGATTGGTAAAGGTAAGAATGGCAGATTCACCGGATGTAATCCAGTTCATGCTGTAATAGGCGCATCCCATCACTCCAGCAGATTGGAACAGGCCAATTAAAATAAATCTTAGCCAGGCTTGCCATCCTGCAGGTAGGGGGCGTTTCCGCAGAAACCAGGCCATCAGGCCCCCGGCCAGTACGTAACGCATGCCCATGAGCAGGAAGGGTGGTGCATACAACATGCCGATTTTGCCAACCGGAAAAGAAGTACCCATAATGAATGTCGTTAACAAGATCCATATTGTATATTTCAATGGTTTCAACGCGCGGCTGTCAGCTTGAGTACCGGGGCTCATAACGTCTGACCGCCATCTACAGTAATCAGCTGTCCGGTCATGGATGGCTGTTCAAGCGCAGCGCATATCATGTGCGCAATATCCTCAGGCGAGGAAATTCTCTGTAATAACAGCGAGCCACCGAGACGATTCATTCGTTCCTCGTTTCCGGCCCACCAACGGGTTGCAACGGCGCCAGGGACGATGGCATTCACCCGAATCAGCGGTGAGAGTGCGTGGGCAAGAGATAAGGTCAGGCCGTGAACTGCCGCTTTGGAAACCGCATAAGGGAGTGAGGAGCCGGAACCTGTGCTGCCCGCAATACTGCCAAGGTTCACAACGGAGCCGCCGCCTACCTGCTGCATTCCTTCTGTCACTGCACGAGCGCAATAAAACATGCCCTTCACGTTCACATCATACAGTTCGTTCCAAATATCCTCCGTAACGGATTCCAGATCCTGCAGAGGAATGTGCCGGGTGATTCCGGCATTGTTCACAAGGGCAGTTATGGGGCCATACGTTTCGGTAACTGTAGCCACCATCTGCTGGACTTCCATATCACTAGCAACGTTGGCTTGAACAGTGAATGCCTGACCTCCTTCATTCACGATCTGTTGAACTGTTTCTTCTGCTGCCTCCCACGACCGGGAGTAGTTGACAGCGACCAATGCTCCCTTTTGAGCCAGCAGCAGACTTACCGCACGTCCAATGCCTGTTCCGCCGCCTGTAATTAAGGCTACTCTATTGTTCCAGTATGTCATGTTGAACACTCCTTATCATCATCCAGCTGGTGAACTGGTTTGGAATCTACATGAATTGTAGTCCGGTTTGCGCATGGAGTATAATGATTGTTAGTGAACTGGCCATCATTTTGAATGATGTCAGAAGTGGGGGATAAGATGGAGAGCGGAGATCTTCGAATATTTCAATGTGTGGCACAGGAAGGAAACTTGACGAAAGCTGCTTCGAAGCTGGGATATGTGCAATCCAACGTCACGGCCCGGATCAGACATCTGGAAGCAGAGGTGGGCACCAAGCTGTTCATTCGTCACAACCGGGGAATGACGTTATCTCCAGCGGGAGAGATGCTAATGAGTTATGCAGATAAAATCATTGGTCTGCTGAACGATGCTTCCAAAGCGCTTCAGGCGACAAGTGCGCCATCGGGTCCATTGCGAATAGGCTCTACGCAGACTGCAGCAGCGGTGCGATTGCCCGAACTTTTTGCAGAATATTATAGGCGATATCCCGACGTGTCCTTGTCACTGACTACTGGGAATTCGCAAGAGCTTATAGACCAAGTTATCGGGTATGAATTGGAAGGTGCATTTATTGGTTGTGCCTGCGATCATCCAGAGATCACATCTCTGGATGTATTCGATGAAGAACTGTTTGTGGTTTCATCTGGTGTAATGCCAGAAGATGAGCTTACTCGTAAACCGATCCTTGTTTACAGCATGGGATGTTCCTACCGCCAGACGTTAGAGGAGTGGTTGCTAACCTGCGGGGTAAATCGCCCTATAATCATGGAATTTGGCACATTGGAAGCCATTATCAGTGGCGTAGCATCGGGGATGGGCATCTCATTGTTGCCGGAGATTGTTATTCGTCAGCAGATGAGTAGCGGCTTACTTCGCAAGCATTCGCTTCCCGCGGACATGAGCCGGATGATGACTCGTTTTATTACACGCAAGGATGCGTTTGTCAGCAGTGCGCTCGGTGCATTTATGGCTATGCTGCCGCGGGATTATGATATGATAGAGAGTAGAGAATATTGAGATGTTTAGATCCAATCTAGGATAGGTAATCCGTTAAGGAAGTGATGAGCAGTGGATTTATTTTCGTTTCAACAGGACTCCAAGCCCCAGGCTAGACTGCTTGCTGATCGCATGCGACCAGAGCAGCTTGATGAATATATTGGACAAGAACATATTATTGGACCAGGTAAGCTGCTGCGGCGTGCGATTGAAGCGGACCAGATCTCGTCCATCTTGTTATACGGTCCTCCCGGCTGCGGGAAGACGACGCTTGCCCACATCATCTCCAAGCATACACAGGGAGAGTTTGTTCGTCTGAATGCAGTAGACGCCTCGGTGAAGGACGTTCGTGAAGTTATTGAGCAGGCACAGACAAACAAGCAGCTGTACGGAACCAAAACCATATTGTTCCTGGATGAGGTACACCGCTTCAACAGTTCTCGTCAGGATGCATTGCTGCCAGCAGTGGAGAAGGGCACCATCATATTTATCGGTGCGACGACAGAGAATCCATTTCACTATGTGAATGGTGCCTTGATGAGTCGTTCAACCCTCTTTCAGCTCGAGTCGCTGAACAAGGCACATTCGCTTATTGCGATGCGCCGTGCGCTGGCGGATTCCGATAAAGGGCTCGGATTCATGGAACTACGGGCAGATGACGAAGCTCTGGATCATATTGCCACCATGGCTAATGGAGACATTCGGCGTGCACTGAATGCTCTTGAACTTGCTGCACTGACCACACCACCCGAGAAGGATGGTTCCATTCATATTACGCTTGCTGTTGCGGAGGAATCGATCCGCCGTCCAATTGTGAAGGCCGATGAGTCCACACAATATGATGTGCTGTCTGCTTTTCACAAGAGCATTCGTGGTTCCAGTGATGCTGCGTTGTTCTGGTTTTTGTACGCCGTAGAGAAGCTGGGCATGGATCCGATGACATTTATCAGACGTCTGATTGCAGCGAGCAGCGAAGATATCGGTCTGGCAAATCCACAAGCGATGACCCAAGCTATAGGAGCACTGGACGCCTACCGTAACAATGGATGGCCCGAAGCGAAGCTGAATATTGCACAGGCTATTTTATTCGCAGTGGAGAGTCCGAAGTCGAATGCGGTATACACGGCCATTTCGAAGGCGATGAGCGCCATCGATGAGGTGAAGTCGGCTGAGGTACCGCTCCATTTAAGGGATACCCATTACTCGGGAGCAGTGAAGCTGGGACATGAAGGTTATCAGTACCCCCATAATTACCCAGGGCACTATGTGAAGCAGGAATATCTGCCCAAACAGCTCTCGCGAAGAGTATTCTATGAAGCAACAGAGCAAGGCAATGAGTCGAAAATCAGGCTGAACCAACAGCGGAGAAAAGAACTGTAAGAATGATGAGCCGGGAGATGCATACAACATGAAAGAGCTTCTGTATATAGGCGCTGGCGGATTTCTGGGTACACTGACCCGATATGCCATTCAATTGGGGATTCCATCAGCCAATGTAGGCTTTCCTTGGGCAGTCCTGCTGATTAACGCGATTGGCAGCCTGTTTTTAGGATGGTTCTTTACCATCGCCGTCCCGGACAAAATAACACCACAACTTCGTCTTGCGATAGGCACCGGATTTACAGGTGCATTTACTACGTTTTCTACGTTTACGCTGGATATTGTCCGCCTATCCGAGAACGGCATGTGGACGAAGGCCGTAATTTATATCGTGGCGAGTTTGCTCGCGGGTTTGCTGCTCTGTACGTTGGGAATCCGGCTTGGACAGTTCATGCGGGGTAAATCGTCACAGGATGGTGCAGCATGATGATCTGGATTGGACTTGCAGGTACTTTAGGGGCCATACTTCGTTACAGTCTGGGGCGATGGATCTCAGGAAAATTGGGTACAGCTATCCCATGGGGGACCTGGATCATTAATATCAGTGGTTCTCTGCTGCTGGGCTTGTTATATGGATGGCATCAATCGGAGATGATCTCGGATGGACTTTGGGTTGTGTGGGGCACCGGATTTTGCGGAGCCTATACAACGTTCTCGACCTTCGGGTATGAAACGATTCAATTGCTCACCATGAAACGTTATCCATCAGCGATTCTATATGTAGTAAGTTCCGTTTTACTGGGTGTAGCTGCCTCCTTTGCTGGCGTTTGGTTAACGGCATAACTAAAAATTTTAAATGTTTTTTCAGGAAAAAGCAGGAAAAAAGCCATCCTTCATGGTATACATGAAAGATGGCTTTTATGATGGGAATACAGGGTATTCCACATCTTCTATACATATTGGAGGCTTTCCTGATTATTGCATCGCTGGTACAGGTACTTTTTGAACCTGATCAATCGTGCCACCGCCGAGACAAACATCACCATCATAGAATACAACGGCTTGTCCCGGGGTAATCGCTTTTTGTTGTTGATCGAACTGTACATCGACGCTTCCGTCTTCCTGCCAAGTCAGAGTGACGCCTTGGTCCGGCTGACGATAACGGAATTTGGCGGTGCAGCGGAAAGGTACGTTAGGCACTTGGTCAGCACCAGCAATCCAGTTAACGCCAGTTGCCGTCAAACCTGTTGAGTACAGACTCGCGTGCGCATCGCCTTGAACCACAAGCAGCTGATTTTTCTCCAGATCCTTATCGGCCACGAACCATGGTTCACCATTGCCGGAACCGCCAATACCCAGACCTTGGCGCTGTCCGAGGGTGTAATACATCAGTCCGTCATGACGGCCTTTTACTTCACCCGTTACAATATCAACCATGTCTCCGCCTTTCGCAGGAAGGTAGTTGCTCAGGAATTCCTTGAAGTTGCGCTCACCGATAAAGCATACGCCTGTGCTGTCTTTTTTCTTAGCCGTGTACAGACCTGCCGCTTCAGCAATCTTCCGAACTTCCGGTTTAGGAAGATGACCGATCGGGAACATCGCTTTGGACAGCTGGTTCTGGCTTAGTGCATTAAGGAAGTAGGTTTGGTCCTTGTTGCTATCCACGCCACGCAGCAGTTTGAACGTGCCGTCTTCTTCGATAAGGCGAGCATAGTGCCCTGTGGCAACGTAGTCTGCGCCCAAATCAAGCGCCTTGTTCAGGAATTCGCCAAACTTGATCTCGCGATTGCACATGACATCTGGATTTGGAGTCCGACCTGACTTATATTCATCAAGGAAATAGGTAAATACTTTATCAAAGTACTCTTTCTCGAAGTTGACAGTGTAATAAGGAATGCCGATCTGTTCACAAACCCGGCGAACGTCCTCTGAATCTTCTTCAGCGGTACAGTGGCCGAACTCGTCCGTGTCATCCCAGTTTTTCATAAAAATGCCGATGACATCGTATCCCTGCTCCTTCAGCAGCAAGGCGGTAACGGAAGAATCGACACCTCCGGACATGCCAACGACGACCCGAGTATTCTCAATTGTTTTGGACATCGTTATCACCATTTCTATATATAAATGTGTTTCGTTTCTATTCTAGCATAACCGGACTCAAGTTACGATACACCCGGCCAATTTTGGATAGTGTCCACTCCAGGCGCACAATTTGGAATATCGTCAATCTTTCTTTTCCATAAAGCTTGCAGATATGTTAACATTAGCTGAGGGTTATGATCGGAATACGGAGGATTACGTGCTTGAGATCTGTATTATTCATATCCCGCTGTGGCGGATCATGAATAATACGGTCTTGCATCACGCCAAGTATATAGTGTAATTGTTTTTCTGAAAATTGAAAGAGGTGACTCCTTTGAAAATATCGACAAAAGGCCGTTATGGGCTAACTATCATGATGGAGCTGGCAGCCAGAACTGGCGAAGGCCCTACATCCCTTAAAAGCATCGCGGAGCGCAACCAGCTCTCGGAACATTATCTGGAGCAGCTAATCGCACCGTTACGCAATGCCGGACTCGTCAAGAGTATCCGTGGAGCATATGGTGGATATATTTTGGCAGGAGATCCTGCGACAGTAACTGCAGGTGACGTGATTCGTGTTCTGGAGGGGCCGATCTCCCCAGTAGACTTCACCGAGGAAGATGACCCGGCCAAACGGGATCTGTGGCTGCGCATTCGTGACAGCATTGCAGAGGTGCTGGATTCTACAACGCTCAAAGACCTGATTACATTCCAAGATCAGGAACAAAAAGACAGCTACATGTTCTACATCTAATCAAGGTTGATTAAGGAACATTCAGCCATACACTAAAGCCCCCATTATGGGGGCTTTAGCCATGCAAAGCAACATTTTATACCCATAAATCAAATGAAATTTCAACATATAACGGGGTGAATTCAATGAACAGAATTTATTTGGACCACGCTGCATCCACGCCCATGCATCCACAGGTAGCGGAAGCGATGATGAAAGTCATGACTGGCCAATATGGCAATGCTTCGAGCATACATTCTTTTGGACGGGATGCGAAGCGGACGGTTAGCGGAGCAAGGGACAGTATTGCGGCTTCCTTGGACTGTTTCCCGGATGAACTCGTATTTACGAGTGGTGGCACGGAAAGTGATAATCTGGCAATCTTTGGTGCCGTTTCTGCACGAAAAGAGCAGGGGAAACACGTGATTACAACGGTGATCGAACATCATGCGGTTCTTCACAGCTGCCAGGAGCTTGAACGTCAAGGTTATGAAGTTACCTATCTGCCTGTAGATGAGCATGGAAGAATAAGTTTGGATGAGCTTCAGGAGGCTATTCGGCCGGATACGGTACTGATTACGATGATGTTTGCCAATAACGAGGTAGGAACGATTCAGCCCATCCGCGAAATAGGGGAGCTGGCACGGAAGCATCAGATTTTATTTCATACCGACGCAGTGCAGGCTCTGGGCACCCAAAACATCTCTTGTAAAGATCTACCGGTTGACTTGATCAGTTTCTCTGCGCATAAAATTAATGGGCCCCAAGGTGTAGGGGCACTTTATGTGCGTCGTGGCATCGTACTGGAAGCCAAATCCCATGGAGGGCTGCAAGAGCGTCAGCGCCGAGCAGGTACGGAGAATATCGCAGGAATTGCCGGATTTGCAGAGGCTCTCAACATTGCGACAGCGCAAGCAGAGACGCATCGTCAGCATGATCTGGAATTACGGAAGCTACTGTTAAAACAGCTGGAAATCCATGTGGGCAAAGCCCATTTTCATGTGAACGGTCATCCCGAATATACGCTGCCCAACATTCTGAATATCAGTTTTCCTGAGGTATCTACAGAAACCATGTTAATGAATCTGGATATGGAAGGTATCGCGGTCGCGAGCGGTTCTGCATGTACATCAGGCTCTCTCGAGGTATCTCATGTACTCAAAGCAATGATGCTGCCGGAGGCATTTTTGCATTCAGCGATTCGTTTTAGCTGGGGATTGGGTAATACTACGGAAGAAATCATGAAAACCGCCGAAAAAATTGGAACCATTCTTGAACGATTGCGTAATAGACCCTAAGGGGCTCTTTTGCACATGGAACAAAAGGAGGGAAGAAGTTCCATTTCATCGGTTAGATAGAAGCGGTTTTGATGATCGGCGTCTGATTGCCACTCATCAACTTTGGGCATACCTAGCAATAGCGCCGCGCCTATTTAATGATAAGAAGATGAGGGGGACCCTGCGATGAAGCTTCAGGAAATGATCGGACTAGCCGTTTTTGATGTCGAGGACGGAAAACAGGTCGGTAAGATCCAGGATTTCATTGTTAGTGACGATTGGAAAATTGAAGGCATTGAACTTGAGAACAAAGGCCTGTTTACCAATCATGTCAAAATCGTGCAGTGGCAAGACATTGTTGCCTACGGCGAAGATGCCGTCATGATCCGCAATCAACAGGCTGTCCGCAAGACGGGAGCCGACGACATAAAACACACGTATCTTCTTGGCCAGTCTAAATTGAAAGAGATGTCCGTGCTGACCGAGGAAGGTTTGCTGCTTGGACGAGTCTCCGATGTTTATTTTGACCAAGAGTTGGGAAATACAATAATAGGGATTGAAATTACGGACGGTTTTGTGTCCGATCTGATCGAGGGCCGTAAATGGCTGCCATGTACAAGCGATATGTCTATCGGGGAAAGTGCCATTATGGTACCTCCACTGAGTGAACAGCGCTTGGAAAATGCCATTCATTCTGTTAATGGATAGGTGAATGTATATGAAATGTCCAAATTGTAGTTCCAAAGATATCGGGAAAATTGGTTCCCACCAGTTCTATTGCTGGGGTTGCTTTATTGAACTGAACGTAAACGGTGAGAAAATGTCTGTATATCAAGTTGAAGAAGATGGAACGCTCAGCTCGCTTGACGATCTATTCTTCGGGGAAGAGCTGCCACAGGACTTCCCGCACTTGCACGCATCTTCTTAAAATGCGAGTGAAACTTCCTCTATATGCGGTTTTGTGACAATGAACGTCACGGACCATGTCGCAAAGCGACGACAGATGTGTATAGATGACAGTTACATAGCAGTCTGTCCAGCCTGCATTAATGTATGCTGGGGCAGGTCTCAACATGCGTCTCCTTCCTTAGTGAAGGGGGCGCTTTTTCGTTTTCTTCTTTTCCACATCTGTGCCGGGTTAATAAATATTCCCTTTCCTACATATACTGACTCTCAGAGCCAGTCCAAAGGGGAGAGATGCAAGTGGAGCAATTAACCAAAAACAAGCTGTTCCGTTATGCCATCTGGCTGCTGCTCGGCTTGATTATTCTATATTTTATATGGCTGTTAAGACCCTTGCTGCTTCATATATACGGATTCCTGAAAACCGTTCTGGCACCGTTTATCGTGGCCCTCATTATTTCCTATGTGCTTAATCCCATTGTAAGTATGTTGGGCGGACGGAAGGTGCCACGCTCCATCGCTGTTTTGCTGATCTATGCTTTTTTTCTCACTTGTATCGGCGTCATACTCATGAATGTCATTCCGGTACTGATTGAACAGCTTGAAGAACTGAACGAGCATATGCCTGAATTGTCGATGCGCGCGCAGAGCCTAATGAACAGCATGGATCATAAATTGTTGCCACCAAGTGTACGCACAGGCATGAACAGCTGGTTCTTCCAAATGGAAGACCGTCTTACCCAAGGCATAACGATGCTGATGGACAATATCGGAGCCACGATCAATGTGCTGTTTAACGTATTTATTGTGCCGTTTCTCATTTTCTATATGTTAAAAGACTTTGAAGTGTTCGAACGCACGATCGTTGCATATCTGCCGCGATCTCGCCGCAAAGCCATCGTTTCGGTCATGAAGGAGATTGATACGGCACTCGGTAATTATATTCGGGGTCAGTTCATCGTCTGTGTGATTGTTGGCATCTTCGCCTATATCGGTTATGTGATTATTGATATGCCTTACGCGCTGCTGCTGGCAAGCATTGTGGCCGTATTTAATATTGTGCCATACCTAGGGCCTTTCCTGGGTGCGGCGCCAGCTGTAGTCATGGCTTCAACCGTATCTGTTAAAATGGTCCTCCTGGTGGTCATCGTAAACACGTTATGTCAGGTACTGGAGAGCAACGTCATCTCCCCGCAAGTTGTAGGGCGGACACTGCATCTGCATCCGTTGTCGATTATTTTTGCGCTGCTAGTAGGTGGAGAACTGGCTGGTATTGTAGGTCTTATTTTGGCGGTGCCTGTTTTTGCCGTTTTGAAAGTCATCGTGCAGCACTTTTTTGCCTACTACATCAAGCGAAGGACGGATTAAGAGCCCAAGGGTGAGGTGTCCTGGGGGTACATTGACACTCGCATGGCGTACCGATATAATGAAGTCACATGTTTTAAAAAAATGAAATCGATGATGAAATGAAGTACGCCGGGGGTTCCTTTCCTCAGAGAATAGACTTCTTCGGATCAGATTCAGATCTGACCGATGGCTGGAAGAGTCTTGAAAGTTGAAGCGGCGGAAAGCTGATTTCGGAGTGCAGGACAACCCTGCCGGGCGCGACCGTTATTCGCATCAACGAGGAGATTGCTGATTGACCCGTAACAAGGGACAGGTAGCAATAACCAGGGTGGTACCGCGATAACATCGTCCCTGATATTTCAGGGGCGTTTTTTGTGTTTGTTTTTACAAAAGCAATGTTTACCAACCGGGGCAAATCGCACCGGACCATTATAATTAATTGGGGGCAATCCGTATGAAAGCCAGTGAAATCCGTTCCAAATGGATAGAGTTTTTTGCAAGTAAAGGTCACAAAATCGAGCCAAGCGCATCGCTCGTACCTCACAACGATCCATCCCTTTTGTGGATCAATGCGGGGATGGCGCCGCTTAAGCCGTATTTTGACGGACGTGAGAAACCGGAGAATCCGCGTCTTGCGAACTCCCAAAAATGTATTCGTACCAACGATATCGAGAATGTCGGCAAAACACGCCGTCACCATACGTTCTTCGAAATGCTGGGTAACTTCTCCATTGGAGATTACTTCAAAGAAGAAACCATTACTTGGGCATGGGAATTCCTAACGAGCAAGGAATGGATCGGATTCGATCCAGAGCGTCTGTCGGTAACGGTTTATCCGGAAGACGAAGAGGCTTTCAAACTGTGGAACGAAAAAGTGGGATTGCCGGCAGAACGCATCATCAAACTGGATGAGAACTTCTGGGATATCGGTGAAGGCCCATGCGGACCTTGTACCGAAATATTTTATGACCGCGGTGAAGCCTACGGCAATGACATGAACGATCCGGAAATGTACCCAGGCGGGGAAAACGAGCGTTATCTTGAAGTATGGAACCTGGTATTCTCCCAGTTCAATCACAACAAGGATGGCAGCTATACACCGCTTCCTAACAAAAACATTGATACAGGTGCTGGTTTGGAACGTTTTGCGTCCATTCTGCAGAACGTGGATTCCAACTTTGACACAGACCTGTTCCAACCGATGATTCAAAGAACAGCGGCACTTGCCGGTGTGAAATACAACGACAGCGTTGAAATTGATGTAGCGCTGAAAGTTATTGCTGACCATATCCGTACCGTTGCTTTTGCAGTAGGCGATGGCGTTCTGCCAAGTAATGAAGGACGTGGATACGTTATCCGCCGCTTGCTGCGCCGTGCTGTACGCTACGGAAAGGTTCTCGGATTGGACCGTCCATTCCTCTATGAACTGACAACAACAGTCGGTGAAGTCATGGGCGTATACTACCCAGAGGTGGTAGACAAGCAAGAATTTATCGCCAAGGTTATCAAAACCGAAGAAGAACGGTTCCACGAAACACTTAGTGACGGATTGGCGATTCTGGCAGACATCAGTGCTGCAGCCAAATCCGAAGGTCGTACGGTGATCAGTGGTCCGGAAGCATTCAAATTGTATGACACATATGGCTTCCCGTTTGACCTTACAGAAGATTATGCTGCAGAGCATGGCTTGACTGTTGATCGTGAAGGTTTCGATGCATCCATGCAAGAACAACGTGATCGTGCACGTGCAGGCCGTCAGGAAAGCGAAAGCATGAAGGTTCAAGGCGGACCACTTGCTGATCTGGAGGTTAAAAGCGAGTTTGTTGGTTATACTGACCTGTTGACGGAAGCAAAAGTGGTTGCCATCGTTGCAGGCGATGCCCTTGTCGACTCAGTAAGCGAGGGACAAACCTGTCAGGTGATCCTGGGCAAAACTCCGTTCTATGCAGAGAGCGGCGGACAAGTCAGCGATCAGGGCTTGCTGCGCGGAGCAGGCGTTACTGCCAAAGTACAAGGGCTGTTCAAAGCTCCGCAAGGACAGCACGTACACATGGTAACCGTAGAGTCGGGCGAATTGCGTGTAGGTGATGTGATTCAAGCGGAAGTGGATGCGTCCAAGCGCGGAGATATTATCAAAAACCATACAGCTACCCATTTGCTGCATAAAGCGCTTAAGGATGTGCTGGGAACGCATGTCAATCAGGCAGGTTCCCTTGTGGAGCCACAGCGCCTGCGGTTTGACTTCTCTCACTTCGGCAGCATTACGCCGGAAGAATTGACAGAGATTGAACGTCAGGTGAATGAGCAGATCTGGAATCGCCTGAATGTAAACATTGAATTGAAGGCCATTGATGAAGCCAAAGAAATGGGCGCTATGGCATTGTTCGGTGAAAAATATGGAGATATTGTACGTGTCGTACAAATCGGTGACTACAGTTTGGAACTTTGTGGCGGCTGTCACGTAAACAATACATCGGAGATTGGCATGTTTAAACTTGTCAGCGAGAGCGGCATTGGTTCCGGTGTACGCCGGATCGAGGCTGTAACAGGTCGTGGTGCGTACCTCTTCGTTGAAAGTCAATTGGAGCTGCTCAAGCAATCCGCAGCCCTGCTCAAAGCCAATGTTGCAGATGTGCCTAAACGGATCGAAGGTCTGAACCAACAGCTAAAAGAAGCTGCGAGAGAAACAGAATCGCTGCAAAGTAAGCTGAGTGCCATGGAAGCAGGCTCGTTGACGGATCAAGTGGTACAGGTAGGAGATACACAAGTACTCGCAGCCCGCGTGGACGCGCCGAACATGGATGCTCTGCGTACCGTTGCCGACGAATTGAAAGTGAAACTGCCTGATGCTGTGCTCGTTCTGGGTGCTCCTGCAGATGGCAAAGTGAACTTCGTGGTTGCTGTTCCTGCTGAGAAAGTGAAGCAAGGTCTTCATGCCGGTAAAATCGTCAAGGAAGTTGCAGCAGTATGCGGCGGTGGCGGCGGCGGACGTCCAGACATGGCACAAGCCGGAGGCAAGGATGCGTCCAAGCTGGATGAAGCGCTGAAACTGGCCGTTTCACTCATTGGTTAATAACGGACAAGCAAAAAACACAATTGCGTTCTCCTTTGTTTACTCGTGGCAGTCAGAATATGTTATTATATAAGCAGAAATCAATTCGGCAGGACATGGTCCCCATGTTCATGCAGGAGCGAGGTGTCATCAATGGACTCCATGGATAAGACGGTTAAATTTAATGTGAAAGCTGACGAGCAGGAAGCATCCTCGAAAGAGATTCTTCTTACGGTGTATGATGCACTGGTGGATAAGGAGTATAATCCAATCAACCAGATTGTCGGGTATCTGATTTCGGGAGACCCTGCATACATTCCTCGTCATAACAACGCACGCAGTCTGGTCCGGAAGAAGGAGCGCGACGAGCTGATTGAAGAGCTTGTACGCTCTTATCTGGCCAATCACCGGTAATGTATACCGCTTCCGCTGTGATGCAGCCATGCATGCAGCGGGAAATGAACCGACAGAAGACAGCCTGAAGCTTGAGGAGGGAAGAAACTTATCTTCCCGCACGGGCTTGAGGATGGGAGAGCATGGATGAAAATATTAGGTTTGGACTATGGGGACCGAAGAATCGGAGTTGCCGTTAGTGACGCCTTCGGTTGGACTGCCCAGGGATTAGAAGTGCTTGAACGCCGCCGGGATGAAGGTGAGTTCGGTCGCATTGCTGAACTTGTGCGTGAGCACGAAATCAGCGAGATCGTTGTCGGGCTCCCCAAAAACATGAACGGCACCGTAGGGCCGCGTGGTGAAATTTGCATTGCTTTTGCCGAACGCCTGCGGGGCGAACTGAATTTACCTGTTCACCTTTGGGATGAACGGCTGACAACCATGGCAGCAGAACGAACGCTGATTGAAGCGGATGTCAGTCGGAAAAAACGCAAGCAGGTTGTGGACAAAATGGCCGCAAGCTTGATTTTGCAAAATTATTTGGATGCGAACAGTAAAAGGTGAGGGGGATCAACAATGGCTGAAGATCGACTGGGTATGGAAGAAGAATCGGAGATTATTTACATCGCGGATGACGAGGGCAATGAAGAAGAATTCGAAGTCATCATGAAGTTTGAAGTGGATGGGTCGGAGGCCAAGTATATGATGGTTGCTCCGGTTGAACCTGAAGATGGCGAAACGGATGTATATGCATTCCGTTACGAAGAAGATGGCGACGATATTAAACTTTTCGTCATCCAAGATGATGCCGAATGGGATATTGTCGAGGAGACGTTTAATACATTTTTAGCTGAAGATGAAGAGGAAGCGAACTAAATGACGGAATATAGCCGCAAAGACCTGAAATGGACAGATTCACTGCGTCTGGCATTCGGTGCTCATGTTGAGCTCGAGGAAGAGAACGGTAAATCGCAACCGTATGATTTGTTGGCTGAGTTTGAAGTGCATGGTCAACAGTACGCGGTACTCCGCAGTTCATTGCGTCCTTATGACGAGGTTGAACTTCTGCGGGTATTGCCGGGAAGCGAAGACCAGATCATGCCGGAGTTAGTTACGATTGATGATGACGATGAATGGGAGAACATCTCGGAATTGTACGACGAGTGTACCCTCCCTATTGACGAAGATTAACCAGCTTCAAATCGAAGAAACCGGAAGGGCGGAGAAGTCCGCTCTTTTTGGTTGTGTAAAGGAGTTGCGTCTTTTTTGAAAGGGAAAGTCATACTAGTCGTTCTGCTGATCATTGTGATTGCAGCTGGAGGAGCGGGTGCTGCGGTCTGGAACATGATGCGTCCCGTTGCAACTTCGGCAGATCCAGTCGTATTCGAGATCAAAAGCGGATCAGGGACATCCCAAATTGCCGATCAGCTGGAACAAGAGGGGCTGATTCGAAGCGGTTTAGCCTTTAAGGGATACTTGAAATGGAAGAAACAAGGATCGAGTTTTATGGCAGGTACATATTCGATGAATCCTGGCGTGTCATACGATGAGATCATTAGCAAGCTGAACAGCGGTGAAGTGGTACCCGAAGAAATGATGAAATTTACGATTCCTGAAGGATATACCGTGCTGCAAATGGCGGATAAATTGTCTGCAGAAGGTGTTGTAGATCGTGAGGAATTCATCAAGCTGGCGAATGATCCGTCTTCCTTCGATGTCGATATCATTAAGGACATTCCTGTGGACGAAGAACTTCGTTACGTCTTGGAGGGATACTTGTTCCCTGAAACCTATGAGCTCAAAAAGGGCAGCTCCACCCATGACGTCATGCAGCGAATGCTTGAAGAATTTCAGACCAAAATCAATACCATACCGGATCTGGAATCCAAACTGAAAGCACGAAATCTCTCTTTGCATGAGCTGCTTACGATCGCTTCCCTTGTAGAGCGAGAAGTTGTGGTGGATGAGGAACGTGCGCTGGTTGCAGGCGTTATTGATAACCGGATCAAGCAGGACATGAAGCTGGAGATTGATGCGACCGTTCAATATTTGCTGGACAAGCCCAAGGCACGATTGTTGTTCAAAGACTTGAAGGTGAAGAGTCCATACAATTCGTATCTCAACAAGGGACTGCCGCCAGGGCCGATTGCAAGCCCGAGTTTGGAATCCATTGAGGCTGCTCTGGCACCGGAAGATTCAGACTACCTGTTCTATGTTACGAAGAAGGATGGTTCATCCGGGCACCTGTTTGCCAAAACGTATAAGGAACATCAGCAAAATATAGCCAAAAGTAAGGCTGCGCAATAAGCGGAGGGGATGTATATGAGTAAGAAACATGAACTGCTGGTTACGGCAGCAAATGTAAATGAAGCAGAAGTACTGCTACAGGCCGGAGCAGATGCTTTATTAATTGGGGATGATCGCTTCGGCATGCGTTTACCTGGCAGTTTCACTGTGGAAGAGACAGCAGAAGTGGTTTCCCTGGCTGCCAAACATCAGGCTCGTGTCTATGTATCCATGAATAACTTGATGTCCAACGAGCTGCTGAAGGAGCTCCCTGAGTATGTTCAGGCTCTGGGCAGCATTGGGGTTCATGCCGTAGAATTTAACGATCCATCCGTGCTGGCTGCGATTAAGGAGTATGCTCCCCATATTCAGCTGCACTGGAATGCGGAGATGACTTCAACGAACTATGCAACCGCCAACTATTGGGGCAATAAAGGTGCCAGTCGTGTTGTACTCGCCAGGGAGCTGAATATGGATGAGCTGACGGAGATGGTTCCTTTTCTAAAAGTTGAAGCTCAGGTCCAGGTGCATGGCATGACGAATATTTATCATTCCAAACGCAGTCTGGTTCAAAGCTATATGGCTCATCAGGGGCGCCCGGTAGAGGGGCACCTTGGTAAAGAACGCGGGTTATTTCTGATTGAGGCAGAACGCCGGGATGAGAAATTCCCGATTTATGAAGATGTCAATGGTACGCACATTATGAGCTCTGAAGATATTTGCATTTTGGAGGATCTACATCTGTTGATGGAGGCAGGTGTTCATAGCTTCAAGATTGAAGGTATTCTCAAACCGCTAGTTTATAATGAGGCTGTTGTCCGGGCATACCGGAAGGCTATTGATTGTTATGCAGCAGATGCGGATGCATATGCTTTTTCGGATGAGTGGCTGGATGAGGTCCGCCAATTGCAGGATCCTGAACGGGAGCTGTCATTTGGCTTTTTCTACAAAGAACAGGTGTATTAATAGACGAGGTGAACGAAATGGAAACAGTGGCGGTACAGCGGAAGTTCTCGGGTAAACGTAACCGTCTGGATAAACCGGAGCTTCTTGCTCCGGCGGGTAATCTGGAAAAGCTCAAATTTGCGATTCATTACGGCGCTGACGCTGTGTATATTGGCGGACAGGCCTATGGACTTCGTTCCAATGCGGACAACTTCAGCTTTGAAGAAATGCGTGAAGGTGTGGAATTTGCGAGTAAATACGGCGCCAAAGTATTTGTGGCTACCAATATCTATGCACACAATGAAGACATTGAGGGCATTGAGGCATATTTGCGAAACTTGTACAATGCGGGTATCGCGGCCGTGATCGTGGCGGACCCAGCGATTATTGAAGTCGCTCAGCGTGCAGTACCCGGCCTTGAGGTGCACCTAAGTACACAGCAGTCCACACTGAACTGGCAAGCCGTGAAGTTTTGGAAAGACGAGGGGCTTCCGCGTGTGGTTCTGGGGCGCGAAACCAGCTTCGAGGAGATCGAAGAGATTAAGGCGAATGTCGATATCGAGATTGAAGCCTTCATTCATGGAGCAATGTGTTCCTCCTATTCCGGACGCTGTGTACTCTCCAATCACTTTACAGATCGGGATTCCAACCGTGGGGGCTGCTGCCAATCCTGCCGCTGGAAGTATGATTTGTTTGAGGATGCCAGAGAAGACGCGGTATGGGTAAGCGAGGAAGAAATGCAGATGCAGGCTCCGGCACCTTTCAAGCTGGGTGAGAACCAGCTGCCCCTGTTCCAGGAACAGGATAATTCGTTCTCCATGGGATCGAAAGATCTGTGCATGATCGGCCATATTCCCGAATTGATTGATGTGGGCGTGGATAGCTTCAAAATTGAAGGTCGCATGAAGTCGATCCACTATGTGGCTACTGTCGTGAACGTATATCGTCAAGCGATCGATGCTTACATGGCTGATCCGGAAAACTATGTGTTGAAGCCGGAATGGGTCGAAGAGATGAATAAGGCTGCCAACCGTCCGTTAAACACCGGATTTTTCTACGATACACCGGACCATGAGGATCACATCTACGAGCCGGAAGAAAAAGCTGTACCTTATGATTTCGCCGGATTGGTTATGGACTACGATGCAGCTACAGGAATGGCCACCATTCAGCAGCGGAATCATTTCAAGCCTGGACAAGAGATCGAATTTTTCGGTCCAAACGGCACCTTTTTCAAACAGGTTGTAAGTGAAATTCAGGATGAAGAAGGCAATGTATTGGATGCAGCACGACACCCATTGCAGTTGATCAAAATGAAGGTAGACCAGCCTGTATCTTATTTTGATATGATGAGAAAAAAGAAATAGGTTAAATGGCCTATCAATAACAAAATTGTGTTATGAATTAACAATATGTTGTTATGAATCTAACGATTTAGCCCTCCGTATATCGGTATATGGGGGGCTTTTTTTTATAGGAAAATAGGAAAAAAGTTGCAAAATATTTTTTTAAAAACAAAAGGGGAAAGGGGAAAACTGTCGAATATTACATATTTATAGGGGAGAGAAAGAAAAACAACTAGCAAAATGGCAGGTGAATGGGATTGGTTCAAAAGAAGCAGAAGGACAGTGGGGAAAAGGTGAAGAAACCAGTGAAGGAAAAAAAACCGAGAGAGCAGAAGTTTAAGAAATTGAGCTTCTTCAAAAGCAAGACGGAAAAACCATCGAACAAGAAGCCATTTAAGCTGGATTGGAAAAAGATCCAGTGGAATAAGATGGGAGGGACAACGTTAACTCAGGTCAGGAAGGCTAATCCGGTTAAATCGGTAGGGGTCAAACTATTCTTAATCTTTTTTGCGGGGATTATGATTTTTGTTATTAGTTTGGGTCTATTATCCTACTCGAAAGCCAAAAACACCATTGAGGAAAATGCCTCCCGGGCAAACCAGGAAACAATTGATCAAACCAAAGAAAAAATGGATATCATTCTGGAGCGTTTTGTGGATACATCAACCCAGATCTTCTTTGATCCGGAAATGCAATCCTTGTTGCAAAACATGTCTAATAAGGACCTGACAGCGTATGATATGTTCATCAATTCAAGCTCCATCAATAAACAGCTATCCAATGTTGCTTTTACAAATAAATCTATGGAAGCGATTTATTTGGTACCAACGGATGAAAACAAGTCCACCATGGGAACGGGCAGCAGCAGCTCTTCCATGGGTAATATTCGCAGCGAAGCTTGGTATAACGAAATTGTACAGTCCGGCGGATATCGCTGGCTTCCAACAGAAATTAAAGAAGACGGAAGTGCACCAACGTTCCGAATTGCCCGGTCCATGAAAAACCTGCAGGGGACGAATCAGTCCTATGTCTTGGTCATTGAGTTGAAACTGGAAGTTTTGGAGGAACAGTTGAAATCGCTTAATCTGGGAGAGGGAGCTGTAATTCAGCTCATTGCTCCGGATAAAAAAGTGGTTGCCTCAACGATTGCTGACCGCACAGGTAAGGAGACAGAACTCGCTTTTTATGGTGATTTGACTGAAAAGACAGGCAGTACCAATGCAGAGTATGCGGTTGATGGGAAATCAACCGATATGCTTGTAGTTTACAGCACGATGGAAACGTCAGATTGGAAGTTGATTGGAATGGTACCTACTTCCATGCTGGTTAAGGATGCTAAAGGCATTTTGACACTGACGTTGTGGATGGCATTGGTTGATGCAGCAATTGCAGTATTGATTGGGGTATGGATGGTACGCATGATTGCCCGTCCGCTGGGCAGATTGAAAGACCTCATGCAGGAAGGTGCCAAAGGAAATCTGAAGGTACGTACACCATTTACCTCCAAAGATGAGATTGGTCAATTGTCAGCCGCCTTCAATCTGATGATGGAACAGATCACGAAGCTGGTTGAGCAAACGAATCGTTCCGCACAAGAGGTGCTGGATACCGCTTCCGAGCTAAGCAATGCATCCAAGAAGACAGCTATTTCTGCATCGGAGATTGCAGTGGCAACGGAAGAGATTGCAGGTGGTGCCAGCAGCCTGGCTACGGAAGCCGAGCGTGGCAATGAATTGACTGATAATATCTCACGTCAGATGCAGAGCGTTGTTGCCGCGAACGAGGAAATGGGGCAATCCGCCCGTCATGTCGAGCAGTCCAGTGAGACAGGAACGCAGCACTTGAATCAGTTAATGACGAAGACACAGAAGACCGAAGAGATGATCGGTGCTCTGGTGAACAAGGTGGACTCCCTGAAAGAGAGTACATCTTCCGTTCTGAAAGTTCTGGATGTGCTCCAGAATATTACGAAACAGACGAATATTCTGTCACTGAATGCCACCATTGAAGCGGCACGTGCTGGTGCAGCCGGACGCGGATTCATGGTTGTTGCTGGTGAGGTTCGTCAACTCGCCGAGCAATCCAGACAGTCCATTGACATGGTGGGCGAGATTACCGATAAAATCATGCATGAGATGAACGAGACGGTAGCCGCATTGTCCAATGTCAATCCTTTATTCCGGGAGCAAATGGATGCCGTTAAAGATACCAATGTGATCTTTGCTTCGGTTCAAGAGCAGATGGGAGCATTTGTAGAGAAGCTGGGTATGGTAACGGACTCCATCGGGGATCTGAGCAAGTCTCAAGGTACATTGTCTGAGGCGATGAGTAATGTAAGCGCAGTTGCCGAGGAATCCTCTGCAACCTCTGAAGAAGTGGCTTCCTTGAGCAGCGAGCAGCAGAATATCAGCAACCAGTTGGTGAACTTGTCCGACAAGCTGGAGAATGTATCCACTGAACTGAAGAATACGCTGTCACGCTTTACGGTGTAACCAATTACAAAAAGCGTGAAATCTTCAACAAACCTGTTCCGTTTTCTGGAGCAGGTTTGTTGTTGTTTTCCGGATAATTCCAGATGCGAAGAAGCATACTATTCAGAAAAAGGGAGAAGAGGGATAAGGAAGCATGCATGTACAACTAAAAAGAAGAATTTATATTGGTTGTGTCTTCCTGACCGTTATTTTTGCAATCCTTATTCTTCGTCTCGGGTGGATTCAGATGGTTCAGGTAAATCGAGTCATGCCGGGATTCCAGCGAACGGTTCGTGAGATGTCTGTTTTACAGCGTGAACGGGGCGTTATGCTTGATTCAGGCCGAGGACAAATCACAGACCGTAAGGGAAAATCACTGACAGGAAGCCTGCAGTGGGGAGTTGTGCTTTTTCCGCACTCTGGACATAGGCATGTCCAATCCGTGATGAATACGACAAACGTCAGATTGAAGCGGCTGGCAGCCATACTACATACGGATACAACACACCTCATTAAAGAGTGGGAGCAGGGAGACACCCCTCATTTCTGGACAGCAGGCACGCATCAACCGATGGTATTGGACAAGGCCCAACTATCGAAACTTCAGGAATTCGAAGGAGATGGAGCCAGCGTATACCCCGTGATGTCACGTTATGACAAGGGTCGTACAGGAAGGCAATGGTTAGGTTACCTGGCTGAACAACCTGAAGTTCTGAGCGTGAGAGATCAACATACAGTTGAAGTGAAACAACCTTTTGCGCTGAAGTCGGGTGCAGCTGGACTGGAAAGGACGCTTGATCCCCTATTGATAGGCATGGGACCAACCTTGCTGACTCGAATGGTTACTGGCACAGGAGAGGTTATTCCCGAATACGAACCAAGGGTAATTGCCCCGAGAAATAGTCACTATCCTTTAAAGGTAGAGACCACAGTCGATTCAGACATACAGCAAGGAGTAGAACAGATTGCAGAGGAAGCGGGTATGGAAGAGGGGGCGATCGTTGTATTGGATACGGCAAATGCAGATGTACGTGGAATGGTCTCAGTTCCATTTTATGATCCGCTGCATGTGGATCCGGCCAACTCCTCCTGGGCGAATCGGGCTGTGCAGAGTGCTGTCCCCGGATCGATATTCAAAATGGTTACGGCAGCAGCAGCTCTGGAATCACAAGCTGTTTCAACCAAAGAAACCTTTCATTGTGGCGGAGAATGGGGAAAGTATGGGTTATCCTGCTGGAAAGAACATGGACATGGTGATCTGAAGCTGGAGCAGGGCTTCGCTGAGTCCTGTAATATTGTTTTTGCCGAAACAGCCCGCCGCCTCAGTATGGAGCAGTTGGAGCGAACTGCCGATGCTTTGGGCTTGGCACGGACGATCGGCTGGGAGAAGAAGGATGTGGCAGGAATGCCGGTGCTGCGTCATTTTGATCACGAAGATGCTGGGCGGGTACGTACAACAACAGTCTCATCTGAGGATGAAGGAGCCCGGGTACAGACAGCCATTGGTCAGCGAGATACCCGCGTATCCCCGTTACAGGCGGCGAATCTCATTGTGACCCTGCTTCATGATGGGCGTGTTCATGCGCCGCGGCTTGTTCAGCGTATCCGATATGCTGATGGTGATGTGATGCTTGAAATGCCCCCGCAGCACTCGCCTTCGGTAGCCGGTCATATCTCTCCCGCAACCTCTCATCAGCTTCTGAGATGGATGCGTAAGGTTGTAACGGATGGAACCGGAAAAACCCTGCAGCATGCACGGTGGCACGTTGCAGGGAAGTCGGGTACCGCCCAGGTGGAGCAGAAAGGACGGAAACGTAATCATCAATGGTTTATCGGGTATGGCCCGGTAGAGAAGCCTCGATATGCAGTAGCCGTTTTGGTCCAGAATGTAACACCAGGCGGCCACCACCAGGCTACAGATATCTTTCGCCGTGTGATGGATTACTTGGCCGAATCTTCCTGATCTGCAGTCTGTGTTGAAGCTTCGGTAGATGATTCCGTGTTCACGCCCGCGGCTTCACCCACAGGCGTATCCATGACTAAAGGAGAAGAATCGAATTCATCCTTGGGCAGATGTATCCATCGCTGTAAATAGCCTTGCTGCAACAACTCTTTTAACAGGATCAGCAGCACTGGTGATAGTACAACTCCGGCAAGGCCGAATATGGAGAGTGAGATCAGCATAAATGAAAGCATCAGGTATGCGGAAGACACTCCAATCGAGTTGCCGGATATTTTCGGTTCAAGCAGCTGGCGTGTCAGCATAGTAATCACGAGAACGACGACTAGACCAATGGCCAAGCTGCTGTTCCCTATGATGAAGAGATAGACAATCCATGGGATAAATATAACCGGAACCCCAAGAAGAGGCACGAGATCGAATACCGCACAGACTGCAGCGATCGTAAAGGCATTATTGGTTCCAAGAATGAGCAGTCCAACATAGATCAATACAAAGGTGATTAGCATCATGATCATCTGTGCCTTCAAGTACGAACGAATGGTTTTGAAGACATGGTTGCGCATAAAAGCCATAGCGAGCTTCAATGTTTTCGGTGTCTTGGCACGGGCAAACTTGCGCCAGGATTCAATCTCGATACTGAGAAAGAAGGCAAGAATGATTGCAATCCCAAAGTTTGTGATAAATGATGAAAATGAACTGAGAAATCCAATAATGAATTGTGCGCCACTGGTCACCCAGTTGGACAGGAAACCGGTAAGTGTTGCAAAATAATCGTTTATCTTCTCAATAATACCAGGAGGAAGTGCGTTCCACTTGTCCTGAAGAAAGTAGGCGAGATTGGTGAACTCACTCTGCAGCAGCTCTACGTATCGCGGGAAGTTATCCTGCAGATTGGATATTTGAGAGATAATAATCAGACCCACGCCAAAAAAGGCAGCAACAATCAGTGCAAGAAAAAGCAAAACGGATATCGCCGCTCCCAGTGTTTTGGGCAGTCCTCGGCGATGCAAAAAACGGGCCAGTGGTTCAATCATCCAGTATACGATAAATGAAAGAAACACAGGTGCAGCCAATTGATACAATCGGCTAAAGCCATACATGACTAAATATACAGTTAACACAAGTAAAGCGATGTCAAAAACAGTACGTCCATATTTTCTATAAAGGGGTAACATGGGCAGGGCTCCTTCATCCGTCATTCATTCCATTTATTGTACACGATTGACTTGTTTTTTGGAAAACAGGATTCAAGAAAAGTTTAAATTGTGATAAAATTAAAGGCGATTTATTTTCCATAGTACATGGATGGGAGCAGTCATTCAGCAAGAGAAGTGGGGAATCAGAGCATGACAAATTTACTTCAGAGCCTATTTTTATGGGCATTGTACATTTCATCTTTTTACGCCTTTATTCCAAGTTTGATCAGCAGACTCTTTGGGTTGCGCGTGTTCAGGCGTGGTAAAAGCGATACACAGTTTGCGTTAACATTCGATGATGGTCCCGATCCGGTATATACGCCAAGGTTGCTCCGATTGCTGAAGCAATACGATGCCAAGGCGACTTTTTTTGTGGTTGGGGAGCATGCGGCAAGTCACCCGGAGCTTATCCAGCACATTCATGAGCAAGGACATCTGATCGGAATCCATAACTACATCCACAAAACAAACTGGTTAATGCGGCCGCGTACGGTTAAAAATCAGATACAGCGAACAGGCCAGATTATTGAGGAAGTCACGGGGGTAAGAACCTGTTTTTACCGTCCGCCTTGGGGGATCATGAACCTGTTTGATTTTTTCAGTAGAAAGGATCGCCAGATTGTCCTGTGGTCTTCCATGTTCGAGGATTGGAGAAGTCGTGTCGGAGCGAAGAAACTGACAGAACGCATGTTGAAAGAGCTCAGAGGCGGAGAAGTCATGCTGCTGCATGACCGGGGTACCACGATCGGGGCTGACGCACATGCACCTGAACAGATGCTTCAGGCCTTGGAAGTGGTACTGCAAGAGGCCGAGCGGCAGGGATTGCAAAGTGTACGCATCGATACCTTGATGGGAGGAGGCATTACAGTGAGTGAATCTCAAAAAACGAGTCCAGCTCAGACCGTATTATCCCCATGGAAACGAATTGTGGTTGCTTTATGGCTTGGCTGGGAGAAGTTGTTCCACTGGGTGTACCATCTGCGGACGGCTTCGCCGGAAGACCCGATGCTTCATTATCGATCCCGTGTATACCACGGTGCGTTGGTTGAAATGAGCGAGGGGCAAGTCATCCGAAACGGCGACCCGGTTATTGAACTTCATTTTGATAATAAAAAATTATTTGAGCTCGGGATAACCTCGCGCTCAAGTATGCATCTGGCCATTCGTATGATTCGGGCCATGGAACAGCAGCTTCCCGATCTGGCTCGGCAGATTGCATCGGAACCGGAACTCCGTTCTGCCAAAGCAGTGTACGGTGTAAGTATGATTAATCGGGGACCTGAGAAATTCGGATTCACCGTTAAGGATCTGCCGCCTGGGCCTTTCAGTTCGGCTTCCAAGGTGTATCTCAGTCTATTGCTCAGCGTAATTCATCCTTCAGGAACCAAGCGTCTGAAACAGCGATCCGAACAATTGGTCCCGAAAATGATTGCCATGCCGCTGGGTGTATTAATGGAGCGTTACGGACAACATGCCCTTGTAGCTGCAACGACGGAACAGATGCAAACAGATCTGGTGGAGACTGAAGCGGATGTACTGGCTGGTGCTGAGCTGAACAACACACCAACCGTTTAATAAACGGGGTATTATTCATATCTAATTCGATTGCATGTAAACCAATGCAAAAAGGGTTGCTCCCTTGCCATTACTGGCAGAGGAGCAACCCTTTTTATTTTGTATTTTGCTTCAGATAGCAAAACAAATGAAAAATTGCAGGGGATTAAATTTTCAAAACCCCGCCGTTACTTGCATTGGTAACGAGTTTGGAATAGCGAGCCAGCAAGCCTGTTTTTACTTTCGGCTCGAAGCCTTTCCAACCTGCGCGGCGACGTTCAAACTCTTCATCGCTGATGTGCAGCTCGATGATGCGGTTGTTCAGATCCAGCTCAATGATATCTCCTTCTTCAACAAAAGCGATTGGACCGCCTTCTGCTGCTTCCGGAGAGATGTGGCCGATACTGATACCGCGGGATGCACCAGAGAAACGTCCGTCTGTGATCAGACCGACTTTGGCACCAAGTCCCATACCTACGATCTGGGAGGTTGGAGCGAGCATCTCAGGCATACCTGGTCCGCCTTTTGGTCCTTCGTATCGGATAACGACAACGTGTCCTTCTTTTACTTTGCCGTTCGCGATGCCTTCAAGTGCTTCTTCTTGTGAATCGAAGCAGATTGCAGGTCCTTTGTGGTAACCGCCAACCGAAGCATCAACCGCACCGACTTTGATAATCGCGCCTTCCGGTGCAAGGTTACCAAACAATACGGCAAGGCCACCTCTTTCGGAATGCGGGTTATCCAGCTTGTGGATGACATTCGTATCCTGAATCTCTTGTCCCTCTACGTTCTCACGGATCGTTTTACCTGTTACGGTAATACAATCAGCGTGGATCGCACCTGGTTTCTTCAGCAATTCGTTCAAAACTGCACTTACGCCGCCGGCATTGTGTACATCTTCGATATGCAGGTCGGATGCAGGTGCAAGCTTCGCCAGGTGAGGTACACGGTTAGCCACTTCATTGATGCGCTCGATTGGATAATCGATGCCTGCTTCATGAGCGAGAGCCAAAGTGTGCAGTACAGTGTTGGTTGAACCACCCATAGCCATATCCAGTGCGAAGGCGTTGTCGATCGCTTCAACCGTAACGATATCGCGTGGTTTCAGATCCAATTTGATGAGTTCCATCAATTGTTTCGCGGATTGTTTAACAAACTCACGACGCTCAGGAGCTACAGCCAAAATGGTACCGTTACCTGGCATAGCCAGTCCCATCGCTTCAGCCAGACAGTTCATCGAGTTTGCTGTGAACATACCGGAGCAAGAACCACAAGTTGGGCAACCGAACTGTTCAAGCTCGAGCAAGCTCTTATCGTCGATTTTACCAGCCTGGAATGCACCTACGCCTTCAAATACGGAAGTCAGGGACAGGGCCTTACCATTGCTGTCACGACCTGCTTTCATTGGGCCACCACTTACAAATACAGTTGGGATATTGCAGCGGAGTGCACCCATCATCATGCCTGGCGTGATTTTATCACAGTTCGGGATACAGACCATGCCGTCGAACCAGTGTGCTGATACAACCGTTTCCACGGAATCCGCGATAATATCACGGCTTGGCAGTGAGTAACGCATACCAATGTGTCCCATGGCAATTCCGTCATCTACTCCGATGGTGTTGAATTCGAATGGAACGCCGCCCGCTTCACGAATAGCATCCTTTACGATTTTACCAAATTCCTGCAGGTGAACGTGGCCCGGCACGATATCAATGTAAGAGTTACATACAGCGATAAACGGCTTGCCGAAGTCCTCTTCTTTAACGCCCGCTGCGCGGAGCAGACTCCGGTGTGGTGCACGGTCAAAACCTTTTTTGATCATATCGGAACGCATCTTATTGGCTGACATGGTGTATTTCCCCCCAAATATATAATATTGAGCAACATGAATGGAAATATAAATGGCAGTACATCTGTCGTTTAATTTCATCCGTACTCTAAAAAATAACCGACGTGGTCGGCTTCGAGCTTCCCGTAGTTTATGAAGTTCTTTGCTGCTTTAAACCCGTGAACAACCCGGTTTTTTATAGAGTCTATCACAACCGTCGTCATATTTCTACAATCAATAGAAAGAAGCCGTCTCTCATTTCCATGGAGTTCGGCTTTCTTAACAGCAATATAACGTTTCGTTATTATTCGGGTAAGATTCGGTGCAATAGGCTAGTTGCTTCCGCCTTTGCGTCCGATCTCACGATAGAATTCTTTGGTATGCGTTTCGGAGGTTGCTTCGCCACCTTTGCGGCCAATTTCCTTGTAAAAATCGGAATCATGAGCATCGGAGGTCGCTTCTCCACCTTTTTTGCCTATCATTTGGTAGAAGCTGCGGTCATGATTTTTGGAGGTGGCTCTGCCACCCAATCGGCCTGCTTCCTCGCGACTCATCTTTTTTCCAGCTGTCTGTGAACGTGCCATTACAAATCACTCCTTAAGGGATAAGTTGTTTTTTGTAGCGCGTATCCCTACTTACCACGTTGCTTCCAGCCTGAAACAAGCCGTTACGACAGAAGGTAATGAATAAGGAGCAGATGAGCATTCACGCAGAACGTTTGAATATTTCACGGCGATGCAGGGAAAACCGGGAGATATCCGGTTCGATTACGGGCCGAAAGGCATGACGTACTGCGGGCTGGGCCAATAGTACAGCAAACATTACGGCAATGGCAACGATCACGGGAATATATAATCCGCTTTCGATATAATTATAAACGCCTGACCAGATCATAAGGCGAACGAGAAATCCGTGCAGGAGAAATACATACAGTGTACGCCGTCCCATATCGGTCAGTCTGGATGTAAGGGAAGGCACCCAGGCCAGAAATAAAGCTCCCGAGATCATTTCGAGGGCATAAATTGCAAGACGATAGATTCCGGCATACCATTCATGGTGACCGAGTTCAGCATAAGTCATGCTGCCCATTAACCAACCTATGGAGATCTCGAGTCCTCCCAAACCTATCCATATCAAAAGACCAGCAGATAATATTGCGGCGGCATGACGTCCCCAGCCTGTTTGCACATAAGAACGAATGGACGCTCCATAGTCATAACCGATCATGAAGAAAGGGAGGAACACAAACGTTCGGCTGAAGCTGAGCCAAAATCCGTCCACAGGCAAGTAACCCGCCACTACTCCCAGCAGAATGGAGGCGATAAGCCGATGGATCGGCTTCCATGATAAGGTAGCTCTGAGCAGAAGCCTCCAGCAGAAGTGGCTGGCCAGAAACCACAGCAACAGATAAGGAGCAAAAAAGGACAGTTTCATGTGCGGGGTGTGGAACACCGTAACATCCATTAGAGCATATAACGATTGAAACAGAACGTACTGAAGCGCAATTTGTTTAAGCACTTTGCGTCCGGATGCACCCTGAGGTGCATGTCTGGCAAAATATCCGGTAACCCATACGAATAACGGCATATGAAATGTATATATCCATAGGAACAGAGCCTCTGCTCCCGCAAAGCGTGTAATGAGTGGTTCAAGAGCATTTCCAACGAGTACACAGACAATAAGCATAAAGCGCAAGTTATAAAAAAATGATTCCTGATCACCACGGATTCCAGTACGTTTGTTCATGTTGTAACCCTCCTGTTGACCTCACGCTCGAGGCCATCTGTATCTTTCATAAGGGTAATACGGATATGAAGTAATCATTGTGATATAATTCACAATAGAAAGCGCTATCCTTTCCCAGAGCTGTGACAACAAAATGAACGGGCGGGATTGACAACGGTTGCATAGAGGATGACAATGGGAAAAGAAGATGAGGAATTGTAAATATAAGGAGGCTAAGAAACGATGTCAACGAATACCCGCCATAGTCCTGAAATTGTTACATTCGGTGAAAGTATGGGTTTGCTGACAGCCAAGGATACAAGAGGTCTTGAATACGCGGCTTCATTGGACAAGTCGTTTGGCGGCGCAGAGAGCAATCTGGCCATCGGTGTGTCCCGTCTGGGCCATACAAGTGGTTGGTTTGGGCGCTTGGGTCAGGATCCCATCGGCAACATGATCTTAAAAGCGATTCGTGGTGAAGGTGTAGATGTATCCAGAGCACGCTTGAGTGACGCGGAGCCGACAGGTCTGATGATTCGTGAGAACGCTTCCGGGAAATCCTCTGTACATTATTATAGGAAACTATCCGCTGCGAGTGCCATGACTCCGGATGATCTTGATCCGGACTATATTGCCGGGGCTGCGATTTTGCACGTTACAGGTATTACTGCCGCTATAAGCTCTTCGGGTTTGTCTACGGTAGAAGCTGCCATACATATAGCCAAACAGGCTGGTGTAAAAGTAAGTTTTGATCCGAATCTGCGTCTTAAACTCTGGTCAGCAGAGCAGGCTCGTCCGGTTTTGCTTCGTCTGGCAGAGCAGGCTGACTACTTTTTGCCAGGCCTGGACGAGATGAAGCTTTTGTATAACGAACAGGATGAGCAGAAGATATTCGAGCGTTTGTCAGCTCTGAATGCCGTCTCCATCGTAAAAGGCGGACCGGATTTGACCTATGTATTGGTGAATGGTGCCCTAACGGAAGTTCCGTACTTCAAGGCGGATCATGTGCTGGATACGGTTGGCGCGGGAGATGGATTTTGTGCAGGTTTCCTATCAGGCCTGCTTAAGGGATACTCTCCGCAGGAAGCTACCCGGCTCGGGAACTTAACTGGCTCCATGGTCATACAGGCGGTAGGTGATTGGGAGGCGCTTCCGACGTGGGATCAAGTCGAGGCCAAGCTGAACAACGTAACCCATGTTGAGCGCTAGTCGCTGCTGATATCATGTAAGTCTCATCTTCGTTCTTCAATTGTAAGGCTTGTAATAAACAACCACATTGATAAGGGAGAGAATGAAATGAAGAAGCTTCAGCTGCTGCAAAAAATAACGGATAACGGGGTAGTCGCCGTGCTTCGGGCCGACTCTGCCGATCAGGTCATTGCCATGGCCGAGCAAGCCATTGCCGGTGGAATCAAAGTGATTGAGATAACGATGACGGTTCCGAGTGCACTCAAAGCCATCGAGAAACTGAGCCGTGTCTACCATTGGAACACACAGGATCCCGAAAAGTTCGCCATAATAGGCGCAGGTACAGTGCTTGAGCCCCAGACAGCAAGAGCTGCAATCATGTCAGGTGCTGAGTTTGTTGTCGGACCATCTCTGAATCCGGATACCGTACAGATCTGCAATCTCTATCGAATTCCGATCCTGCCTGGCGTGATGACCATTGCCGATGTTCAACGTGCGCTTGAGCTTGGTGTGGACATCGTGAAGCTGTTCCCAGGCAATCTGTATGATCCATCCATTATCAAGACGATGAAGGGGCCTATGCCTCAAGCGAATTTTATGCCGACCGGCGGGGTATCCTTGTCCAATCTGGGCGATTGGATCAAGGGAGGAGCCGTAGCTGTGGGGATCGGGTCCGACCTGACTTCCGAAGCAATGAAAACAGGGGATTTAAGTCATGTTCGCCGCAAGGCGGAACAATATATGGATGCTTACCGTAAGGCGAAAGCGGAATAGAGGCAAGGCGGGGAATGTGAGCAGGTTCAGCCTTGCTCCTTTCCCAAAAAGCCGCAGCACCTGCGGTAAGTGAAGAAAGGTGATTGAAGTTGAGGAACCGGTATAATACAGGGCGCAAGAAGAGGGGCATCGGAAAATTTCTGCTCGTACTTCTGGCGCTCATTATCATTGGCTGCGGGTTTGTTGCCTGGAAGCTATTTACCCCGTACGGACCGCAGGAAATGGCCCAGAAGGCTATGGAAACAGCGGATCAGGTTACGGTGAGTGAACAGGAAAACTGGATTGATTTTATGCCAGACAAACCTGAAGGGATTAGTGTTATTTTCTATCCGGGTGGTTTGGTGAAGCCGGAAAGCTACGCTCCTCTGGCTCACGAGTTGGCTGAAGCCGGACACCATACCATCATTGCCAAAATGCCGGTCAATCTGGCAGTACTGAAACAAAATCTGGCAGATGATATTCGTAATGCTTATCCGGACGAATCATTCGTCATGGGTGGACACTCATTGGGTGGATCCATGGCTGCGCGTTATGCAGCATCCCATCCGGGCGCGCTTCACGGTATCTTTTTCCTGGCGTCCTATCCGGATCAAAAAGGCAGCGTGAAGTCATTGGGGATTCAGGCGCTATCCATATTGGGTACCAATGACGAAGTCGTTAATGCGACCAAATACCAAAACGGCCGCGCCTATCTGCCGGAAGACACGGTGTACTACACCATTGAAGGAGGGAACCACTCGCAGTTCGGTGACTACGGGCACCAGAGTGGTGACGGAGAACCTGAAATTACGGGCGAAGAGCAGTTGTCTCAAACGGTAAAGGCGGTTACCGAATGGCTCGAAGGTGTCCAATAATACATCTGCCAGGAGGGGGGCAAGGTTATGGCTATACTTCAAGTAAAGGGGCTGCAGCTTCCCTGCCAGGGTATTTTGTTCGATAAGGATGGGACACTGCTTGAATTTTTGCAATTATGGGGGCCGTGGGCCGATTCCTTACTAAATCAATTGGAAGCCGTGTTATCAGGCATGGGGACTGGTTTCACGGTGGAAAGAGGCAGGGTACTCGGTACAGTCCACGATAGCGAAGGACACATTGTTGATTATGACAGGCAGGGTCCGCTGGCCATCGCTACTGTAGATGAGAGTACCGGGCTCCTGGCCGGACAGTTGTATGCGGCAGGCATGGCTTGGAATGATGCGATCACAACAGTCCGTGAGCTCTCCAATTCAGCCATGCAGGAAGTGCGTTCCAAACGGCAGGCTGAGCCTATGCCTGGACTGGTTTCTTTTTTGCAGAGCTGCCAAGCAGCTTCGATCAAGGTGGCGGTGGTAACCTCGGACAGCACGTCAGCAGCCGAAGAGCATCTGGAATGGATGGGGATACGGTCTTTCTTTACGTCGATCGTAGGCTGTGATCGCGTTACCTTAGGCAAGCCGAATGGCGAAACAGCCAAGCTGGCATGTCATGAATTACATATTCATCCTAACCAGGCCATCGTTATAGGGGATAGCAACGGGGATATGCAAATGGGACTGAACGCAGGAGTTCCGCATGTCATTGGTTTTTGTCCCCTTGGGAAGGAAGCAGTACATTTACAGGATGCGGATGTCGTTATTGGGGATTATCACGAAATCCGGGTGAGTCCGGATGGTGCCTGAACGGGATTATTCCGCTAAGGAGGAGAGAGGATGAACGGGGTAGAACAGCTGGCTTCCTGGATTCAGGAAAGTTCCAATATTGTTTTTTTCGGAGGGGCAGGAACGTCGACCGAAAGCGGGATTCCCGACTTCCGCTCTGCCGCGGGCCTATATCAGACAGAGCAGCATTCTCCGTATCCGCCGGAGGAACTGCTAAGTCGTCACTTTTTCGATCAGCATGCCGATATTTTCTATGATTTCTATCGGGGCAAAATGCTTCATCCCGATGCCGAACCCAACGGTTGTCACCGGCTCCTTGCACGTTTGGAGCAGGAAGGTCAGCTGAAGGCGGTCATTACCCAGAATATCGACGGGTTGCATCAAAAAGCAGGCAGCACCAACGTACTCGAATTGCATGGGTCCGTTCATCGGAATGCCTGCATGGATTGCGGGCGTTTCTACCCGCTGGATGACATCATTCGGTCGAAGGATGCGGTTCCCCGCTGTGCAGCTTGTCATGGGGTCATTAAGCCTGACGTTGTGCTCTATGAAGAGGAATTGGACCAGAACACGCTATACCAGTCTGTGGACGCAATCTCTTCTGCTGATCTGCTGCTGGTCGGCGGTACCTCACTGACCGTCCATCCTGCTGCACAGCTAATTACGTATTTTCGGGGAAAACACACCGTCTTACTGAATGCCACGCCAACGGCATATGACCGGCAGGCAGATTTGCTGATTACTGACCCGATTGGCGAGGTAATGATTAAGGTGGACCAGCTTCTTGGTTAAACGGTTTGTCTGAAATAACCGCCTTATCCCGCGCTCGAACATAGTGCAGGAAGCGGAACCTGGGGAAAGAAGGGATTCATGATGGTCTACTTAGCCAGCGATACACGCTATGAAACGATGAAATATAACCGGGTTGGACGTTCTGGGTTGAAACTTCCGGCAATTTCACTTGGACTTTGGCATAATTTCGGCGGCATCAACAATGCGGAGAACGGTCGAAACATGATTACTCGATCCTTTGATCTGGGCATTACGCATTTCGATCTTGCCAACAATTACGGTCCGCCCGCAGGTTCTGCAGAGCAGCTGTTTGGTCAGGTGCTGGCCCAGGATCTGAAGCCCTATCGGGATGAGCTGGTGATATCCACCAAAGCGGGATATTATATGTGGCCCGGACCGTATGGCGAATGGGGTTCCCGCAAGAACCTGGTATCCAGCCTGAATCAGAGTCTGAAGCGCATGGGGCTGGATTATGTCGATATTTTCTATTCACATCGTTATGATCCGGAAACACCGCTGGAAGAAACGATGATGGCTCTGGACCATATTGTTCGTTCGGGTAAGGCACTGTATGTGGGCATCTCCAATTACCCGGCAGAGCAGACGAGAGAGGCTGCCGAAATTCTGAAAGGTCTGGGTACACCTCTATTGATCCACCAACCGAAGTATTCCATGCTGGACCGTTGGATTGAAGATGGGCTGCAGGATGTCCTGGATGAGTATGGTGCAGGCAGCATTGCATTTTGTCCTTTGGCACAAGGGGTACTGACGAACAAATATCTGAATGGCATTCCGGAGGATTCCCGTGCAAAAGGGCCGTCCGTTTTCTTGAACGAGAACAATATCTCACCTGAGACGCTGCGCAAAGTTCGTGCTCTCAATCAGATTGCTGCAGCTCGTGGTCAGAGTCTGGCGCAGTTCGCGCTCTCCTGGGTTTTGCGAAGCGGTAGGGTAACGTCGGCATTGATCGGTGCAAGCCGTACATCGCAGATCGAGGAGAATGTGGCCGCGCTCAATCAGCTGGACTTCTCATCGGAAGAGCTGGAGCGAATTGAATCCATTCTTAGTCCCGAACATCATGACAAATAAGCATGTGACTGAGAACCTATAATAAATGAAAAAAGAAGGTGCATGTTAGCCATAATGGCAAATGCATCTTCTTTTCTTTTTCACTAATTTGCAATCATATCAAGCATGGTGCCCAAGTAACCAGACGTTGTTCGAACCACTTACATTTTTCTTGAAGGGTTATTTCTTGTTTGGTTCTGTTATGCCGGGCCTCGGAGCTGGAGGTCTGGAGAGAATGTTTTCCCGGTAGAGAGTCGGAGCTTCTCCGTGGAAACGTTTGAACTGTTTGGAGAAATAAAGGGCATCTGGCAGTCCTACGGATGCAGATACCTGCTCAATGGACAGATCCGGACGTTCACGCAGCAGCTGCCGTGACTTGTCAATGCGGAGCTTGAGCAGATACGTGACCGGGGATAGACCAGTTTCCTGCTTGAATATCCGGGATAGATAAGCGCGGTTGTAGCCGAGACTGGCCGACATCTGTTCAATGGAGACGGGGTGAGCATATTGGGTAGACATGTATTGGATCATCTGTTTTACCGTCCGTCTAATCGAAGATTCACCAGGAATCAGGGTTTGTCCCTGAGAAAGGTGATTTTGGGCTTCGGCTAGAATCATATATAACGTACCGATGGATGTAAAATGAGAGCTTTCCTTGCGCTCGGCAAATGCATTTTGCATGACGGATAGCCAGTCAGCAATTCCGCAGGACGGGCCAGCATGAAATACGGATTTTTCCGGACGAAATCCCGCTTCTTCCGTGTGTTTCCCAGCCTGGCTACCTGTATAGGCCATCCATCGATATTCCCAGGGGCGTCGGGCGTCGGACTGGTAACTTACCAGTTGCCCGGGATGAATGAGGAAACAATCTCCTGCGGATAATTCGTAGGTATGGAGTTCCGTGCGGAATGTACCAGCGCCCTTTTCTACATAATGAAGCAGATAGTAATCGTATAGTTTTGGACCAAGAGCATGACCCGGAAGGGTCTGGCTTGCGCCTGCAAAAAGGACATGTAACGGCCCCTTTTCATAATAGACCGGATTGGAGGCAACGGAGTACGTTTTTGCTCCACTTTTCCCCGAGGATTCCTGGGTGTTTTTTATCGGATCTACTGCTGAATGTTCCTTGTGTTGATCAATCATGTGCCGTTCCTTCTTTCTGTGGTGTTCTTTCCATTATATGACGGAAGGTCACATTTATCCATATGAAACACACATGGTTGCATTTCAAGAGGTACCGCTTTCTTGTATAATAACCTTAACAAAACAAC
This sequence comes from Paenibacillus sp. 7523-1, assembly GCF_002276415.1. Lineage (NCBI taxonomy): Bacteria > Bacillati > Bacillota > Bacilli > Caryophanales > Paenibacillaceae > Paenibacillus > Paenibacillus sp. 7523-1. The sequence continues at coordinate 525,235 of NZ_NPBR01000010.1, read as the reverse complement.
AACATTGAGATGAGGTGCAGCAGCAATGAACATACATGAATTGAAACAAAAGTTTATTGAGAAGTACGGAGAGAGTGAAGCGGATCTCCGTGTATTCCATGCTCCTGGACGTGTAAATCTGATCGGGGAACATATCGACTACAATGGTGGGTACGTGCTTCCGGCAGCACTTGAATTCGGTACAACACTTGTTATCCGGGAACGGAAGGACGACAAATTGCAGCTGGCTTCCACCAATATGTCCTATGAAGGCGTGCTGGACACGTCCTCGATCGGCAAGGAGAAAACAGGGGAGTGGACAGATTATCCAGTTGGTGTCATGGTTGAACTGCAAGGTAAAGGCGTGAAGGTAACGAAAGGATATGACTTCCTGTACCACGGTGAAATTCCGAACGGTGCCGGACTCTCCTCTTCGGCTTCGCTGGAGGTGCTTACGGGATACGCAATTCAGTCCATGGAAGGTGTATCAGAGATCGATACAGTACAGTTGTCGCTCCTGTCCCAAAAAGCAGAAAACGAGTTCGTTGGCGTCAACTGCGGCATTATGGATCAGTTTGCCGTGGCTAACGGAGCAGAAGATCATGCCATTCTGCTCATGTGTGATACGCTTGAATATGAGAAAGTACCTTTCCGTACGGGCTCTTATAAGCTGGTCATTGGCAATACGAACAAACGTCGCGGTCTGGTAGACTCGGCCTATAACGAGCGGCGCTCCCAATGCGAGCAGGCACTTGCCATTTTGAAGGAACAGCTGCCTGCACTTGATTATCTGGCGCAACTGACGCCGGAGCAATTTGTAACCCTGCAGGATCACATCAAGGATGAGAAGGTAAGACAGCGTGCCGAGCACGTTGTGGAAGAGAATGCGCGTGTGCTTGCATCGGTAGAAGCACTGCGTAATAACGATCTGGAAACGTTTGGCAAGCTGATGAATGCTTCCCATGAATCGCTCCGATATCTGTATGAAGTAAGCTGTGAGGAATTGGACGTGATGGTTGAGGAAGCGCAGCGCATTCCAGGCACACTTGGCGCACGCATGACGGGAGCCGGATTCGGTGGGTGTACGGTGTCACTGGTACATGAGGATGATGTAGAACGCTTTGTCCGCGAAGTGGGGGCAGCTTATGAAGCACGTACAAGTCTTAAAGGAGACTTCTATGTGTGCGGAGTAGGCGACGGTGTCAAAGAATTGAAGGAGGCGAAGTAAAATGGCAATTTTGGTGACAGGTGGAGCAGGATATATTGGTTCGCATACGGTAGCGGCTTTGTTGGAACGCGGCGAGGAAGTTGTGGTTCTGGATAATTTGCAGACAGGGCATCGGGAAGCATTGCTTGGCGGCAAACTGTATGAAGGAGATCTGCGTGACAAGGCGTTTCTGGCCAAACTGTTTGCTGAAAACTCGATTGATGCAGTCATCCACTTTGCAGCCAACTCGCTGGTCGGTGAGAGCATGAAGGATCCGGTTAAGTATTATGACAACAACGTGTTCGGTACGTTGTGCCTGCTGGAAGCGATGAATGCAGCCAATGTGCGCCGGATCGTATTCTCTTCAACAGCCGCCACTTATGGCGAGCCTGAGAAAGTGCCAATCGAAGAAAGCGACCGCACTGAACCTACGAACGTGTATGGCGAAACGAAACTGATGATGGAACGCATGATGTCCTGGTTCGATAAAGTACAGGAGATCAAATATGTGTCCCTGCGTTACTTCAATGCAGCTGGAGCACATGATAGCGGTAAAATTGGTGAAGACCATCAGCCGGAGAGCCACTTGATCCCGCTCGTACTGCAAACCGCACTGAAACAACGTCCGCACATTGCCGTGTTTGGCGATGACTACGCGACAGAAGATGGAACCTGTGTCCGCGATTATATTCACGTGAGTGACTTGGCAGATGCGCATCTGCGCGCGGTAGATTATCTCCGCAAAGGGGAAAACAGCAACGTGTTTAACCTGGGTAATGGTCAAGGCTTCTCGGTTAAACAGGTGATTGAAACTGCGAAAAAAGTGACCGGACTTGATATCCCGGTTGTACAGGAGCCGCGCCGTGCAGGTGATCCGGCTGTGCTGGTCGCATCGTCAGCCAAAGCAAGATCCGTACTGGGCTGGAATCCGACACGGACCAATCTGGAAGATGTCATTCAGAGTGCCTGGAGCTGGCACCAATCTCATCCTAACGGCTACGGAAAAAACTAGGAGGCGAACATCAATATGTCACAGACCCATAATGCTGCAGGCACCACAGACCGGACACCGGAGCAGCAGGAAGCACTGCATGCCATTGAACGTCTGGTTGCATTTGCCTTGCAGAACAAGCTGATTGAAGAAGCGGATTATGATTATAGCCGCAACCTTCTGCTGGAACAGTTCGGATTTTCGGAGCCGTACGATGGAGCGCTGAACGAAATTGTACCGGATGGACCGCAATCTTTGCTGGATACGTTGATTGACTATGGTTATGCAATTGGACTGATTCCGGAGAATACCGATACGTACCGTGATTTGCTGGATGCGAAAATTATGGGTCAGCTGATGGCCCGTCCATCCGAGGTGGTTCGCGCGTTTCGCCACACAGAGCAAACAGAAGGTATTGAAGCAGCCACATCGAAGTTTTACGAGCTGTCGATTCACTCCAACTACATTCGTATGGACCGAATCTCGAAGAATGTGTATTGGACACAGGAAACACCATATGGCGATATGGAAATTACGATTAACCTGTCCAAGCCGGAGAAAAGTCCGAAGGAAATCGCCATGGCCAAACTGCTTCCGCCACCGGTGTATCCAAAGTGTCAATTATGCCGGGAAAATGTAGGCTATGCTGGCCGGGTAAACCACCCGGCCCGTCAAAACCTGCGCGTTATTCCGCTGGAATTAAACGGTGAACCTTGGTTCTTCCAGTACTCGCCGTATGTGTACTATAACGAGCATTGCATCATTTTCCATCATGATCATGTGCCTATGAAGCTGACAAAAGATACGTTGCGCAGGCTGCTTGCCTTCGTAGGCGAGTATCCGCATTATTTTATTGGTTCCAATGCAGACCTGCCTATCGTGGGTGGATCCATCCTGACTCACGACCACTTCCAAGGCGGACGCCATACATTTGCCATCCAAAATGCGAAACCTGAAGCGGTATTCCGTCATGCGGATGCACCTGGGCTTACCCTGAGTCTGGTAAAATGGCCAATGTCCGTTCTTCGGCTCGCTTCACATGATCCAGCGGAGCTGCTCGAAGCGGGTAACGCCGTGTATGAAGCGTGGAAACTGTACAGTGATCCTTCCGTTCAGATCCAGGCGTTCAGCGAGGTGAATGGAGAGCAGGTACCTCACAACACCGTAACGCCAATTGTTCGTCGCAGTGCGGACGGTGGTTACGAGATGGATCTGGTTCTACGCAACAATCGTACGAATGAAGAGCATCCGGAGGGGATTTTCCACCCGCACCGTGAAATGCATCATTTGAAAAAAGAGAACATCGGACTTATCGAAGTCATGGGGCTTGCGATCCTTCCAGGGCGATTAAAAGAAGAATTGGACGGAATCGCTGATATTCTCGCAGGGGACACTCGGCTTGCCGAAACTGCCCAGGCTTCTGATCATGTTTTGAACCAGCATCTTCGCTGGGCGGAAGAACTGAAAGAACGTTTCGGTTCCAACCTGGACAAGGAACAGGCCGTTGCTCTCATTCAACAGGAAGTAGGCCTTAAGTTTTCCGAGATTTTGGAGCATGCCGGAGTTTACAAATATGATGAAGCCGGACGTCAGGGTTTCCGTCGATTTGTAGAAAGCATGGGATATACCGAATAAGTACAAGTGGCCAGTAATATTATGCTATGAATAATCAATTGCAAAGGATAGGTGAGCAGCAATGCTCGTCTATCCTTTTTATTCAATACAATAAATCATTCAACTTGCAATTACTTGTGTATGTGGTTCGATGGTTATTTGTACTCATGTAGCTCAAGTAACCAAAGTATCTTTCTATCTTGATCAATAAACACAGAGCCATGGCAGAGGTGGGTCGTTCATTGTATAATATGAGAATGATTATCATAGGATTGAACAAATACTTGAAGTTTAGGAAACGGGGACGAATAGATGCAAAAGAAGCCACTGAACATACCGCTAATCACCGACGCAGCAGAATTGCAAAACATGGTGGGTGAGCCTCATGAGCACGTGAGAAACAAAGCGATATCGTTTGTGGACTCCCATGTTGAACATTTTTTATCCATGTCACCCCTATTTTTTCTGTCCAGTTCCGATGGGGAAGGTAGAAGTGATGCATCCCCCCGTGGAGACGAAGCAGGCTTCGTGAAGGTTCTTGATCCACATCGTCTGGTCTATCCCGAGCGTCCAGGCAATCGCCGCATTGACTCGCTGTTAAACATCCTAAACAATCCTGGGGTGGGTATGCTCTTCCTCATTCCCGGTATGAACGAAGTATTACGCATCAATGGAACAGCTTCTATTACGAAGGATGAGGAGTTTATTAACAGTATGGACTGGACGGGAAAAACGATAGGGGCAGCGGTTATTGTAGACGTGAATGAATGCTTTATCCATTGCCCGAGAGCCTTCAAGCAGGCGGGATTGTGGTCTTCCGAGACCTGGGTGGACAAGGAGAGTCTGCCTTCCAGCATGGATATGTTCCGTGCCCATCTGCAAATCAACGGCTTGTTATAAGTGAGTGACTATGGATTTGTTTTTATAAAATCGGGGTACTATAATTGGAGTTGTACAAACATTCTAACTCCAATGGAGGCGACATAGATTATGAGATCTTTTCAATTTTATAACCCTACCCGTCTGATCTTCGGTAAAGGACAACTGGAAGCGTTGAAAACCGAAGTACCGAAATACGGCAAACGGGTTTTGCTTGTATATGGCGGCGGCAGCATTAAACGCAGTGGTCTGTATGACCAAGTGATTGGCTTGCTTAAGGAAATCGGAGCAGAAGTTACAGAACTGGCGGGCGTGGAACCGAACCCGCGTCTTTCGACTGTCCATAAAGGAGTAGACATCTGTAAAACTCAGGACATCGAGCTGATTCTCGCCGTAGGTGGGGGTAGTGTGCTCGATTGCGCCAAGGCGATTGCCGTAGGTGCGAAATATGATGGCGACATGTGGGACTTTGCTCAGCGTAAAGCAGTTGCCCAAGATGCACTTCCACTTGGTACCGTGCTGACCATGGCAGCGACCGGTTCCGAGATGAACTCGGGTTCCGTTATTACCAATCAGGATACCCAGGAAAAATTGGGCTGGGGCAGTGCGTATTCGTTCCCTGCGTTCTCTATCCTTGATCCGGTTAATACATATACCGTGCCTTTGGATCAGACGGTATACGGCATGGTTGACATGATGTCTCACGTATTGGAGCATTATTTCCATCTGGATGAGAATACGCCAGTACAACTTGGCTTCTGTGAGACAATTCTACGTACCGTTATGGATGCAGCACCTCGTTTGGTAGAGGATCTGGAAAACTATGAGCTGCGCGAAACCATTCTGTACTGCGGTACGATGGCATTGAACGGCGTATTGAATATGGGCCTTGCCGGTGACTGGGCAACCCACAATATCGAGCATGCAGTATCTGCTGTGTATGACATCCCGCACGGCGGGGGCCTTGCCATTCTGTTCCCGAACTGGATGAAACACAACATGGACGTAAACGTGGATCGTTTCAAACGATTGGCGATTAATGTCTTTGAAGTCAATCCGGAAGGCAAATCGGACAAACAGGTAGCCGAGGAAGGCATTCAAGCTTTGCGCAAATTCTGGACGTCTATTGGCGCGCCTAGTCGTCTTGCTGACTATGACATTGACGACAGCCAGATTGATGTCATGGCTGACAAGGCAATGCTGTTTGGTCCATTTGGTAACTTCAAGAAGCTGCAGCGTGAAGATGTTGTATCCATTTACAAGGCTTCTCTGTAATAAAGGGCATTCAATTATTAATAAAGACCGCAAATCTCCACAATATGGAGCTTTGCGGTCTTTTTGCGTGAATAGTCTTGTAAAATAACCATTATCGGGTCTCGAATACAAATGAGGAAAGATTTTGAAACTTTTTGAAGGTAGCTACGTATTTATTTACATGAGGAATGCCCAGTGAGTTAGGTGTTACGGCAGAAGAGAGGAGGAACGGGGAATGGAGTCCATCTATTGGGGATGTCTAATCGGAGGAGCCATATTTGCGGTCGTCAGCCTGGTGCTGGGTGACTTGATTGACGGATTGCTGGATGGAGCTTTTGAACTGCCAGGCATCGATTTTCTCAAACCTGTTGTACTTGCTGGTTCTATTACAGCCTTTGGCGGGGCTGGCATCATGTTGACACGTTATAGCTCGGTAAGTGCCATTGCGGGTCTTATCTTATCCCTGCTTATAGGTATTGCTGCTGCCATGCTGGTATTCTTTGCTTATATCAAACCGATGCGGAACAGTGAGGTTTCCATTGCATTTTCCATGAAGGAATTGTCCGGGAAAATCGGAGAAATTACGATTCCAGTACCTGAAAAGGGTTTCGGTGAGGTCATGATCCGTGTTGCTTCCGGTAACACGATTCATACCGCGTCCAGCTTCGAACATCGCCCTATTGCGGCAGGAGCGCGTGTTGTTGTGGTGGACGTTACGGAAGGTGTACTTCGTGTAGCAGAATGGGATGAAGATGTACTTAAAGACGTCTAAGTAGGACGCGAGAAATTGTTTCGTCATCAATGAAATAAGGGAGAGATGTGGATGAATTTTGATATGGATGTGTTGTTGATTCCTGCTATTGTTGTAGGTGTCATTCTGGTTCTTGGTTTGGCCTTCTGGGCGAGATATAAGACGGTTGGACCCGATGAAGCGATGATTGTTACGGGTTCATTCCTGGGTAATAAAAATATTTCCGAAGATGAGTCCGGTCGGAAAATTAAAATTGTACGTGGCGGTGGTGCCTTCATCTGGCCTGTGTTCCAGCAATCGGAATTTATCTCCTTGCTGTCTCACAAGCTGGATGTATCCACACCTGAAGTATATACGGAACAGGGTGTTCCGGTTATTGCGGACGGTGTTGCAATTATCAAAGTTGGTAGTGCTGTGGAAGATGTAGCAACAGCAGCCGAACAATTTATTGGTAAACCCGTTGAAGCGTTACGAGGCGAAGCACAGGAAGTTCTGGAAGGGCATTTGCGGGCCATTCTCGGAACGATGACTGTGGAGGAAGTCTATCGAAATCGGGATCGGTTCGCTCAAGAGGTTCAAGGTGTGGCTGCACGAGATCTGAAAAAGATGGGTCTGCAGATTGTATCTTTTACCATCAAGGATGTTCGTGACAAACAAGGATATCTGGACGCGCTCGGTAAACCGAGAATTGCTGCCGTGAAGCGGGATGCCGAAATTGCGGAAGCGGAAGCGATGAGAGATGCGCGTATTCAAAAAGCAAATGCGGAAGAGCAGGGGCAGAAGGCTGAGTTATTACGTGATACCAATATCGCCGAAGCAGCCAAAGAGAAGGAATTGAAAGTGGCAGCGTTTAAGCGCGACCAGGATACAGCTAAGGCCGAAGCGGACCAAGCGTATCATATCCAAGAAGCACGTGCGAAACAGACGGTTGTTGAAGAACAGATGAAAGTTGAACTCGTGCGTAAAGAACGTGAGATTGACCTGAAAGAAAAAGAAATTACCGTACGTGAGAAGCAGTATGATGCGGAAGTGAAGAAAAAAGCGGAAGCAGATCGTTATGCTGTCGAGCAGGCGGCCGAAGCGGATAAAGCAAAAAGAATGCGCGAAGCCGATGCAGTACAATACTCCATCGAAACCCAAGCCAAAGCAACAGCCGAACAAAAACGGCTTGAAGGTCAGGCTATGGCAGATGCAGAGCGGGCCAAAGGTACTGCGGACGCAGAAGTCATTCGTCTGCGCGGTCTGGCGGAAGCTGAAGCGAAGGAAAAATTGGCGGAAGCGTTCCAGAAGTTTGGCGAGGCTGCAGTACTCGATATCATCGTCAAAATGCTGCCTGAACTTGCTGGTAAAATTGCAGAGCCGATCTCATCCATTGATAAATTGACGGTAGTAGATACAGGTAAGGGTGAGGGTGCAGCACGTGTAAGCAACTATGTGACCGAACTGATGTCTACAGCTCCTGAGATGCTGAAAAGCGTATCGGGCATCGATGTAGAGCAGTTAATTAAAGGACTGACCAAGTCCAAAACACCAGCACCTGTTGCTGTTCAGCAAAGCGAGACACCAACGACTCCATCTGTGATTGACAAGATTGTGGAAAGAACTGGGGCAGAGGATTAGGACTAGGTGTGAACGATGCGTGAAGCTCTATTGACCTTAACGTGATTTTTTGTTACTTTTTAAGCGAGACGTTCGGCGCGGTTTGCCCGCATCGGACGTCTTTTCGTTCATTACGAGGATGTGACGACATCACATTCCAGATGGTATGAAAAAAGAGGTGCAAACAGTGAGCAGCCTGCATGTAAACAAAGCGTTAAATAATAATGTAATTATTGCACAGCATCCTGAACATGGAGAAGTCGTCGTCATCGGTAAAGGCATTGGCTTCAACCGGAAAACCGGTGACATCATCCCCTTGATGGCTGTGGAGAAAATGTTCATTTTGAAAAACCAGCAGGAACAAGAACAGTACAAACAACTTCTTCCTCAAGTGGATGAGGCATTGATCGAGATTATTAACGAATGCATTACGTATATTGCAGAGCGTACGGATGTTCCGCTTAATGAACATATTCATATTGCATTGACTGATCATATTTCTTTTGCACTTAAGCGCAAAGAACAGGGCATTGTCATCCAAAATCCGTTTCTATATGAAACTCGTGAGATCTATCCAGAAGAATATCGGATGGGAGATTACGCCGTTCGCCTCATTAAGGAGAAGCTCGGTGTCGACTTGGGCATGGACGAAATTGGCTTTATAGCGCTGCATATCTACAGTGCCATGACCAACCAAAACATATCCCAAGTACGCGAACATTCACAGCTGATTACCGACCTGGTAGGAATCGTCTCGGATCAGTTGGAATATTCGTTTGAAACGGAGTCGCTGGACTATTCGCGCCTGCTTACGCATCTCCGCTTTGCATTGGAACGTGTGCGTCGAGGGGACAAGGTGGAAGAACTTCATAAGCTCGATTCCTTGCTCAAGTTGGAGTATCCCGAAATGTACTCGCTTGCATGGAAGCTTACCAAAGTCATGGAGAAAAGATTGAATCTTCCTGTCTATCCTGCAGAGGTGGGGTATCTGACTATTCATCTTCAACGGCTGTATCAAAGGAAAGAAGAAGAGAACAAGTGAAATTTTTCCACGTATGGAATGGCGTCCTGAGAATTTTAGTGTAAAGGCTTGCACTGTTTTGGAAGTGATGCTACAATGGTGTCCGTAATCAAGCAACTGAAAAAAACATAAGCGACGTGTTACTGACTCGATCAGGCATGAGTTTCTAGAGTGTGATTGTTCTTACCTTATACAGGGTATGCTATACCCGAAGGTTGGTACAATTCGCTTTATTAGCTTATGCCTTTTTTGATTTCCCTTGCTTGCATCACGACATACAGATCTAACGAAAGGGTGAATACGACGCGATGTTTAAAAAGCTTTTTGGCGTCTTGCAAAGAGTAGGTAAAGCTCTTATGCTTCCTGTAGCCATTCTACCAGCAGCGGGCTTATTGCTCGGAATCGGTAACATGCTGGTGAATCCGGACTTTTTGCAATATGTAACGGCACTGGATACCCCATGGGTGAACTCAATTGCAACAATCATGATGAACGCAGGTCAGATCGTATTTGACAATCTGGCATTGCTCTTTGCCGTAGGTGTAGCCGTTGGGCTAGCCGGAGGCGAAGGTGTGGCAGGTCTTGCGGCCATCATTGGTTATCTGGTGATGAATGTCACTTTGGGTACTGCAGTTGGTGTAACGCCGGCAATGATCGGCGAAGTACCAGGTTATGCCAGTATTTTGGGTATTCCTACACTGAGTACAGGTGTGTTCGGAGGTATCATCATTGGTATAGCCGCAGCACTGTGTTACAATCGGTTCTTCAAAATCGAACTGCCGTCTTACCTTGGATTCTTTGCAGGTAAACGATTTGTTCCGATTATCACTTCGGTTGTTTCCCTCTTGCTCGGGCTACTGCTGGTGGTCATCTGGCCACCGATTCAAAATGGACTGAATGCTGTATCTCATTTCATGGTAGATACGAGTCCGACGCTCTCGGCATTCATTTTCGGAGTTGTGGAACGGTCCCTTATTCCGTTTGGACTCCACCACATTTTCTACTCTCCATTCTGGTTTGAATTCGGTGAGTATGTGAACAAAGCTGGAGACGTTATTCGTGGGGACCAGCAGATCTTCTTCAACCAATTGCGTGATGGTGTAAACCTCACGGCGGGAACCTTCCAAGTGGGTAAATTCCCGTTCATGATGTTCGGTTTGCCGGCTGCGGCACTTGCGATGTACCATGAAGCAAGACCGGAGCACAAAAAGTATGTTGCAGGGATCATGGGTTCAGCTGCGCTGACCTCGTTCCTTACCGGGATTACAGAGCCACTTGAATTCTCGTTCCTGTTTGTGGCGCCAGTCCTGTTTGCAGTACACTGTATCTTCGCAGGTTTGTCTTTCATGACAATGCAAATTCTGGGTGTCAAAATCGGGATGACGTTCTCCGGTGGATTCATTGACTTCCTGATTTTCGGGATCATCCCGAACCGCACACCATGGTGGGACGTTATTATCGTCGGTTTGATTCTTGCCGTGATCTACTACTTCGGATTCCGAATGATCATTCGCAAGTTCAACCTCAAAACACCAGGTCGCGAAGATGCAACACCTGAAACAAACTCGGGTGGAGGATCAGGTTCAACAGACGATCTGCCACACAATATTCTGGAAGCCTTCGGTGGACAGCAGAATATCAAACACCTGGATGCATGTATCACTCGTTTGCGGATTGAAGTAAATGAGAAATCCAATGTAAATAAAGATCGTTTGAAACAATTAGGTGCATCTGGCGTGCTTGAAGTGGGTAATAATGTACAGGCCATTTTCGGTACACGTTCAGATACAATCAAGTCCCAAATGCAGGACATCATTGCAGGACGCACCCCGGCACCAGCACCAGCTGCTGATGTTACACCTGCTCCTGAAGAGGAGAAGGCGGCGGGAGCAGAAGGCGAACGCATTATTGCCGAAGATATCGTCATGCCGGTTAACGGTGAATTGATGGATATCACTAACGTACCTGATCCGGTCTTTGCCGAGAAAATGACAGGTGACGGTTTCGCTGTGCTGCCGCATGATGGCAAGATTACTTCGCCTGTGTACGGTAAAGTGTTTAACGTATTCCCTAGCAAACATGCTGTCGGTATCATGTCTGACGGCGGCAAGGAAGTACTGGTTCATATAGGTGTCAACACGGTGAAATTGAAAGGTCAAGGTTTCAACGTGCTTGTGCAGGAAGGTGATCTGGTATCGGCCGGTCAACCGATTATGGAAGTGGACTTGGAGTATGTGAAAGCTAACGCTCCTTCTATCATCTCGCCAGTGATTTTCACCAACTTGCCCGAAGGCTCCACGGTGACCCTGAAGAAGAGTGGAGTACTGAAAATTGGCGATCAGCCAATCATTGAGATAAAATAAGAAGTGTTCCGACAATGGCAAGCAAGTGTAAATATATGCAATGCCTAAAATAAACTACTTGAAAGTGAGATGATTGTAATGCAACAAACATTCAGAATTACAGACGAAGATGGTATCCACGCACGTCCGGCGACAGCCTTGGTTAATACAGCTAACAAATTTAAAGGTGCAGAATCCTTTGCAGAAGCTAATGGTAAAAAAGTAACACTGAAATCCATCCTGGGCGTTCTGTCCCTCGGTCTGGAACAAGGCGACACCATCAGCATCATCGTTGAAGGCGAAGGCGAAGCTGAAGCTCTTCAAGCTCTGACTGACGTTATGGTTAACGAAGGGCTGGGCGAAATTAATGCTTAATGTTTCCGGGATCGCGGCTTCGGCGGGTATTGCTATCGCCAAGGCGTTTATCTTGGAGCATCCTGATTACTCTGTAGAAAAACGCCAAATCAACGACGTTGACGCAGAGATCGCAAAACTCGACTCAGCACTGGGCAAGTCCCAGTCTGAGCTTGAGGCGATCAAAGAGCGTACTTTACAAGAGCTTGGCGAGAAGAAAGCTGAAATCTTTGCTTCCCATTTGCTCATTCTGAATGACCCGGAACTGATTGATCCGGTAAAAGCAAAAATTGCTGATGAAAAAGTGAATGCAGAATTTGCACTCAACGAAACGGCATCGCAATTTATCTCCATGTTCGAGAACATGAAGAGTGCTTACCTGCAGGAACGTGCTGCAGATATGCGTGACGTAACCAAACGTGTGCTGAATCACTTGCTTGGTATCGACTTCATGAGTCCGGCTGAGATCAGCGAGGAAGTGATTGTGCTGGCGGAGGATCTGACGCCTTCCGATACAGCTCAATTGAACCGTCAATATGTAAAAGGTTTTGCAACCAACATTGGCGGACGTACTTCCCACTCTGCAATCATGGCTCGTTCTCTTGAAATCCCGGCTGTTGTGGGAACCAAAGACATTCTGGCTCAAGCCAAACAAGGCGATATGATTATCGTTGATGGCTTGGACGGTCATGTTCTGGTTAACCCAACAGATGAGGTAATTGCGGAGTATCGTTCCAAACAGGAACAATATGATGCACAACGTGCCGAGTGGAGAAAACTGCGTGACGAACCAACTGTAACGGTGGATAACGTTCATGTGGAACTGGCAGCTAACATTGGTACGCCGAATGACGTTACTGGTGTTCTGGAGAACGGTGGAGAGGCTGTAGGCCTGTACCGTACCGAGTTCTTGTACATGGGCAGAGACAAACTTCCTTCCGAGGATATTCAGTACAATGCTTACAAAGCTGTACTTGAAAAAATGGAAGGTAAGCCTGTCGTTGTTCGTACACTCGATATCGGTGGAGACAAAGAGCTTCCATATCTGGATCTGCCAAAAGAAATGAATCCATTCCTTGGTTTCCGTGCAGTTCGTCTGTGTCTGGACCGTCTGGATATTTTCCGTACTCAATTGCGTGCATTGCTGCGTGCTAGCGTACATGGCAACCTGCGTGTCATGTTCCCAATGATCGCAACACTGGGTGAATTCCGTGAAGCGAAAGCGGTCCTGCTCGAAGAGAAGGAAAAGCTGGTAGCTGAAGGTATTGCTGTTTCCGACAGCATCCAACTGGGTATCATGGTTGAAATTCCTTCAACTGCTGTGCTTGCGGATCAATTCGCCAAAGAGGTTGATTTCTTCAGTATCGGAACGAACGATCTGATTCAATACACTATGGCAGCTGACCGTATGAACGAGCGTGTATCCTATCTGTACCAACCATACAACCCTGCTATTCTGCGTCTGGTGAAAATGGTCATCGATGCAGCACATCGCGAAGGTAAATGGGTTGGCATGTGTGGAGAGATGGCAGGAGACGAAACAGCAATTCCATTGCTGCTTGGTCTCGGACTGGATGAGTTCAGCATGAGCGCAACATCCATCCTGCCAGCTCGTAGCCAGATCACCAAGCTGTCCCGTGCGGACATGCAGGAACTGGCTGCCAAAGCTCTGGACATGCAAACTGCTGAGCAAGTGGTTGAATTGGTTCAAAGTATCAAAGCGTAATTTTGCGAGGGTTTTCCTCCAGATTTTAAGGTCTTTTCTTTTTCCGATGAATGGGCTGCAGAAATGCAGCAATATTGCCGGTATCTGCGAACAGCGGATGCCGGCTTTTTTTGCGGGCAAGTTTAGGATTATATGAAATGAGAAAGAGAGCGTTCGGCGCGTAGGAGGCAGCGACATTAGCAAATAAAAAACGGCTTCAGCTGACGTTGAAACATCAGCTGGAGCCGTTTAGTTGAATGGCTGGGTTAACTGCACGCGCAGTTCAATACAGGTTTACGTGCTGCTGTGGTCTCATCCAGACGGGTAACCGGCGTGCCATAGGGGGCATTGAGTACCAGTTCAGGTGTCTCTTCTGCTTCCTTGGCAATGCGAATCATCGTATCGATAAAGCCATCCAGCGTTTCTTTGCTTTCTGTTTCCGTTGGTTCAATCATGATACATTCCTCTACGTTGAGCGGGAAGTAGACGGTTGGCGGATGATACCCGAAATCAAGCAGCCGTTTGGCTACATCCAATGTTCTTACACCATATTGCTTCAGGCCTCGGCCAGACATGACAAATTCATGCTTACATACGCCTGGGTACGGAATTTCGTAATAAGGTGCAAGACGTGCCATCATATAGTTTGCATTGAGTACGGCACATTCGGATACCCGGCGCAAGCCTTCAGGTCCATACGTACGAATGTAGGCATAGGCGCGTACCAAGATGCCGAAGTTGCCGTAATAGGCTTTGACCCGACCAATCGATTGATCTCCTTCCCGATCCAGGGCGTATTGTCCCTGATCGTTCTTGATCACCATCGGTTTCGGCAGGAACGGAATCAGACGATTTTTTACGCCGACGGGTCCGGCACCAGGACCACCTCCGCCATGCGGAGTACTCATCGTTTTGTGCAAGTTCAGATGCACGACATCGAAGCCCATGTCCCCAGGACGGGTAATACCCATAATGGCATTGGAGTTGGCTCCGTCATAATAGAGAAGGCCACCAGCTTGATGCACGATGGAGGCAATCTCCTGAATGTCCTTTTCAAACAATCCCAGGGTATTTGGGTTGGTCAGCATCAAGGCTGCGGTATCGGAACCTACGGCCGCACGCAGTGCATCCAGATCGACCAGACCGTCCGCACGGGATGGAATGGTTACCGTCTCAAAGCCAGCCACGGTTGCACTTGCCGGGTTGGTGCCGTGTGAAGAATCCGGAACAATGACTTTGGTCCGCTGTTCACCACGACCTTCGTGATAGGCACGAATCATCATGAGGCCGGTCCATTCACCATGTGCACCAGCAGCTGGTTGCAGGGTCACCGCGTCCATGCCAGTCAGACCTGCAAGGTCGTTTTGCAACGTATGCAGAAGTTCAAGTGCACCTTGGATACTGGATTCAGGCTGATACGGATGGATTTTGGCAAATCCATTGTAGCGAGCTACATCTTCGTTAATCTTCGGATTGTACTTCATTGTACAAGAGCCGAGTGGATAGAATCCGTTATCTACCCCAAAGTTCCGGCGAGAAAGGGCAGTATAGTGACGAATGACATCCACTTCAAATACCTCAGGCAGTGCAGCTGCTTCCGAACGCAGCATTTCCCGGGGAATCAAGCTGGCGGGATCTTGACGCGGAACATCGCATTCAGGCAGGGAGTAAGCGACACGCCCCGGGCTGCTCAGTTCAAAGATCAGCGATTGCTCTGGAGCAGGCGATGCTGCTTGTGTCATTTGTTGCGTGCTGGTTTCGGCTTGCGAAGGAGCTGCCGTTTCCGGCTGTCCTTGGATGGTTGTTATTTCCTGAGTCACAGCGATCCCTCCAATACACGTGCGAATTCGTCAATCTCTTCCTTACTGCGCCGTTCCGTAACAGCGACCAGCATATGTCCGGCAAGCTCCGGGTAATCCCGTCCAAGTTCATATCCACCGATGAAACCGGCATCCAGCAGCTTCAACTGAAGGGCATCGATGTCTGTCCCTTCAGGCAGCTTGATGACAAACTCATTGAATGTAGGTGCTTTAAAAGTAAGGCTGACTCCAGGAATTGCAGTCAGTGCTTGAAGAGCATAATGACTCTTTTGCAAATTCAGATCAGCCACATCCATCATGCCCTGTCTTCCCATAGTAGACATATACACCGAAGCGCTAAGGGCAAGCAATGCCTGATTGGAGCAAATATTGGATGTCGCCTTTTCGCGGCGGATATGCTGTTCGCGCGCTTGGAGCGTCAGTACAAAACCGCGTTTGCCGTTGCGATCGGTTGTCTGGCCAACGATTCGGCCAGGAATCCGGCGCATATGCGTCTGGGATACAGCGAAATATCCACATGTAGGACCACCTAGCGAAGCGGAGATGCCAAGGGGCTGTGCATCACCGACAACGATGTCGGCACCCAGCTTGCCTGGAGCTTCAAGCATACCAAGCGCCAGCGGATTTGCGCTGACTACGAGCAGACCCTTGTGCGCATGCGCGAGGTCTGCAGCCTGTTTTACATTTTCCACGGCACCGAAGAAGTTCGGGCTCTGGATCATGACGGCTGCGGTATCATCCGATACGGCCGCTTGAAGGGCCTCCCAGTCGGTCACCCCATTCTGATAACCAATCTCGACAATCTCCAAATTCAGACCGTGTGCATAAGCCTGCAATACCTGGCGCGCTTCTGGATGAACGGTACGGGATACGATCAGCTGTTTGCGACGGGTTGCCGCAGCGGCCAGGTTCCCTGCTTCCGCAAATGCGGTTGCGCCATCATACATGCTCGCATTGGCTACAGCCATGCCGGTCAGTTCACAGATATACGATTGGAATTCGAAGATCGCCTGGAGCTCGCCCTGACTGATTTCAGGTTGATATGGCGTATAGGCAGTATAGAACTCGGAACGGGAAATGACGTGATTAATAACGGAAGGGATGTGATGATCGTAAATGCCTGCACCCAGGAAACTGGCGTGTGTCTCAAAATTGGCATTCGCGCCGGCTTGCTTAGACATATGACGTGTCAGTGCGTATTCATCCAGTTTGGAGGAAACAGGCAGCTCGCCTTGATAACGAATCTCCTGCGGAATGTCCTGGAACAGATCTTCAATCGTGTCCACACCGATGGTTGCGAGCATGGCGCTCTGATCCTGTTCAGTCATGGGAATGTAGCGGTGCTTGCTCATGCTTGCTCAGCTCCTTGGGTAGGTGTCTTTGACGTACGTGTCCGTTTATGAAAAGGGGTCTTCACAACTTCGGCTTTCAGCTTTTTGCCGCGAA
The DNA here is from genome assembly GCF_002276415.1 of Paenibacillus sp. 7523-1. Lineage (NCBI taxonomy): Bacteria > Bacillati > Bacillota > Bacilli > Caryophanales > Paenibacillaceae > Paenibacillus > Paenibacillus sp. 7523-1. Next base: position 508,273 of record NZ_NPBR01000010.1, on the reverse strand, counting down.
TCTCAATCTCCAGCTGGGTACCCAGCGCAGCATACTTGCTGTCAATCAGTGCGAGTCCCAAATTGCGCTTCAGCGTAGGCGACTGTGTACCTGTCGTTACTTCTCCGATCTGCACACCTTCAGAGTAGATGGGATAGTGGGGACGTGGAATCCCGCGTTCCAGTACTTCAATACCAACCAGTTTGCGGGCAGGTCCATCATTTTTTTGCTGCAATAGCGCTTCGTGTCCGATAAAAGGTCCGGCATTCAGCTTCACAAACATGCCAACGCCTGCTTCCAGCGGTGAAATGGTCGGCGACAATTCCTGTCCGTAGAGGGGCATCTTCGCTTCGAATCGAAGTGTATCCCGTGCACCAAGCCCAGCCGGAACCAGTCCGTGATCAGCGCCAGCCTCCATCAATCCGTTCCAGACCGCAGCGGCCTGATCTGCCTGTACGTATAGTTCGAAGCCGTCTTCTCCGGTATAACCGGTGCGGGACAGGAGCAGTTTTACACCACAGACCTCAGCATTCTGTACAAAACGAAAAGGCTCTATTATGGATACGTCGGTATCTGTAACTTTTCCAATGATGTCTGCAGCAAGCGGGCCCTGTAGAGCCAGGAGAGCTGTTTCCGCGGAGTCATTCGTCATGCTCACCCCAGGGACCATGTGCTCCTGCAGCCATGCCCAGTCCTTGTCGATATTGGAGGCATTCACGACAAGCATATAATGCTGATCTTCCAGCTTGTATACGAGCAGATCGTCCACTACGCCACCGTCCGGGTAACACATTAACGTGTATTGTGCCTGGCCGGGAACCAGTGCGGTCACGTCGTTGGTCGTCAGTTTCTGCAAAAATGCTTCGGCCTGTTCACCCTGCACCGTGAATTCACCCATGTGGGATACATCGAACAGTCCAGCCCGTTCGCGCACCGCTTCATGTTCCTTCTGAATCCCGCTGAATTGCACCGGAAGCTCCCAGCCGCCAAAATCGATGCACCGTACACCTTCATATTGCTGATAAAGTGGATAGAGTGGAGTTCTAAGCAAATCGGACATCAAATCACCTCGTTATGGCCGCTACCGGGCCGAGTGTATAACATGAATGATGCATTCTTTTCTTGGATAAGTATGATTAAGGCTGCTGATGACAGCGCCGGCTCGATCCTGACTTTCGTTTTTTTGGGAAAAAGGAAAAGGACAGGCCAAAGAACCGGCATGCCAGAAGCACGCTGTATTCTTAGGCTCTGTCCTTGGTACCTGAGAGTTACCCCGCCAATAAGTTGCAGCAGGTTTCCCCTTGGGTGATCAAAACGCCCCATACAGGGCGAATAGATGCTCTCCAGAGTTGCGTCCCGTAAAAGTCCTTTTGCCTGAGAGATTCACCTCCCGCTTGTCGGGTGGTTTACTCCTTCGGCGTTACCGCATGCATCCCAAGAGTTGGGCGTCACGGGTAATCTCTCCCTTTACATTCATCCGCGGGTGATGCACACAACAATTAACATTTACTCTCTCATTAAAACGTGAATCCACTATCGATGTCAAGAACGATATCACGAAAATGAATAAAAAACCGAATAATATTTATTAGTTTATAATTATTGTTCGTGTATATAAAAAGAGTGCGCTTACTATTCTAATATTACCCATTATATGTAGAGTGAGGGTGTTTGCGTTACAGGCTGTAATCATCAAAAATCAAATAATTTGTGAGGTATCTTGACATTTCATTCAAAAATATCTTACGCTATGTTCTGGGAAAAAGGGTTGGCCGAAGGACGCATGCACTCATTAATGAAAAGCGAGGCGGATATCGATGAGCGAATTGAAAAGTGATTTCCTGTACAGTGAAGAGCACGAGTGGGTGCAAACCGTAGGGGAGGATACTGTACGGATCGGCATTACCGAGTTCGCGCAGCATCAGCTGGGTGACATTGTGTTTGTGGAATTGCCTGACCTTGAATCGGATGTAAAAGCGGAAGAAAGTATTGGTACGATTGAATCCGTTAAGACGGTTTCAGATTTGTTTTCTCCGGTAAGTGGTTCCATTATTGCCGTGAATGAAGCACTGCAGGATGCACCTGAACTCGTCAACAGTTCGCCTTACGAAGAAGGCTGGATGATCGAGATACGTGTTGAAGGTGATTTGACAGTAGCGTTGTCGAAACTGATGAATGCTGATGCATATCGTAAGCACACCGAGGAGTAGAATATATTTGCACTAAATAACCTTTATTAATCTATGATTTTTTATACATTGGACGGTCGTGCACGTCTTCAGAGTCTGTGTGAGCTTTAAAGCTCATGCAGGCTTTTTCGTGTTCTGAAAGACAGGCTTGTTGTCAGATGAGGTACTTGAACAGGATGGAATAAGGCTGAATCGCACAAGCTATATTATAGAATCCAACACCGTAAATGATATAAGTCACACACGAAAAAAGCCAAGTATATCAATGGTTAGAACCCTCTCATCACCATAAAAACGATTACATAAACACAATGTTGTCATCAATGATCATGACGAAAGTACGCTTTCATTTCGTTGAACCGGAGACCAATCTGGCTTAGGATAACAGCAGGGGAGAAATGATACCCCTTTCATAAATGATAACTACTTGATCCGAGGAGGATAATACAATGAGTAACTTGGACCAAACGTCCAATTCCAAAGGCAGTCTCCGGGTAGGCGTTCAGCGTTTTGGCCGATTCCTGAGTGGTATGGTTATGCCGAATATGGGTGCATTTATTGCATGGGGATTAATAACGGCACTCTTTATTGAAAAGGGCTGGTTCCCTAACGCGGATCTGGCACTGTTAGTAGATCCGATGATCAAATATTTGCTGCCACTGCTTATCGGTTACACTGGAGGTACGATGGTGCATGGCCAGCGTGGTGGTGTCATTGGTGCCATCATGACTATAGGGGTTATCGTCGGCAGTGACATTCCGATGTTCCTGGGTGCCATGATTGCCGGACCACTGGCTGCATGGATCATCAAGAAGTTTGATAAAGCCGTTGAAGGCAAGATCAAAGCAGGGTTCGAGATGTTGGTTAATAACTTCTCAGCCGGTATTATCGGTGGTATCCTGGCGATCATTGCACTGCTGGGTATCGGACCTGCTGTAGAAGGAATTAGCACCGTATTATCGGCTGGTGTACAGGGGCTGATGAATCTGGGATTGCTCCCACTCGTCAACCTGATCATTGAACCAGGGAAGGTATTGTTCCTGAACAATGCAATCAACCACGGCATTCTAACACCGATTGCAACAGATCAAGCGAGAGAATTGGGTCAATCCGTATTATACATGCTTGAATCGAACCCGGGTCCCGGACTTGGTATCCTGCTGGCTTACTGCTTCTTCGGTCGTGGAACAGCAAGATCTTCCGCACCGGGTGCGGTTATCATCCACTTCTTCGGGGGAATTCATGAAATTTATTTCCCTTACATTCTGATGAAACCGATTCTGATTCTTGCGGCAATCGCAGGCGGCGTGGCAGGTACAGCAACCTTCATGCTTACCGGAGCAGGACTGGTTTCAGCACCTTCACCGGGTAGTATCATTGCATATTCCCTGTTAACGCCAAAAGGTGGATATCTGCCGATGCTCGCCGGGGTGGCTGTGGCCGCTATCGTATCCTTCCTGGTTGCAGCACTGCTGCTGAAAACAGGTAAGCAAAAAGAAGAAGATCTGGAGTCTGCAGCGAATCGCATGAAAGACATGAAGAGCCAGGGCAATACAGCGAATGCTGCTGTTACAGCAGATAATCGTGAAGCAGACAGAGCCGCGGATTTGGCTTCTTCAACTGTGAAAGCAAAAACCGATGTGAAGAGAATCGTCTTCTCCTGTGATGCAGGTATGGGTTCAAGTGCCATGGGGGCTTCCATTCTCCGCAAGAAGATGAAAGCTGAAGGGATTGACGTTGCAGTAACCAACACGGCAATCAGTGATATCCCGCAGGACGCAGACGTTGTTATTACGCAGAAGACATTGACGGACCGTGCCCGCAGCGTGGCACCGAACGCAGAACATATATCCATCGACAACTTCCTAAAAAGCCCGGAATACGATGCGCTCGTTGAACGCCTGAAATAACAGGTTGCGATCGTTTTCCCTGAGCCGGAGGCTTGAGATATGAGTATTACGAAAAGACAGCGTGAAATTGTGGAGTTCCTGTTGGAACATCCGCAGGAAGTAACCGCCGGCGACATTGCAATAGCGGTCAAAGTCAGTACACGAACCGTCCATCGGGAGCTTCAGATGATTGAGAAGTGGCTTGAACCCTTTGGCATGAAATTGGAAAAAAAATCAGGAACCGGGGTCCGAATAGACCCTGGTTCCGATGATTTGGCTTCACTGCGTGAGCAGCTGGAGCTGAACGAATATGTGGAGTTTACGCCCGAAGAGCGTAAACTCTTCATGCTTTGTATTTTGCTGGATGAGGCGGAGCCTGTAAAACTGCTTGCGCTCGCATCGGATCTGAGAGTAACAGTCTCGACCGTGAGCAATGATCTGGATGAACTGGAACCCCGGATTCGTCAAGCGGGCCTGAAGCTCGTTCGCAGGCGAGGTTACGGAGTGAAGATCAATGGCAGTGAAACGGCCTATCGCGCAGCAATCGCAGGACTTGCGCTTGAATATCTGGATGAATCTGATCTGTTCGGAAGGCAACCTGACCAGGGAATTTCCAAGGTGAACCAGAAGCTGCTGGGCATGATTGGTCATCGTGATGTACTGACGGTCGAGAATGCGTTATGGCAGCCGGATATTGACTGGCTCGAAAATATTCCCGAGCGACAGTATACCAAATTGCTTATTCAACTGTCCGTTGCGCTGGTGCGCATTCGCAAGGGGTTTATCGTCGGACGTATTCCTTCTTCGGATAAAAAAGCGGTTTACCCTTCTACTGGAGATCAGAGCGTGCCTGAATACATGGCTGCGAGACTATGCAGCGTGCTCTCCGATCAGCTTGGCATCTCGTTTGCCAAGGAAGAACAGAGCTATTTGCACAAATTATTAATTGAAACCGAGCAGCTTATTCACTCCACACGCTTACTGCCTGTTGACGATCTGGTATTGCTGGACATGGTTCGTTCCCTGATGGATCAGATGCAGGGGAGAACGGGTTATGCATTTCAGGAAGATCGTCTTCTGCGGGAAGGGCTGATTGCCCATATGCAGCCGGTGATGGAGCGGATTGGAGGCAGGCAAAGCATACGTAATCCACTGCTTCAGCAGATTCGCAAGGATTACGATTCGTTGTTCGGGGATGTGAAGAACGCAGTGCATGACGCATGGCCGGATACGGACGTGCCGGATGAGGAAATTGGATTCCTGGTCATGCATTTTGGCGCTTCCATCGAGCGATTGCGTGTGCTGAAGCGCGAGATTCGGGCCATTATCGTGTGCACAAGCGGAATTGGCTCATCCCGTATGCTTTCCAGCCGGTTGTCCAAAGAGATTCCGGAGATCCGGATCGTTGACAGTGCATCATGGTATGAGGCGGCTCGGATCCCCGAAGAGGATTATGACCTCATTTTATCCACAGTCGATCTGCCGATGGAACCGCATCAGTATTACAAGGTAAGTCCCTTGTTAACAGCGGAAGAAAGTGAACGTTTGCGTCTGTACATTCAAAATACGACGCTGCAGCGGGTACAAGTTAAGTATGGAGAGAGTAAAGCCAGTGGAAAGGCACCTGACCGCCATGCTGATCCAGCGGGGCTTGATGCCACACTTATTGAAATCGTTAGGATCACAGGCAAGTTTCAGGTGTTTCCACTGGATAACCGTAAGATGGGCTTCTATGAAACGGCATTTGCCATGTGTAAGGTACTGCAGGAATCCGGGGTGCTTAAGGATCCAGAAGAAATCGCCAGGCTGCTTGAAGCGCGGGAGAAGGTGGGCAGCCAGAAAATTCCCGATACATCACTCGCGCTGTTTCATACCCGCAGTGATAGCATATATAGGCCGTCCATCAGCCTGTTTCAATTATCAGAGCCGCTGCTTGTGACGACGGAGGACCAGGTTGGCATCAGCCATATTCTTCTGATGGTTGGGCCGAGGGAGCTATCCCGGGAGAGCCTGGAGGTGCTAAGCGAGATCAGCGCATTGTTACTGCAGGATGAGATGATTACACTGCTGGAAAAGGGAATCCGGGATGATCTTATTCATTATCTGTCCCGGGAATTGGTTGGATTTTATCGAAGTAAAACCGAAATTGGAGGTTAACAAACATGAGTATACTTACAACAGATAAAGTGGTTATGAACGCAACGGCACAGGACAAATATGAGGCTATTCGCATGGCAGGACAGATTCTGAAAGACGCAGGACACATTACTGCCGATTATATCGACAAGATGCTTGAGCGCGAGGAGATCGTATCGACATATGTGGGCAATGGACTTGCCATTCCACACGGAACCAAAGAATCCAAATCGTTCATTCTGTCCACAGGTATTTCAGTGATTCAGTTCCCGCAAGGTGTAGATTTTGGGGATGAAAAAGCCTACATGGTGATCGGTATCGCTGCTCAGGGCGGTGAGCACATGGAGATTCTGACCAGCATTGCGGTCATTTGTGCGGAAGATGAGAACATGGAAGCACTTCGTTATGCCAAAACGGCGGAAGAGATCATTACCATTCTCGAAAGTGAAATGGAACTATGAGGGCCCTTCATTTCGGAGCAGGCAATATCGGACGCGGGTTCATCGGATTGATCCTGTCACGGGCAGGATATAATGTCATCTTCTCGGATGTGAACCAGGAGCTGGTTAAGGCATTACAGGAGCGTGGACAGTATACGGTCGAACTGGCCAACGAAACAAAAGATATGGAAACGGTCAAAGGGGTTAATGCCATCGATGGAACGCAGCTGGAGACGGTTGCCCGGAACGTTGCAGAGGCAGATCTCGTTACGACCGCAGTCGGAGTGGGCATCCTGAAACATATTGCACCAGGCATTGCCAAGGGGCTTGAGGCAAGATTGAATTCAAGTTCGGTACAGAAACCACTTCACATCATTGCATGTGAAAATGCCATTGGGGCCAGCACACAGCTGAAAGAGCATGTGTATGCTCTGTTGGAAGAACCCGTTAAGGCTCTTGCTGATCAATATGTGTATTTCCCTGACTCCGCAGTAGACCGGATTGTTCCCATACAGCATCACGAAGACTCGCTTCACGTTCAGGTTGAACCTTTTTATGAGTGGGTTGTGGATCGTTCACAGATGGCCCCTGCGTTCCTTCCGATTGAAGGTGTACTCTATGTGGATGACCTTGAGCCTTATATCGAGCGGAAGCTGTTTACCGTCAATACGGGACATTGCTGCGCTGCATATCTCGGTTACGTGAATGGGTATGATACGATTCAGAAGGCGATTGCGGACGACAAAGTGAAATCCCTTGTCTACGGTGCACTGCAGGAAACGGGTGAGGTTCTTGTGAAACGGTTTGGTTTCGACCTCGAAGATCATCAGAAGTATATAAATAAAATTCTGGAGCGGTTTGTAAATCCGCATCTCACCGATGAAGTCACTCGGGTAGGTCGTTCGCCGCTGCGGAAGCTGTCGCCCAACGACCGTCTGGTTCGTCCAGCGCTACAGGCACATGACTATGGAATGGGCACGACGAACCTGGCAAGAGGCATGGCGGCAGCCTGCAAATTCGATGTACAGGATGATCCGGAGGCAGCAGAGCTTCAGGATATGATCAAACAAAAGGGAATTGCTGCAGCACTTAGTCACTACACAGCCATGGATGAGCAGCACCCTGTGCTCAAGCAGGCAGTAGAACATTATCATCAAATGTAACAACTCATATAGCGATTGCGTGCCGTGTTATGACACCCCATCGCAAAACAAGAGCCTCACAGGAGTTAACTGTGAGGCTCTTGTTTGTGTTCAGCCTGTTCTGTATAAAATTCCAGACATCGCTGACAGATGCACGATTTACGCCGCTGCTCTGCCGGTATGCGGTCAAATACACCTTCGGGAAACTCGGCATCATTGCACCAGCATTCGGAATGGGGACGGCCAGCCGCATAGGAGCAGCCATTGGCCTCTCCGCATAATGGGCATAAGAGCACATTGACCGGGGAGGCACTTGTGTTCGTCGTCTTGGCCTGTGAATTGGAATTGAAATTTCCGCCCATGGTATGCCTACTTTCTCTATATCGTCATACCTCATAGTATAACAGGGCTGGCCCTATTCTTCAGGTGGCAATTCAATGGTCAGCCCTTCAACATGTTTGCGTCCCATTAATTTGCGCTTCTTCCGATTCTCCTTGGTCTCCAGCACAATATCCAGATCATAGTCATCGCCTGGATACAACTCATCTGCAGATATATGAAGTGTAAGGCGTTTCTTGTGAATTTTGACTTTCCGCCCGCGCAGCATTACCCCGATATTTCCACGACTGTCTTCCACGTCACAGACGATTCCTGACTGGTTCAGATAGGCTGCGTATACACGATCCCCTTTTCGGAAGTTTTTCGCCGGCGGAACCGATTTTGTATCTTCTACCTGCAGGGATGGATTTCCAGCTTCAGACGCTGCCGGAGAATGTACTTTCTTCTCCGTCTTCTGTGCAGCTGTAGCGTTCGGAAATGGCTCAAGAACAGAACTCTCAGTTGGTATTGGTTTCACTATCGGCATGATGGAGCTCATGCTGTTGATAGGACTCTTCGATATGCCCTGATCCGATATGGACTGGGAACGATCAATAATGCGCTGTGGCATCCCCAGCTTCAAGGCGATGGAATAGGCGTAACTCTCACCTGCTTCACCGATACGCAAACGGTAAAGGGGCTGCAGTGTAGCCGTATCAAATTCCATCCGTGCATTTTCAAATCCTCGCGCGGCAGCAGCAAAATGCTTGATTTCCCCAAAGTGAGTGGTAGCCACCACGGTTGCGCCGCGGCTGTGCAGTTCCTCCAGCATGGCGATGGAAAGACCAACCCCCTCTCCAGGGTCCGTCCCGGAGGCCATCTCATCAATCAGGACAAGGGTGGATGAATTCGCCTGTTCGAGGATGCCGATCATGTTGCGGATATGTGCCGAGAAGGTGCTGAGTGCCTGTTCCAAACTCTGTCCGTCTCCGATATCGACAGCCACTTCATGATATACGGCCATCTCGCCGCCTTCACCCACAGGAACGAGCAGACCGGACTGCATCATCAGGGTGAGCAACCCCAATGTTTTGAGCGCTACCGTTTTACCACCTGTATTCGGCCCTGTAATGATAAGTGAGGAATAATCCCTTCCGATGGCAAAATCAAGCGGAATCATGGAGGCGCCCATCAGAGGATGACGCGCCTGCTGAAGCGTAATTCGGCCCGATGTATTTACCTGGACCGTACGTCCATCCATGGTTGCCGCGTATTTCGCTTTGGCAAACAGGAAATCAAGGATACCTACCGTCTCGGTATTCAGCGCAATCTCGCGGTTATAGGATTCTGCGAGCGACGTTAAATCACCCAGAATTTTCATTTCTTCTCTGGATTCCTCAGCTTGCAGTGAAGCGAGTTCCATCTGCAGTCCCACCAGTTCCTCGGGTTCGATATAGACGGTTTGCCCGCTCCCTGATTCATCCAGGACGCTGCCTTTCACCTGCTTGCGGAATTCTTTCTTGATGGGTAATACCGTTCTTCCGCCGCGCTGGCTGATTACGTTCTCCTGCATAATGGACCGGTGCTTGCTTACGAGAGAATCCAGCTTGCGCTTCATTCGTTCCTCGTTCACGGTCATCTTTTTCCGGATACGCGTCAGTTCCTTGCTCGCCTGATCCTGAATTCGGCCGCTGTAAATGCAGCGTTCGATCTCGCTTAACAGGGATTCCATCCGCATCATGGATGAAGCATACCGGCTTACCGTAGGAGCTGCTTGGGATTTGCCCTCCATGTATTTCATTAATTGTGCACAGCTTCGCAGAAACTGCGCAAGTTGAGTGAAGTCCCGTTCACTAAACAGATAACCGGTACCGAGCAGATCCATAATGGTCTCCATACCATCAAGCGAAGGGATGGGAACACTGGCGCCATAACGGATGAGAGCAGAGGCCTCTTCTGTTTCGGCGAGGCGCATCTGAATCAGCCCGGGGTCCACCATGGGTTTCATTTCTTTCGCGTAACGTTTGCCCAGATAAGAAAGTGCGCAGGAAGCGACGTTGTTTTGAATTTGATGATAGCCCAGTGTATTCATTGTGTTTTCATTCATGCTTGATCTCTCCTTGGATTTTGAATTTGTAACTTCGGTGGTAACTCAGAATCTATTCCTGAAAACGCAAAAAGGGCGGAGAATGAACAAACGTCATTCTCCGCCCTTCATGTAGGGGAAAGCAGAGTCCATGATAGGTCTATACAAAAAAATCCACGCTGAACACAGCGCGGAAATAGACCCGGACAAGTACAATCCCGGAGGCGATTTATGATATCCGCTGTTCTTAACTAAGTACAGGGTTATGGCGCATCAAGAAATACACGTATGCCATAAGGCACAAGCGCACATGAAAGGCCAAACTCCTGAATATGAAACTTGATTAGTTAAGAACGCTCACCGACATCAAAATCTCTCCTTCGAATTGAGGAATATGCCTCCACTATAAACTGGAAACGGCCCCAAAGTCAATCTTAAGAATAAATAGTGGACTTGGATAAGATTGAGTTTTAAAATAACAATAGTAAATTAATCCAATGAAAGCGATATTATACATATGGATTTACATTCCATCAGGCATTCAAATATGCAGATTCTATATAAAGGAGGATGCTCACATTGCCTAAATATTTGCTGCGTTTGCTCTGTTTTACCATGATTCTCGGAGCCCTTCCAGTCATCGTCATCGGTTCCGTTTCCTATTCGATCGCTTCGCGTGATATTGAACAAAAAGTACGTGAGAGCAATCTGCAGATTTTGCATCAAACCCAAATGCGGGTAGAACAAGTTTTACGCAGCCTGCAATTGTCATCCATCCAGTATGTGAATTCTCCCTTGGTGCTGCAAGCCATGAAGAAGCCGCTGGACAGCTCCGAGTTTCAGGAAATACGTGATCTCACGTCCGGGTTTAACAACCTGCAAGCGGTTACAAATATAGATCAGGCCTATCTGGTTAACCTGGATCAGGACTGGGTGGTCTCCATGAGATCATTTGGAAAATTGGATGACTTCAGTATTCGGGACCGCATTGGCTCTTATCTCACCTATACGAACAGTCTGTTCTGGGTGACTCAGAATGATCATTTGTCTACGGAAAGCATACCGGCTTCGGCTGGAATAGCCGAAGATTCACAGGAGCAGATGCCCACACTCATTTCATCGGATGACGTGGTCAGTATGGTATTCAAAATTCCTATGGTGCCGACGAATAATAGCCCAAAGGGATTTCTCGTGATTGACATCGCAGATGCGGAGATTAGCACGTTTCTGAGCCAAAATCCGAACACCGGAGATATGTATGTACTGGACCGGGATCAGAACTTTTTTCTGAACGAGAATGGGCAAGAGGAGAAATATGCTGCCTTGAATGAGGAGATTCAGGCGAAGGTGCAAACGAGCAATCAGGCAGAAGGCTTTTTTAACGCTGAAGTGGAAGGAAACCCGGTGGCTGTAAGCTACAGAAAATCACCACTCAATGGGTGGCTGTATGTATCAGTGGTATCTCTTGGACAGATCACTGCCCAGTCGCAGAAAATTGCTCTTGTGACCGGGGTGGCTACGCTTGTCATGTTATGCGTGACCGGATTGTTTGCAATCTATGGCAGCCGCCGGATGTATTCCCCCATCTCCAGACTGCTGCAGTTTACGAAGGGACTGGATTCTCCGGTTTTGCAGACGGGCCGCCGTCAGGATGAATTTATTTATATTGAGGAACGTTTATCCACGCTGTTCAGCTCGGAAAAATCGCTGCGGGAACAGATGAAGGGACAGCATGTTCATCTGGAGGAATTTTTCATGACCAAACTGCTGACCGGCAAAATCTCGGAAGAGGATTTCAGGTATCAGGGTGAACGTTATGATTTTCCGGCAGACTGGTCGAGCCTTGGTGTGCTAACGCTGCAGATTGATACGCTCGAAGGAACCAGGTACGAAGAACAGGACAGGGACCTGCTGTTGTTTGCCGTCAACAACATGGTTGGAGAGCTTCTGCCTGCGGAATTGCGCTTCACCCCGGTTATGATCGATGATGCACAAGTGACGGTTCTGGCTACAAGGCTGAATGATGAGCTGCAGCTCAAGGAATGGATGCACACCCAGGCGGAATGGATCAGGGAACGCGTAGTCACCTATCTCAATCTTCCCGTAAGTATCGGCATAAGCCGTTCCTATTTTGCCATCGGAGATACACCAAGAGCGTATCAGGAGAGCCGAGAGGCGCTGCAGGGCAGGGTGAGTCTGGGAAGCCGTATCATTTTGCATTATGAAGATATCCAGCCGCGAGGCCAGACCGAGGCAGCCTTATATACACAGCTCAGAATGATCGAGGATCAGCTGGCCTCTGCCTTGAAACAAGGCGATGAGGAGAAAACCGATATGTATTTTACACAGTATCTGGGGCTGCTCGCCGCCAAGAAACTGCATTTTAGTGAATATCCCGTCATTATGGTTCAGCTTCTGTCCCGTGTGTACCAGCTTGTGCAGGAACAGGGAGGGGATGTGGCGGAAGTACTTGGCGAGAAGGCATCCATGGCTCAGCTGCTGAAGCTTTCCACCCTTGATGAAATGACGAACTGGTTCCGTAAACGGTTATTTGTACCCGTCATTCGTTTCTGGCGGGAGCAGGAAGAATCGCAGTATATGAACATTGCCCGGCGGATGATCCGATTGATTGAGGAACGCTATGACCGTGAACTGTCATTGGAAGCCTGTGCGGAAGAGCTGAATTTTCATCCTGTTTATTTAAGCCGGGTGTTCAAGAAGGAAGCTGGCGTGAATTTCACTGAATATCTGGCAGAGTATCGAATGGAAAAAGCCAAGACCTGGCTTCAGACAACCAACCTCAAAATATCGGAAATTGCCGAGAAACTAAATTACACCAACCCCACTGCGTTTATCCGAACGTTTCGTAAAATTACGGGAACAACTCCCGGCAAGTACCGGGAACAGCAGCGGTAAAACAAAGCCTGCTCTGCCTGCCATGGCGGGCAGGCTTTTTTTTGCTTGTACACCCTGCTGACCACGCTCCTTCGTCCCGGGTTAAGACCGGATTATAGAGGTTAAAACGAGTGCATTCACGCCTGATATTCCAGCGGGGGAAGTATCGTAAACCCTTGCCTGGCAAGGAAAAATAAGAAGCTAAAACCGGACGATAGCCAGTGATCCGTTTATCCTCCACAATGAAGGCATGAGTTCAGGAATTGAACTTTTGTAATCGTTTCCAATGTGGGGAGGAAAACACTATGAAAGCCGAAACGACGGCTCGGACACGGCCCGCTGCCCGCAGTGACAAAAACCTGCTGTGGAGGGACGTTATCAAAAACCGGTGGCTCTACATCATGTTGATACCGGGAGTGCTTTACTTTGTTATTTTCAAATATATACCCATGTATGGCATTACGATGGCTTTTCAGGATTACACACCGTACAAAGGCATTTTGGGGAGTGACTGGGTAGGACTTAAGCATTTTCAGCGTTTCTTCGGGGAACCGCAGTTCTGGACCCTGTTCCGGAACACGTTTTTGCTGGCGATCTATAATCTGGTCTTCTTCTTCCCACTGCCTATCGTACTGGCACTGATGCTGAATGAAGTGCGCCGTGAGCGTTTCAAGCGTTTTGTACAGACGCTGGTCTATGTTCCGCACTTTGTATCGTGGGTTGTGGTCGTCGGTGTGTTCTATATGCTGTTTACCACGGAGGGCGGCGCCATCAACGAATTGCTGTACAGTTTGACGGGGCAAAAGATTGCGTTCCTGCTGGAGCCTGGCTGGTTCCGATCCATGATTGTCGGACAATCCATATGGAAAGAGGTGGGCTGGGGCACGATTATTTTCCTCGCGGCACTTTCCGGTGTAGACACGCAGCTCTATGAAGCTGCACGAATTGATGGAGCCAACCGCTGGCGCCAGACATGGCATATTACGCTGCCTGCCATCCGCAGTACGATCGTGATTTTGCTCATTCTTCGTCTGGGCAACTTCCTGGATACAGGATTTGAACAGATTTTCCTGATGCTAACGCCGACCAACCGGGATGTGGGTGAGGTATTCGATACCTACGTATACACCAAAGGTCTGACGCAGGCACAGTACAGCTACAGTGCCGCTGTCGGTTTGTTCAAGTCGGTTGTTGGACTGGCGCTTGTATTGGGTGCCAACAAGCTGGCCAAAAAATTCGGGGAGGAAGGCGTCTACTAACATGAGTAAGCAGACGTCTTCACCAGACAGGAGTGAACATTAAGATGCAACAGGATAAAACGTGGGGCAACCGAATCTTCGATATCATCAATCATGGTTTGCTGCTGTTGATCGGAATCGTGACCGTCATTCCGTTTATCTACATTCTGGCTGTCTCGTTTACCAGCCCGCATGAGGTGGCGAAGGGAGGATTCATCCTTTTCCCCAAAGAATTCTCCCTGGCGGCCTATCGTTACATTTTCTCGACAGATACACTGATTCGCAGTCTCGGAGTCTCGATCTACATTACTGTGGTCGGTACATTAATTAACTTGTTATTCACGTCGCTGATGGCGTATCCGCTATCCAGAAGATATCTGCGAGGACGGCAGCCAATTCTGCTCGGTGTATTGTTCACCATGCTGTTCAGCGGAGGCATGATTCCCACCTATTTCGTGGTTAAGTCGCTGCATCTGACCGATACGTTATGGTCCCTGATGCTGCCTACCGCCATCAGTGCGTTCAATCTGATCGTACTCAAGAACTTTTTCCAGGCCATTCCGGATGAATTGGAGGATGCTGCCAAAATAGACGGCTGTAATGATGTCGGCGTTCTGTTCCGTATTGTACTGCCTTTATCGATGCCGGCGATGGCCACGTTCTCCCTGTTCTATGCAGTCGCGCACTGGAACAGCTTCTTCAACGCCGTCATCTACATCAATGACAGCGAGAAGTGGCCGGTTCAAGTATGGCTTCGTGAGATTGTCATTCTGGCTCAGAGCCGGATTGGTGACACGAGTATTGAGGAGACGGAGATTCAGCCGCTGACCATTCGCATGGCTGTCATTGTATTCTCAACGATTCCAATCATGCTTGTGTATCCATTCCTGCAAAAGCATTTTGCCAAGGGAGTGATGCTGGGGTCTGTGAAAGGTTGAGATTGGTAATTGAATGGATGGTTGCAGAATACAACATGCAGCATGCGGAATCAGCAATGTATAAAAGGGGAGGTTTTCATTTGATGAGAGGAACAAAAAAGAAAGCTCTGGCTGTTCTGAGCACACTTGCACTGGTAACGGGATTGCTGGCTGGATGCGGATCAGACGAGGGTCAGGCTGCCGAAGGCGGCGTACAGAACATCTCCATTGCGATTGCGCAGGTAGGTGATGTGCCGGGTAAAGGAAATGAGGTTCAGCAAAAAATCGAAGCCTTTACCAACACGAAAC
The DNA here is from genome assembly GCF_002276415.1 of Paenibacillus sp. 7523-1. Classification (NCBI taxonomy): domain Bacteria; kingdom Bacillati; phylum Bacillota; class Bacilli; order Caryophanales; family Paenibacillaceae; genus Paenibacillus; species Paenibacillus sp. 7523-1. The sequence goes on along the minus strand of NZ_NPBR01000010.1, from coordinate 492,735 downwards.
TGGATATTCAGTGGATTCCCGCTTCGGCGTACAATGACAAAATTAATGTCATGATCGCTTCCAGCGATATGCCGAAGATCGTGAAAGTGCAGTACAACCCGACAGTCACAAGTGCCATGCGCAACGACGTGTTTTGGGAGATTGGTCCCTTGCTCAAGGATTATAAAAATCTGTCCGCCCAGAACGAGCGCTTCTTCAACAACATCAAGGTAGACGGAAAAATCTATGGCGTGCCGGTGTTCTCTGATATTGCACGGGCGACAGTCATTTACCGCAAAGACTGGTTCGATAAGCTGAATCTCAAGGTGCCGACCACGCCGGATGAATGGTATGAAACGATCAAAACCCTGGCAACTTCCGACCCGGATGGAGATGGGCAGGATAACACGTTTGGTCTGATGCTGTTCAAAAAATACAACGAAGATCAATATTCCTTCACAACGCGTCTTGGCGTAAGCTTCGGTGCACCGAACAAGTGGAAGGTTGAGGATGACGGCAGCTTCACACCGGAGTTCATGACGCCGGAATACATGCAGGTGCTGGATCTGCTGAAACGGTTGTATGATGAGAAGCTGCTGAATCAGGACTTTGCTGTGTTTGATTCCACGGAAGCGGAGAAAAAGTACGACTCCGGCGTTGTCGGCATGCGTGTCGGCGTAGCGCAGAACGGTAAGAGTCAGCAGGAGCGTCTTTCCAAGAATGACCCGGATGGGGTTGTAGACATTGCAGGTTTGCTTGGAGCGAACGGCGACCGTGTTGCGGGCCAGACAGGTAACTCCGGCATATTGGCCTTTCCTAAAGCGACAGTGAAATCCGAAGAGGAGCTGAAAAGCCTGCTGAGCTTTTTGGATAAGTTGATGGAACCGGAGATGGCAACACTGCTCATGCGTGGAATAGAAGACAAACATTACTCCAAAGTGGGCGAGGATGAAGTGGAAATGAGCGACTTCGATGCGTTCCAGCGTGAGGTGAAACCATATCGTGATAATCTGCCATACGTTGAAGGTTACAATGTGCCAAAATTGAAGGATACCGAGCTGGGGGTAAAAGGAACCGAGCTTGCCAAAGAGCTGGCCGAACATGCCGTTCCGAATCCTGCGCTTACGTTATACTCACCGACCTATGGTGATCGCGGGGCTGATCTGGATCAGATGATTGCCGATGCGCAAACCAAATACATCATGGGCAAGATTGATGAAAATGGCTGGAAACAGGAGATTGAGAACTGGGCTAATGCGGGCGGAACGAAGATTCGCGAGGAATATGCTGAAGACTACAAAAAACAGGCTCAATAAGCGAGCGGATGCGGAGGGCATCGATGAAGGAAACCTTGCAGTTCACACCGGTACGAATGGCCGATCAGTTCATGGAAAGTTACCGCAATCATCAGCTGTACCCTACCTGGCATTATGAGAACGGCTGCCTGCTGAAGGCGCTGGAAGAACTGTATCATCGTACGGGGGAAGCCAAGTATTACGACTACATCCGGGAGCTGATGGATCACTTTATTCAGGAGGATGGCACGATACGCTCGTATACCGTTGAGGAGTACAATCTGGACCAGATTAATCAGGGGAAATCCTTATTCTTCCTAATGGATCAAACAGGTGAAGCGAAATACCGCAAGGCAGCAGACCTGCTCATGGTTCAGCTCAAAGGGCAGCCACGAACCAGCGAAGGCGGTTTCTGGCACAAGAAGATCTATCCTTTTCAGATGTGGCTAGATGGATTGTATATGGCGACTCCATTTCTCACGCAGTATGGGGCAGTAACGGGCGAAGAAAAGTGGTTTGACCGGGCGGCTCTGCAGCTGCTGCTGGTGGAGAAGCATACCCGTGATCCACGCAGCGGTTTGCTGTATCATGCCTGGGATGAAAGCAGGGAGCAGCGCTGGAGTTCGGGCGAAACCGGCTGTTCTCCTCATGTCTGGAGCCGGGCCATGGGGTGGTATGTGATGGCCGTGGTGGATACACTGGATCATCTGCCTGTAGATCATGAACAGCGCGGCCAGATTGTCGGCATTTTTGAACGCGTGGCAAACGCACTTGTGCATGTACAGGATCAACAGACAGGGCTATGGCCTCATCTGCTGGACCAGCCGGGGCGTGAGCGCAATTATCTGGAAGCGTCGGGTACATCGATGTTTGTATATGCGCTGGCCAAAGGTGTACGTAAAGGTTACCTGAGCGGCAAGTTCAAGGAGATTGCAAATAAAGGATACCAGGGGCTGCTCCAGCACTTGCTGCAAACCGATCGTGAAGGTGTACTGTCGCTGACCCAGTGCAATGGCGGTGCAGGTCTTGGGGGAAGTCCGTATCGTGACGGGTCGTACGAATATTATGTAACCGAGTCGATCCGAATCAATGATCCGAAATCGGTTGCCCCGTTTATTCTGGCAGGTGTGGAGATGGAACTGGCTTAACGCTGGTTCATTTCTTCAGACAGAATTATGATAGCGCATTCATTTAGGTGAGCCTAATGCTGGTAGTAACGATAATATAAAAGGGAGAGATGGTTCATGAGTCCAAAAGGTCGGGTGTCCCGTATAGGTGGATTTGTTGTCATTGGCGCAATGTCCGCCGGACTGCTTGCAGGTTGTGGAGGAGAAAAGGCTCCAGCCGCCGGGGAAGGCAAGTTTCCCATTTCCATCTCTTTGATGCAGGTAGGCGATGTGCCCGCGAAGGAAAATGGGGTGGAGCAAAAGATTGAGGAGTATACGAATACCGATGTCAATGTTCAGTGGATTCCACAGTCGGCTTTTGATGACAAGGTGAACGTCATGGTTGCTTCCGGAGAGATGCCGACGATTATGCGTGTAAATTACGTGCCGACCACGTTCAATGCAGCCAAAACGGGACTGTTCTGGGAGCTGGGACCCTACCTGAAGGATTATAAAAATCTGTCTGCCCAATCCGAGGCCTATTTTAACAATATCAAGATTGAGGGCAAAATTTACGGCATTCCGAACTTCCGCGATATCGGACGAACGGCCATTGTATACCGCAAGGATTGGTTTGACAAGTTGAAGCTGGATGTGCCGAAGACACTGGATGACTGGTATGAAGTGATGCGTTCCATGCGTAAGGATGATCCCGACGGGAACGGCAAGGAAGATACGTATGGTGCGCTGCTCTTCAAGAAGTATAACGAAGGCGTGTCTTCTCCGCTGACCCGGATTGCCGTGAGTATCGGGGGTGTGAACAAGTGGGGGGTGGATGATGCGGGCAAATTAACGCCGGAATTCCTGACCACTGAATATGTGGACACCATGAAGCTGTTCAAGCGACTGTTCAGCGAAGGGCTGATTAACAGTGATTTCCCTGCTCTCGATCCTTCGGATGCGGACAAAAAAATGGACTCTGGCCTGATTGGCATGAAGCTGAACGGCGTGGCACAGAACGGCAAGTCATCCCAGCAGCGGCTGACGCCTAACGCTCCGGATGGGGTGATCGATGTAGCTCCGTTCCAGGGAACAGATGGTATACGCATCGCCGGGGAACCGGGGAACTATGGCATGCTGGTGATCCCGAAGGCCGCCGTCCCGGATGAGGAGCAATTGAAAAAAGTGCTCACATTCCTCGATCAGCTGATGGATGAGGAGCTGAGTACGCTGCAGCTTCGCGGGCTGCTCGATGTGCACTACACCAAGACAGCGGACGGTAAAACCGAACTCAAGGACTTTGATGCTTATCAACGCGAAGTGAAGCCGTACCGTGACAATTTGTTAAGTGTTGAAGGATACAACGTGGCTGAATTGGTTGATGTCCCGATTGGCATGAAGGGCACCAAGATGGCACGCGAGAATGAGCAGTATGCCATTCCGAATCCTGCGCTGACACTGTCATCGGCCATCTACACCGAGCGGGGTCAGGAACTGGATCAGATGATCTGGGATGCACAGACGAAGTACATTATGGGCAAGATTGACGACGCAGGATGGGAGCAGGAAGTGGCTAACTGGCGAAAAGCCGGAGGAGACCAGCTGATCTCTGAACTGGAGGCATCGTACGCTGAACTGAACGGGAAATAAAGAAAACGCATAGTATACGTGTGCCCGAAGAAGCTGTGTTTTACGTGAATGGACGTGAAGCATGGCTTCTTTTTCTATCACAGGATTATGGTTGGGCAGCAGAACGGGTATAAAAGAAAGGAACATTCTTTTTCACATCCATTTATACTCAGGCCGAGAGGGGAAAGACATCATGATTGAAGAACATGACAAGCAAGACATAGCTGCAAATGATACATACGAGGGAAAAGATCTGGGGGTGACGATCGGCGCCCAATTCTGCCAATTCAAAGTATGGGCGCCAGATGCCGTTCAGATGCACGTGCTGCTCTACCCGGCAACCACTGCAGAGCTTCCAGGAGGACAGGGAGGAACCGGGGAACAATCTGCCGAGCCAAAGGAATTCCTAATGGAAAGACAGCAGCAGGGCATCTGGTTGTTGAAGCTGGATGGAGAATGGAATGGTTATCGGTATATGTACCGGGCCACCTTCAAGGGGGGACGACAGGAGACAGCAGTGGATCCCTATGCAAGGGCAGTTACCATGAATGGTGAAATGGGAGTTGTTATCAGGCTGGAAGAGACAGATCCCCAAGGATGGAGCCGGGATGTTCGTCCAGAGCTGAAGAGTCCGGTGGATGCCGTATTGTACGAGCTGCATGTGCGGGATTTTTCAATTCACCCTTCATCAGGCATGGTGAACAAAGGCAAGTATCTGGCTTTTACGGAAACAGGACTGCGCGATTCCGAAGGCAATACACTGGGGATTGATCATTTGGCCGAGCTTGGGATTACCCATGTGCACCTGCTGCCCGTGTTTGATTTTGCCACCGTGGACGAATCCAAGGCTGGAGACAGTGCTTACGGTGATTCCAAGGATTCCAGCTATAATTGGGGGTATGATCCGCTGCATTACAACGTTCCCGAAGGCTCTTATGCCACACATGCAGATGAGCCTGGTACACGCATCCGAGAGCTCAAGGCTTTGGTGCTAGCCCTTCATCAGAGAGGTATCGGAGTGATTATGGATGTGGTGTATAACCACACGTTTAATACGGCCGAAAGTTCGTTTGAGAAGCTGGTACCGGGGTATTACTATCGTCAGAATGCGGACGGCACATACAGCAACGGTTCAGGGACTGGCAATGAGGTAGCCTCAGAACGTCCCATGGTACGCAAGTTTATCCGGGAATCGGTACGTTACTGGGCAGAGGAATACCATATTGACGGGTTCCGGTTTGACCTGATGGGATTGATTGATACGACAACCATGAGGGAACTTGCTGCGGAACTGCATGAACATGTATCTCCATCCATCCTATTGTACGGTGAGCCGTGGGCGGCAATGGAATCCCCACTAGGGGAACTAATGACCCTCAAGGGAGATCAGAAAAGAGACGGGCTAGCCGTATTCAACGATAATTATCGTGGAGCGATCAAAGGGGACAGTGATGGAGCAGAGAAAGGATTCGCGACAGGTGCGGAGGGAAAGGAAGAGGATATCTGGACGGGTGTAAGGGGAGCGATTACCGATTTTACGGCCAGTCCATCCGAGACGGTGAATTACGTAACGGTTCACGATAATCTGAATCTGTGGGACAAGGTTGTGCATACACAAGGACTGGAAGAGCAGCTCGGGTTTATCTCCTATGATGATGAGGGACACGTTCGTGGATATGACAGTGTAGAGCAGGCAGTACAGCATGCGAATCCGTATATGCAGATTGATCCGAATCGTGTGCTGGAGAATGAAACCGTTCGGCGCTGCTTGCTTGCGAATGGCATTGTGCTCACATCCCAAGGAATTCCCCTGCTTGCGGCCGGGGATGAGTTTTTGCGCAGCAAATACGGCGATGCCAACAGTCATCAGAGTGGTGATGCCGTCAATGCGATTCGTTGGAAACAAAAACAGCGGTTCAAGCCGGTATTCGATTACTACCGCGGACTGATTCGTCTTCGCCTAGAACATGCAGCCTTCCGGTTGAGAACCCGGGACGACATTAATCAACATGTATCTCTGTTAAAAAAAGATAAAAGCCTGCTTGCCTATGAGCTATCAGGCACGGCTGCCGGGGATTCCTGGGATCGGATTATCGTGATCTACAACGCGGCAAAGGAAAGTCGAATCCTCCCTATTCCTTCCGGAATGTGGAATATTGTTGTAGAGCAGGGACAAGCAGGTCTTGAACCACTGCGCACCGTCAACGATGGGGAAGTCAGCGTACCGCCTATATCCCTAATAGTCATGTATGCCAATAATTAAATTTTTTTGCGTACTGTAGTAAAGTACCCTTTTCCGCTACGGAGAGAAGGGTACTTTATTTTTGTTTTTTTGATCAGACAGGTACAAATGCTGTCAATCTACAGCGTTTGTTTACATATGCTGTATTTTGAAAGCGATTGCTGCAAGAGTTTGACTAATATCAAGCGAGTGACTTCATGAAAGCCTCTGTTCAACCGATATGTTGAGTACAGACAACCCCGGGTTGACAAATGACGTCCCACTCCGTACCATCGGGACAACACGAAATCAATGGATATAAAGGCGGTGGGAACGATGCCGGAATGGACATCTTTTCGTTACGAAGGCAACGATCTTGGCTTAACATATACTCGTGCTTCCAGTACATTCAAGCTGTGGGCCCCAACGGCCCAGCAGGTTTCTATATTGGTTTTTGAAGATGAGGGCAGCTACAATGCAAGTGGATGGGTAACGGAACATGTTGGCGGGCAGGCAAGCGACATGACCCGTGATGAAGACGGCATATGGAGCGTGAAGCTGGCAGGCGATTGGGCAGGATTTTATTACATGTACCGCATTACACACGATGATCAACGCACAGAAGTAGTGGTAGATCCTTATGCACGCGCCGTGTCGCCCAATGGGCAGCGGACGGCCATTATTGATCTCGATACAACGCATCCACCGGATTGGGAGCTGGACGTGAAGCCTGTTTTTCAGCGGCCGGTTGACGCCGTCATTTACGAATTGCATGTGCGCGATTTCTCCTCCGATCCCCATGCGGACATTCCGTATAAAGGGAAATTCCTGGCCTTCACCGCTTCCGGACTGACCGACAGGGCAGGCCATCGTATCGGTGTGGATCATCTTGCCGAACTTGGGGTTACCCATGTGCATCTTCTGCCTGTGGCGGATTATCAGACGGTAAATGAACTGGAATCCGCTGAAGAAGGCACAACGTTCAGAGCACCCTATAATTGGGGTTATGATCCACAGCACTATAACGTCCCGGAAGGCTCCTATGCTACAGATCCGCGGGATCCAGCCGTGCGAATTCGTGAGTTCAAAGCCTTGGTGCAGTCACTGCATCGCCAGGGTATACGTGTTGTGCTTGATGTGGTCTACAATCATACGTATGGTGTGGACGAAGGTCCGTTTGAACGGATTGTACCCGGTTATTTTTACCGCTATCGGACAGACGGCACACTGAGTAATGGATCGGGTGTAGGCAATGAACTGGCTACAGAGCGCCCAATGGTGCGAAAATATATTATAGACTCTCTTCTGTACTGGGCTGAGGAATATCATGTGGATGGTTTCCGTTTCGATCTCATGGGTCTGATTGACACCGATACAATGAACGAATTGACCCGTGAGCTGCGTGAGCAGATTGATCCAGCCATGCTAATTTATGGGGAGCCGTGGACGGGCGGAGACTCACCACTGGATCGCAAAACCCTGAAAGGTACCCAACGGGGCCAGGGATTTGCAGTATTCAATGATCATTTCCGCAGTGCGATCAAAGGGGACAGTGATGGCAGCGGGAAAGGGTATGTAACCGGAGCAGATGGCCTGGAGCATGAGCTGCTTAAGGGAATTTCCGGAGCTATCGATGACTTTACATCGTCACCTGTGGAGACCGTCAATTATGTCACGGCCCATGACAACCTGAACCTGTGGGACAAAATCGCAACCACGATGAATCTCAGACATGAATTGGGTTTCCCAGCATGGAGAGACGGGCAACCGGTGGAGGGAGGGAGTGCAGAATCGGCGGTAAAGGCAGCAGATCCCTATCGGTATGTGGATGCTGATGATGTGCTTAACCATGAGATGGTTCGCCGCTCGCTGCTAGCCTCCGGAATATTGCTAACCTCTCAGGGGATACCTTTTCTGCATGCAGGGGATGAGCTCCTGAGATCAAAAGCGGGAGATCACAACAGTTACCGCAGCGGAGATGCGGTTAACGCCATCCAGTGGGCGAACAAATCCCGCTTCAGACCTGTCTTTGACTATTACCGGGGTTTAATACATCTGCGCCGTACTCATCCTGCCTTCCGCATGATCAGCGCAGACCAGATCAGGAATCACCTTCGCATTCTACGTGCTGACGGTAATGTCGTCATATTCATGCTGCAGGATGGGGCCAATCAGGACACCTGGAATCGAATTATCGTGGCCTATAATGCGACAGCGTACCAGCAGCAGATTCATTTGCCGGAAGGCGACTGGCATGTGGTTGTTAACGATCATCAGGCAGGTACAGACTCGATTGGGACGATTAGCGGCATTGCTCCTATAGAGCGCTGGTCGTTAATGGTGCTGTATGATATCGAACATGTTGGCGGAACGGAACCGGCTACAATTGAAATTAATGCTCCACGGCAGGTGTATAGCCCAGGTGAGACGGCGGGGCTGCGGGCGATTGTGCGTGACCGTCTCGGTAATGTAGTAGAGAATTGCGAAGTCCTGTGGCGTTCTTCGGAGCCGCAGCTGATCCAGATCGATCCGGATGGAACGATCCATGCAAAAGAGACAGGTGAAGCAACGATAACGGTTCAATGTGGTCATATCTTTGCTACAAGCCTCTTGCAGGTCGATCATCGTCATGCTGAACGAATTGAGCTTGTCGGTGAAACGGTTCTGTATACGACACGAATCAGTCGCTTCCGCGCATTGGTGCTGGATCAATTTGGGCAGCCGCTTCAAGGCACCGCCATACGCTGGCATTCCTCCAATTCGGATATTGTAACGGTCAGTACGGCTGGAATCGTTCGTGCCTTGTCCCCAGGGACAGCGCAAATTACAGCCATGGCAGGCAGCATACAGTCTACGGCGACAATCAAAGTCCACAAGCATGTCTCACGTCTGGTTACGCTTCGTTATGAACGGGAGGATCAACAGTACGAGGGATGGGATGTTTGGGTATGGGGCACAGGAATGGCAGATGGAGCGGTACCCCTTGAACGAGTGGGCAATGCCGCAGAGGCCCGTATTCGCGTGGCTCCAGGCCTGCACCATCTGGGGCTTATTATTCGGCTGAATGAGTGGCAGGCCAAGGACACCTGTGGAGACCGATATGTAGATATTGTGCCAGAAGACGGGGATGTGCAGATTGTTGTGCAGAGCGGTACAGACCAAATGCAGGTTATACGCGAGAGTGATGAAGAGGATAACCGTACCAGTGCTTGAATCCTCTTGTTAGGTCCGTATAGTAGCTGTAGATAAACCTAGAAGCAGCAGGCAGTCGGAGGGGATTTCCGGCTGTCTTTTTTTGTGCGCAGAGCTTGGATTGTGTTGTGAAAAAGGGATGAATTGTACAAGCCAATGTTTGAGAAACACGTTCATTGGGGTATATATAGATATGGCCCCAGATTTGGCCGCAGAAAAAGAAGACCCATTTGGTCTATGAGAGAAGCCGAATGCTTCCCAACACCAAACAAAGTAGGGATCCCTTGAAGGAGGATGTTCAATCATGAAATCCAACGGAAAAATGGCTCAACTTACTGCAACTCCACGAACTGAAAAGAAAGGTGCGGCATTGCGCCTGTTAAGACAAGGCGGACGTGTTCCGGCTGTCGTTTATGGTCCTGAGTTTGAAGGGGCCTCCATACATGTGGATGAAAAAGAGATGCTCAAGGTCGCGCGTACAGGTCGTTCCGAGATGTTCAACCTCAATCTGGAGGGCGGCAAAACCGTTCCTGTGCTGATTAAGGATCAGCAGGAGCGCAATGGACGTCTGCTGCACGTGGACTTCTTGCAAATATCCAAAAATAAACCGATCAGCGTAAGTGTGCCGATCGATTTCCAAGGTACGGCTGCGGGCTCCAAAGCCGGCGGCGTGTTCCAGACGCAGGAAACCGAATTGGAAGTTGAAGGACTTCCAGCCGACCTGCCGTCTTCCATTGAGGTGGATGTCAGCGGGCTGGACATTGGTGATCGCCTGACAGCAGAAGATATCAAACTGGATAAGGGCTTGACACTTATTACGTCACCCGATTCCATTATCGCATCCGTTATGCCACCACAAGCGGCTGAGGAAGAGCCAACAGCTTCTGCTGATGAGGCAGAACCTGTGGCTGCAGAGGAAGAGAAGGCAGCAGAAGAATAATAGGGGTGTGGGAGTTTGGCTCCCCTACCCCAGACGAAGCCCGGTCATCATGACCGGGCTTTTTTGCAATCGTAGAGATGGTTATAATAGATACAAGTGATACACTGATCCGAAGCGGATCAAGGTCATATTGGCAAACAGGTCAATATAAGTTCTTAGGAAAGTAGGCAAGTTCATGTTTGATCCAACCGTGTACGACAATCTCAAGGTCGGTTTCGAGAACTATCTATATGATCTCGACAATCTCGATGAGATCATTCACATATCCAACCGGAAAGACAGCCTGGAGATGGCGAGTATGTCCAGAGAGTTCGTGCTGCAGTTCGTTCTAAGGGAGCATTCTGAGGTCAAAGGGGAGATTATACTCCGAAGCTCTCTAGAAGCGCTAGCTGCCGAAATATTGGAGTCACCCGGCAGCCAGCCGGGATGTCGGCTAGAACTTCGGTTTAGCCAGGAGACTCCTGAGCCAGATAGGCTATGTCCCGCAATTCGCTCCATCATACAAGTGAGCTGGCCAGGTCAGCGCTTGGTACAGGACATTCATTTTGTGTACGGAGAGGAACCCATCAGGTATAACGTTTCAAGTCATGTGTATTTTGATCGAAATGTGAATGAAGACCAAATGGGAGATATTCCGGAATTATGTGAACATTTGGTGAACGTGCTGAAAAAATTAGTCCAGCTGCATAATTAATCATCCGTAAAGCCCTGTCTCTTCCCACGAGACGGGGCTTTTTTGTCATTTTATTAGAATTGTTGAATAGGCTTAGAGACTTAGGTATAAGGGCTTGTATCTAATATTTTACGCAAGCTAGTCAGAAATTGTATATTAATAAAGGAGAAAAAGTGCAATTGAACTATACATAATTGGTGAATTTGCGAAATAATGAATGGGACTAAAGATTTATAGATGTACTAAAGGAACTAGTTTTCCTTGCCGATAAAAATATCGAAGGGGAGAAACTACATGACAGAGAAATTAATTCGTCTGCTGCGTATACTTCAGGCTATACAAGCGTATCCCGGAATCTCAGCCAAGGAGTTGGCTGCGAAATGTGATACAACTGTACGCACGATCTATCGCGATCTCCGGATTTTGGACAGGGTTGCCCCTATCATGAATGAAGGCTACGGCAAGGGTTATCGGTTTATTGGGAATTTCGCCTTGTATCCACTCGATTTCACGGAGCAGGAGGCCATGGTCTTCTCCATGCTTCCGTCTGTCCTGGATACTTCCCAATTGCCGGCTGAATTCGATGCGGCTTTTGACAAAGTGATGTCGGTCCATACCAAGTTAAAATCAAGAAACAGTGATATCGTGGAAAACATTGCAGGTATCATACGCATGGGAACGCCTGCATACCGGGAGGAAGGAAAAGACCCCAATCTGCTTATCCCGATTATTGAAGCTATTCTTAATCAGGAAACCATACGTACCCGGTATCGTACACTGACCAACAATGATATTACGGTTCGTGACATTGATCCCTATTATCTTATTCCACGCGATCAGCGCTTTTATCTCGTCGGGTATTGCCATCTGGTGCAAAAGGTGCGATTGTTTCGCATTAGCCGATTTCTGGACGTGAATCAGTCAGGTACCCACTTCGACAAAGCGGATTTCAACATAGCGCAGTATATGAAAAATACGTGGTCTGTTGATCGAGGGGACGAACATATTCATTTCAAGGTGAGATTTACAGAAAGAATGGCACCCTACATAAAAGAAGAAGAAATGTTTGTTCGTCCACGTATGACGGATCTGCCCGATGGCGGATTGTTATTCGAAGTCACACTAAACAGCAGTCGTGAGTTCCTGATGTGGTTATATCAATTTGGCCCTCAAGCGGAGGTTCTTGAGCCCCGAGAATTTCGAACAGAGATTCGCAAACAACTGACTCAATGGTTGAAGCACTATGAGGGAGATGAATAATTTGATTTGTTATTTTAACTTGAAACTTGGAATGAAGGAAAAGGAGAAGAACATGTTATGAGCAGCAACTTATTTGCGGCCATGGATCGAATGGAGCATTATCATGGTATTCAGGCATTAAATATAGATGATACCGTATTTTTGGTTAAAGATCCCAATAATCGTACAGATCATCAGGCGATCAAGGTTGTTATTCCACCAATAGGTACTGTGGGATATATCGTGAACGACCCAGTCATTGTTCCTCACGGGTGCTGGGCAGGCTCTGGATTTTATGATGTTTTTCACCAGCAGACCTGTGCGAAGGTCCGGTTTGCCATGAAAGATATGATTATTGTTGAGCTCATTGAAATGGTACATGTCCCCATCTCCCAAATGGAGTCATGGATCACAAGCTGGCAGTCACGGGAAAAAGCATAAACCAGTCCCTCGCAGCAATTGGGGCAGCTTTGTTATGACTTCTATCCAATTTATGCTCATTGGCGGATAAGTCTTGTATAAGCTGCTTCGAGATGCATGGCCGTTCGAGACCAGCCAAACTGGTTCACGGCAATTGCTCGCCCAGCCTTGCCAAGAGATGCGGCTAGCTTCGGATCCCGGGCAAGCTTCTGAAGGCAAGCAGCAAATGGTTGAGGTTTGTCATATGGAGAAACCAGATAACCGCTGCTGCCGGACTCAATAATTTCTCGAATGCCACCATTGTCTGAAGCGATCACAGGCAGACCGGAAGCCATCGCTTCAACGTTAACTAACCCGAAGGCTTCGTGCATTTGAGACGGACAGACCAGGCAATCAGCGGCCCGGTACAAGTGGTGTATTTGTTCATGGGCAATCTGTCCGAGAAAAGATGATCGTATCCCGAGTTTTCGAGCTAGCAGACGCAGCTTGCGCACATAGACCTGCGGCCCCTTGCCTGCAATAATCAGCTGTACATCAGCCTTCTGCTGCACAAGTGCTACTGCGCGAATCAGAATGTCCACACCTTTGCCTGGAATCAGTCTGCCGACATACAGCACGGAAAAGGGTTGTGAACGCTCTGACGGCCTGGAGTTTGTTCCATCACTTAGCGCTGGAACGAAGCGGGTCAGATCGGCACCCAGAGGGATAACATTCATCAGATGTTTCACCGAAGGGAACCTGCGCCCTAATCTGTCTCTGAGCGACAAACTGTTGACAGCGATGCAGTCAGCTTGTCGTAACAACGCTAATCTTGCTGGTCCAGGCTGAGCGAAGGTCAGGGAGTGAAGGAACAGAACTGCAGGGGTGTCAGGCAGGCTTCGTTTGATACGTGCTAAGCAGCGTGGCCTGTTATCCACCTGGATCAGATCAAACGAATTTTCCTTTAAGAGCTGAATAACCGCCTGAATATATCGATCAGGACTGCTGGATGGAACACGGCGGATCGTAATGCCCTCAAGCTGCTCTTTGGCTGGAAGACCAGGCATTTCGCGGCTAATAATTGTTACTTCATGACGCAGTGCAAGTTCGCGAGCGATACCCAGAATGCTTATTTCAACTGAACCGTTTCCAGGCACAGGTAGTTTCTCCGGTGCGACCATCGCTATTTTCATTGGGCGGCTCCTCCTTGTCCCATACGCGTATCGAATCTTCGTCACATCTTATGCTTTTATGAAGCGTTTGGCGCCTCGGCAGTACCGAAGAAATAGGTATTTGTGATATAATGAACAGGTTGCAAATTACTCGTTACGTGGATAGAAACAGGAGGAACATGATGTTACATTCAACACTGGGCCGCTTCCGATTACTGCTGTGGCTGCAGGGGCTTTCATATGTATTATTGCTGTTTGTTGCATTCCCCTTGAAAAATGCAGGGATTTTACCTCAATCGGTCACATGGTTTGGCAATCTGTACGGTTTTCTGTTTCTGATGTATATGTTGTTTATGGTTAGTCTGTATACGACGCAAAAGTGGCGTTTACGCCGTCCGATCGCTTTATTTTTCATATCGTTTATCCCTCTGGGCAATTTCGTTTATGATTTTTTCGTTTTTCGCAAAATGGATCAGGGTCAAGGTACTGTTAAATAAAGCTTGACTTTATGTAGTGTTGTGAATATGATGAGAACAGGTTATTTGAACTGTAAGAAATGCACCAACTAAAACTGCATATTCCTGATGTTAAAGGGGAGTAGCTTTCACAGTAAAGTCGTCAATTCGGGATCACATCCCCGGCTTTATTGGCAGCAATTTGTTGTTAGCGAGACCTTTACCAAGTTTTCATGCTGGGTAAAGGTCTCTTTTTATGGATAAAAAGGATCTTTACCAGCGATGGTAAAGGTCCTTTTTTTGTACATCATAAGGATACTAAGGAGGAGTCAAATTTGGATTTGTCATTATTATTGGAGTATGGATGGGTACTAATCGTCCTAGTAGTCCTGGAAGGATTGCTGGCAGCAGATAATGCTTTGGTGCTTGCGATTATGGTTAAGCATTTACCGGATGAGAAGCGCAAAAAGGCGCTATTCTACGGTTTGCTCGGAGCCTTCATCTTCAGGTTAGGTTCCTTGTTCCTGATCTCGTTCCTCGTCGATGTGTGGCAGGTTCAGGCGATCGGAGCGCTGTATCTTCTCTACATCTCGATTAACCACATTGCCAAGAAAGTTATGGGCAGCCGCAACAAGACAGACGAAGCGGCCGATGATGCACCGAAGAAAGTTAAGAAACAATCCGGTTTCTGGATGACGGTTTTCAAGGTCGAAGTAGCGGATATCGCTTTTGCGGTCGACTCCATTCTCGCAGCCGTAGCACTGGCTGTGGCGTTGCCACCAAGTGGATTACCTCCAATTGGCGGGTTGGACGGTGGACAGTTTATCGTCATCTTCCTGGGCGGATTTATTGGTCTCGTCATTATGCGTTTTGCAGCTTCCTTCTTCGTTAAATTGCTTCATTCCCGTCCGGGACTTGAAGTGGCTGCCTTCGTTATCGTAGGTTGGGTAGGGGTTAAGCTGGCAGTCATTACGCTAGCGCATCCTTCACTTGGTGTTCTGGATGAACATTTCCCGGAAAATAAAATTTGGAAATTCGGATTCTATATCGTATTGATTACTATTGCGGTATGCGGTTGGTTCCTGTCGTCCAAAGTACCAGCCAAAGAAGATGAAAATCCGATTGAAGAGTTGGAAAAACAAGCAGGAAACTAAGCGTGTAAGCTTAACACAAACAACATATGTTGTCGTAAAAATCAGGGGCTGTATGGATACAGACCCCTGATTTTTTAGTATATGCGTATTCATGCCAAACGGTTTATTTTCCAAGAAAAGGGTTGACATATCGAAACGAGTCCTATTAATATAAGACTTATCATTTACGAAGGGAGGCCGAAAGACATGATGGTTGGTTATGATGTTCGATTGACACAGACACCAAGTCGTATAGATACAACTGCATATCCAGCTCATCGTCTCTTTGGCCTCTTACGGGCGACATAGGAGAATCGGCATATCTTTTCACTGTTCATTATGCAGGCATAGATATGTCAATCTCGGCTTATATAGCGATGGAGAACATAGGTAGGCATCTTCATGCCGTTCTGTTCTCTGTTATTGTTATGAAGAAGTCATGGGCGGATGCGTCCATGGCTTCTTTTTTGTTGTATCGAATGAAGCGGACATGAACGATGCGATACAAACATTGCTTATTTTGAAAACAACTAAAGATGAAGAACAGGAAGGAAAAATCACATTTATGAATACAGAACCCAATTTATTTACGAGTCAAAACGAATTCCCTGGGGGATATCGGCATGAAGTGAAATTGCCAGCAGGAGACTTGACGGTATATGCCGCACAACAATTGTTTTCCTCTCTGGACTACAAAGTGTTTGAAATGGCTAACAACAATTTGCAAATTCCTGGAATTTCCTATATGAGTTATACCCCGGATGTTCATGTAGGTGTAGGAACCTGCATCGGCACTACGGCCGTATGGGACGCAAAGACGGGTTACGTGTCTCCATCCATTGTTGGCAGTGATATCGGCTGCGGGATGCGGGTGCATATGACCAATCTGCACAGGGACGATCTGAAAGATGTAAAATTGCGCCGCAAATTGGTCAAGGCCATTGAAAAAGTCCTGCCAATGGAGGCTAGTCAGCGGGGGCATTTCTCGGATATAAGGCTCGAACACATTGTTCGCAAAGGCTTGCACGGCTTACCCAAAAAATATATTCCGGACAGTTACACGCCGAAAAAGTCGACATCCATCACCCATGTGGAAAGCAGCAAATTTGCCTACGATGAGGAAGTACTGAATCTTGTTCCGGATATGACATGGCACCGTGCACACCGTCAGCTGGGCACCTTGGGCGGGGGCAATCATTTTGCCGAAATCCAGTCTATTGAAATTGCAGAGGAAAATCGTGAGATTGCGGAAGCCTGGGGATTGGTTGATGGTCAAATAGTCGTCATGATTCATTCAGGTTCCCGTGCCTGGGGCGGACATGTGAGCCAGACCAGCTCGTCTGCCATTGCCAAAGTGATGCAGCGAAACGGGCTTGGTACATCGGACCCGAGACTGGTTTTTGCTCCGTTGGAACACGCTGAAGGCCGTCATTACGTCAACATGATGTATTCCGCTTTGAATTATGCTGTGGTTAACCGGCATCTGATCGCTTTTGCTATTCGGGAGGCATTCCGGGAAGTGTTCGGACCCAAATGTGAATTCCGCACATTGTATGATCTGATGCACAACTATGCCTGGGAGGAATCTCATGCAAAAGAAGGCAGCGTATTCGTCCATCGCAAAGGGGCAACGCGTGCGCTGCCTGCCGGGCACCCGGATAATCCGAAACCTTATATGGCTACAGGTCATCCTGCGCTTATTCCAGGATCGATGGGGACAGCCTCGTATATCATGGTAGGTCAGCCGCAGGGCGAAAATAACTATTATTCGATCTGCCACGGGGCAGGGCGCATTCGTTCACGTACTGCAACCAAGCGTCTGGTTACGGTAGAAGATTTTGCATCCGCACTTGGCGTAGGTACAGAAGATGAAATTGTGGTGAATCAGCGATCACTCGAATCGATTATAGATGAATCGCCACAGGCATATAAAAATGTCGATGAAATTATTGATAGTGTTACCGGTGCAGGCCTGGCTCAGGTTGTAGCCAAATGCAAACCGCTTGCAGCTGTGAAAGGAGCGAAATAATGATCATACCAAATGAAAAAGTAACTCAAACCCGAGCTATCTATGCTTATGACCAAACACAGGACGACCAGATCCGAATCCAGGGCTATGCGACATATGCACGCCTGATCCGGGGCATTATTGAAGCATTAAGCAGCAAGTACGGGGTTCGTTATGAACTGTTTGCCAGTGATGATCCGAACAACGAATACTGGGAGCTGCTGAAGGAGGATTTGCTGAGCGACAATAACGAAGTGGAGCTGGTTGCCCGTATTTTCGAGGATCTGGAGCTCCGTACCCTGCATTATGAAGATGATGGTGATGTGCCTACATACGGAGTGCATTATTCCATTCGGAACAACGTGTTTGCGTATCCCAAATGGGGGGTTGCACTCGTCCGTATTCCCTTTTTCCGGGATAATGGTATCTACAATGAGGACTTTGTATTCGCGGTAGGTGAGGAAGAGCTCAAGCAGTTTCTGGGCAGTGTACGTGAACGGGAACGTCAGCAAAATATGAAAAAGGTTACGGTGTATACCGATGCCCGCAATGGAAGTGAACGCCATGTCGAATCCATCACCCGCTCGGTGGGAAGAGACGATGTGGTCCTTTCGCCCCAAATTAAGCAGGATATTTTCCGCTCGCTGGATCAGTTCTTCGAAGCGGATCGCTCCTTCTACCGGGAATATGATATACCCTATAAACGGGGGATTCTGCTGTATGGTCACCCTGGCAACGGGAAAACAACCTTGGTCAAATCCATTGCGGGCAGCATTCCGGGTCCAGCTGCATACTGGCAAATTACCGAGTATACCAACAGTGAGTCCGTTCGGGAAGTATTCGAGGCAGCCAAACGCCTGGCTCCTATGGTGTTGATCATTGAAGATATTGATTCGATGCCGGACGAAGTGCGCTCCTTCTTTCTCAATACACTGGATGGAGCAACATCCAAAGAAGGTATTTTTCTGATCGGTACAACGAATTATCCGGAGAAAATAGATCCAGGTCTCATGAACCGTGCCGGACGGTTTGATCGGGCTTATGAAATTCCGCTGCCAGATGAAGCATTGCGACTGCAATACTTGCAGCAGCGGGGATTTCAGGTCTTTGCCGGCGAAGAAGGAACGCAGGAAGCTGCTCGGCTCACCGATACATTCTCCCTTGCACAGCTCGGTGAGTTATATGTCAGTGCTGCACTCGAATGGCATCAGAATGGCCAGACAGACTTTGTACAAGTTATTCAGTCCATGCGGGGAGAGCTGGACAAGAGCCATAAGCATAACTGGCTGACTCAGCCAGGAAAGGGACGTGCCGGTTTTTATTAATATCATACACCACCAAATATTATACATCTCAATTGGATATACTACGGTTGTCTGCTCCTACATACAATGACCTTCGGGAGGTACACTTAAGCCGTTGAAGCTATTAAAGGTCGAACGGAAAGCAAAAATGAGTTGTTTCCTTGCTGAGACAGGCTTGTCGTGCGGATATGAAGCATATGAATAAAAGGTAATATACAACAATTTTTAATTCAGTTGTTTAAATGCTTCTGTAGCGGTTAATAGTAGACAGACAACAACAAAAACTTTTAATTGAGGTGAGTAGTATGGGTTGGTTATGGTCATTAATTATCGGTGGTATTATTGGATGGTTGGCAGGTCTGATCGTTGGTCGTGACATCCCAGGTGGTGTTATCGGTAACATTATCGCTGGTTTCATCGGTGGATGGTTAGGCGGCGTGGTCTTCGGAGAGATGGGTCCTGAAATGGGCGGATTCTACATCGTACCGGCATTAATTGGTGCCATCGTACTTGTAGCAATCGTAAGCTTGATCTTCCGTTCAATGGGTCGTAGTCGCGGGTAACGATGTTATTGCACTACGAATCCATGGGAAATAAATAGTGTTTCCCGTTTATAATGAAGAGGTTGATGAGAAGCCATATGAATGGCTTTCCATCAACCTCTTTTTGTTTTAAGATATATAGGCAGCGGTTCATAACGAAACCTTGGTTTGGGTGACAAGCAAGGTTTCCTAATAATAGATGAGTGCACGAGGGAGAGAGAGACCTTGGAAAAAGCGACATTTGCCGGGGGATGTTTCTGGTGTATGGTTACACCATTTGAAGAACAGCCAGGCATTCACGGAATTGTATCCGGGTATACAGGCGGTCACGTTGAACATCCCACATATGAGCAGGTCAAAACAGGGGGAACCGGACACGTTGAGGTGGTTGAAATCACATTCGATCCGGAGCTGTTTCCCTATGAGCGGCTGCTGGAGCTTTACTGGCCGCAGATTGACCCAACCGACGACGGAGGTCAGTTCCAGGATCGCGGAACCCAGTATCGTACAGCGATCTTTGTACACAATGAGCGACAGCGTGAACTGGCTGAGCAGTCCAAGCAGGAACTGGCCGCAAGTGGACGATTTGACCAGCCCATTGTGACAGAAATCCGGGATGCGGTTGTATTTTACCCGGCCGAGGATTATCATCAGGATTACCATAAGAAAAATGAGAAGCATTACAAGGAAGACCGTGCCCAGTCCGGACGGGATGAATTTATTGAAGCAAACTGGAATTAAGAGAATGTAAGATCATATTGCAAAAGCCGGGCAGGCTCCTTTTGGAGTCGACCCGGCTTTTTTTAATCTAGGCTGATGAATTATTTTGTGGACATGGACTTAAGCACATGTTTGGATAGTGTATCATTCTGAATGGTATAGAGGACATCATTGACATACGTTGAAGGGCTTATAATAGAAGGAACCGAAGCGCTGGTTGTGTACACATGCACGTCTTCCAGGGTTTTGGGATCCACAATATAACCGGTTTTGGCAAAATCAAGTTGATACTGTCCATCCTGTGTCCGCTTCACTTGCATCAGCACAGGCTGTTGATCTTTGAACGTACGCTCGGTTACTTTGCCTTTCATGTTGTACAGTTCCAGCTTGGAACCTGTAAACAGGGTATATCCGTCGCCTGCTGTCTGAATGAAGGCATTACCTGGAATGCTGCGTCCCCAAGCAAGCTTGCCATCTGCTCCGAAGCCCATGAGTTTGTTGCCCGTGTTCTCGAAGTTGGCACGCATGATGACGGAGCCATCGTTCAGTATGGCAAGTGACTCGCCACCGCCGTCTCCCTGCGTGTTTGCATTGCTCGGGAATTGATAGAAGGACAGGCGGGTGAGCGAACGATCATAGATCTCCACTTTGGGATTCGCTGCAGGCTGCCAGTAACTGCCGACTTTGATTCGTTTGCTGGCATCTACCACAATGCGGTCACTGCCTGCCTGGAACACAGCACCATTAATTGTCTTTTCGGTAATCAGCTTGCCCTTCTTGTCAAAGAGCGAGATTGCCGTTCGAACTGAACCATTGGACTGTGCGCCTTGACTGGAAGCGACTAGCAAGGTTTCGTCATCGAGAAGATACAGATCGGAAGGAGCATTTACCGTTCTGACCCAATTCGTTTTGCCGGATGTGTTGAATGAGTATACTTTCTTGGTTCCATCCGAATATTCCATATATACATAGGCTGTGCCGTAGCTGGTGTATATTGAATCGGAGTAGGTCGTATACGGCCCGCTTTTCTCATGAAAAATATAATTCCATTTCACTTTACCGGTTGTTGCATCCAGGGCCTGAAGTGTATCCAGCTGCCAGGCCAGCGTTGTGGCACTGCTTGTCTTGGTCACAGGCTGGGAGGAATGTACGTATACCAGGTTTTTGGCAGGGACAGCGTGGATCTCCTTGACCAGGACGTCTTTCTCCGTGTTGACTTGGGCTTGCATCAGTGAAGGCGAAGTCCAAGCAGGTTTGGTAAGCGGCTCGCTCTGTACTGCGGCATAGCCCGTTGAATTCATACTGAAGAGGAGCACGCCGCTGAGTAGCAGGGCTGCCCATGTTTTGGTATTGCGTTTGTTTAATGTAAGCAAGTTATAAACCACCTTTCTTCAGTTCAAAATAGAACCGATTGTTGAATTCTACCATTTAAGCCAGTTTGAATTCAACCTGAGAGACTGTAACCTTTTATCCGTGATGTATCCTATTATCTATGTTTGATGAAGTGTAACGGTTACAGGGAATTCATCTTCTTCCGAACCGGGTAGAAGTTTGTTATATTAAGTGCGGTAATCATGGTTGATTCTAACCTAGGCACGATCAGACAGAGGAATGTACAAGGAGAACAGACATGAATTGGAATGACAACTTAACCCCTTGGGTCATTGGATCGATCGTTGTATTGCTGCTGCTGGCCTGGGTAATTCGGCGAATCATCCGGCGGGGACAGCGTATACGCAGTGAAGCCAACCCTCGAAAGATCTCAATCAAGGACATCGATAAAATGGAAGATGGTTCGGAGTTTGAGCTGTATCTCTTTCATTTGTTTCAACAGCTCGGATACGAAGAAGTTCACAAGACGACCAGCAGCCGTGACTTCGGAGCGGATCTTGTGTTTACGGACCGGCTGGGCAGACGGAATGTGATTCAGGCCAAACGATATGGAGCAAATCATCCGGTTGGTTTGAGTGCCGTGCAGGAGATTTACACCTCGATGCGTTATTATGAAGCAGACCGCTCAATCGTCCTGACTTCAGCGAGGTACACGGAAGCCTGCCGGACCCTGGCTGCGGTCAACGGTGTAAAGCTGCTGGACCGGGAAGATCTGATGGATCTGATTGTCCTGTTCAAGTCGAGAAGAGTGGAAGAAGCCATGGAGCTCATTGAAGAAGATGATCAGGAACCGGTAGAAACGTGGCAATCGAGACGAAAACGAACTACACGCTAGAGTTCTCAATTAGAAATGCATTACTCAGGCCCGATTGGGCCTTTTTACGAAGAAATTAGGCAGGGTTCACCTTCACTTGCTTGCCTGCACATGATATATTGAGTGTATTCAACCAAAGGAGAGTGTATATCCGTTATGGCACGTACCCAAACACAAAAAGCATTACGCAGAGCAGAGCGCTCAGGACAATATTGTCCCGAACAGAGCCGAAGAGTAAACGAAAATTATGGTGCATTATCCCAACATGTTCGACTCATGCCAACCAAACAAGAAAAACTGCAAAAGGTCAAACACAAGAAGCGGATCATCCAGGATGGTGGTGCTTCTTTTTATTTTGTCCACCGGACGTGCGGCAAGGGCGCTTAATGAATGTTTTCTTAATGCTTTGGTTGGATTGCTTCTTTGAAGACTGATAAAATGGAAAAATAGGACAAACTGTAAAATCGTAAATGCGAACCATGAATCCTGTGAGAAAGGACGAATGATCCATCATGACTACAACCCTGCGCACGACAAAGGCAGCTGTTCGGCGCTTTTTGCTGTATACACAATTGCTGCTGGAACACTGGCCAGCAGAATCGGGATCGTCCGGGCCGGATCAGGTTATGCGTCTGATTCGTACGTTAGGCTGTGTGCAGATCGATCCTGTCGCAGCAGTGACCGGCAATCAGCATTTAGTACTGGGTGCACGTGATCCGGGGTACGATCCTGCATATTTACATACATTGCTTCGTGAGCACAAGGTATTCGAGTATTTTGCCAATGCCGCATGTGTCATCCCGATGGAGGACTACGCGTACTTCGAACCTGTGCGTGCAAGATTAAGGGAACGGCTTAATCCATCCCTGCAGGGTCTGGAGATAACCGTACAGCATGTCCTGCAGCGTCTTGCAGAGGAAGGACCGCTACCCTCCAAAGCATTTCGTGCGGTTGAACGAGTCAGTGGTTATTGGGATCGTCCGGATGCACCGAAGACCAAGGATACAAGTCTTGCACTGAACCTGCTGCTGGATACTGCCACCATCCGGGTCGTTGCAAGGCAGGGCAATGAACGATACTTCCAGATCACTGAACCGGATCTGTATCAACAGAGGCCTGGCCTTAGTGCCGAACAGGAGGCGCATATACAACAGCAAGCACTTTTGGATAAATACATCCATGCTTATCGGGTAGTGGATACCCGTGATGCCAGACTCGGATGGCTTAAATGGTCCGCAGCTGAGCGGCGTGCGCAAATCGCTGCACGTGTGGCCGATGGACGAATGATCCCGCTGGAGATTGAGGGGGTCGTGACACCCTACTACATCCGGACAGAGGATGAAGAACTGCTGCTGAGAATGCAGCAGGACGAGACACATTATGAGGCATCAGGTCCGGTCCGTTTCTTACCCCCATTGGATAACCTGCTTTGGAGAAGGGAACGGATTGTGGATTTGTTTGATTTTCATTATAAGTGGGAGATCTATACGCCAGAAGCGAAACGGACGTATGGCTATTACGCCATGCCCATTCTTCACGGGGATCGGCTGATCGGACGGATGGATCCCAGACTGGATCGTAAAACGGGAACACTCACGGTCCGTTTGTTATCCATGGAGGAGAGTGCTCCCCCCGTGGAAGAATGGATGTCCGATTTTCGGGATGGACTCACCTTCTTCGCAACGATGCATGGAGCGCAGTCGATCAAGGTGGAAAAGACGGTACCGGCAGCTCTAAAAAAAGGATTGAAGTCCCTCTGATCCTCTGATGCATGAAGGGGATATGAGGCTTTTGGAAAAAGATAAATCATTCACTCTATAATTCTGAACATAACAAAAGGAGAGCCCCTAGGCTCTCCTTTACGTTTAATCATTTCGTTTGATGTACGTACCCGCTTTGCGTTATCTCAGAATAGCGATTAGCGCAGATGCGGTACTTCTACATTGGGATCCACGTCAGCTTCGTAGTCCACGCCATCGGTTTCAAAACCGAACAGCTGGAAGAACTCGCGACGGTACCCTTCGAGATCCGACAGATCGTAGATGTTGTCAGTAGTCAGCTCATTCCAGAGCTTCGCGACTTCATCCTGCACATCCTCTCTCATCTCCCAATCATCAATACGAATGCGTCCTTGTTCGTCTGTTGGAACGTCTCCTCCGGCATACAGGCGATCAGCGAACAGACGCTGCAGTTGCTCGATACAGCCTTCGTGCAGTCCTTTTTCCTTCATGACTTTGTATAAGGCAGAGATGTACAGCGGTACAACAGGAATCGCGGAACTGGACTGGGTGACAAGAGCTTTCGCTACAGTCACATATGCACGTCCACCCGTTGCACTCATGCGATCATTCAGTTTGTGTGCCGTCGCCTCCAGATGATCCTTGGCCTGTCCAATGGAGCCTTCACGATAGATGGCTTGTGTTAGTTCAGGACCGATATAGGAAAATGCAATCGTCGTTGCGTCGTCAGCCAGCACGCCGCCTTGCTGCAGTGCATCCATCCACAGTTCCCAGTCTTCGCCGCCCATTACCGTTACCGTTTGGCGAATCTCTTCTTCGGTTGCAGGCTCCAGGGTAACGGAAGTAATCTCGCCCGTATGGAAATTGACCGTTTTGTTCGTGTACGATTGTCCAATCGGTTTCAGCACGGAGTTGGAAACTTCTCCGGTGTTCGGATCGGTGCGCCGTGCGGACGCAACGCTGTAGACCACAAGGTCAACTTGGCCGAATTCGCTGCGGATCAGCTCAACCGCTTTTTCTCTCGTTTCGTTTGCAAATGCATCTCCAGTAATGCTGTACGATTTCAGACCTGCTTCTTCCGCGGCCTTCTCAAATGCAGCAGAATTGTACCAGCCTGCCGAAGCGGTGCGCTTGTCCGTCGAGCTGCTTGGGCGGTAAATACCGATGGTATTCGCTCCTGCACCAAACGCAGAGACAATACGTGATGCGAGTCCGTATCCGGTAGAAGCACCGATAACGAGCACATTACGTGGCCCCTTCAGCGCCGGCTGGGATTTCACGTATTCAATCTGTTCTTGCACCTGTGCAGCACAACCTACAGGATGGGAAGTCGTACAAATAAAACCACGCGTTCTTGGTTTAATAATCATTCATTGGCATCCTTTCATTATCAACTCATGTGTCAATAGCTAGTCCATATTCTCCATTGCATACCACCTTATTGTAAAACAATTGTCACCGAAACGGAAACCGTTTCATTTGAATTCGTCAAAAGGGTGGCATTGATTCCCTGATTTTGCGATGATAGTTCATAGCATTTACAGCAATGAATCGAAAGGAACACACGCCCATGCTGAAGGAACGGATTGAATTTCTAAGCAAAAGAAAGCAAATTACCCGCAAGGACCTTGTTGAAGGTCTGGTGACACAGGCTCATTTTGCGAACATACTGGCGGATCGTTACCCGCTTCCCGATGACTTGGCTGAAGCGATTGCTTCACGCCTAGCAGTCAAGCCGTCTTACCTGCTGCACGCAGCGGATCAGAGTGAGGAGACGCTGGAACGGGCAGAGGCTATTTTTGCACAGCTGTCCATGCCGGCTTCAGCCATACCGGAAGACACTGTGCATGCGCTGGAAGACCGGGATGATGCGCTGACGGTTGAACTGACGACCGCTCTTATGAAAGCAGTGTATTACCAGCAGCTGAACGATGCAGCCGCTCATGAATACATACATACTTCCTATTTAAATTATTATCTGGAGAAATACGGTCGTCCGGATGATGTCGATCTGCCCCGTCCGCTGGCGAAAGCCCTCTTGTATTACAAAGTGCAATATTATCGTTCCAAGCTTGCATACGTCGACGTGTTGACTCATGCAACAAGGCTCAGTGAGCTGGCTCTCCCTGGAAGTGAATTTTGGCTGTCGGTACAAAATATCAAAATGGAAGCCTATATTCAGGTCAAACAATATGAAGAGGCCAAACAGGTCTTTGAAATGACGATGCGGCATGTGTATGATCAGCGTCTATTCCACCGCTTGTCGGGTTTATATGTTGCATATAGCGGTTATTGCTTCGCCATGGGGCTTGTGCAGGAAGCCCTCTCGGCTCTTACGATGGCGGAAGCCAATCTGGTGTATGCCGGGAATCAGGGAGATCTCGTTACTGCAATTGCAAACAATCGGATTGTCATGCTGACCATGACGGGTGAGTTAGACAAGGCTCAGACGGAGATTGAGCGATTTGAGACGCTGCTAATCCAGGAACCGGAGGAAACACAGCAGGCGATGAAGCCGCTCACCTGTGTGTATCGCTGTGAGGTGGCACTTGGCCGCAAACATTGGGGCATGCTAGCGCAAAGTGTGGATCAACTGCTGAAATGTGCAATAACAGAGGATCAACAGATGAGTGGAACGTTTTATCAGAGTCATCTGGCCCTGGCACATGGGAATCGTGAAGCGTTTATGGAACGGGCGCTCGCTTGCCTCCCCTATTTCGAATCGACACAGCATGCAATGAGACTGGAACCGTTATATGAGGGGCTCGCCGTGGTATCCGAGGATCAGCGCAGGTATAAAGAGGCAGCGATGTATTATAAGAAGCTGGTTTATCTGCTGCGCAAAAAATAAGGGACTGAATCGGCTTGAAATTCATGCTTGGATCACATTTTTTGTTCAGCGGTGGTCCATTTTCTACAAAACAAAAGATTCTGGAGCCAATTAAAGGGCCGATACTCGGCTCTTTTTTTGCTAATTAAATGATATAACATAAAAATCAGCCATAATATCGCGATTGAATTTACGGATTTGGCGTTTATTTTGTATGCAGTCAGAAGTATATTCAAGGCGAGGCTCTCCTGTTTATAATTAATATATAACAAAAAACAAACAAATGAGGTGTTTCGGATGGGATGGTTTAGCAAAAAGAACAAACAGGAAGACGCCATTGCAAAAGCAGATCGAATGATGAACAAAGGACTGACCGGCCTGATGATGAAAGGCTTCGTACCCAAGCAGCACCGGGAAGCAATCAATCAGAGTCTGGATTCGGCGAAACAGGCACAACTGGCGGCGACGGGTTCACTTCCCTTAACAGCCACGGCTACGGTCGTCAAAATAACCGATACAGGCAAGCTGATCAACTTTGATCCCATTGTGGTGCTCGTATTGGATGTAACTGAGACGAGTGGCAGACAGTATCAGCGAACGCTGGAAACGCTAGTATCCAAGATGCAGATTCCCCGGGTAGGAGACCGGGTTGGATTAGGTCAGAATCCTGCGAATCCGTCAGAACTGATTTATATGGGATTGTTGACAGGTTAAGTGCACCCCAAGGATTAAGCAGTACGGATAGAGACAGTTTGTATTTATTCTTATAACAACGATAGATAGAGATGAAGGAGTGGGGGATATGACAGGTATATTGAGAATGATTGGTGTGTTGACCGTATTCGGGGTGGGATTTTCGCCATTTCTGGCACAGCAGCTCTGGAATGATCCCTTTATTATCATGCAGGCCTGGTGGTATAAACCGGCGATCTTTGCAGGCTTTGGATTAATCTTCATTCCGACCATTCTAAGTAACATCTTCGGCGTGGGTCGGGTAAAGTCAGGACTGCCTGCTGTGGGCGTCATTCGAAGTGTTCAGCAGACAGGCACGTATATTAATGAACAGCCAGAAGTACGGCTCAGCCTGACTGTATCGCGCAAAGGCCGGGAGAAATATGACACTGAATTAAAGACGGTCGTCCCCCTTACAGCGCTGGCACAGTTTCAGCCAGGAGGATTTGTTCCGCTGGTCGTTTCCGAGAAGGATGAACGTAAGGTGGGGATTGATCTGAAAGGACAGCTATCGCAAGCGGACCTGCAGGAACTGCTTAACGAGAAGATGATCCAGGAGGGCGTTTCTCCAGATATGATGGATATTGCACGTACGGGGGAGAAAGCCATGGCCAAAATTCTCGACGTCACCCCGCTGGGGAATTCGGGAACAGGCAAGATCAAGCTTCAGCTCACGCTCAGTGTGACCCCACCGAATGGGGGGACGTTTCAAGTGACAACGCAAAAGGATATTCTGCCCTCCGCCCTCTCTCAGGTTCAGCAGGGTCACATCATTAACGTCATCTATTCCAAGCAGGATCCATCCAAGCTGGTACTTGCATTGAATGTGCAGGAGGAGCAGTTAAGCCATTTGTTCTCATCGTGATCCATATGTTGAAGACGGTTCTCTCCACAGAGGAGGAACCGTCTTTTTTGAATAGCTCAATGTTATGAATCGTGGCTGGACGCGAGTGGGCTGAGCATATCCCGGAATGATGGGAATAGAGGTACAGCCCAGCCTTCAAGCTGTTCGCGACTAGGCAATTCATGATGCACCAGCAGTTCATGATCGAACCAAACGACAGCATAATCATGGTCACCATCGGGTTTGCGAATGTCCCAGCATACCGGTCCGGCGTCATCTTCGTATGTAGCGAGTGGAATGTACCCTTCGGCGATTAGTGGTTTCCAGGCTACCCATAAATCCTGTAGGCGACGTAATGGACGATCGGAGGGTAAATCCGGCAGACCTATGACAAAATCATCGTAACGCAGATAGACATTCATGACATATCTTGTGCTCAGATATGCACGATATAGCTGCGGGACGGGAACGGGCAATCCACAGGACTTTTCCAGATCGCGAATCTCATCCTCCGTCACCATAGAAGCGAGCATTCTCCAGCGAACCCAGCCTTCTTCATCTACCGCGCCATCCTGCATATCCACAGGAACACCGTAATCCTCGTCCTTTGTTTTGGCAGGAAGGGACATCAGGATGTCTTGATGAGGGGTATTGAAATAGTTATCCAGGCATTGTTCAATATAAGCCCGTTCTTGCAGCAAGATGTTCGAATCTTTCAAATCCATTCACTGCCTTTCTTCCCGGTTTGAATCTGTATAATTGGAATGATGAAATGATCAGATGATACCCAGTCGCATGCGATAAGAAAACATGACCTTTCTCGTTTGCCCGTCAAATATCCGGTTTGCGAGCGCTCTGAATTCTTCCGCGGCCGTTAATAGTTCGTCCGCTCCAAGCTTCAGCGCTGTCTGCAAGCCGCCCTGGCTGAGGGCCAAATTGACATAACGATCTGCATCAAACGTCTCATGGTGATGGAATACGATCTCACGGACATAGCGGAACAGGCCCGATTGGCTTATTTGCTGCAGATGTCCGTCCTTGCTCCATTTATGAGCCTGGTTTTCCTGTGCTTCCAGACTGGAGGCTTGATGATCGGCTTCGTATATCAACTGCTGATATGCCTGCTCCAGCTGCCAATCGAGGATAGGCGGCCAGTCACAATCATAGGCGGCAAATATGCCTCCTGGTCGCAGTACACGTGCGAATTCACGCAATGTGGACTCAGGCTCCATCCAGTGGAACGATTGGGAGCAGGTTACAATATCCACACTGCCGTCTGGCAATCCCAGTTCATGCGACAGGCCTGATACAAATCGCAGATGATCCGGTTTACCCGCAGCCTCCCATTTGGCCTCCGCCACTGCTCTCATGTCATCACTGGGTTCTACACCAATAATGCGTTCAGCTTCATTCAGCCAGATCCATGAGGATAATCCGGTGCCGCAGCCCACATCTGCAACCAATCTTGGTTTGGTACCGAGATAGGTGTTCAGAATTTCCACGACTTCTGTGGGTGCAGCCGGGCGATTCTGGTCATATAACGTACCGAAGCCTTTGAAACGTTCCACATTGTTGCGTCTGATGTCTTGCATGGATAAACCTCCTCTACAAAATGGGCGACTTACAATGAATTCATAAATTCAGGTTATTGGCGATTCCATTATATCATTCATTGGGCTTGGTACCGTCATGAATGAATTCTTGCACGTGTTTAACGGCTTTTTGATATCGGCGGAGCAGTTCATGTCTGACATGTGGAGGTTCGAGAACGGTCAGTTCCGCACCAAATGACATCAGAAACGAATAGAGCCGCTCTCCTTCATGAATTTCCAACGTCACGCGCAGCCGACCATCCGGCTGTTTGTTCATCCGGGAAGGTTCGAAGAAATCAAGCGCCCGATAAGCAATGGAACTTGAAAATAAGAGATCCAGAGATAAGGGAGCGTTCACAGGTGTCTTTTCTACATCGGCTGTAGAAGAAGCTGATTCATGCTCTTGCAGCCTGGGCAGCAAACGGAGCTCGGAGATCCGTTTCATCTTGAATGTCTTTTTCTCGATAGAATACGGCAGGCCTTCGTCTTGTCCTTCGATATACCATGTACTATTTTTGAAAATGAGTTTGGCGGGTGCGATGGTTTCCACACTTGCTTCTCCGTCAGAGTCGATATAGTTGAATGTCATCCCTTGCTTGGTCAGTATGGCCTGCTTCACTAAGTTGAACATTTCTCTTTCCTGCATAGGGATATTGCCCCACGGGGAGAAATCGAATTCAATCCAATCCAGTTTGTGATCAAACAAGGCAGTCAGCCGTTTGAGCATATGAACACTGTTTAGGTGTGGAATGGCACTGATACTGTACAGACCAAGCAAAATTTCGTTCTGATCTTCTTCAGACAGCAGGGACTTGTCCATAACATAATTGTCCATCAGATGGATGCCCCCGTGCTTGCCCGTGGTGGTGTAGACGGGAATTCCCGCTGCGCTCAGCCGGTCGATGTCACGGTAAACCGTTCGTACCGAGATTTCAAACAAGCGGGCGAGTTCAGGCGCGGTGGCTTTCTTCTTTTCGAGTAATAGGAGCAGCATTCGGAATAATCGGTTATTTTCCATGTCATGATTATACCATGACAATAGGTGTCAGGGTATGGATGCTACACTGGTATTACAGTGTTAAGCAGCTCATTCATAGGAGGACTTGTCATGAAAATGAAAGATGGATTTTACTGGGGCGGCGCAACAGCTGCCAATCAATTCGAAGGTGGATGGAACCAGGGCGGCAAAGGCCCAAGCACATCCGATATGATGACAGGCGGAACCCATACAACTCCGCGGCGGATTACGCCAGTACTTGAAGAGGGCACGTATTACCCGAGCCATGAGGCTGTAGACTTTTACGGACATTACAAA
Organism: Paenibacillus sp. 7523-1; assembly: GCF_002276415.1. Lineage (NCBI taxonomy): Bacteria > Bacillati > Bacillota > Bacilli > Caryophanales > Paenibacillaceae > Paenibacillus > Paenibacillus sp. 7523-1. Next base: position 461,470 of record NZ_NPBR01000010.1, on the reverse strand, counting down.
GAAGATATTGCCATGATGGCAGAGATGGGCTTCAAAATGTTCCGTATGTCCATTAACTGGTCCCGGATCTATCCGAACGGTTACGATCTGGAGCCCAACGAAGAGGGATTGCAGTTCTATGATCAAGTTTTTGCCGAATTGAAGAAATATAACATCGAACCGTTGGTAACCATCTCTCACTATGAGACACCATTTGGTTTGACGCAAAAATACAACGGATGGGCTTCGCGCGAAGTGATTGATTGTTACCTCCGTTATTGTACAACTCTCTTCAACCGCTATAAGGATCAGGTGAAATATTGGCTGACATTCAACGAGATCAACTGTCTGACCATGCCGATGGGAGCATATATGGCGGCGGGTATTCTGTTTGAAGGAAAAGAAACATTGACAGACGGCATCGACGATCCGCAAACCCGCTTCCAGGCTCTGCATCATCAGTTCGTGGCGAGTGCGAAGGCGGTCAAGCTGGGGCATGAGATTAACCCCGATTTCCAAATCGGCTGCATGGTTGCGTTTATGACAACTTATCCGAACACGTGTAATCCGGACGACATTTTGCTTGCGCAGAAGAAGGATCAGATCTCCAATATGATCTGTGGGGACGTGCAAGTCAGAGGGGCATACCCTGGTTTCGCCAAACGTTTCTTCGCAGAGCAGGGCATTCAGATCGAAATGCAGCCGGAAGATGAGCAAACCCTGCGTGAAGGCTGCGTGGACTTCTACTCCTTCAGCTATTATATGTCCTTGGTGGAAAGTGCGGACGAGTCCTTGGAGAGAGCCGAAGGCAACCTGCTGGGCGGAATCAAAAATCCGTACCTGGAAGCTTCCGACTGGGGCTGGCAGATTGATCCGAAAGGATTGCGTTACACGCTGAATCATCTCTATGATCGCTATCAGGTGCCATTGATGGTCGTTGAGAACGGTCTGGGTGCAGTCGATGTGGTAGAAGAAGATGGCACCATTCAGGATGACTATCGCATTGATTATTTGAGAGGTCATATTGAGCAAATGAAAGAAGCAGTCGCGGATGGAGTGGAGCTCATTGCCTACACGATGTGGGGATGTATTGACCTGGTCAGCGCATCGACCGGAGAGATGAAGAAGCGTTATGGCTTCATTCATGTCAACAAGGATAATGATGGAAATGGCGACCTGAGCAGAACACCGAAGAAGAGCTTCCACTGGTACAAAAAAGTCATTGAATCCAATGGCGAAGAACTATAATGGATTGATGATAAAAAGAAATGTCGTACCCGCTTGTTCCCTCTATGGGAGTAGGCGGGTATTTGCTTTTGAATAAAATCTCGAATATTTTACATACTTAACTCAGAGACTGAGCATATGTGAAGGTAAAACGCTAGATGTGATTTATTCAGCAGATTCATATGATCGTTCAGAAAAGGGGAGAGCTCTGTGAACACTTCCGGGAATCGCTACAGCATGTCACCCATTCATCTGTATTTTGTGCTCTATGTAAGTTTGGTTGGCGTGGGTTTAATGAATTTTCAATATAAAATGCTGCGCGGAGCGGAGAAAGATGGATGGATCAGCATTTTGGCCGCCGCTGTCATGATCTCCATCATCCTTAAAATGATGTTTGTCCTGTTGTCACGCCAATCCCCCGGTCACTCCTCTCTCGTTCACATCAATCGAAGGTATTGGGGCCGGATCGCGGGTTCAGTCCTAAATTGGATCTTTATTTTATATTTTCTGTTGGGTGCTTTTGTAGCCTATCGCTCCTATATTCATATAATCCAGCTGTGGATTCTTCCCACAGAAAATAACTGGCTGCTGGGCATCGTGGTTCTGCTGCTTGTCTATTACTGTGTGTCGGGCGGCATCCAGTCCGTCACCGGGATGTGCCTTTGGGGCACCCTCTTCGTCCTAATATTTGTCTTCCCGCAGACATTCCTTGTCTCTTCCTATCTTCATCCACGAAACCTTCTTCCTGTGCTGGATCACGATGTCACATCCATATGGTTGTCCACAAAGGATATGCTTCATGAATTTATCGGCTGCGGCATTCTGCTGGTTGTATATCCGTACATCAAGACGCCTGGTCGCTCGCTCAAATGGGCTTATCTCGCCTTGGTTACTGCAACCATAGTGTATCTGGTTTTCTTTATCTATTCCTTTATGTACTTCAGTCATGGACAGATGAAGGAACATTTGTGGCCTACCTTGAGCCTGATCAGCATTATTGAAATGCCTTTGATCCAGCGGATGGAGTATCTGGTGTTATCTTTTTGGCTGCTAAAAGTTCTGTCCATCATCACATTAGGCCTTTGGGCGGCATGTCATTGTATGAAACTGGAGAGATGGATCAAACCTAGTCTTGGACTGAAACTCGCCATCGTCCTTTTTGCTATTCTTTTGTTTGTTGTTAAAGACACCGTGGATATTGATATGGTCACCGAGATATACACCAGAACGGGCGAAATATTGATTTTGTTATATGTCCCGCTTCTGTTTATCATCTCCCTGATCCGCAAGAATCTGGGGGGCTCTACTGGACATCAGGATATGCCGGACCAGCCCAAAGGAGAGGAAGCATGAATTCACCTGCCAGTGACAACCAACAGATGTTCAGTACATCACATGACCCGCTCGATCCATGCCGTCGCTCTGATGATTTTATCATAAGTACGATGACCGTCTCCGAACTGGCCCTTGAAATCTGCTACTATAAAACGCTTGTGGACAGCCATCTCCTTGAAGTAGCCATCCACTCCTTGCAGGAACGCATACCTACAAGCGAAGAAGTGAATTTGCATGATGTGCTCTCGCATATCCCCATAGAGGAATCGAGCCTTACCGGTCAAGACGAGGAAATGGTCAAATCCCTTCTTCAAGGCAGCCTGCTAATTCGGCAGTGTGGACAGACTCATGAAGCCATCCTGGTTCCCATGCCAGGCAAGGAAGGGATACGAAGTGATAACGACACGGAAAATGAATTTAGCGTGATCGGACCCAAGGTTGGATTCGTCGAGGCATTGCCGGTTAACCTGCATCTGATCCGTACACAGCTGCGGACACCTAATCTGATCATCAAGGAAATGACACTAGGCTCCTTGTCCCAATCCCAAGTGGCCATCCTGTATATGGATGGTATTGCTCATCCCGAGAACGTCAGCCGGATGGAGGACAGACTGAAGGGAATCGACTTTGATGCTGTCTTGGATACGTCACAGTTGGATCAACTGATCGCAGATAATTCATTTACTCCGTTCCCCCTGTTTACAACGACGGAACGGAGGGACAGAGTCATCTATGCCCTGATCACCGGGCAGGTTGCGGTCATCAGCGAAGGCTCGCCAAGTTTTATTACAGGGCCATCCACGTTGTTTGATTTTTTTGTCTCGCCGGAAGATTATTATCTGCCGTGGGCGCTCGGATCTTTTTTTCGCCTGATTCGCATTTTTGGAGTCATTTTCTCGCTGTTTGCCTCAGCCCTCTATGTGGCATTAATGACCTTTCACTATGAAGTCATACCCAAGGAGCTGCTTGGCAAATTGATCTCATCCAGACAAAATGTACCGTTTCCCCCTTTTGTAGAAGCTATTTTTCTGGAGACGACGATTGAATTCTTGCGTGAAGCAGGAGCCAGACTGCCGAACCGGATCGGACAAACACTGGGTATTGTTGGCGGGATCATTCTTGGGCAGGCCGCCGTAGAGGCCGCACTTACGAGCAACGTACTGATCATCATCGTATCCTTGTCTGCACTGGCTTCGTTTGTGACACCGATCTATAAAATGTCCAATGCCATTCGTTTTCTGCGATTTCCGATCATTATACTGGCTGCCATCTGGGGCGCATTCGGGATCGCGATCGGACTCTGCTTCCTCCTTGTCCATCTGTCGCGATTAAAGTCGCTGGGGTCGCCTTATATGGCTCCTTTTTATCCGATGCGGTTCAGGGATCTGAAAGACAGCCTGATTCGTGCTTCCTATCAACAGACGGATAAGAGGCCGAGCTATCTAAGGCCGCTCTCTTTCATCCGCTACAAGCCGGGAAGGGTTCAGCATACGAATCAATTGGATGAGGAGTGAGAGGATGAAACGTCGATCCAAATGCATCCTAGCCGTAATGTGCGTAATGGGGATGCTGCTGCTCAGTTCCTGCCAGGATACGAGTATTGTGAATGAGATCAGCCTCGTCCTGACCTCCGCATACGATCTACAAGATAAAAAAATTCACAACAGCGTGCTCATCGGTGAATATACCGAGAAGGACAAGAGTGATGTAGAACTGATGGAGATCGATTCAAGCAACAGCTTCGATGTCATGCCAAGAATGAATATGCAGGCGAAAGAGCCTATTGAGTATGGCCAATTAAGAATGATGGTGCTGGGTGAGGACTATGCGAAACACGGGATAGGTGATATTCTGCGCGTGTTGGCTCATAATACCCGGGTGTCCAGACGCATGCAGTTTGCCGTAGCGGAAGGAAAGGCGCTGGATATCATTAAGGCATCCATTCCCGCTCATGATCCTCTGTATCTGATGAAATTAATCGAGCAAAACGGAAATTTTGCCAATCTGCCTCACTTCAGTCTGCATCAGGCTTTGTTCCAATATTTCAGCAAAGGACAGGATATCTATCTCCCTCGGCTTCGTTTGAACGAACAGGATAAAATTATGCTGGATGGACTGGTGGTTTTTAAAGGGGAAAAGGCTGTACTTCAGCTGAGCGATGAAGAGGGGCTTTGTTTGAAGCTGCTTACGGAGGATGCCAAGAATGGCAAGTTTCTTGCACAAATTAATGAGGTTGAGGGGGCACAGAAGCAAGCGGCTAATACAACAGACAATGATGCCCTAATCAAAATTTTATCTTCCTCCGTGAAGCATCAGATGGTTTCAGACACGCCAGCAGCAGCGCTTGATTCGACGATTCACATCAGCGCTTCCGTAATCAAAGCTTCGCGGAATGATTTTCTGTTATCCGGTAAGGAGATGAAGGAGCTGGAAGCAGAGATGAAAAGGCATATGGAATCTAAAATCAATCAACTGATCCGCAAGTGCCAGACAGAAAATGTGGATCCGTTCGGGTTTGGAGAGTATGTGAGAAGTCGTACCCGCCACTGGGACAATGAAACGTTCTACAAGGATTATGGCTTGATGGATATTCGGTCTCACGTTGAGCTAACTCTCGTCCAGGATGGTATTCAGGAATAAAAACAGGAAAACCCGCTCTAACCTCAGCTCTGAGGGTGGCGGGTCTTTCATATGTTTTAATTTTGATGTTCTATGTCAGAGGTTTGGAACGAAGCAGGGAGAGCCGCTCGACATAACGCTGATAAAACCAAATGCAAATGGCCAGCCAGCTGCCGCTCAGAAAGTAACCTCCGGCAATATCACTGGGATAGTGTACACCCAGATAAATCCGACTCATGCCAATGGTCAAAATAAAGGCTGCACTCACGATGATCATGATAACCCGGCCTGCTGCTGTCGGGATATGCTTCCAGATCAGAAACGCCAGTCCGCCATATAGGCTGAATGCTGCCATCGAGTGTCCGCTCGGGAAGCTGTATCCGCTCGCTTCGATAATGCGGTGAATGGTGGGTCTTGCACGCTGAAAAGCCAGTTTCAACAGGGTGTTTAGCAACGTGGAGCCAGCAATGACTGCTGCCAAAAACAGAAGTTCCCGTCGGTGTCCCAGGAAAAGATATAATACCATCATGGAGATGATCGTTATGATGATCACAGGCCATCCGCTGCCAATCCAGGTGAACACCTGCATCCACTTGGTCATTCCGGGAGCTTCCATTCCTTGTATCCATCCAATCAGGTTATCATCAAACCGGTGGATCTGGTTATCACTGATAGACAGGGCAATCAGTGCAAATACGGTAAGGCTCAATGCTGCAAGGAGCAGTGGGATAGAGAAGGCCTTTTTCCCTTGCTGGTTCAAATGTCATGTTCCTCCAGGATGTCTGAATTTCATATGTTGGGCCGCCAGCCATACGATATTGATATTATGCTATCATTTCACCTTAAATATTGCTTGAACAAAAAGGTTAACGACTCAGTTCAGTTGAAGCATATATTCATACGCGGTAACGCCGAAGACTCGCTTAAAATGTCTGTTCAAATGCGTAAGATCGACGAATCCGCATTCGGCTACCGCGGAGTAGACATCCTTATGCTTCTCTATGGCCTGCCGGGCATGTTCAACCTTGCAGTTCAGGAAGAACTGGTAGGGTGATATGCCGGCATGTGACTTGAATTCACGGATAAACTGAAACTTGGACATATTAAACTCGGTACAGAGATCATCTAGTTTCAGCACATCATCAAACCTGCTGAACATCATTTCTTTGGCCTTTCGGACAAGCCCGTCACCAGGTCCGGGAATGGGAGTATCGATTTCCGACCGGGACAGCAGATGTACGAGGCTGAAGAGCAGTTCACTGCATTTGGCTTCATCCTGCCCGCTCTGAACGGCATGGTTCAGCATGAGAATACTTCGTGCCAGCTGAGGATCATAGACAATGGGAGTGGAGAAGCGCAATTCCTTTTTGCCCAGAATGTCTTCTACCACATCTGGCTTCAGATACAACATGACGTAGTCGATGCCAGCCTTGTCGTAAGAACTGCCATCATGGGACTGCTCCCGATTAAACAGCATGACACCGTTCTGGTGAGAAGCCTGATAATGACCGTCCAGATGGTACTGCTGGATACCGCGCAGCGTCACACCAACTGCATATTCCTCGTGACAGTGCTTCTTATACGTAAAATCCGTAAAACTGGCCGAAAGGGCCAGGACATCAGACGACTTCTTATAATTAAATAGCTCCACTCCATGCATACCTCCAATCTAGATGATTCCCGATACCATAATGGCTGAGTATACCAAAAAGAGAGCCATCACGATACTAAAAGCTTTTTGATGATCATGCAAAAATTGCCTGAACACCGAGCCGAAAATAACCCAGCTGGTAAAGGCCAAAAATCCAATCAATGTGATGAGACAGACAAACAGCACCGTTGACAGCGAGGTGTCATAATAGGGCAGCACATAGCTGGGGATGACGGTGAACGTGAACAGAATTACCTTCGGATTCACAAACTGCATGATTAAACCGCTCACAAAGCCGGTTGCTTGCTTCGGTGCCTCCTCGGAGGATCCCATCTTGTAGATCTGATAGGCGAGGTACAGCATATACAGGCTGCCAACGATCTGCATCACATGAAGAAGACTGGGCAAGATACCGGCAAGGAGATGATTGAGGAAAGCCGATGCGGCAAGCAGCAACCCAAATGCCACGGTGGCTCCCCAAACATAATGCATGGTTTTGCGTGCTCCCGCGTGCTGGACGGAAGATAAAATGACTATATTGCTGGGTCCTGGCGTAAAGGTAACCACAATGCAATAAATTAAAAAAGATGTAAGATTCATCGTTTCATAGTGCCTCCCCGAGTTGTAGTTTCATGATCATACTGCGGGGATGGTTGAACCGATAGTACATTATTGCAGCAGCACAACCTGAGATCGAAAATATGAAGATACTTTGGTTGGAGAGGAAAGCGGTTTCTTTTTTGCGTGTTTGCGTTTACAATTTAAGCGAAACGCAAGTGGACAGATCTCAAGGATGTGAAAACGAAGTTGAAAAAGACATTGCTGGTCTACATTTTGCTTATCTCGGCTTTTGCACTGTACGTACTCAGGTATGAATACTCAAGCGAAGCGAATGGCTCTTGGGAAGCCAAGGGACTGCGTGGAGATATTGGTGAAACATACATCATGATCACATTTCAGTCGGGCTTGGAATATTGGAAAAGTGTGCTCAAAGGCTTCGAGGATGCGGGGGATGCGCTCGGAGTAACTGTGGAGTATCGTGGAGCTACCCGATATGACCCGAAGGAACAGACGACGATCATTGAGCAAGCGATTGCAAGGAAACCGGCAGGCATCGCTATCTCCGCCATTGACCCGCAATCGCTTATTCCTGTGATTAACAAAGCATCGGATGCAGGTATTCCGGTGGTTTTGTTTGATGCGGATGCCCCGGACAGCAGGGCATATTCTTTTCTCGGCACGGACAATTACCAAGCAGGGGTGACTGCTGCGGACAAAATGGCCGAGCTTCTGGGCCGGGAGGGAGAAGTCGCCGTTCTGACCATGCCGGGACAGCAAAATCATGAGGAACGAACGGAAGGGTTCCGCGATACCATCCGTGATCGATACCCTTCCATGAAGGTTGTGGAAGTCGCGGACGGGCACGGAGATGCAATGAAATCGAGAGATGAAGCTCTTAGAATGATGAAGACATATCCGGAGCTCGGTGGTATTTTTGTAACCGAAGCGACAGGAGCAGCTGGCGTTGGTGAAGCGGTTCAGAATGGGGATGCAGGTTACCCACTGCAGATCATATCCTTTGATACCAATAAAGCTACACTGGACATGATCAAGAGCGGCACAATCTCTGCAACGATCGCACAGGGAACCTGGAACATGGGCTACTGGTCCCTTCAATACCTGTTTCATTTACACCACCAACTGACCGTACCTGCACCGTCTTCTTCCGATGAAAATGCACCGCTGCCGGTTAGGGTGGATACCGGAATCTCTGTCGTGACACGATCGAATGTAGATGATTACTATGCCAAATAAAACAGAACATCGTTCTCGAATGCCCCTCGGCTGGAAGAAAATTCGTTTCCGAATGAAGAGCGGATTGCAGAGGCTGCGTTTGCGTAATATGCCGCTGCGCTATCAGCTGATGCTGCTCTTTTTGCTCTTTGCGATCGTTCCTTCAGTGGGACTCGGACTGCTGGTGAACTGGACTGTGGAAAAGATTGTTGAAAGACAGGTTGAGGGACACACGATGCAGCTGATCGGCAAAGTCAATGAAGCACTTGACAGCAAGATGGAGAATTTGCAAAACATGACCTATCTGATCGCGTTTGACCCGGATATCCGTGCGTTCATGGAAGGGAAAACGGAGTTTGACGGTCATACAGGAGCAGCCGTATCCAGTGGCGATTCGAACCAGTCCACAGATCAGGATCAACTGTATGGGATCAAGCAGTTTTTGCAGGGATTCACGACATTGTATCCGGAGATAGCAGGAATTGTCCTCGTGAATGGAAATGGAGACTACATTAGCAACGAGATGTACCCGAAAACCAATCAGAGCCTGGTTCAGGAGGAATGGTACCAAGGTGCATCCCGGAATGCCGGCATTTTTACGGTTCTGGGTCAACCGAGACAGCGTAACATCACGACACATGTTCGGTATAAGGATAGTGAAATTGTGTCTGTTGCACGTTCCATCACGGATGAAACATCAGGACGTGTGCTCGGTGTCATTATGATCGACCTGAAACTGCGTACCGTATCTCAGGCCGCCAGGGATGTGACGCTGGGGAAATCCGGATATGTGATGGTGACCGATGCAGAAGGGCGAAGTGTCTATATGCCGGACAACCCACTTGTTGAGCAGATTCCATCAGCCTGGTTCCCATCCGGGGATAGCGGAATATTTAACGCTGAAGCAGAGGGGAAGGAATTGTTGTTCATGTACCAGTCTTCCTCGTTCACAGGATGGAGAACTGTAGGGGTATTCCCGGCAAGGGAATCGATAGCTGAAGTCCGCCAGATTCAGTTTTACGTCGTCAGTTTTGTGTTCGTGGTCTGTCTCTTTGGTCTGAGCGCTTCCCTTCGGTTCTCCAGTTCCATCGCTCAACCGATTTTCCGGTTAATGTCTTATATGCGCAGGGCGGAAACGGGAAATCTCAGATCCGGCCGCTGGAGCGACCGGGCTGATGAAATCGGCATGCTGGGCAGAAGTTTTAACCGAATGCTGGCACAGATCAGGCAGCTCATGTCCCTTAATGAATTACGGGAGCGGCAAAAACGGGATGCTGAAATGCGAAGCCTGCAGGAGCATATTAAACCTCATTTTTTATATAACACCCTGGATACGATCCATTGGATGGCACAGAGGAAAGGTGTGGACGATGTATCCGAGATGGTAGGTGCCCTGTCCAGACTGTTTCGTATCGGGCTAAGCAAAGGCAATGATTTCATTCCCTTGCAATCCGAGGTGGAACATATATCCAGTTATCTGCAAATTCAGCAAACGCGGTATCGGAACCGACTTCAATGTGAGTTGGTGATTCCGGAGGAGCTGAAGGAGCTGTTCGTGCTTAAGCTGGTGCTGCAGCCTATTGTGGAAAATGCCATTTATCACGGGATTAAGGGCAGACGAGGTCCGGGTAAGATTCGAATTGAAGCCAAAGTACAAGATCATAAGCTGTATCTGACGGTACAGGATGATGGCGCCGGGATGTCCAGCGAGCGGCTGCACGAGATGGCGCAACTGCTCGGTACGCCCCTGGAAAGCATGGAAACACAGGAAGCCGGTCAGGGCGGCAAAAGCTATGGCATGCTGAATGTACAGGCACGCCTTCGGCTTTCTTTTGGAGAAGAATATGGGATCAGTTTGAATAGTCGGGAAGGTGAAGGGACTTGTGTGACCATCACTCAGCCGTTGATGAAAGAACTTCCACAAGCGTTGCAATTCGATACTGAAGGAAGGCGGGATAGTCAATGAAGGAAGCAATGATCCAAGCAGCTTGGACAGAACCAGAGACGGAGAGTACAGCAGCATCAGTGGCTGCAGCCCAGACATTGCAGTCGGCCCCGCGTTACCAAGTGCTGATCGCAGATGATGAACCGATTATTCGCGAAGGCATTCGGGATGCCATAGACTGGGAAGCGCTTGGCATGGAGGTTGCCTGTGAAGCGGAGGACGGCGAGGAAGCACTGGAGCTGGCTGTCCAGTTCGGTATTGATATCATTCTAGTGGATATGAACATGCCATTTCTGAACGGCATTGATCTGATCCGTCGCCTTCAGGACGAGTGTCCGGATTGCCGCTGCCTCATCATCTCCGGGCATGATGAATTCGCTTATGCCCAAGAGGCTGTGCGGCTTGGCGTGGAGGATTACATTCTTAAGCCGGTAGATGCAGAGCGGCTGCACACTGCACTTATGCGCCTGAAACAGCGGATGGATGAAGAACGCAGACGTACGGCCTACGTCAAGCAGGCTGCCGACCAGATCGAACGCAATATTCCGCTGCTGCGGCAGCGTTTTTGTCTGGAGTGGCTGGAAGGACGGGCGGAAGGAAAAGATCTGACAGAGCAGCTTGCCTTCCTGCGCCTGCCATCGGATCCGCCTGTGCAGATCGGGGTCGTCCGCTGGCCTGCGGCCGAAGCACGGCAGTCCCTTATGCGAGAGAATGATCGTCAATTGTTTCTTTTTGCCGTAGAAAATATTATCGGTGAGCTGCTGGGAGATCTTCCCCATGTCCTGTTCCGGGACCCGAATGGATTAATTGGCTTCTGTCTATGGCAGACAGCTCCTGAAGAACTGGATTGCACCATTGAACAACAAATTAGTACCTGTCTGAATATTGCTGTTCATGCTCATGTGGAGCAGAATACAGGTGCATTGGAGGAAGTCCCGAGTGCTTACCGGTTATGCCGTGAGCTTATCTATGGGGAAGCCCGCTTATCTCCGCTGGTGCGCAGAGCTCGGCAGATCATTCATGAAGGGTACGCGGATCGGGAATTGACACTGGAATCGCTCGCTTCGCGTCTGCAAGTCTCCTCGGTATATCTCAGCCGGGTGCTCAAGAAAGAGTTAAACGATACATTCGTAACCCTGGTCACACATGCCCGCATCCGCAAAGCAGTACAGCTGCTGGATTCAACGGCACTGCCTATCCACAGCATTGCAGAACGGGTCGGTTACGATACCCAGCACTATTTCAGCACGGCGTTCAAGAAAGTGATGGGCATTTCACCCGCACAGTATCGGAAGGATGGGGGCACAGGGCAGAGTGCCTCCGCAGACCGGGTGTAGCATCATTAGTATGACCAATACCACGGAGTTGCTCTGCTTCTTTCGGAGAAGCGGATCAGCTCTTTTTTTTGTCCAGTGATGAACGGGATTCAAGTCAAAGGATGCTGCAATCCTCCTGATTAGACAAAAGTTAAATTTTTATAAAAAAGGTTTAAAAGCTGCAAAGACCGTTCAAACCTCACAATGCTACGATGGGATCAGGCAAAAACAGAAGACAATAGAAGTTCATTTCAACATTGTAAGCGTTATCTTATAATTCATTCAGATGCGCATGATTTGAGGAAAGGGGAACTTGATATGAAAAAAGGAGCAGTGATGATCTGGCTTCTGGTGATGACCTTGATGTTATCGGCCTGCAATCTGGCTGAGAGCGGAACAGGCAGCAAGGAAAAAGGATATGTAGGTATCTCCATGCCAACGAAATCGTCCGAGCGCTGGGTCGGCGACGGAGAGAACATGGTCCGTCTTTTTCAGGAACAAGGGTATAAGACGGATCTGCAGTACGCTGAGGACGTGGTCGAAAATCAGATTTCACAGATTGAGAACATGATTACCAAGGGAGTGGATGTGATGGTCATTGCATCCGTGGATGGCAATACACTGACGGATGTAATCAAGAAGGCTCACGATGAGGGCATTCAAGTTATATCATACGACCGCCTGATCCGGAACACACCCTATCTCACGTATTATGCGACGTTCGACAACTTCAAGGTTGGGGTGCTGCAGGCTTCCTACATTGAGCAGAAGCTTGGCCTCAAGGAAGGCAAAGGACCATTCAACATCGAGCTGTTTGGCGGCTCACCCGATGACAACAATGCGTATTTCTTCTTCGACGGTGCAATGTCTGTACTGAAACCCTATATTGATTCCGGCAAGCTTGTGGTACGGAGCAACCAAACCACAATGGCACAGATTGCGACCTTGCGCTGGGATGGAGCACTCGCCCAGTCGAGGATGGATAACTTGCTAAGTGCCTATTACTCCGGAGATAACCTGGATGCAGTGTTGTCCCCGTACGACGGAATCAGCATCGGCATCATCTCGTCGCTGAAAGGTGTCGGATACGGATCAGAGAGTAAGCCTCTGCCTGTTATTACTGGGCAGGACGCGGAGCTGGCCTCCATCAAATCCATTGTTGCCGGTGAGCAGACACAGACGGTATTCAAGGATACACGCAAGCTCGCGGAGCAGACGGTAGAGATGGCCAATAGCATTTTACAAGGGAAACAAGCAGAAGTGAATGACGAAAAATCATATAACAACGGTATTAAAATAATTCCGGCCTATTTGCTGGATCCGATCTCCGTGGACCGGACCAATGTGGAGAAGGACATTGTCGGCACCAATTATTACACCAAAGAAGAAATCGGACTGAAATAATAATGGAAAGGAGCAAGTCCCATGACCGGAATCATATTGGAAATGAAGGGCATCACCAAAACCTTTCCTGGCGTCAAAGCACTGGAAAACGTCAATCTCAAGATCCGGGAAGGTGAAATTCATTCCCTGTGCGGTGAGAATGGTGCAGGTAAATCCACACTGATGAAAGTGCTTAGCGGTGTATATCCACATGGAACGTACGAAGGGGATATTTTGTTCCAAGGGAAAACATGCGAGTTCAAAAGCATCAAGCAGAGCGAGGATCTGGGAATCGTCATTATCCATCAGGAGCTCGCACTGATCCCTTACCTATCCATTGCCGAGAACATCTACCTGGGCAACGAGCGTGCCAGCAAAGGCATCATTGACTGGAAAGAAACATTGGTCGGCACACGTGAATTGCTCTCCAAAGTGGGCCTGAGCGAAAATCCGAATACCCTTGTATCCAACATCGGTGTAGGGAAGCAGCAGCTGGTTGAAATTGCAAAAGCACTCTCCAAAAAGGTTCGTCTGCTCATCCTGGATGAACCGACCGCAGCGCTGAATGAGGACGATAGTGAAAACCTGCTCCAATTAATGCTGGAGTTCAAGAAGCAGGGAATTGCGTGCATCCTGATTTCCCATAAGCTGAACGAGGTGTCCAAGGTATCGGATTCCGTCACGATATTGAGGGATGGCAAGACCATCGAGACGCTGGACATGAGGAAGGATAACGTCACCGAGGACCGGATTATCAGCGGTATGGTGGGCCGTGATCTGACAAGCCGCTATCCCGAGCGTCATGCGGATATTGGTAACGTCATTTTGGAAGTGAAGGACTGGACGGTTTATCACGAGCATCATGCTGATCGCAAAGTGCTGGACCGGGTCAACATGAACATTCGGCGTGGTGAAATCGTCGGCATAGCCGGTCTGATGGGTGCGGGACGTACAGAGCTGGCCATGAGCATATTTGGCAAATCCTATGGGCGCAACATATCGGGCCAGCTCATCAAGGATGGTCAACCGATTCAAAACAACAGTGTTACGGAGGCGATTCAGAATGGTTTTGCCTACGTGACAGAGGATCGGAAGGAATACGGGCTCATTCTTATGGATGATATCAAACGCAATATCTCACTGACCGGCCTGGGCAAGCTGACCAAAAACGCCGTTGTGAATGAACGTGAAGAAGTGCTGGTTGCCGAAGAGATGAAGAAAAGCATGAATATCAAGGCCCCAAGCATCCTTCAGAAAACTGGCAATCTGAGCGGGGGGAACCAGCAGAAAGTGGTGCTGAGCAAATGGATATTTGCCGGACCGGATATTCTCATTCTGGATGAACCGACCCGCGGAATCGATGTGGGCGCGAAATTCGAGATCTATACGATTATTCACCGGCTTGCTGCTGAGGGCAAGGGCGTGCTGGTCATCTCATCCGAGCTTCCTGAGGTTCTGGGCCTGTGTGACCGGATTTATGTCATGAATGCCGGGCGCATCACGGGTGAAGTCAGCCGCGAGGAAGCGACGCAGGAAACGTTGATGAGATATATGACGAAGTCTGGAGGCGAGAAGCATGGAAATGCTAACTAAACTGTTCAAAAACAATATACGCCAATACGGCATGATTATCGCACTGGTTGTTATTATGATATTGTTCGAGGTGCTGACTGGCGGACTCTTGCTGAAGCCGATCAATATTACGAATCTGATCCTGCAGAACAGCTATATCCTGGTGCTCGCCATCGGGATGGTACTGGTCATCATTACCGGACATATTGATCTGTCGGTTGGATCTGTTGCAGCCTTTGTCGGTGCAGTGGCGGCCATTATGATGGTTGATTGGCAGCTTCCAGCCTGGCTGGCGGTGATCGCTTCTTTGCTGGTGGGGGCGTTAATCGGGGCCTGGCAGGGCTTCTGGATCGCGTATGTGCGGATTCCGGCCTTTATCGTAACCCTTGCGGGCATGCTGCTCTTCCGCGGCTTGACGATGATTGTGCTGGAGGGCCAGTCCATCTCTCCTTTTCCGGGGGGATTCCAAAAGATAAGCTCCGGATTCCTGCCTGATATCCAATTCTCAGGTTTCGGTCTCATCTCGATCCTTGTAGGGATTGCACTTACAATCTGGTATATCGTAAATGAACTGCGGGAACGCCGCTCCCAGCGGAAATACGGATTCGCGGTAGTGTCGCAGGGACTTTTCCTGCTCAAACTAATTGTGGTGGCTGCGGTAACGAACCTGTTCACATTCGTACTCGCAAGTTACGCCGGAATTCCGAATATCCTGATCCTGCTGTTTGTGCTGATCGTCGTTTACTCCTTTGTCATGAACCGTACGGTAATGGGACGTCATGTGTACGCACTTGGTGGAAATGAAAAGGCCGCAGGACTATCCGGAGTCAAAACTAAAAAAGTAACGTTCTGGGTATTTGTAAACATGGGTGTGCTCGCTGCTGTATCCGGTCTCATCTTCGCTGCTCGTCTGAATGCGGCTACCCCAAGAGCGGGTACCAACTTCGAACTGGATGCAATTGCTGCCTGCTTTATCGGTGGAGCTTCAGCTTCCGGAGGTATTGGAACCGTGTTTGGAGCGATCATCGGCGGCTTGGTTATGGGGGTACTGAATAACGGGATGTCCCTCATTGGACTGGGCATTGACTGGCAGCAGGGAATTAAAGGTCTGGTGCTTCTGCTTGCCGTAGCCTTCGATATCTATAACAAAAATAAAAGATCGGCTTAGATTGATAGAAAAATAGATCATTTCAATCGATATCTTAAAGCTTGGATGTCACTTATGATTAGATGCAAAATGTTCATTCAATTGGAAAGACATAAACAGACCCGCTATCCTTCATAGTGGGTCTGTTTTCCGTATGTCAGGCACAGCCGTTTTTACATGAGTGCATCCAAAAACCGGGTTGCGATACCGAAGTAAATAAACAGCGACAATATATCGTTAAGCGTAGTGATCAAGGGTCCGGAGGCAACGGCGGGATCAACCTTGAAGCGACTTAACAATAGGGGGATACATGTACCTGTCAGTGTACCGATCACGAGTGTGAAGAAGAGTGACACGCCAATAATTGTGCCGAGCAGCCAGTCCCCCTGCCAGAAGTAGGCGATGACTGTAATCATGACTCCGCATACGAGTCCAATCAGGGTACCTACCTTGATTTCCCGGCCAATCAACGCCAGTACGGTGGATTTGTCAAGCTTGCGACCAATGAGACCGCGAACGACGACAGCCAGGGACTGTGTTCCCGTATTTCCGGTCATACCGGCGATCATGGGCATGAAAAATGCGAGAGCAACCACCTGATTCAGCGTATCCTCGAAGAAGTCCACAATGCTGCCTGAGATGAGTCCGATGAATAGTAACAGGATGAGCCAGGGGAGTCTGCGCTTGACCGCCACGAGTGGTTTGGTATCAAAATCAATATCCTTGCCGCCGCCACCCATCTTGGCCAAGTCTTCACTGGCTTCATGCATGATGATATCAATGACATCATCCATCTGAATGACCCCACAGAGTCTGTGGTTCTCATCAACGACGGGTAAGGCGATAAATTCATAACGCTGCAGCAGCTGCGCAGCTTCTTCCTGGTCCATGTCCACAGTCGCATAAATGACGCGCTTGGTCATCAGCTCTTCTACCCGGGTCTTGTCGCCCGCCTGAAGCAGGGATCGGTGACTGACCACTCCAACGAGTTTGCCTTCATCATCCGTAACGTACAGATAGCTCGCAGCCGGTATAGGAGGAGTGCCCTGGGATTCCCTTATCGCTTCCTTCGCAGTCTCATGCGCCAGAAGAGTGCGGTAACGGTCGGTCATGATCCGGCCAGCCGTCTCCGGCGGATAGTTCAGCACGGAGCGGATAATGGCAGAATGGTCGAGATGCATGTTCGACAACAGGTGTTCCCTGCGTTTGGCAGGCAAATCATGCAGGAACTTGATCAGATCACTCTTGTCCATCTGCTGCATGACCTCAAGCGTACGTTCCGGCCCTAGCTGTTCGAACAGTTTAATCTGGTCATGAAGCTTGAGCGATTCGGCCATATCGGCGAGAACATCTGGCTTGAACAGCAGCAGCAACCGCTTCGTTTCCTGTTCAGGAAACTTTTGGTAGATGAGCGTAAGATCGTAGGGATGAAGCTCTTTTATCGCTTTATAAAATTCGGGGAGGTCTTGGGTTTGTACATATTGAACCAGCAGCTCGGTAATTTCTTCGATTGAATTATTCTTAGGCGATTGAGGTCCGTTCTTGTTCATATCAAGACTCCTTTCTAGAGGCGGGGCTCCGTATTTTTAAACGCAATGCAAGCGAGGTAAACAGCAAATGGGATGAGTGAAGCATGAACTGCGCTATTGAAATCTTGCTCAACCATTCGGAACGGGCTTACAAATAGGCGCTGCGGAGATATACTGGTTGTACAAGTTGTACAAGTAACTGATGAGGAGGACTTGCACGAGTGGAAACAGAGATCAGAACACAGCTGCTCAGTCTGGCCGAACCGGAGTACCAAAAATTCTCGGCTGCATTGATTCCCAATATTACGAATCTGATGGGTGTTCGATTGCCTACGTTACGAAAGATGGCGAAAAAGCTCGCTGCAGGGGACTGGCGTGCGTACCTGAAGACGGCTGACGATGACTATTTCGAAGAAGTGATGCTGCAGGCTATGGTTATTGGTCATGTCCAGGCGGATCTGGATGAATGGCTGGAGCATGTCGCCGCTTTTGTTCCCAAGATTGATAACTGGTCGATATGTGACAGCTTCTGCGCCGGATTAAAATATACGAGGGCACATGCAGAATCCGTGTGGAATTTCCTGCAGCCTTATCTGAAGTCGGATCAGGAGTACGAGATACGTTTTGGCGTGGTCATGCTATTGAACTTTTATCTGGATGAGACATACATTGATCGGGTTCTGGTCTCATTGGATCAGATTAAACATGAAGCGTACTACGTCAAAATGGCGGTAGCATGGGCAATATCGATGGCCTATGTGAAGCAGCCGGAAGTGACGATGCAGTATTTGAAAAACAATACGCTCGATGATTTCACCTACAATAAAGCTCTGCAGAAAATAACGGAGTCCTATCGCGTGGATCCGGAGACCAAGCAGATGATTCGCAGTATGAAGCGGAAGACCAAGAGATCTGTTCGTGTTTAGCAGAGGAGTTTTATTTATATAGAAAGAAACGAAATGAAATACTCAATGGGAGGAGCGTGGACACATGCGAAAAAAGATCATATGGTCTGCCTTGGAGCTGGACGGACGTCCGTGGATGTTGATCGCTACGGAACTAGGGATCTGCCGTATTGTGATGCCGAATGAAACGTTAGAGGACTGGAGCAGCTGGATTGCCCGGATTGCCCCGGGAGCAGAGCTGGCAGAAGATGAACAAGCCATAAAGGGGACAGGCATGGTGGACTGGCTGCAAGCTTACTTTGCAGGGGAGCAAATTCGTTATACGGATGAGATTCCACTTGATCTGATTGGCACAGCATTCCAGCAGCAGGTGTGGAAGGAGCTGGGACGTGTCCCTTATGGTGAAGTTCGCACATACGGCGACATTGCGGCTGCAATCGGCAGACCTACGGCGGTTCGTGCAGTTGGGGCGGCGAACGGTGCGAATCCCATTCCCCTTCTATTACCATGTCACCGCATTATCGGTGCCAACCGCAAACTGACCGGATTCCGCGGAGGCTTGGAGTTGAAGCGCAGACTGCTAGACTTAGAGCGGATTGAAGGCGTGACTGATGGCGGGCATGAGAGGTTTCATTATTGAAGAGCAGTGGTTTTGTCGATGGATAGGGTGCAGGCACTTAGTTGTGCCTGTTTTTGCGTTCTCTGATTATCGTTCCGAGCGTCTGTGGAATAACTAGAACAAGTAGGAGGATCACCGTGTACGAACCCCAATGCACTTTTGAAAGGGACGTTCCGGTTACTGAATAGTACAGCATCATAAAAAGTGTGATTGCGATTGCACTTGCAAGGATATGAAGCCATTTGCGCATGTTGAGTGCACACCTTTCCGCTAGTCAGATCCAAACGATCCTCGTATGGAACACCAACGTTTTACATATTTTTGCCTCGTTCACCCCTATGGTACCATAGAGCACAGATGATCGATACCATGCACGGCACACTTCGTGAAAAGAGGGATGACATGTTAAATCAGGCATATTGGTTGACCAACGTAACGATGGAGCAAGGTTATGTTACGGAACAGGGCCAGGTAACGGGAACACAGACGAAGAAGGCCCATCTCCGGGTGGAGAACGGAATCATTACTGAGATTAAGGATGAGGGAGCGGAACTTCAGACGGATCTGCCTCAATATGATGGTAAAGGGCAGCTGCTGCTGCCATCGTTCGAAGAAGCACATATCCACCTAGATAAAACGTATTACGATGGACCTTGGCAAGCCGTAAGGCGCATATCCAGCATTTTCGAACGGATTGAAGAAGAGAAGGTGCTGCTGCCCAAGCTGCTGCCGGATGCGAAACGTCAAGCGGAGAGTATCCTGCACCTAATTCAGGGCTATGGGTCCACTCATGTACGCAGCCATTGCAACATTGAGCCCGTCAGTGGGTTGAAACGGCTTGAGGCCACCAGACAAGCACTGGAAACTTTCTCAGGCAAACTCTCCTCGGAGATTGTGGCATTTCCACAGCATGGGCTGCTTCGCTCCAATTCGGTGGAGTTAATGCGCCAAGCCATGCAAGAAGGGGCTACAATTGTGGGTGGACTTGATCCTCATACAGTGGACGAGCATATCGAGAAATCGCTCCATGCCATGGTAGATCTGGCTGTGCAGCATCAGGCGGGGATCGATATCCATCTGCATGATCGCAATGAGCCGGGCAAGCAAACGCTGCAGCGACTCACTGGCCTGACGGAAGAGGCAGGACTTCAAGGGAAGGTCACGGTGAGTCATGCGTTCTGGTTCGCTCAAGCGGAGCAGCAGGAGGCGGAGGATATGGCGAAGCGTATGGCCTCTCTCGGCATGAGCGTGGCTTCAACGGTACCCATCGGCAAAATGGTTATGCCCCTTCCGATGCTGCATCGCGTGGGGGTCAACGTGAAGCTGGCCACAGACAGCCTAACCGATCATTGGTCACCTTTTGGCAGTGGGGATCAACTGGAGAAAGCAGGGCGCTTCGCCGAATTGTATGGATACAATGATGAACGTTCGTTGTCCCAGTCTCTTGGATTCATCACGGGTGGAGTTACACCGCTGGATTCGGAAGGGAATCAAGTCTGGCCTAGAGTAGGCGATGCGGCGAGCTTTGTACTGGTTCAGGCAAGCTGCTCGGCGGAAGCCGTTGCCCGTAAATCTGCCCGGCAGGCGGTTTGGTACAAGGGGCAGATGGTGAGTGGAACTGTATAAGGGAAATGCAGAAATCATGTGAAGCCACGGGAAACCGTGGTTTTTTGCGATGTTAAAAGAAATTAGATTCTTTTGGAAAAGGAATTAATTATTCGCATATACCATGATTTGGGTTATGATGGATTTAGTTTTCCAGATGTATATGCATTGGATAAATTGTAGGAAAGGCTGGTGCCAGTATACATATGAATTATGGTAATACGATGATAAATGATTAAGGGGAGGCCCTCATGTCAGTAGAGAACATCACGCTTAGGTTGATAACGAAAGAAAACGAATTGGAATGCATTAACCTTAAACCACGGGATGAGCAAATGAACCTGGTCGCTACGAATTCGGACTCGCTCATTCATGCAATCAAGGAGACTACTTCCAAGCCATACGGAATCTATGCGGAGGATCAGATGGTGGGTTTCATTCTATTTGACAATGAAATCTATAGTGATGGGTATCACTGGATTTTGCGATTTATGATTGATGAGAGATACCAAGGAAGAGGCTATGCCAAACAAGCTATTAGAGAAGTGATTAACAAACTAAAAAGCAGAGCTGATTGTCAACAGATCAGAGTGTCTCATGTACCGCATAACGTTGTGGCCAACACGCTATATAAAGCTTCTGGATTCCTGGACACAGGCGAAGTTGAAGACAATGGAGACATTATATTGAGTTATCAGCTGAATTAATTATTTTTAGAACATAAGGAGCGTGAGCGTGATGATCAGAGAAGCAGAACCAAGAGATGCGCAGGCTATTGAACGTTTGTACAAAGAATTGTTGCCAAACAACTTGAATACAAAAGTGTTGGGAGAACGGATTGAGGAGATCCAAAATAATCCCAACAGTTTCTTGCTCGTGTGCGAAATTGATCAAAAGGTTATTGGTACAGCACACTTACATATTTGTCTGGATGCCCTGGTAGAGAATAGACCGTTTGGAGTAGTTGAACGAGTCATTGTTACGGAGCATGTCCAGAGCAAGGGATACGGTTCAGAACTGATGAAGGCTATCGAAAATATATGTATACAGAAAAATTGTTTGAAAATATTTCTAACCAGTGGAGCATCCAGAATCGAGGCACATCATTTTTATGAAAAACTAGGGTACGATGGAGGGTCAAGCAAAGCATTTAAGAAATACCTATAAGATGAACGAACCAAGCGAGCATATAAATCTAATCGAATGAAATGAGGTTATAGATCTATGAATAGCCCGAAGCAAGATGTTGAATTACAGATTGTATATGAAGGGCATGAGGAAGACTACAAAGCCATTTGTGATCGTTTGTATAACTACAATGTAAGAGAAACGAAAGGGTTATTAAAGAGGCCAGGAAAAAGCATCAATCTATTTCTGAGGGATATGGAAGGCCAGGCTGTAGGTGGAATCTTCTGTGCTACATACTGCGAGACATTATATATTGATAACTTTTGGATCGACGAGGAATATAGAAATCACGGGAGTGGGAAGTCTCTCATCTTACAAGCGGAAAGCATAGCCTCAAGTATGGGGTGCAAACTCGCTCACACCAGCACGTTTTCCTACCAGGCTCCAGAGTTCTATCAGAAGATGGGCTATGAAGTGTTTGGAGTCATCGATGAATATCCAGAGGGCATCGTTCAGTATTTTCTGAAGAAAAGGTTGTAGATTTTTTGGGAATGTAATAACTATTCCGAATGGAAAAGCGTTATTTTATTTATAAGTTATCAGCAGGATAAACAACAAGGAGAATCTAGTAATGACTACAATAAATGTTTTAGAAACTCAACCTTCCAGTCGGTATGATGAATTAGATCCATCTCAGGATGGGAATAAAAACACAACATTCGCAGATCTGATTATCGATGGAAAGTCTCTATATCAGATGCTTAAGAGGCACGATCTGGTACCAGCACTTGGATGGGGAACTGAAGAAAATCAAAGACAAATGATTCAATACTTTTTGTTAAAGGAACCCCATGAGTATCTGTATTATAGATATCCCATTTTAGTATGCCCTTTGTGCGGGGACGAAGAGTGCGGTTATATCTCTGTGAAAGTGGATCGGGATGAGGATGTAGTTATTTGGAAGGACTTTATTCTGGAGCACAAGAACCAACCACTAAACATAGGTCCATTTTATTTTGTGTGGGAAAACTATGAGAGAGCTATTCAGAATACATTTGGATTGGTAGAAATGTGAAGATATAGTTTGATTCAATGGTGGCAAAGGAGGCTTGGTGACATGATCTACGTTCTTAGGCATGGGCAGGCCGATCTGAATAAGGAAGGGAGACTCCAAGGCAGACGAGGTTTGCCATTAAACCATTACGGAATCCAGCAAGCTGAGAGTTTGAGAGATGAAATGATGAATGTAAAGTTTGATTATATTTTTTCCTCTCCCCAAGAAAGGGCTATTCAAACTGCAGAGATTGTAAGTGGTATGAAGGCTGTGATTGACCCAAGACTTGATGTTTTTGATCTCGGTGAAGCAGATCTCCGGCATAGAGAGGAAGTGAGCATGTCTGGTCCTATACCTGACCCTGAAGTATATGAGGGTATCGAGGATATAAACGGTTTTATGAAGAGAGTGTATCAATTCATGATTGAACTTGAGGCGGAACACAGGACGAGTGATGTAAACATACTAATTTCTGGACACAGATGTACTACAGGTTGTATCGGAGCCTATTTCATAGGTGAACCCGATGATGGGAATCTATTAAAATACTCTTCCGATAATGGAAGGTACAACGTGTATAACTTTAGATCAAATGGTTAAAAGCAAGGAAGGAGTGATGCAGCTTGAAAAATACAACTCTAATTTTGGCGATATTGGGCATTTTGCTCAGTGGCGGTTACTCGAAGTCTTCTGTCTATTCTGGATTAATGGCTAATGATATTTATGATATAGAGGTCTCCGAGCTGGAGTTTCTAAATGAATACAAGGGCTCAGCTGACAATTGGGCAGCAAACCTTATATCTCTCCAAAAAATAGGAGGAGACAATCATAAAAGACAACTGGTTTTCAAATATATTGGAGACGGTACGAAGCCGTATGGAGAAATCAAATACAGTTACGATACCACTGCTGGATCGGGATGGGGAACGACATCTGCTAATAAGAATGCAGAGGACGTATATTTTGTTGGCTATACAGCAGGTAACGGAGCAATCCCTCAGACAGATTCCAGTGTGAGCTTTCGCGTAGAATGGAACGGTCAAACCGAGGAATTCGATCTTAAAGTAAGGTGAACAAAATCATTTATAGGAGCGATATAATCATGGCTAAAACTACGGATGAAATGATTGAGGAATTCAAGTCGTTTACTTCTTATGTGAGAGAGTTGGAAAGTCTATCTGAGCAGGTTTGGAATACGCCAATAGCTGAAGGCAAATGGACTTTGAAAGACGTTATCGCGCATATGATGATGTGGGATCAATATTTTTATGAGGAAGCTATCTATAAAATCAAACAGGGCGAACCATTGACCGTAAAGCATCTGAACTTTGATGAATTTAATGCAAATGCGATGGAATACTCAAAGACCAGATCGAAGAATACGATTGTTGAAGAATTTGTAGAAAAGCGAATGAACATAATCCATGATATTACGGGATTGAACGAAGAAGAATATACAAGAGAATATAAGGATGGAGACAAGAAGAAATTCAGTATTAAGAAGTATGTAAGGGCATTCATATCGCATGATAAACATCATAAAAAGCAGATTGAAGCCTTTAAGAAGACGCTGCACATAGCTAAGTAAAGGTGAGGTGGTAACCACGATATGAATTATGAATTAATTCAAGCATCTAAGGAATATAAGGGTATCATACAAAATCTCATGCAATTCTATATTTATGATTTCTCTGAATTTATCGATTGTGATGTGGAAGATGATGGTCTATTTAGGCCCTATCCTTATTTGGAAGACTATTGGGTCGAAGTGGATCATCGATTTCCATATGTCATCAAACAGGAGGATAACTATATCGGTTTTGTGTTAGTCAGATGCATAGAATCAGAAGAGCAAAAGTACTGCTCCATTGCGGAGTTTTTTATTATGAAGAAATACAGAAAAGAAGGTATAGCACGGCGGTAGCTAAACAACTATTTGATATGCATGAGGGGCACTGGGAAGTACACCAGCTTGAAAGCAATGTGCCCGCACAGCGCTTTTGGAATAAGGTTATACACGAATACACGCAAGGAAACTTCTCAGATCGAGTGCATGAAGGCAGAAGAATACAAGAATTCAAGGCATAGTGGGGGAATGACGTGTGCAGGTAATTGAATGGTCTGAAAACATAGAAACGTATGATTTATCCAGCGAATATTCTATTCGTAAGGCTGACCCGGAAGAGTGGGGAATATATTGCTCGGTTTATTACAATATGCGCTTTGTTGGTTTTTTTAGAGAAGAGCGGTTCAATGCTAACCGAAATAATGCGTATTGGATCTACCAGGGAGAATCAAAAATTGGCGGGGTACGGATGGCACCCAATAATATATATCACTTATTTTTCATTCCACCGTTCAATCAATCATTTGAGGTACTGAAGCTTCTGAAAAAGATTCTTGTCAGCTGGTCTGATCGAACCCAAGCCATTAAAGCTTTTGAGATTCTTCCGGACCAGGTTCATTTATTTGCCAAAGCCGGATTTTGGCCAGTGGAGTTCAGATGCCGCTGGATGCAGCGTCCCACTGAACGATTCGACGTGACATGGGACGACGATCTGATCATCAAGAGTCCTCAAATTATAGAAGATGAAACAGGCACCAAGCGATTTACAAATGAAAATGAAATAGCTCATTGCGACTTCGCAAGCTTTGTAGGAGGTTTTGAGGCGTTAAGAAGAAATCAGTCTTCGTTGGAACAGTTCATACCTGATGAAGATCCCGCTCTAACTAATGAGACCCTTACGGAAGCGTCTACACTTGTGTATGACAAAAATACAGGGCAGCTTGTCGCCAATTGCAGGCTTTGTTTACAAGACACGGAGGCAGCAGTCTATAGTATCGGCGTCATCCCATCGCATAGAGGGAGAGGAATTGCAACATACATGCTGCAGAGAGCTCTGACAATCCTGAAAGGACAATATCCCATCCTTCGGTTGTATGTCATGGAAGGAAACGATGCGGAATCCGTGTATTATAACCTCGGGTTTATTCCTGGAGTACAAGAAGTACAACAGATGATTATTCCTGCGGAATCAAATTAAAATGAAAGGTCTGGAGAAGATGACCCCACCTAAACATATTGTTTCGGCAGCTGCGGTTGTAATCAATGATCAGAATGAGATATTACTTATCAGAGGGCCTAAAAGGGGCTGGGAAATGCCAGGCGGACAGGTGGAGGTCGGCGAATCATTACACAGTGCAGCCATTAGGGAAACGAAGGAAGAAGCGGGGATTGATATCGAGATCACCCGGTTTTGCGGCGTATTTCAAAATGTGGAGAAATCCATTGTGAATACATTATTTCAGGCAAAGCCAATCGGAGGTCAACTGACTGTTTCCAACGAAAGTCTGGAGACCAAGTATTTCACGGTGGAGGAAGCCTTAAGGCTAGTCACGTGGAAGAATTTTAGACAGCGAATCGAATATTGTTTAAGACCTGAAATGCAGCCCTTTTATATTGAATTCTAAGATAAAGAGGCTTTGAAAAGGAGCATGCAGTGAAAAAGTTTAGAGAGATCGGATATGGAAACCGTTGGTTCATCCGAACGGAATTCGAACACGAAGACGGTACGGAAAACGAGGTCAAGGGATTTACTAAACCCTTCAGTCTTAAGTCAGTGTACGTTAGAGTATGGATCGGAAAAAAGGTAATGATCATTGATACAAAAGAGGGAATTAAATTTATGAATAAAAAGGTGAAGAAGGTAAAAATCATTCTTGGCTTTTTTGGATATTGATTCGGGAACCATGTACAGAAAGTTTAACCCCGATAAATGGTAATAGGCTGTGACAGAGACGGTATATTGCAGATCATTTGAAAGATGATGTGAATTTTATCATGAGCCAAGTCGTACATACCTAAAGTGGAGGGAACATAAATCATGAATATGGATAACATTTATCTGATAAGTGACATACCGGGTTATTCTCCTCAGATTAGTCGCTTGATTTCAATGATGAACTATGCCAGATATACAACGATTGAAGAAGTCAAAGATCTATCCATCGATCAACTGGATTTTTTGCTGGATTCGGAAAGTAACTCGATTGGAGCATTGCTGCTGCACTTTGCGGGGGTCGAATACGCTTATCAGGTGGCGACGTTTGAGAATCGGCAGCTGAACGAAGAGGAATTATTGGAATGGGGCCCGGCGCTTCAGTTAGGGAAGGAAGGACAGGAAAAGATCAAAGGCAATGATATCACCTTTTATTTTACGAAAATGGACCAGGTAAGAAGGAGAACACTTCAATTCTTTCAGAGCGTAGATGACGACTGGTTAAGCAAGGAAGAGGAATTTTGGTATAACAAATCGGCCAATTATTATTTTATGTGGTTTCATGTTTTCGAGGATGAGATCAATCACAGAGGCCAAATCAGAATGATCAGAAAGAGAACTCTTGATGCTTAAGGTAGCTAAGTATTTTTAATTGAGAGGGGAATCAATGAAGACCAAAAATATCATTATTGTTGTTTCCATCATATTCAACATTATTTTGATCACGTATGTATTTTGGAAGGAAAGTCACCTGAGAGAAATCTATTCGGGTTTATCCTTTGGACTTCAGGGTGATTTAGTTCAATTGGAGAGTACAATTGATTACCAAGTTGATAATAAGTGGAACGACGAAAATACGGTTCTTGAGAAGATTGAGGATGTTACAGAAGGTATCAATCAACTAATGGTTACAGGTAAGAATGCTGGATTGATTACGGAATCCCAAGAAAATGACTTGTGGACATTGTATAAGTACTTTGCTAAATTCCCCACATTTACAGGATTTCCAAATACCAAGTTGGACAATGACGGAATTAACGAGCTAATCCAATTAGGAGATGATCTAAGGTCAGCAGGTTGGGGGACAAATGTTGGATATAGTAGTGACTGGGAGAGTCTTTCAATGAAAATAAAAGACTTAACGAATTAATGATCTATTGAACTCATTGATAGTTCTATTAACGATAATTCACTACGGAGGGATTCCATTGCTTTATCTCATTATAGTCGTGGTTATTGGTTTTGCAGGCATAATTAGTAATCAATACGCAGGGTTGAGGAGAATGGAATCACTGCAAAAATCATTGGATGAACTGAATCATCAGCTGCGAGAAGCTGGACAGATCCAATCTGCCAATCAGGTTGAAAAGGAGTGAAACATGATGTACAAGCAAAAAACAAAAGAGACAGACAATAGCGTTATTGAGTTTATTGAGAGGGTGGATCATCCAAAGAAACGTGAGGATGCTTATACGTTGCTGGATATTTTTGCTGAAACAACAGGTTATGAAGCCAAGATGTGGGGACCGAGCATTATTGGATTTGGTGCGTATCATTATAAATATGATTCAGGA
This sequence comes from Paenibacillus sp. 7523-1, assembly GCF_002276415.1. Taxonomy (NCBI): domain Bacteria; kingdom Bacillati; phylum Bacillota; class Bacilli; order Caryophanales; family Paenibacillaceae; genus Paenibacillus; species Paenibacillus sp. 7523-1. The sequence goes on along the minus strand of NZ_NPBR01000010.1, from coordinate 433,309 downwards.
CATGAAGGCGATGCCCCGCTGGTAGGTTTCTCACCCCGAAAAGCGAAAATCAGCTTATATTTTGCAACCGGAGATACAGAACGAGAATCACTATTAAAGGACCTGGGGAAACATACGACAGGTAAAGCATGCGTGTATATTAATAAAGTCGCAGACATTCATGTGGATATTTTGAAAGCTTTAATAAACCAGTCGGTTAAGTTCTTACAAGAGACCTATCCGAATCCGTAGTTATATTCCATGGAATGACCTACAACATGCTGCTATGAACAAGGCAAGGAGGAAAAATAATATGCTGCATGACCTGCAAAGCCAAGCCAATATGTCACCTGTAGTTGGGATGCTATATTCAGCAGTGAGAGAGAATAGCCAGCGACTTCAAACCATTACAGAAGGAATGTCACAGGAGGAAGTAGATTACAAGGGACCCGATCATAACCTCAACAGTACGGCTCAGTTAATAAAACATATCCTATACGTTGATCTAAACTGGGTCTACAGAATTAAAGGAATACCGCTGCCCCAATCATTGAGAGAACAATACGGCCCGATGATCGATGAAAATAATAACCTTCCGATGGTGAGTGGAGTGTCAAGGGACACGCTTATCTCTCAATATGAGGGAGTAATAACTGATCTGAAAGAGACATGCACGCAAATAACAGATGCTGATTTGGACCGTGTTGTTACTTTTGGACATGACCATGAAAAACAAGCCACACTACGCTGGGGAATATGGCATATGGCCGACCATAATCGTTACCATCAAGCTCATATTAATCAACTAAGAAAGTGGTTTAAGGGGAAGGGGAATTAAATGATACCAATTTCTATCGAAGCTATTAATAAAAGTAATTGGGAAGAAGCAATTTCAATCTCATTACATGAATCTCAAGTCAAATGGGTGCCAACTGTCATTGAGTCATTAGCATATGCCTATATTAAACCGTGGGATGAAGCGTTTGACCCATATATCCTGCGTCAGGGAGAAAAGGCATTTGGTTTCTTCTATTTAAGCTACACGCCAGATAGTAAGGATAATTATTGGATAGGCGGGTTTCAAATCGATCAGGATTATCAAGGCAAAGGATTAGGGAAAGAAGCACTTTATACCATACTAGAATTCATTCAGCAAACCCATCATCAATGTCAGGTGGTCTCATTAACTATTGAAGAAAGCAATGCCCATGCCAGAAAACTATACGAGAAGACGGGATTCATCGATCAAGAGATGGATAACCAAGAAGGTGAAATGATATACAGATTAAAGTTACACGAAAGAAAAAGAAACACTCGATAATGGGCAACAAAAGCATGATAAGCTTGTTATTTATGATATAGCCAATACATATCGAAACGAGGTTGAGGTTCTGTATGGAAGAGCAATGGAGAATTGCAACGCATGACCCGGCATGGAGGTCGTTGTTTCTAGAGACGGGATCCAGATTGAGGGAGGCATTAGGAGAAAAAGCTCTTCGCATCGACCACGTCGGATCAACTTCTATCACCGGTTTAGACGCCAAACCCATTATTGACATTCAAATTTCGGTGTTGCATCTTGATAACTTACCGAATTTCCAGTTGGATATTGAAAGGGTCGGCTTTGTATTTAGGGAGGATAATCCGGATCAGAGCAAAAGATATTTCCGCGAAGCACCGGGAAATAGACGAACGCATGTACACGTTAGGCAAGCAGGGAGTTTTTCGGAGCAGATGACACTGCTGTTTAGGGATTATTTACGAGAACATCCACTGGATTGCCTGAAGTATGCGGAAGAAAAGCACAGGCTCATGCGTTTATACAAGGAACAACGCTCAAAGTATGTGGAGGGCAAAGGGCCTGTAGTGTGGGAGATCTTACAGAAAGCCCATCTGTGGTCTCAGGAAGTAGGCTGGAAACCGGCGGATTCGGACGTATAAGAACATTGGATTAATTGTGGATACCCATATTGGAGTGGTGAAATGAACCTGGGTAGAAAGCTGTTAACTTCACTTTTAACCGTAATCTTGTTTAGTTTAGCTGCAAGCTTGTTATCCATGAGTGAAACCTATGATTTTGGTTTTTATATTGCAGTGTACCCTATATATGCAGCTCCGTTGATCTTTTTGATAGGCTTACCTTTGTCGATCGTAGTAGACTTCTTGGTGAACAAAATCAGATTTACTAAGCATGTACTCTACCTAATTGTAAAATTACTGAGTTACGCGTGCGCTGGGTTCGTCGGCATGTACATATTTTATCTGGTCATGGGTGCTGGGGAAGATATTTTGAGGTATAGAGAAACTATTATCTTAACCTTGTTTGGTGTATTTGCAGCGATGATCTTTGTGCTGGTCGATCTTGCTTTGGAGGCTCTTTTCAAGGCTCGTAAAAAGCAGCTGTAGTCAACATGGTATTAGGAAATGATCCATTTTATAAAAGGGTGATGGTTGTGATATCTTACCGACGGTTGGAACCACAGGATCCGGAATTTGTTAAGCGATTAATGGAGGAATATGCGTTACAGTTTCCCGCTTTTATCATTAACCTCTATCCAGAACGATGGGCGAGCTATTTCAATCATTCCAGTAATTCGGAATACTGGGTTGCAGTTGAGATGAACCAGATTGTAGGACATGCCGGGTTTATGTATAACAATGATGAAAAATCGTATGAAATCGTAGGTGTTGTTGTATCACCCAGGCATCTGAGAAAGGGAATCGGGAAAACTCTTCTGGACCATGTATGTGAAGCGATTCAAGAAAAAGGAGTAACTGAAGTTATGCTGCACACCCTCGGCCATCCTGATAATGAAGATACACTAGTATTTTATAAATCGATTGGTTACTCGGTATCGAAGTTTGAGAAGGATTATTTTCAAGCAGGGTATTCGCGCGTTACGTTCAGGAAGAGTTTGAATTATTAAAAAAATCATGTAATTGATCAGTATGAAATGAGATAGACCCGTTCAGAAGAGTAGATAAGAATACAACAGGAAAAGGAGGAATGGAAATGGAAACTTTTTTTCGTTATAACTGGATGGTGCGTGAACAGTGGTATGCATGGTGTGAGGACTTACCGCTTGAAGAGTTGCTGCGACCTCGTACAGGCGGGGTAGGGAGCATCTTGCAGACGTTTTTTCACATCATTGATGTGGAGTGGAGCTGGCTTCAGATTCTGCAAGGTAAGCCGGATGGAGCGGAAGATTTTGAACATTACAAGAGCCTTGAAGCGGTGCGACAATTCGATCGCAAATTGCGTCCTGATGTAGAAGCATTTGTTTTGGCTTGGGACACCAGCATGGAAAAGAGAGCTCATATCGATCATCTATCGAATGGCAAAGTCGTAATTGATTCATGGGGAGAAGTGATGCGTCACGTCATCGCTCATGAGATTCACCATATGGGACAATTGTCGGTATGGGCCAGAGAATTGGGCAAGGAACCGGTGTCTGCCAATGTGATTGGTAAAGGTCTGATTACCCCTGACTGACCCCGGATCGGGTAGACCGATGACCGACTAAAAAATGATGAGAACGATCTATTTTACTGGGGATAGGGCCATGTGCTGAAGAGGAGGAAGTGATGACCATCGAACTTAGCCGTATGAATTGGATCCAATTGGATGAAAGTCTAAGGCTTATGATGAAAGGGGGATACGAGGTTATTCCTTTGTCACCTGGACTGGAAGCGGATGTGATGAAAATCGTACTTGATGATCAGCCGTATGTTCTGAAGATATGGAACAAGGATTCCAAACCGAATGTCGGCAACCAATATAAGCTGTTATCTAAACTACTCCATAATGGTATCCGTGTCTCCACACCTTATGGCTGGGGCAGGGATGAGGAGCATAATCAGGTGCTGTTAACGAGCTATGATGGCGTGCCTGTGACCGAATTAACATCTTCCAAACTGGCACATTTGGCTCAACATTTAATGGAGGTCCATCGTTATCCGTTGAATGAAGCAGGTACAGGAGAAGATGGAGCATACATATCCAGATATGATTTTGTTGGTTATTTCTTTCCTTCCATAGAGCTCTATGAAGATATCAGCACTCATCTGTCATACCTTCTTCAGCGCGTCCAGCTTAGGCAGGACTGCTTAATCCATGGGGATTATAATCTGGGTAACATTCTTGAAATGGAGGACGACTACACCATTATCGACTGGACGAACGGACAGCTGGGCGACCCGAGGTACGATGTTGCATGGTCTGTTTTCCTTATTACGATCTACAGTGGCGAGAGTTATGGCGAGTCGTATTGTGCTGAATTCAGGCGCATAGCTAGTTACTCGTTGGAGGATGAGAAAGTATTTGAGGCCATTGCTTGTCTACGTTGGATTCTGTTAAGCCGCGTCGGCGATGTGCCCCTGGGACCGAAGGTAATGCAGCGGGTGTGTGCAATCGTTCGTAATAATCCGTATTTGAGGGAGAGTCTATTGCAACCATGACGGAGTGCTTGAAGAAGTTGATAGAATGTGAGAATAGCCTGTCCTAAACGATCGTTTCCTGCATATCTATGATATAGAGGAGCGTGATAGGTCATGGAACATAAGGTGCAAACCTATTTTCAACTGAAACAGCAGCAAAAAGACATCGAGCAGCAATTGTCTGTACTACGAGATGAGATTGTCGCTTATTGTGCGGAACAAGGGGTATACGAGGCGCAGGTTGGCGGTTATACAGTGAAAACGGTGCTTCAGCACCGCAAGGAATATGATGACCAGAAGTTGTATGCCGCACTGCCTGATCCGGATATTTGGCGACTGCTGTCCAAGGTAGATAGTCATAAGCTGAAAAGCTTGATCAAGCTGAACGTGTTATCCGAAGAGCAAATCAGTCCTGCGTGTACCGTAAAACAGGTTACGCTGCTGCAGGTGGACAAGCTATAGCTGTAGCCCCCTTTAGTTCAACAGAACTTAACTGAAGAATGTACGAGCTGTTCATTGGTTGAAATACATCATATACGTCAAACAAAAAAACAGGCATGCATTTACCTTGAGAGGCGTTCTGACCGTCTCTCTGAGTGTAAATGACATGCCTGATCTTTATTTATGCTGCAAATCCCGTGTGATTTTGCGGCCTGTTGGCGTTTGGGCAAGGCCGCCGCCTGCCGTTTCGCGTAATGATTCAGGCATGGCCGATCCAACCTCAAGCATGACCTGTACCACCTCATCGGAAGGGATTACACTGCGGACTCCGGCCAGCGCCATATCGGCGGCTCCGAGAGCAGTAATGGCACCAAACCCGTTCCGTACGATGCACGGAATCTCGACAAGCCCTGCTACCGGATCGCAGATCAGACCAAGGGTATTCTTCAGCGCAAGCCCAACGGCGTGGATGGCCTGGGAAGGGGACCCGCCCCGGATATCCACCAGCGCTCCAGCTGCCATCCCGATGGCTGACCCCACTTCCGCCTGACACCCGCCTTCCGCACCAGAGATGAACGAATTGTTGGCAATGACATAGCCGATTGCCCCGGAGGCGAATAGGCCGTAGACCATCTGTTCATCGGTCCAGCCGAATCGCTCCTGGCTGCTGATAAATACCCCGGGAATAATGCCGCAGGAACCCGCTGTCGGTGTAGCAATAATTCGACCCATCGAGGCATTGACCTCGGATACCGCAAGTGCGTAACTCATCGACAGACTGGCATGGTCACCGAGCATGGACTGTCCATCTGCACGAAAAGCCATCAATTTACGGGCGTCTCCTCCAGTTAAGCCGCTTTTGGAAGTGGTATCGGTGTGAAGACCTTGATGCACGGCACTTTTCATAATCTCATAATACTCTTGCATCTGGCCGAAGACGGTACCCGTGTCTTCGCCTGATTCATGACATTGCTCTTCCAGCATAAGCTGGCCGAGGGAAAGATTGCGGGTCTCCGCCAGTTCGGCAAGTTGTTTTAGTGTTCGAAAGTTCATTGGCGTAGGCTCCTTTATCGATTAAGCGGAAATCAGTTCCAATATTCAAATTAAAGATGGAGCAGCGTGACTTCCTGGACTTCCGGAATCACCTCAATCTGCCTGACCACGGCGGGGGCAATTCGGCCATCACATTCGAGCACCATCATGGCTTCACCTCGCCGGCTCTTACGATCCACGGACATGTGTCCGATATTAATGCGATTATCTACAAGCAGGCTGGTGACGACAGCAATGACACCTGGTTCATCGCTATGACGAATGATGAGTGTAGGATAGAGAGCCGTCAGCTTCAAGTTGTAGCCGTTAATCCGGACAATTTCGATATTCCCTCCGCCTATTGACGTACCGATCATGTTTAATGTCCGAGTTCCCGCTGCGTTGGTCAGTACAATCTCTGTCGTGTTCGGATGCGGATACAGACCTGTTCCCGGACGGATGACAGTTTGCATGCCTGCCATGTCTGCATGGGCAAAAGCCTCGGGCAATCCGGGATCATCCGTGTCCATATCCAGAAGACCGCCAACGATGGCGGTGTCGGTACCATGTCCTTTGTACGTTGCGGCAAAAGAGCCAAACATGATGATTTCTGCATGGGAAGGGCATTCGCCAAACAGTTGTCTAGCCGTGCGTCCAATCCGTGCTGCTCCTGCAGTGTGGGAGCTTGACGGTCCAACCATGGCTGGACCGATAATGGAAAATACGTCTTTGAACCTCACAGTCTCATTCTCCCCGTTTGGGAGGCTGCACATCTGCGGGAACGAGGCAGTCGTACACTTCTCCGCCGAGTCTGTCCAGCAACTCCTGTTGTGCTTCCTTGACGATCTCTGGATGCAAAATGGATTCAATGGCCGTAGCTGCCATCGCTTTGGCAGCGAGCAGCATGCCCTTGTGGGCAAAACTGCTCTTGCCCTGGGCAACGGTTTGCCAGGCATGAAGCGGCGTGCCAAAGGCCATCGTGGTTGTAATACACTGCGCAGTTGGCACATTCCAGCTGACATCGGCTACATCGGTTGATCCACCCATGAAGGTCTCCTTCTCATCTGAATAAGGAGCAATAAAGTTCGGCAGCGGTCGTTCAGCCAGAAGAGGGGCGAGTTCAGGACCAACTAACGCGCCAGCTTCCTGCTGATTTTGGAGCGGCAGCGTCTCATAGATGGCTTTGGCATAATCGTATTCGTCCTCTGCATATTCTGGTGCACCGAAAGCCACGAGATGCTGATGCATCACTTTCTCAAGCGTGCTGTTCGGAATCAGGTTGGCGCATGCTCCTTCATATTTAAAATCCATCGTGGTTTCCGTCATCAGGGCGGCCCCTTCTGCGACCTTCACCAGACGTTCAAACAGACTCCGTACCTGAGCGCTCTTCGGTGCTCGAACGAGATAAGTGACCTCGGCTTCAGCCTGCACGACATTGGGTGCCAAACCGCCCGAGTTGGTAATGGCGTAGTGAATTCGGGCCTGATCAATCATGTGCTCCCGCGTATAATTGGAACCGATGTTCATCAGCTCAACGGCATCGAGAGCGCTTCTACCCAGGTGGGGAGCGGCAGCAGCATGAGCACTAATGCCTTTAAACGTAAACGTGCCGTGAATGACTGCATTGGAGCTTCCATGCATAACGGCATTCATGGAGTGAGGGTGCCAGGAGAGTGCAGCATCCACGTCTTTGAAGTAGCCCTCGCGAGCAAGATACGTTTTACCATATCCGCTTTCCTCGGCCGGGCATCCATAGAAACGCACAGTTCCTTGGGTATCCGGATTCTCTTGAAGATAGTCTTTGACTGCGACTGCTGCAGCCACAGCGCCTATTCCGAGCAGATTATGTCCGCATCCATGACCGTTACCACGCGGCTGAACGGGCTGATATGTGCTGATGCCTGCTTCCTGGCTGAGATCAGCCAGTGCGTCATATTCGCCCAGTAAGGCAATAACCGGCAGCCCTGAACCATAGGAGGCGATGAATCCGGTCTCCAGTCCGGCAACACCTCTCTCGATCGTGAAGCCTTCGGATTCAAGCAATTCGATCAGCAGCTCTGCGGATTGAAATTCATCGAACCTTGTCTCTGCAAATTCCCAGATTCGGTCACTGGCTTGGGTAAACAGCTCGCGTTTTCCTTCAATGGCGTCGGATATATATTGGGTTAGATCTATCGTTGTTGTCATGAGATACACCTCTTTACATGTATTTTATGGTGAACACGAAATGGTTTGTTATGGCATGATATTTTATCGAGAAAAAGGTTACTAAGCTAAGCTGCATCTTTAAACGGCCGTTGCCTGCATTTCGGAACTACTGTCTTGTTTCGAACGACGCGAGAAGAATAACGAAAGGGAGCAGATGAGGGCGAAGGCGATCAACATGATGAAGGCCGTTGCATAAGATCCTCCTGAAGCCTCTACCAGAAATCCAATCAGCATCGGTGTCAGGAAACCGGCGAGCTGTGCACCTGTGTTAATGAATCCATTAGCCGTTGCGACTACAGATTCGGGCATGGTTTTAAGGGATTTTGAGATGATGAGTGTGGAAATAAACCCAGCCATGGCCGTTACGATTGTCATGTACGTAATAAATGTGGCAATGCTTCCCGAGGAGCCCATGAGGTACAGGAAGAAGGCAACAAGTACACCGAATACGGAAGCGATAATCCGATCTTTACCAGCCGGGATACGGTCGAGCACATAGCCACTGAGGAGCATGGTGAAAATGCTGACGACCGCCGGGATGGCTGCAAGCAGTCCCATTTCCGTCATATCCAGTCCCCGGACATTGACCATGTACGTTGGCATCCAGGATTGGAGTCCCCAGTTGACGGCATAAATACTGAAGTAGCTGATGAACAAGTTCCAGATCATAGGCGTTTTTAGAACGTCTTTAAGTGATGTTTTCGGTTGTTGGCCTGAAGCAGAAGCAGTAAGAGCCGATTTAGCAGGTTCTTTTAATAAAAAGAACATGAGCGCCGTGATGAGGATGCCCGCCGCACCGATGATGTAAAACAGGTTGCGCCAGCCAATGGTCACAAGGGCATGTCCAGTCATAATAGGAGTGATAACCCCCATAATTGCAGCGGATGCCAGCATGATCGACATGGCTCCACTTCGCTGATTGACCGGGAAGTTGGTGGCGATAGCTTTGGAACCGGAAGGGAAGAAGCTGCCTTCACCAATACCAAACAGGAAACGAACGAAGATAAGAGAGAGTAATGACCAGGCGGACCCGGTCAGAATGGTGAATATGGACCAGGAGAACAAGGAAACAAGAATGACCTTACGGTAGCCGAAACGGTCGGCGAGTGCTCCGCCTGGGATTTGCATAATGGCATACCCGAGGAAAAAGCTACTGAGGATGATTCCTTGTGCGGAAGCGCCCAGACCCAGGTCCTGAGTTATTCCCACAATGGCATAGTTGATGACGAAGCGATCCAGGTTGCCTAGGCACCAGCCGAGAAACAAGAGAGCGAGAACAATGTACTTGAAGTGTTTGCTTTGCATGATTTTGGACATTGTGTTACCTTCTTTCTCATCAATTGTTAACTTGATTTCTGTGTTGATATAAAGTTACAGGATGAGAGGGTACCAACACAATGTATATATATGTATAATAAATTGTAGTTTTATGTGAAAACCTACATTGACTTGGGGGCGGCTCTGTTGAATGGAATCTTACATGAAATCCTGAGAGAACGTTTGGGGAAATGCGATTATGAGGTTTGGATCAGCAGTAATTGGGAAGATTGGGTGCTGAATGAAGCCATTGGCAAAAAGGAAAGTATACCACCTTGTTTTGATGAAAGTCTCCCTCTTCAACACCCCAAAGTAGAGCAAGAATCAGATGACATTATGTTAGTTTTTCTGCCATATAGCAATAATATATGTGTGGCAATTCGTGTTTTTAAGAACTGGCACTGTTCTGCGGAAGATTTAGTTACGCTATCCTCATTACTCTACCCGTATTATACGGAGGCTGTGGCCAGCAAGCATGAACGTGCCTTGAACGAAATTATGAACAGTATCCGTGATGTGACTCAGCTGTTAGATTTGAATGAGCTGTTGGGCCGGATTTTGGTGAGTGCGCTATCAGTCATTCCTTATGAATGTATCGGGGTGTTATGGAGATACGATCCTGCAATTGATGCACTGAAGGTTAAGGCAAGAGCTGGAGAAATGGGCGAGGATATGCTGAAAATGAAGCTGAAGCCGGGCGAAGGCATTATTGGAAATACGTTCAAGCGAGGCACTCCCAAGCTATACAACAGTTTCTCCACAGTGGAAGATGATTTTGGCAACATGACCCCTGACAACAAGTATCATTTGAATTCGGCATACGACTTTCAGAATATCGGGTCAATCATTTCGGTGCCGATCAAGGTGGGAGGCGAGCCGGATTGCGTGTTAATCGTCTATCAAAAAGGTAGGGTCCCCATATTCACGGAATCGGATGTACGACTGCTGCAGAGCTTTGCCGATCAGGTTTCCATTGCCATCACGAATGCCCAGCTCTATGAGGATCTGAGCAAACGGAACGAAACGCTCATCAAACGGGACGAGATTCACTCATCCTTAATGCGGCTGTCCCTCCAAAATAAAGGTGCGGTATCCATCGTTAACGAATTGACACGTATCATTGGCGTGCCAATCGTATTTATTGATTTTATTGATAATGAATGGATCCCCAAACGGAGCAGCGTCCGGAATGATTGGGATATGGAGAAACTGCGCAATCTGTATGAATCCTTGCATCATCCTGATTATTTGACATGTATCAAGGGGGAAGAAAGCCAGGTATTTCAATATTTGTACCCGATTGCTTCGGCTAATCAATGTCTCGGTTATCTGATCATGCAAATGAATTCTCCGCTGGAACCATTGCAGTTAATTGCGCTGGAGCAGGGGAGCTCCATTCTGGCTCTTGAACTGATGCGCAAGCAGTCTCTGGCTGAATTTTACTTCAAGAAAACACAGCAATTCTTCAATGAACTGAGACTTAGTCAGGATTCGGAGGATTACTGGCAGAAGTCAGGGGAGATTGGAATTGGTCCTTCAACATCCATCGTAGTGGGCCTTTTGGAGTTTGCGGATCGGTTGAACCCATCCACATATAGTCCATTATCCGTTCAGCTGATTGCTTATCTGAGAGAGAAAATGCCATCCGGAACGCTGCCTGTTGCGTTTGGGGATGAGAGGCGAATTACCTTGCTGCTGATCGTCACCGATGCGGTTAAACCCGGTAAGCTGGAGCAGCAGTTCAGCTCCCTGGTGAAGGATTGGGAGAGTCGAAATCAGGTGAAATTATTCGGAGGCTTAAGTTCAATCCGATCAGGCGTGGATGCGATTAATACGGGATTCCAGGAAGCGGATAAGGCACTTGCGTATCAGAAGACAAGGGGAGAGCGGGGAACCATTCGCTATACGGATATTGGTGTCAACCGATTGTTTATCCGGCAATCTGCGGAGGATCTGAATACGTTTATGGCAGAGATCTTTGAGCCGCTACGACCTGCCAAAGGGCAGACCGGCGGACTGGAGGAAACGCTAATGACATATATGGCTTCCGGAGGATCTGCCGCCCAGACGGCAGCCACGCTTCATATTCATATCAATACACTGTATCAGCGGATTCGCAAAATTGAAGAGATTCTGGGCATGTCCTTGAGTAACCAGGAGCACCTGCTTCATCTGCAGCTGGCCTGTTATCTGCGGCAGACATACCGCTCATCTTGAATGAGCATCTGGATTTATTTGGTAAAATGTGATAGCGTTAAGCATAGAATTAGGCGTTTTTCAAATAAAGTCCCGAAATGAGGGTGGGAAGATGAATCACATCCGCAATTACCTGATTGCATTTATGGGAAATGTCACATTTACCTATTTTATTTTTGCTGAGGGCACCCTTAACAAGCCGTTGATGTTCGCCACACTGATGCTGCTGCTGATGATGGGGATGGATATTTTAAAAAGCAGAACCACACATACACTGAATTAAATACCATGAATCAACCGACTCTCTGGCTGGGGGTCGTTTTTTGTGTGCACAGGTGAAGTATAATGATTAGAAAGGAAACCAGTAGAATCTTGGCCATGCCAGTCGTTTGGGAGGTGCATATCACGTTGCTTCAAAAAAAATTCAGACAATGGGCCGAACAAAAGGCAGGCCCACTGCGAACGCTTCATATTACCACCGAACCAGTGAACCATGGCCATGTGAATGAACAGTATTTTCCCGACCCCTCGACCGGGTTTGTTCATGAATCAGTGTGCGCCATGGGCCAAGTAACCGTCTGGGAGTCCGGACAAATGGAATACGAGGTAATAAACATCGAAACGGAAGAATTGATCTTGTGGAAGTATATAGAGCGGATTGAAGATGAAACTCCTGATTTTGATAGGCTTTTGCAAGTATATATCCAAGTGTTACAGACGGGTGTTAATCCTTAACGTATAAAGCGTGAGTGTGTCCAGATGTAATGGCTGTTGACTTCCATTTACATCATGTCCATTGTTCATTACACTTGAGGTATAGTTATACTAATCCCCAATACAGATTATCAGGAGGAAACCATTCATGCATCAATCTGAACATATTCAAGAAGCTAGAGATTACATATTAAACCGAATCAACACCAAGCCTGTCGTAGGCATGATCCTCGGTTCCGGACTTGGAGCACTTGCGGACGAGATCGAGAATGCTACAGTTATTCCCTATACGGATATTCCGTATTTTGCACAATCTGAAGCTGTTGGTCACGCTAACGAGCTGGTCATTGGTGAACTAATGGGCCAAACGGTCGTAGCCATGAAGGGACGTCTTCATTATTATGAAGGTTTCACGCTGGATGAAGTGACGTTTCCGGTTCGCATCATGAAGGCGCTGGGTGTCGAGCAATTGATCATTACAAATGCCTGCGGAGCGATCAACACAAGCTTCCAGCCAGGTCAGCTGATGCTCATTACGGATCACATTAACCTGGTAGGCAACAATCCCCTGATGGGACCTAATAACGCCGAACTGGGTGTACGTTTCCCTGACGTGTCCCAGGTATATAGCCGCGAGTTGCGCAGTATTGCAATTAAGGTTGCAGAAGAGCAGAAGGTCAGCCTGCAGCAAGGGGTGTATGCGTGGTGGAGTGGTCCTGCTTATGAGACACCAGCCGAGATTCGCATGATTCGGACAATGGGCGCGGATGCTGTAGGAATGTCTACGGTTCCTGAAGCGATCGTAGCCATTCATGGCGGCATGAAAGTGCTCGGCATTTCCTGTCTGACCAACATGGCCTGCGGCATTCTGGATCAGCCGCTCAGTCATGATGAAGTCATCGAAGTGGCTGCACAAGTGAAGACGACCTTTATCGGGCTGGTTAAAGGCATTCTGCAAGAGATGTAGGGAAGAGAGGCTTCTCCTTTTTATAGCAATAGCAACAGAGAAAAAAGCATTGTTCATGACGGATGATATCCGGTGGACTATGCTTTTTTTTTTAATCATAATGATGTGCAAAAATATTCCTAAACGAGCAGAAACGACCTATAATAAGAGAGATTCAAACTTCTGAAATAATCAAGATTGGCTGCTAAAAGGAGACTGACAGCAATGGAAGAGTTGGGTTCAACGGAATATGTCATTTTTGAACGGATCAATGCGAACTGGTTAAGGGGATTTGAAGGGGTTGGGGGGAAACTGTTCCTTACCAATGAACGATTGGTCTTTATCCCACATGGCCTGAATATTCAGACTGAATGGCTTCAACTTGAGATCTGGGGCATGACCAAGATTGAGAAACGAAAGACATGGGGAATCATTCCTAATGGTATTACCATTACGATGGAGGATGGACTTGTCTTCAAATTTGTCGTTTGGAACCGTTCGAAGATTATTCGCGAGATTATACGTGCCAAGAAAATGGATAATGAATTGATGTAGAGTCAGCAAGCGGTAGTACATATGTGAGAAACAGGTAGTTGAAGTAATGAATACGGAGGTCGCAATAATGAACCAACTAACGATGAATCAAGCTGTGCAGGAAGATGTGGAGCGGCTTGCTGAGTTGCGAGCTTTGGTTCTATATGATGATCTGACCAGATTGGGAAGGTACGATGAGGTGAAGGTTCGGGAACGTTTCCGGAACACATTTGACCCTGAGTACACATGGATCATCGAGGTCGAGGGTGAACTGGTGGGGTGTGTAGCGCTGAAGCCCAAGTTAGAGGAGATGTTACTGGAACATTTCTATATCCATCCCGACTATCAGGGTCGGCGAATAGGAAGTCAAGTGCTGAACATGCTGCTGAAACGGGATGAGGTCCGGGGCAGGCGTGTTACTTTAAATGTGTTGCAGGGCAGTCCGGCTCGGCGATTGTATGAACGTTTTGGGTTTGTTTTGGACAGTGAAGATGAGGTGGATGTGTTCATGTCCGTTCAAGTGCAGTAATCGTTACGGTCAAAATAGCAGCATCTAACAGATCCATTCATTTAATTCTTGAATGGGTCTATTGAACTTTTCTATTATACTTTCATGCATCCTTATCCTAATATGAATAATAACCCACTTATTTTATAGGAATTATATACTATGGAGAATGCCGATATGCCGGATTGGAAGCGTAATCTGTATATTCTGTGGTTGGGGCTTTTTTTCAATCATATGGCGTACACCTTGTCCGTGCCGTTCTTTCCTCTGTTCCTGCAAAATGATCTCGGAATTGAGAGCGGGCTGGAGGCCTGGTCCGGTGTCTCGATCTCGATCAGCTTTCTGATCAGCGGATTATGTGCGCCCTTCTGGGGCTCACTGGCTGACAAATACGGCAGCAAGCTGATGCTGATCCGTTCAGGTGTTGGGCTGGCGATTGCCCATTCTGCCAACTATTTGGTTCAGGACCCTTACACTTTTATTGCTGTTCGGGTCTTTCAGGGACTCATGGCAGGATTCAATCCAGCCTCCATCACATTGGTTGGCACGAATACGCCGGAGAAACATGTCGGCTACGCGCTGGGTGTCATCTCTACATCCACTGCAGCAGGCGGAATTCTTGGGCCTCTTGGTGGAGGTGTGCTCAGTCAATGGATTGGGCTGCGGGGATGCTTCATTGCCTCCGGGATCATTACACTGTTATCGGCTCTGCTGGTTCTTGGCGTAAAAGAGTCGCGCAGATCCCATAAAGTGGCTTCCACCAGCATTCTGGGAGATCTGAAGAGAGCGGCATCCACTCCCGGTTTAATGCGGATCTATGGACTTATTTTACTCGTCTCCACGTCCGTGCTCATTATCGAACCGGTGCTTACGCTGTATGTCGTTCAGATCGGCGGAGATGTCAGCCATGCGACACTCAGTGCAGGTATCGTATTCTCAGCCATCGGCGTAGCTACAGTCATTATGGGAACCAGATGGGGAAAGATTGGTGGCAGGATCGGGTATGAAAAAACCTTGTTTATCGGGCTGATCGGTGGCGGCATTGGCAGTCTTCTTCAGCTAACCGCGTATAATCTCGTGTATTTTGGAAGTTTGCGATTTATCTATGGTCTGTTCTTCGCTGCGGTCTACCCGGCTCTCAATGCATTAATTATCAAATATGCGGAGCATGATTTTCGGGGCAGGGCAGTTAGTCTCAGTCAGACGGCAAGCCAATTCGGTATTGTGCTTGGTCCTTTGATTGGGGGCTTTCTTGGGGGATGGCCCGGTATTCCTTTCATTTTTCTCCTTACAGGGATCGTACTCCTCGGGGCAGCCTGGGTGGTAAAGGCAAGTGATATGAAGCAAATGAACAAGAGTGATCGGATTATCCACGAAAACATAGGGAGGACTTGAATATGACGAAACGACAATTGAAATTGGGTGCCAATCTGAACGGAGTCGGGAATAGTATTTCCTTCTGGCGACACCCTGACATTCCGATTAATGCCAGTGTTAACCTTGATTTTTACAAAAAACAGGCGCGTAAAGCGGAGGAAGGCAAGTTCGATCTCCTATTTATTGCTGACGGTCTCTATATTAACGAAAAATCCAATCCTCATTTTCTGAATCGCTTCGAGCCATTGACCCTGTTGTCTGTGCTGGCAGGAGCCACTTCTAATATTGGACTGGTTGCGACATTATCAACTTCCTACAGCGAATCGTTTACGGTAGCGAGGCAATTTGCTTCACTGGATCAGATCAGCGGAGGTCGGTCGGGCTGGAACGTAGTCACTTCCCCACTGGAAGGATCGGCACTTAACTTCGGCAAAGGCGAACATCCAAACCATGCGCTGCGCTATGAAATTGCCGAAGAGCACCTGAATGTGGTCAAAGGGCTGTGGGATTCCTGGGAGGATGATGCATTTGTCGGGGACAAGGAGAATGGTGTCTTTTTCGACCCTTCCAAGCTGCATACGCTGAATCACAAAGGGAACCATTTCTCGGTACAGGGACCGCTCAATGTGGCACGTTCGAAACAGGGTTATCCGGTCATTTTTCAGGCAGGTTCATCCGAATCCGGCAAAGATCTGGCAGCGAGATCGGCAGATGCTGTATATACGGGACATGAAACGTTCGAGGAAGCAAGGGAGTTTTACCGGGATGTTAAGGCAAGAGCGGTAGCATATGGACGTCAGGCTGAAGACATTCTGATCTTCCCGGGTATCGGTCCAATTGTGGGCAGAACGGCGGAAGAGGCAGAGCAAAAGTATCAGGAAATTGCCGGACTGGTCAGTATTGACCACGCGCTGAATTATTTGGGGCGTTATTTTGACCATTATGACTTTTCTCAGTATCCGCTTGATGAGCCTTTCCCTGAGATTGGTGACGTGGGCAGCAACAGTTTCCGCAGTACAACGGACAAGATCAAGCAGCAGGCAAGAGAAGAGGGGCTGACCCTCCGCCAAGTCGCGCTAAGAGCATCAACGCCGCGAACCTCTTTCATTGGAACACCCGACCAGATCGCCGACCAGATCCAGGAGTGGTTTGAAGGCGAAGCCGCAGACGGATTCAATATCCGTACGGTTGTGCCGAATGGACTGGCGGATTTCGTGGATCTGGTTGTCCCTGTTCTGCAGGAACGAGGACTGTTCAGAACGGAATATGAGCATGAGACGCTTCGGGAGAACTTGGGGCTTAAAATTCCGCGTAATCGGTACACGTTGGAACGTGTGAACTAAATGGAGTAATTTGATGATAGATATTCATGTTTGACAAACTTGACCGAAGTCTCGTTAATAGAGGGATAAAAAAAGAGCGGTAGTGACGTATCTTCAACGTCATCACCGCTTTTGTGTATGCAAATCCGCTTGGTCAGAATGCTTTGAAAGCAATCCAAACGGATCCCATCATCACAACAATGCCGCCAATACTGGTCATCAAGTAGTAAAAGTCGCTAGGTTCGGGGTCGTTCACCCAGATCCAACGAAGGGAGATGAGGAAGAGGATATCCTGAAACCTCCGGTAGTAGAAGCTGCACCATCCAAATATCAAACCGGCGAATGCGAGAAAAAGGTAGACAGGCTCACCTTGCGCGTGATGGTATACCGGGTAAGCAGCAGTCACGATTGTATCCGGTGAAAATCGTTCCTCGTCCTCGCCAAGTATTCTCTGGTTGTTAACGTAAAAAGCGATGGAAGTAATGATATTGCCTTCTTCATCAAAACTACTTAATACACCGCCATGGTCCTGAACCTCATAGGTGTTTCCTTTGGGGTATAACACGCTATATTTTGCATTAGGTTTGGAACTGAGTTCTGTAATGATATATTTCTGATCATCGATGAATACAGTGCGCTTCTGCTGCTCCACTAGCACCTGAATGGAATCAGCCGTTCTACTGCGATATATCAACTGGTTTTCTTCTTGGCGATCCAATAAATACTTGTTAATGTCTGCATAGAATATGTGTTCCGTGAAATAAGGCTTGGATAGGAAGCCAACGATCACAGACGCAACCACAACGCATGAGAAGAAAATGAGGGTGGGAGACTGGATTTTCTTGAGCCATTTCGTCATCGTATCACCTCCCTTTCCACTTTTTTCTATTACGCTGATTCAGGGAAAGGGTTGCGTAGGGTTTATGCCATAAAAGAATGGGACTTACTGGTTTCTTTTTTTGGAGCTGCTGTTATTATGAATTTATACCCTGAATTTGAGCTTGAGAGGGTGCAGCAGTCGTTGCCTATTAGACAAGTCACAGGAGGAGATTGGGATGATTAGAGGATTAACGAAGGCAGGTTTGGGGAAGATCGAGTCTGATGAACAATTTATTACGAATGCGGCCAAATGTGGCTTCCAGTCCGTAGATTTGAATCCGCTCTCATTGGTTCAACAATACGGCAAGGAGCAAGCCGCACACCTATTGGAAAGCAACAATATTATCATCGGTTCATCGGATTTCACCGTGGACTGGAGAAACTCAGAAGAGCAATTTCGTGAAGGACTCAAATCTCTGGTTGAAATGGCTGAAGCCTCTGCTTCGCTGAATTGTTTCAATTGCTGCACCTATGTTCTTCCCTCGACTGATCTGCCTGCTGCTTCATTCATGGCGGCAGCTACCAGACGGTTGAGACTCTGTGCAGATATTTTGGGTGCTTACGGTATCCGGCTTGGGCTGGAGTTTGTCGGCCCCCATCATTTGCGGACCCAGTGGAAGAATCCGTTTATTTGGAGTGTGGAGGACACCTTGGACTGGATCGAAACCATTCATGCTCCCAATGTAGGCTTATTGGTGGATTCCTATCATTGGCATACGCTTGGTTTGCGTATGGAAGAGGTGCTGCAACTGAAAAAGGAACAGATTGTTCACGTTCATATCAATGATGCCTCTAATCTGCCGATTGAAGAATTGCTTGATAATGAGCGCCTGTATCCAGGCGAAGGAGTCATTGATCTGACGGGTTTCCTGAAAAATCTGGAGGCTGTTGGTTACACGGGCGTTGTAGCCCAGGAAGTTCTGGCGCCTGCATCAACACTCGATTCAAGCGAGCTGTTTGCCAAGTCGAAAGCAGGCTTTGATCAGGTGTTTGCAACGCTATAAACAGATTTGAATAATGAAGAGTAGGAAGTATTGCAAGAAACTGGCGGATTCACAAGTATTGCATCAATGGATTCGTCAGTCCATTTTTATTTTAGCACTCAGTCCATGATGAAATTAGTAACTAGAGCAATTAATATGAATATTCACAATAGAAGGAGTACATAAAATGAAGTTTTTGTTTGAATTGATGTTATCTATGCTAATGCTCACCAATGGTTCGAGTGGCGAACCTCTTACCAGAGAGGATGTTCAAGGCTATCTCAAAACTCATCATCTGCAATACGCTGATACAAAAATAGTGAGTGACCACTCTGCACTGTTAATTGATGTAAAAGGAGAGCATGCCAAAGCATCTATCCTCACCAAAACAGCGGATAATAAGCTTGTAATGCAACCAAACGAGTATGTATGGGATGAAGACGAAGAGGGCATATCCGTAGAAACGGTAGATCGATATGTATGTATTGTGATCCACGATAAAGCGCTCAGTCATGATATGGATTTCGTTAACATGGTCTATGTAGATGATAATGGGGATGAGCGAAAGGATCGTTACTATTTTAAGGGGAAGCAAGCCATTATTATACCAATGCCACGGCAAGAGCACGTCGTGATTGCCATTTACGGAAACGATGGATTCATCCACGACATGATTAAACACGTCCCTGAGATCGTGTTACAGCAAAATAAACTATAGTGAATTCCAAAAATCGGATAGTGAATTAACAAGGGAGCGAAAAGATAAGGGGCTGATCGAGACCCCTTTAGCCCCTCTTCTCCAGCACTGAACCAATATTAATCAAGCAAGCCGCGTTCCTTCATCAATTGATGTGTCACCACCCACAATTTGTGTTGCATTCCGATATCTCCGCCTGGAGCCATAGGCGTAATAGCCGCTCCGCTGCCCACATTGAAATAACCTCCCGAAACCTCCCCAAACTTGGGTTCTACAACCAAACGAGTCATGATGTCCGCCCCCCGGCGCGGGTCGCCGATGTGCAGAAACGTTAAGATGCGCTCAAGTACACTCGCGAACCACAGTTCCCGTCCAAGACCGGTGACATTGAAACCAGGATTCAAGGCATTCACACAAACCCCGGTCCCATCCCATTGTCTGGCTAGTTCACGGGTAAACATAATATTGAGCAGTTTGGTTTTGCCATAGATCGGAGAGGAACCGCGTGCAGTAAACGGAGTGGTATCCCTCAAGTCATCCGGCAGCACCAGTTGACCGTGATTTCGAGAGGCTTCGGATGCAACGTTCACAACGCGGGCATGACCCGACTGAATCAGGGAATTGCGCAACGTATGCGTTAGCAGCCAAGGCGCCAAATAGTTCACGGCTATCATCTCGGCAAACCCTTCTGAAGTCACTCTCTGCTCAAACGCATGGAGTCCGGCATTATTCAAAAGTACATCGATACGTGGATACGCAGCTGCCATTTCAAGCCCAATACGTTTTACATCACTTAGCAAGGATAAGTCTCCGAAGAAAAAGTGGATATTGGCAGAGGGCACGATTGTCCTGATTCTGTTTCTGGTAGCCTCGGCGCGCTCTTCGCTTCGGGCTGTGAGTACAAGTGACGCTCCACGCTTGGCAAGTTCGATGGCAGCAAGCTGCCCTAATCCGCTCGTTGCTCCGGTGATTACGATAATAGGCTGTGTTGTTTTCATAGTGAAGTCTCCCTTTGACACGAACAGAGTCGGTAGATATAATTGACATAAATCAACTATATATATTAATTGAATATTAATTGATATTTGTCAACTATATATTCTGAAGGCCTGCTTTAATGAATGAAGGAGAGGGGAACAACAAAATGAGTGAACATGCAGCCAAAACAAAAGATAGAGAAACCCTGGAACTGGCGCTTGGTGAGCAGATCCATGCCTTGATTAGTGCTTCGCATGCACTCAATGTTCGGTCTGCCGAGCGTTTTGATGCGACGCTGCAGCCTGCTGCTTTTCACCTCGTACGGTGGTTATATTCTTATGGTCCAACAAGTGCCGCAGCTTTGGCAGAAGCGACTGCTATGGATCGCAGCTCGGTAAGTCGTCTGATTAAGCAGCTTGAAAAATCGGGGTATGTGAGCAAGGAGCAGGACCCTGATGATCGGCGCGGCATTCTCTTGTCACTGACAGAGCTTGGCGAGCAGTCGACGGTGAATGCGCTGAAGGAGAAGGAGTTGGCCTTTTATGAGCGTATATCCAGATGGGATGATGAAGAGCTGGGACGTTTCACCACCATGCTTCGGCAGTTTAACGGGTTGGAGAGGTAGTGTGGGGTATGTAGTGAAATTGTGTTGATATAAACATAGCCATGGTAAAAAAATCAAAAGGTGATATCCACATTTCCACTGGACATCACCTTTTGATCTACCGAGGATAAAACAGAGTTTTACTTGTCGGCAAGGTATCCTAAACCATGTTTGAATAAAGGACTCGTATCTACAGGAAGCATGAACGTGACATCAGGTAAACTGCCGTCTGTTTTTCTCGCTGCCGATAATTGAGTCGTATCCAGACTTACAAAATCCTCTGGGGTGAGCTGAAGACCACCATCAATGGTCCAAGAATTATTGGACACATTTTCGATAGGGTGATTATCGTTTTTAATGGTTGTCCCCATGAAGGCTATGTTATTATGTAACACTTCCCTGTAACCAGGAATGTTGGTGATATCCGTCGGACTAACGCGCTCCAGCATATCATAATTGGCCCGGCTGTTACTGTATGACGTGTTATTGGTCCAGTTAGCGGATTGTCCTGGCTGATGATTCGCATAAAAACCATTTGCTCCGTTATTCACTGCAAGTGAATATCTGACGGTATGTACAGGCAATGGATCTGGAATGCCGGTTGTCCGGTAGGCGTATCCTCCGACTTTGAATCCGTTCTGGTCGCCTACGCCATTCTGGTTGCCCCTGTTGTTAAACGACCAACAATGATCGTACATCACAGGTCCCTTTGAACTGATGCTGTCGAATCCATCATCACTGTTATTCCATGCACGAGAATTAATGAACGAAACCGCTCCACCATGAGCTCCGAATCCATCTGTATTCCCGGCAGATACATCCGTTGGGCCAATATTGTCATAAGCATCAGAGTTAAGAACGGTTCCTGTTCCATTCCCCGTATAGTAAAAACCAATTGCTTCATTTCCGTAAGCGGCCATATTCACGAAGTCGGCTTGCCCTCTGATTCGGAATGCCTCCGATTGAGGCTGCTCACCTACTTTAACACCAGTGACATCGAATCCCTGGAAAGTGACTCCTGTTGTACGGTCTTCAACAAAGAATGCAGCCACACGTAAATTGGTTGGTACATGACTGAAGTCAAAAACAGGTCTTTCACCAGGGTATGCTTCATAGGTAATTCCATTTTTGTTGAAGGCATGAACGTAATTATAATTACTATCCGTTTTGGCGATTTCAAAATCATCGTAAACTCCGCCGCGGATATAGACCGTATCGCCGGACGAAGCCATGGACTGGGCTTGCATCAAGCTCTTCAATGGCTCATGTATCGTTCCCGCATTGGTGTCACTGCCGTTCGGAGAGACGTAATAACTCGTCGCACTTGTAGCAATGGCTCCTTCTTTCCCTGAATCCAATGTATCTCCAGTTGCCATAACAGAACTTGTCATAAACAAGGCTGTAAGCATGGAATAAATGATGAATAAACTCCCGAGTTTTCTCACAATGCTTTTCTCCTTTTGGGTCAATAAATGGTTTGGTGACGTCTTAGCAACCATGGCGCATGATTTTTATCGGTCTCCCGTATAGGGATTTTTATAAAGCGATCATGAAATAATTCTTTTGCAGTACGTTTTAGGTATAAAGTAATGGCGATATAAAAAAGATTGTGATAGGGAAAGTCAGCCTCTATTGGAATTAATTTTGCCTCTTCATATGTAGTAGATTTGCCATTGAAATTAACATCCCATTAACAATCTTTTTACGTAACCGGAGATGTAAAATTCAAGTCAAAAGGGAGCATTAACCGAGTATCCTTGGGATGTAGAGCTCATGAGTATTTCTGAAATGGGTCGTATATATTACAGTGTTTGGAATCCTGTTCACAGGACGATTTTTACATAATTCTTCAGCTTGATCCCATCTATCATGGAATACTCACAAAGCTCTTCCTATCATCCACAAGAGTGGTGAAAGTTTCCTGAATGGTGAACAAATTTTGAACGTTGCGAGAGGCAGGATTGGCCTCATTTTATCAAGTCTGACTCATAAAATGAGAGATTTAGAGAGCATACATTATATGCATACAGCAAAATAAAGCTTTAATAGAACGTAAACGAATGCAGCTCTATGTAAAATTTTTAATAGGTGCTCTCAACGCGTTGACCCTGCCCTCAAAGTCTCATATATTTACTCCCGGCACAACAACACAGAACGGGTGGAGGGATCAGGTTGTTCAACAAAAAAGGAAAGAAAATGCTTGCGATGCTTACGCTGATACCCCTGGCTACAGGGATGGTCATGGGAGCTTTTCCTGCGGCGATTACCCATGCAGCTGCGGGAGATAATACGCCAGTCAACAGCACGGCTGCAGGCTCTTGGCAAACGGGGGATTTGCACGTACATACCTTTGAATCGGATGATGCACAGAATTCGCTGGAGAAAGTACTGGACGCGGGTTTGACACAATATGGGCTGGACTGGATCGCGCTGACGGATCATTTGCGGTTATCCAAGCGGGATCACAACGGAGTAGACATTCCAGGTGGCTCCATTCCGATGTCCGTGGGGATGAATGAATATCAGGTACCACAGATCAAGGCACTACAGGAGCAAGGCAAATATGCAGGCAAAACGATCTTCTCCGGCTTCGAATGGGACATGCCGACGCATGAACACGTTGGGGTGGGGATTCTCACAGATGAGCCGAATTCGACCGAAGCTCTGGAAGCTGCAAAAGAATTCGAATATCGGTTTACGAACCGTGATCCAAAACTGTTCGATCCAGCAGATGTAGCGGCCTGGGATCAGGAAGGTGGACGTGCCTATACGACACATCAGGATGCACTTACTGCCATTGAATGGCTAAAAACCAACTATCCAACAACGAGCTATGCGATGATCAACCATCCTTCTCGTGGCAAAAATAAATATACGATTGCGGACTTCCGCGATTTCAACGATCTGGCACCACAGGTGGTATTCGGTATCGAAGGTATGCTGGGTAACCAGATGGAACCGGATCGTGGCGGTTATAACACAACCTACAACGTGTCTAATCCGACGGCAGACGATGGGTACAAATACCGTACTTATGGTGGTGTAGACTACATGGTGGCCAAGGTAGGCGGACTGTGGGACGCACTGCTTGGAGAAGGTCGCCACTTCTGGAACTATGGTAACTCGGATTACCATTTCAAGACGATTGGCACGAATTCCAGTGGTTATTTTCCTGGGGAATATGCCAAAACTTACGCGTGGATTGAGGGTAGCGGGATGCAGGCCGTGTTGGAAGGCCTTCGTTCAGGAAAATCCTTTTCCGTATTCGGTGATCTGATTAACGCACTGGATTTCACCGCTTCCAGAGCAGGCGCTCAGGCTGAAATGGGTGAGGATCTGAACGTGACTCAAGGCGACGAAGTGGAGCTGAAGATCCGATTCAAGAGCCCGACGACCAGCAACAATTACGAAAAACCAATTAACAGCGGCACATCTGCTGGCCAGGTGCCTGTGGTCGATCACGTTGACCTGATCGCCGGGGATGTGACAGGCAAGGCCGAGAAGGGTACAGCCGCATATAACAAGGATACTAACGATTCCACCCGCGTGCTGGCTACCTTCACATCGGACGATTGGACGACAGATGCCGAGGGCTACAATGTCATCACATACAAAATTAAAGCGACAGATCAAGATCAGTATTTCCGCTTGCGCGGAACGAATCTGGAGATGAACGTTCCGGGCGAGACGGTGAATGGCGAACCACAGCTGGATCCGAAGAACACGACTGCAGATGCAGTAACGCGTTTCAACGAAATCAATGACAGCAATTATCGGGATCTGTGGTTCTACTCCAATCCGATCTTCGTGAACGCGGCACCTTATAGTGATGTGCAGGCGGTAAATGACACGCTCCAGGCGATTGATCTGGGAGACCTGAACGCAGTTACTTCCGACCTCACTCTTCCTGTTGAAGGGAAGCATGGAACGACGATCAGCTGGTCCAGTTCCAATCCGGCATTGATTGATAATCAAGGCAAGCTGCTGACACAACCGAATAACAATGAACGATTGGAACTGACGGCAACTGTACAACGCGGCAGCGAAACTCAAACGAAGATTTTCACTGTCATCGTAGAGGGCACCAATAATCAGGTTCTGATACTGAAAAGCAATATGACCACCATGGACGGACAGTCGTACCATACGGATACATGGACGAATCAGTCTGTAAACGTAAGTGTAACGAGCGCGGTATATGCACCGGCCACTTCGGCGACCATTGAGCTGTCCCGTGATGGAGGTCAAACGTATGACCCTTATACCGAGAATACGCCTCTGGAGATTGCTGAGCCTGGAGAACACAGCCTGTTGTTCCGAGCTACAGACGATCTGAACAGTGAGTATACATTACCCGTGGTTATCAAAATCGACCGTGAAATTCCGGTCATTACGCTGCAAGGCAGCAGCCAGATGACACTGAATGTGGGCGAGAGCTACAACGAGCCTGGAGCATTGGCATCCGACAATGTGGGCATCAGCGGTTCCGTGCAGATGGATGGCACCGTGAACACGCAAGCAGCCGGAATCTATACGATTCGTTATAACGTAAAAGATATTGCGGGCAATGCAGCAGAAGAAGTCACACGTACCATTACGGTACAAGCCAGTTCGAACAATGGCGGTGGATCAGGTGGCGGTAATGGAGGTAGTTCCGGTGGCAATTCCGGAGGAAGTACGCCAAGTGTACCGACAACGCCTACCGTTCCTACAACACCGACCACTCCGGACACTGGATCGGATTCATCCACTGAAGTGAAGGTAGAGGTGGAAGCGAATCAGCCTGTCCAAACGGGGATTAAAAACGTGGTAGAATTCAACGCTCCGGCTGGAGCTATTGGGGAAAAAGATACTTTACAGCTGTCCGTGATCGCACAGGACAAACTGCAGAATACAGCTTCGCTGAACGTTCTGGGTCAGGCGGTACAGATTAGCCGCTCAGGTGGACGGACGTTAAACCATTCGGCTGAGTTGAGTCTGAATTATGATCCGGCAGGTTTGATAAGTGGAACGAAGCCAGCAATCTATTATTATAACGAAGCTCGTCAGAGCTGGGTATTTGTCGGCGGGGAAACGAATGCTGCTGGAATCATTACGGCGAATGTGAATCACCTGGGTACCTTTGTTGTCTCCAGTTACACACCTGCGGATCTGACGGATCTAAATGGACATTGGGCATCTGATTATGCGGATCGTCTGATGGGCATGAACGTCATCCAAGGGTATGCAGATGGAACATTCCAACCGTCCAAGGAGATCACAAGAGCTGAGTTTGTGACATTGCTTAGCAAAGCATTGGCTCTTCAAACGGTAGCGTCCACGACTTTATTTGCAGATGAGGAAGCTCTACCTGCATGGGCGAAGTCCGAGATTGCAGCTGCCGTGCAAGCCGGTATAGTGACAGGCTATGGTGATAATACATTCAAGCCGGATCGCACCATTACTCGTGCGGAGATGGCTGTGATGATGGCAAAAGCACTTAAGTTGAGTGATGTGCAGGTAGGAACGAACGGTGAGAATGCCAAACCAAGCTTCACCGATGCAGCACAAACGCCAGCTTGGGCACAGGAAGCCATGGATGCAGCTGTACAAGCTAATATTATTAATGGGTATACGGATCACACGGTTCGCGCGGAGAATATGACGACCCGTGCGGAAGCGACAGCCATGATTTACAAATTGCTGCTCGCGATGTACGTGTGAAAATAAAATTAACTGTAAAGAACGCTTATTAAAATGAGGATACCACTTTCGTGGTACTCCTCATTTTTTCTGTATCTTTAAGAGCAAAATCACAATATAAACAAGCAAAGTAAGTACAAGGGCCGAGCCCAAATAAAGGCCAACAGTACCAATGGCGATGATGACGTAAGTCACAATTAAACAAGCCACATACAACGATAAGATCTTTAGCAGTTTTATTATGAACTCCTCCTAGATAGCAGTTATAGACTTACCCAACAGGATAAGCCTCTTAAGTTCTGCTGTCTATCAAATAATACATACCAATCTATAACACCAATATGGGAATAAATAAGGCCGGCAGCAGATTTAATACTTTGATATCCGTAATCTTCAGGACGTTCAATCCGGTACAGAGCGCCAGAATGCCGCCAATCAGCGTGATTTCGTTAATGATGTTGGCCGTCATGTATATGGAGATAAAATCAGCCGAGAAGAAGACCAGAGCTTCAATGACAAATAAAATAATTGCCGAAAGCATGATGCCAAAGCCAAAGGAGGAAGCCAGAATTAAGGCCGTAATGCCCGAGAAAATGGTGTTGATCTGCAAAAAATGTGTTATCTCCCTGCAGTGCACTTTGCAGCGGTCCGAGAATAGGTATCGACCCTAAGCATAGTAAAGAGATGGCAACCGTCAATCCTTCATTCAGTCCATTGGATGAGAAGCCTTTCATGATTTTGGACAAGATCTGATCAAAATTAATTAATTGGCCAATAATTCCGCCTACCGTAAGAAAAATAACAAACATGACCTGATACTGGCTGGTGGAGATGCTGTTGATGGTTGTGCTAATGCCGATGATGATTGCGCTGATCCCAATGACTTGATACAGGATGGCTTTGTATCCGTCATTGACAAATTTTTTGGTGATCGCTCCAAGAGTACTTACGAATACAATGGAAAAGCAATTAACTAATATTCCTAACATGATTACACTCCTGAATTCACCAAACCGAGTTTAGAACATCGTCTACTTGCTGTATTCTCGTCACAGATGGTGTTTGAATTAGATTTCCTTTGACCATGACCATCCGTACATCGGATAGTGCTTCAATGTTTTCCAGCGGACTCTGGTCCAGCACGATCAGATCTGCCTGTTTTCCGATATCGACGGTACCTGTAATCTCTTCAATACCCAGGATCTTCGCGTTGGTTCGGGTCACCATATCGATCAGCTGCTTGTTGCTTAAATTAGCCTGTTTGATGTAATAGTCCATTTCTCTCCACATGTCATAGTGAGTCACGTACGACATGGCGGCATCGGTGCCAAGACCGATGGTAATGCCGTTTTCGATGGCCTGCTGGGCACCTTTTAACATGGATGTATACACGAGTCTGGCGTTTTCTTTCACGGTTGCGCTCACGTTCGTTACGCAGGTATCGAGCAGAGCAGATGGATAAGCAGCTAGAAAGGTAGGAATAAGCGCAGTATAGCCATTCAGGGCACTTGGATTGTTTTTGAACAGGCTGATAATCTCATCATCCATCTCGGAGCCGTGCTCAATGGTATCGACGCCGCCTTTTAACGCGACTCTGACACCTTCCGTGCTTTCCACGTGAGCCGCCACCCGCAATCCGATTTTGTGGGCTTCATCGCAGATCGCGGCAACTTCCTCCACCGTCATCTGCAAACGGCCTGCTTCGCCGACCATCTTGGCATCCGTAACGCCGCCCGTCACGCAAATTTTGATGAGATCGACACCGTTCTTCACATTGATGCGTACATTCCTGCGAGCTTCCCAAGGGGAGTCGCCGACCAGAGCCAGGAAAGGAGCACCATGTCCTCCCGTCACACTTAGGAAAAATCCAGAGACAAGCAAATTGGGGCCAACGAACTCACCGTTGTTAATCTCATCCCGCAATTTTACATCGGTATAGAAGAATTCACCGACACTACGCATCGTGGTTACACCCGCGTGGAGTGCGGTCAGCGCATTACGTTTCATTCGCTTTTTCAGAACGTTTTTGCCGAATTTCGTGTTCAGGATTCGATCATATGCGAATTGCAGCATGCCTTCGCTGACAGACAGGCTGAAGGGCTTACCATCCGCAAAGAGATGGACGTGAGCGTTGATCAAGCCAGGCATCACATATTTTCCCGATAGGTCGATAACCTCATAGTGGCTCGGAATGGCCAGTTCAATTGATTTTCCAATCTCCTGAATCAGCCCATGTTCATTGACCAGGACGGTCATGTTTTTCTCCAGATTGTGATTAAGGTCTCCATGAATCAGATGGCAGTTCTTTAGTGCATAAGCTGTTTTCGTCATTGGGTGTTCCTCCTTGAAATGAGCATCGAATTTAAAATTGAATTACTAATTCATTTTTGAATTAAAAAAATAAGAGGGGTTGGATTAGGCATTTTTTGGCGTGCGGACCAAGTGCGTTTTTTGACCTGATCTGCACGCTGTGCCAGCTAGGCATATAGCTTATTCACTCAAACTCTTCATGCCGTATAACCGGTATACATATAACGCTTCAAAAATCTGCTTGCGGCTGTCCTCGCTCATGTCCCGTTTCAACAAATCCAGGTTCATGTCGATCACATTGTGTGCAAGGATATCGAGCATGATCAGGTTTTCTTCCATTCCGATCTCATAATGCTTGTACTGCTTTTTGAGATAGGCCTTCTTGGTTTCGATCATGGTCTCAACGAGCTCGTTCTTGGCGTTGATGTAGATCGTTCCTTTGTTCTTTTCGAAAATGATGATGATCTGGTTCCGGTATTTGCGTAATACGTCGACCTGTTCCTGTAGCAGCGCCGATTTCCTTTCATTGTCCGTTTCCGCCTCAAACAAGTTTTGGTTATCAAAGTGAATGGTATCAACCAGCACTTTTTTCAGATAATCCACCAGATCGGGCGGCACGACCGCGTAGAACAGATCCTTTTTGTTTTTGAAATACGTATAGATATTGCCTACCGAAATATTGATTTCATTCGCAATGTCGCTCATCTTGGCATCCACAAAGCCTTTCTCGTAGAACACCTTGAGCGCTGCGTATTCAATTTCTTTCCTGACTTCGTCTTTTTTGGCTTGCACCATTGAGAACGACTCCTTAATAATGAATGAGTGATTCGTTATTAGGCTATTCCTATTTTGAGGGTTTGTCAATGGGGACGAAAAAATCATGAAGTATACGGTTCGGTGATCGGGTTGGAAAGTCACATGCGCCAAGGAATCTGTGGAATTTTATATCGAAAAAAGTCGTTTCCATCTTTTTTAACATAAATCCATGGTGGAGGTACGGGAGTACCAATGCTTTGTACAGGGCGTTGCCCTCGTCACTGGATGCATATTGTTCAAGACTATGCGTATCTTCAAAACTCACTGTTCCTTGGTAAGATAATCTCTTGCCTTGTATTTCTATAACAGGTGCATCTGAAATCATTCTACTTACTGTATTAATCAATCCGATTCTCCCCGAAGACCAAATAAATAATTCACTTAGTAATAATAGGCCCACCAAAATAATCATGAGCATAAAGCGTCCCTTTTTCCTCAAAGTCCGTATCTCCTTTGACAATATACTATGGTGTATCAACCCTCTCTTTTATAACATTAACATTGTTCCTACTTTCAATTAAGCATTGACTTTCCCGGTGTGTCCCCCTAAACTTCAATTATTAAAATACTTTTAAAAACATTCCTTCGAATGATAATCAATTGAAAGGAGGGTTGAATTCTACATGCAGCCTACATCACACAACACCCAGCAGGTGAAGCGAATTAATGTGGAACTGGTGAAGAACACACTTAGATCAACGGGCGTGGGAACGAAGTCTTCCGTTGCGAACCTGACAAAACTCAGTGTGGCGACCTGCGGCACGATTCTGAACGAGCTGCTCCAGACGGGAGAGATTATCGATCTGGGCCCGGACGAATCAAGCGGGGGGAGACCTGCGAGCAGATATCAATTCAATGCTGACTATGCCAGCGTGCTATGCGTGTTTATTCGAACAGAAGGCGGTGTTCACTCGATCACGCATCTTCAGGCTAATCTGAACGGTGAGATAAAGGATGAGCAGACGCTTATTTTGGATGAGATTACCGTGGCTACGGTTGAGGATCTGATTGCAGCCTTGATTGAAAAGTATAACAATGTGCAGGCGGTCGGGATTGGTATACCGGGGGTGGCCCACAACGGAATGATAGGCATTTGCGATGTGCCAGGTCTGGCAGGTCAGCCGCTGGGGCCGAAGCTCAAGGAGCGATTCGATGACGTGGAAGTCATCATTGATAACGACATGAATCTGACGGTGTACGGACTGTACAACGAGCAGCATTTTGAGGAAGAGAAGAACTTTGCGGTGGTCACTTTTCCGAAAAATCATTATCCCGGGGCAGGTTTCATCATTGACGGTCACCCGTTGAAAGGGAACACGCATTTTAGCGGCGAGGTATCCTACCTGCCTTTTGGGGTTTCATCCGAAGAACAGCTTCGGCTGCTGCACACTCCGGAGGGACTACATCAGCTGGTGGTCAAAACACTGGTATCCATCATTGTCATTATTAACCCGGCAGCGATCGTCATTACAGGGGACACGATGGACTCTTGTATGAAGCACGATCTGATCCAGGGTTGCCTGCAAACCATTCCACAGGAGCACATGCCACAAGTCATGATTCAAAATGACACACGGCGTGAATATGTTACCGGCCTGGTTGCTGTCACGTTAGAGAGCTTAACCTACCGCATCCAGTTAATCGAGAAAAAATGGTAGATCATATGTGACGAATTGTTTATTTGTCTTATACAACAGGAGGTACTCATTTTGGAGCAGCAAGCGAGTAAGAAGAAGTTTAATAAGATGTATGCCATGCAGCTGGCGACAATCTTTATTGGTTTTATCGTGTTTGGCATATCGGAAAATATTAAAGGGCCGGCGATTCCGCGCATTCAATTCGACTTCAATCTGGACGAGAAACAGCTCGGAACATTGTTATCCCTGAACGCGCTAGGGTATCTGATCGCATGTTCGTTCACGGCTATCCTTGTCCGCAAATGGGGCATCAAGGCGGTTAGCATTATCTCCTTTGCCTCCATGATTCTCTCGGGTGTGTTCATTTATTTATCCCATACATATCCGCTCTTTGCTTCATCGTATTTCTTCATGTACATCGGTAACGGCATGCTGGAGATTGCGCTGGCGATTCTGGGTGCTCGGATCTTTGTGAAAAATACAGGCATGATGATGAACCTATCCCATTTCTTCTATGGTCTGAGTTCTACCGTAGCTCCGCTGCTGGCAACGGGCGTCATGTCACTGACGGTGTTTGGGCATGAACTGGACTGGCGCGGCATGTATCTGGCGATGTTATCCCTCTGCCTACTGCCTATTATTGCGGCAATGCTTAGTACGTTTCCGGGAGATGATCTTCCGCATGAAGACCGGGTTTCCCTTAAAATGCTGACACGTGATCCAGCCATCTGGATGATGGTGCTGATTCTTTCTTTTGGCGTGGTATCTGAACTGGCCGTAGGCGGCTGGCTTGTAAACTTCCTGGAAAAGGCGTATACATGGGACACCGTGAAAGCTTCGGGGATGCTGTCTGCATTTTTCCTCAGCTTCTCGCTCGGGCGTCTGCTGCTCGGTCCGCTTACGGATCGGATTGGTTTTGTACTTTCATTGATTGTTTTCTCGGCTTTCTCCGCTATCTGCACGTTCGCGGCCATCGCAGGCGGTGAGGGGCTGGCGTTCCTGTTTGCCGTGTCTGGTGCAGGTATTGCGATGATCTATCCAACTGTGATGGCATTTATTGCGAAAAGGTATCCTAACGGAAGCGACACCGCCATTACGTTTGCGGTTACGCTGATGGGGGTCGGCAGCGTCATTGGTAACTATGCGATTGGCTGGGTTATTGAAGGCGTGAAGAATGCGTATGGTGCGACTACTCCATTGGGGCTGCTTCGCGGGCTGCAGGCGGGTTATGGTTTTATCGGTTTATGCGCTGTGATCTGTGCGGCGTCGGGCGTAGTGTTGTTTGTGTATCTGAAACGGAAGCAGGAACTGATTTAGTAATTATTCTATTTAAATTAATTATGTGAGATAGCATAGGAATCCTCGATGGAGTTAACGGGGATTCTTTTATTTATTGATTCTGAGATACATGATGCTATTATTTTAGCTAGCCGTAGAAGAAATATAATTTTCAATTTACAGACGGATGCAATGTAACTTTTGGTGTTTTATAGAAAATATCGCGGGGCGAGGTATAATTGGAGCAACTATCAACGAAAGGTATGAGATTGCCATGACTACAGCCATACTTAGAAAATGGGGGAATAGTATCGCAATTTGTATTCCTAACCAAGTACTTAAACGTCTTAATCTGAAGGAAGGTTCGGAAGTTGAGATTTTAGTGACGGCAGACAATGAATTGTTGTTGCGCCCAAAAACCAAACTGACCAATTACAAGGAAGAACTGCGCTCTCATCAAAAGACTCTGCTCTCTAAAGTGAAAGAGGATAAACGACATGATGAAATAGACTTTGGCACGGAAGGGAACGAATTGCTTTGAGTTCCCAAACGAGATCCCATACTTAAATTCACGTCTATCTCAATGACGTGGATTTTTTGTTATTATCCCGAAAGGAATTTTCGAACTCTTCTGTTCTTGTTTTACCTAGTTTTAATAAAGCAACGAATTATATTGTTTCGATATAGAATTTGGAATTTATCCGGTGATTAAATGCATTTAGTAGACACTCCTAGTGAAAGATAGATTTTTAATCCTCTGAAAATGTTTCCCATTTATAGTATGATCATACTATCGATAGCTTCTGCAAACACGTACTCTATCATCTCTGTGGCTATCGGATATGGTCCGGTCATCATGATCGAGTACGAAGACCACTCTATACATAAAGCAAAGGGGATAGAGACATGGCAGTAACCTCAAATCTGGAACAGATCCGCATTATTGAATACGATCACTCCTACGCTTCTGCACTCGCAGACATGTGGAACCGCAGCAATGAAAGCTGGGGAGGCGGTACGAACCAGAGAACGGAGGATACCGTACGCCGGGAGATGGAGAGTTCGTCCAATCTGCATGTGTTTCTCGCGGTCCATGAGCATGAAGTCGTTGGCTTTTGCAGCTTTGCCCACTACCGTTTCGATGAAGGGGCGCTGTATGTACCGTTATTGAACGTGCGTCCCGATTATCATGGCCATAAGGTTGGACGCAATCTGATTCTGAACGCCGTTCGAAAAACCGTAGAAGCGGGGTGGCCACGCCTCGATCTGTTCACGTGGGCAGGCAACACCAAGGCTGTGCCGATGTACAAGAAGTGCGGTTTCTTCTGGGAGAAAAAAGAGGACAATGTGCACCTGATGAACTTCATCCCAACCGTCTTGCAGACCGAAGCGCTCGCTCCATACTTCGAGGTATTGGATTGGTATACCGATAGTACGCGTGAACTCGTCATTGAGCCGGATGGTCGGCAGGAGCGTGGCTTTGATTTCTTCGATTACACTTGGAAAAAGGGAGATATCTCCTTGCGCGCCGAGTTCGAGAAGTCTAAGTCGTGGCTTGACCGCACTCGAAACGCCAGATTACGTAATCTCCACAGAGATCGATGACCATGATCTGGTGTTTGGCTCCACATACAAGGTTCGCTACCGAATCAAGAACTGCTCACCGTCTGAGCAGACGTTTTTAATCAAGGGGCAGGACAACAAAAATATTCGCTTTGCTCTGGACACCGCAAGACAAGTGGCTCCGGGGGAGACGATCGTTGTGGAAGGCGAGTTCCATCTGGAGCCGGTCACAGAGGAACAGAACCTGATGAAGACCCACCCTGTTGTCGCCAGCACATGGCTGATTGGCGGCAGGAAAGCGGAGTTCCGTATAGGCGTTGCACCGAAGTTTCCAGCTAAGCTGAACCTGGTGCTGCCCGCGAAGGAACTGTACACGGGTGTCCCGGCAGAGCTGGTTCTGAACGTGGAGAACAATTATGATGCCGAGGCCGAGTTTGCTTTTGACCTGCCCGAGGATGAATTCCTGGAATGGACAGAACCTTCGGTACGCCTCACTGTGCCTGCGAAGGGTAAAGCTTCGATACCCGTATCCTTTATCCTGCGCTCGTATGGACTCTTTTCGAGGAAGGTGGAGGTGACAGCTGTTCCGGCAGGTCACCAGCCAGTCGTTTTCACAAGTAAACTCTCCGTCCTGATGAAGGGAACTCAAGGGCGCTTTGGCGGAGAGCACGGGGATCAATGGGTAGCTGTGAATGGCGCATTCTCCCTTCATATGAGCAGACAGGATAATACGATGTGGATCGAATATCCGGGCTCTCGCCACACATTCTGGTGGACCTATCCGAAGCTGGGTAAGCCATTTGCCGAGAAGTTTTCCAAGAAACAAGCCAAAGAAGTCAACATCTATCCCGAAGGGGACAGTCAGGTTTTTGAAGCTCTCTATGAATCGGAGGACTTTCCGGGGTTACAGGTTAAATCTGTGGTCAAGTTGTTTGCCAGCGGCATTGCGGAATTTAACCACGAAATAATCAATACGCGCAGTACAGAGCTGGAAGAGAATATGAGTTTAATGACCAACTTCGGTTTCTTTGGGAGC
The DNA here is from genome assembly GCF_002276415.1 of Paenibacillus sp. 7523-1. NCBI lineage: Bacteria > Bacillati > Bacillota > Bacilli > Caryophanales > Paenibacillaceae > Paenibacillus > Paenibacillus sp. 7523-1. Next base: position 397,835 of record NZ_NPBR01000010.1, on the reverse strand, counting down.
CGGCTGATTTTGCCGTATCAAGGTCGGTACGTGGACATGCGTGATACGTATTCCAGCGATCCGGGCCATTGGGATAGTGCCCAAATCACGGAGAACTGGCTTTTCTGCAAGGAAGCGTACGGAGCATGTGGTATCTATTGGGACCCTTCGCTGAAGCTGCTTCGTCCGGAATATACACTGGGGCTGGAGCATGAGCTTGGCCGGATGCCGGCAGGGGCTGTTGTACAGACCAAGAAGACTGTATTTGCGTTGAACACTTTCGTTAAGTGGCAGGATTTCCGTTCTTTTGCACGTAAAGAGCGCGATCTGATTGTACCTGTGCTGGATGACCATCTCGAACTGGCTCTGGGCAGTGGCAATCCATTTGAGGGAGGCAAGCTGCAGGCCGAATGGATGGAGCGAAAAATGATACCGCTAGCCGGGAATCTGGAGCTGTATGCGCAGAACGGTGGTGCATCGGAGTTTAAAGTTGCAGATATGGAATTAAACCGGGAGCAGGACCTTCGCTCTGTACAGTTGGAGTTCTCCCCTGAGGAAACCGTGGCAAAGGAAAACAGTGAGAATGGCTGGAAGATTCGGGCCGTATATCGCGGAGAGGATCGGATTCAGGAACGGACCGCTCTCTGGTTTCCGAAGACGCAATCCGCCGTTGACTGTGTGATTGAAGAAGGGCAGGCAGGCCCGGTGTACAAGGTGTGTAATGGAGTTATCACGATCGCAGCAGCACCCGGGTTCGGAAGTGTTGTGCATTCCTTGACGTATCAGGGAGAGGAATGGCTGGACAGTTCGTATCCGGAAGCAGCACCACGTTCCTGGTGGAACCCCTGGTACGGCGGGCTTGGTGTGGGAATCCCCGGCATGAATGGTTTCAGCCGTCAGCAGGAGCACCGAAGTACAGCGTGGACGGAGCAGAAGGATGATCACGGAAACGTCTGGACAGGAATCTGCATGACGACCCGGATCGAGAAACAGGAAGCGAATCGGGGGATTACGGTACAACAGCGTTACCTCATGCTGCCTGGCGTTCCAGTTCTCTGCTCGCTTCATTCTGTGACGAACGAAACCGGGTTGACGCTGGTGAATTACTCGCTTACAGAAGATCATTTCTTCAGGCCGTCATCCATCTTTGCCGAAGGCTGGCTGGAACATCTCGAGCAAGGACGGTTCTCCTTGGGGAAGGTGGACGCAGGTCTTCAATTGAAGGGAATCTTGCGAATAGGTGCGGTTACTCGTAAAAACATGCTTCATGCAGTAGATGCCTATCCCAATCATAATCCGTCGGTGTATGTGAATAACCAGGTACTCAGCCACAATGTGCATCAACATCTGCCGGTATCCAATGGGGAGACTGCCTGGATGAAACCAACCTATCTGGTCTTAGGGCAGATTCCTCTGAATGCGGAAGATGTCCGCAGCCTGTTGAAGCTATCCTTTAGGAACACAACTGTTGAAAAGGAGAACACGCATGCCGATCATTGATATTCACATTCATCTGTCTGATATTGACAGCTTCCATCGAACAGCGATCGATCTCTCCCGAGTCGATTACTCTGCCGCAGGCCTCAAGGCGGAGTTTGACAAGAACGACGTCATTCTCGGTATTGGCATGGGAGTAACCGAGCAGACCAAGGGAGCCTTTCCGGACTCCAGTTCACCGAACCCGATGGGACTTGATCTGGAAGAAACGGTTCCCCCCTTCCTGATGGAATGCGTAGGTGTCAATCCGAACCGGCTTGGCGGTCAACACGCGCAGGAAGAATTGGATCGCATTGAAGCAAGGCTGCAGGCTCCCGAGGTAGCGGGTATCAAGCTGTACGCGGGGTACTATCATTACTATGTCCATGACAAGATCTATACTCCGATCTATGAGCTGGCGGCCAAGTATAATATACCCGTCGTGATTCATACGGGGGACACCTACTCGATGAATGGATTGCTGAAGTATGCCCATCCGCTGACTGTGGATGAGCTAGCTTATCAACAGCGAGGAGTGAACTTCATGATCTGTCATTTGGGTGATCCCTGGGTGATGGATGCCGCCGAAGTGGTGGCGAAGAATCCTAACGTATATGCTGATTTGTCCGGCCTTGTGGTGGGTGATCGTCCCCATTTTGAACGATTCATGAATGAACCGCTGTTCATGGACCATTTCCGCCGGGCGCTGGTGTATTCCGATCACTACGAGAAAATGCTCTTCGGAACCGACTGGCCGCTTGCACCGATCGACCTGTATGCCGAATTCATTCGTAGGCTTGTGCCGGAGCAGCATCATGACAAGGTGTTTTATGAGAATGCATTCCGTTTATTTCCTCGCATAGAGCAGCGAATTGCACAGCTGGGTTAAGGGTTAAGAAGAAAGGTTTAAGAAATATATTTATAAGATGATAAATATTCGAATGCGTCGTTTGTATCACTATATCGTTCACTATGGAATGATCGACCACAGAAAAGCTCTTGCCACATATGTGGCAGGAGCTTTTTTTGAACGCAAGGAATTAACGTAATCAAGCGTTCTTGAGCTTATGGATAAAGCTGATGATCCATAATAAACCAAAGCTGAGCCCCTTCCTTTTTCAAGAGAAAAGGAGGGGCTCTTTCTAATAAAACAACCTACAGCCACACACAAAAAAGAGACTGACGATTAGGTCAGGCTCTTCTTGGCAACATACTTTGTGGCTGTAATATCTGAATCCTGTCGTTTCAAGAATTTTTTGCTTGGGCGATGCAGTAACACGATCAACAAGGCAAAAAGTTGAACGAGTGCGGTTAGTAGTCCCTCATTCAATACGCCAAGAAAAGCAGCGATACTCAGGAAAGTAACAGTGGATCTAAACTTTCGTTTCGTAATGGAAATGACAGCAAGCAAGCTAGGGCCTATAAAAAATATGATTCTGCCAGTAATCTCATTGGTGAGACTAATCAAATCATTTCCGTTAACTTGATGGCCCGCAACAATCTCTGGATTTTGACTGAAAATATAGAGGAATACACTAAAAGCAACGATAAGATAGACAACTTTGATACTAAGCAAGATGCGTACTACATTCAGCATCACGGGGAACTTAGGTTTCATTCTATTCACAGACTCCATTCCACATATCAATCTATACTTGCAAATCACGCTTGGAATACTGCCGTACATGAGCCTCCTGCTTGAGATACATCTTGCTCGGTTTGTGGAGCAGGAGTACAAGCAGCATGAACAAATGCAGAACCACTAGAAAGTTCTGAAGCAGTCCGGCAGTGAACAAAAAGGTAAGACTCATGAAGGTTAGGGTCAGTTTATATTTTCTTTTTGCAATGAATATCATGGTCAGAATCGGGGGTCCCAGGATCAGCAGAATACGAACTCCTGCACTCGTGAAGTAAGCAACCTGATCAGATAGCGGAAACGCGGCGTAATCAGAACTGTGTCGCAGCATATCGTAGATTACAAAGCCTGTGGCAATTCCCATATAGATCATCTGCACCCCGAGCAGTGAGCGTATAACGTTTAACAATGTGGGCATTTTTGTATTCAATTTTAGTTCTCTCCCTAATAAATATGTAGTTCTTTGATTATACGTAAGTGATGTAATATTTTGTATTAAACCAAAGTCTAGTTTTGTTAATCGGTTGCTCTCTCCTTTGTCCTAGCAAGATCCTGGAGAAAGGGCGTCAGAGGTACTGCACGAATATGAAAACATCATTGCAAATGTTCATATCACTGAACAATTCACAGATACATACCGATATAAAGAAAATACATAAAGTATGGATTACATCATGATGAAAATGGAAGGTGAAATGCAGTGAAGTTATTCGGTAAGGTGAAGGGAAGCATGACGAATATGTCCTTCAGGGTCAGATTGCCGCTGATGATCAGTGTGCTGGTATGTATCGTATTGGTAGTTACGGCGATCTTATGTTATAGGGTTGCAGAAAATATTACGCTGGACAAAAGTAAAGATGAGATTAAAGCGACTTCCGATCGGATCGGGGCGGGATTGTTCACATCCCTTACCCTGGAGGAACAGTCAACGTTTCTGATTACGACCCATCGTACATTTGAGGAATTGCTCCAGATACGAAATTCAGGAGAACAGAGCGATGATGCATTTTTCTCGGAAAACAGTGAACTGATTGACAAAGCGAATGGCATACTGGCTGACAGTCTCGCAGGAATGGAGGGCAACAGCAACATTATCTTGCTGGACAAGGAAGGCATTATTGTTGCAGCGAATGATCCGTCAGCACTCAAGGGTGAACGTGCAGATCGTGATTACTTTAAGCAGGCCATTCAAGGGCGGAATGTCATCAGTGACGGGATTATTTCCAAAACGTTAGGTACGTTGGGGAACGCTTTTGCCATGCCAATTTATAATGATGACAATCAAGTAGAAGGCGTGTTGGTATCTACTGCAACCACCTCGTTCTTCGTCGACCAGCTGCAGAATATCGAAATCAATGAAAATGGTAGTGTTATCATCCTGGATCGTGTAGGTACGGTGATGTTCCATTCGTCTGATGAGACATTGGCTGGCCAGAAGATGGAGTCCGGGGAATATCAGACATTGATTGATCTGCCTCCAAGCGAACAGCTGCAGCAAGGGGAAGTCAGCTCGGAAGAAAAAGTGATATTCTACTCCAAAATTCCACGCTCTGATTGGACGGTAATCGTGGAGGATTCGTACGAGGACGTGCGGAAGCCGCTCGTATCCATGGCGAACAAAATGTATATCGTGCTGTTCAGTGCCATTGCGGTTTCCATCGCAGCTGGAATTCTGATCTCGCTGATGTTAACTAAACCGATAACCAGACTGACTGGATTATTTAGACAACTCGCAAGCGGAGACCTGACCGTTCAGGCAGAAGGCAAATACAGCGGAGAGTTCAAAGACTTGGCGGACAGCTTCAACACAATGGCGAGTGCCAACAGGCAGCTTATCTCCAGCATGAACAGCTCCATTGGAACGTTGAACACCAGTACAACCGAGCTGGATCAATCCACGCAGCAGACTTCCGCATCCATTGCGGATACAACAACCACCGCAATGGAAATTTCACGTGCCATGGAATCACAGGCAAGTGATACGGAATCTATCGTGGATAAATTCATGAACGTAGGAAGCAAGATTGCCAGTGTGAGCGAGAAATCACAGGCGGTGAAACGCAAAGCTGATGAGATTACCAACGCATTTGAAAACAATCATGAAGTCGTCGATAAGCTCATTGCCGTGAACAATCAGAACGAGATTGAAGTTGGCAATATCTCTAAAATTACGGTGCAACTTGCGGAGAGTTCTACGGGGATTCATCAGATTACAGGCACCATTGCCGAGATTGCGAATCAGACGAAGCTGCTTGCACTCAATGCTTCCATTGAGGCAGCCAGAGCAGGAGATCAGGGACGCGGCTTCGCCGTTGTTGCCTCTGAAATCCGTAAACTGGCAGAGCAGACGACCGCACAGTCGGAAGACATCAAGCGGATTGTGATGCAGACAATTGAACATGTCGAGCAGAACAACCGCAGCGTACAAGCCATTGAGGCCATTGCAGAACAGCATAAGAGCAGTGTTGGTCAAACGAAGGAAACCTTTACGTTTGTCACGCAAAATATGCATGAAATCATGGACCAGGTACAGGCCATTGCTTCCGAGATCGAATCCATAGAGCGTGACAAGGATGATGTCCTTGGGGCCGCACAGAACTTGTCTGCTTCCGGTGAGGAAGTATCAGCTTCAGTTGAGGAAGTGACCGCAACGATGCAGGAGCAAGCGGGGATGACAGAGCATTTGGCAGAGATGGTGCAGACCATTGATGAGCTGACCAAACGGCTTGCAGAGGAAGCGGCGAAGTTTAAAACGAATTGACCCAATGAAGCAATCAAAATGAACTAAGTGAAATGAAATAATCCATCCGCTTTAAGCAAGCAAGATCATAAGAATTATTTTCTGATATTAAAAGTGTTCATGAAGAAGACGTACAAGGACGCCAATCGATCGAGATCGATGATGTCCCTGCACGTCTTTTGAATTTATAGGGATGATGAGACGCCGGTCTTGACGAATCGGGACAGGGCAAACCTTCGAATGTCCTGATCCGTATGCCCTGTCTGTACAAGATCGGACAGTATTTTACCAACTGCGCTCGCGAATTTGAATCCGTGACCCGAGAATCCGCCTGCCAGCCAAACATGCTCATGCAGCGGGTGACGATCAATAATAAAATCCTCATCAGGCGTCATTTCGTATTTGCATACACTGCCACGCTTCAATTGACCTGCCGCCTGTGGCATTCGAAGCTCAAGCAGCCTCCGCAGTTCACCCTCGTCCGTTTCATCCGTTCCGAACGGTGTCTGTGATTCTCCTGGTTTCCATGTAGGTCCTGTATCATGACGGCCAATCTTCACTCCGGCCCCGCCGATGCTGGGGAATCCGTAATAGATCCCTTCCCGTTCGGATATCGTGAAACCAGGGAAATGTTCTTCGCCGAACAATGCCTCCGGTGCATCGAACCATCCTACCGTTTTGCGAACGGCCCGGATCGGGAGATCCACAAATGGTTTCAATATCTGAAACCAGGCACCTGTGCTGAGTATGAGCTTACTTGCGTGATACGTTTCTCCACCAGCGGTTTTAACGGATACGGACTGAGGTCCGCACTCGACATGTTCCACAGGAGTATGCGTCAGCAGCGTGGCTCCCGCTTGTTCTGCGGCTTGCCGATACGTCTGAATGCAGCGTTCACTGAACAGATAACCAGCATCCGGTTCGTACATGCCTTCATAATGCTCAGGTATGGTAATCCCTGACCAGCGCTTCATCACTTCATTTGCACGCAGCATTTCATATCGGACTCCGGCATCGTCTGCATGAGTCAACCGGTCGCGAAACGTATGGAATTCTGGATCAACCAGGTTGATGACTCCTGAACGAACAAATAGATTATTACCCGTTATATCCTCCAGCTCCTGCCATAAATTCTGGGCAAGAAGCGCCATCGCGATGTAATCAGGTCCCCCGCTGTAAACATGGCGAATCAATCGCGACTCTCCATGATGGCTCCCTTCGGTATGTGGGGGATCAAAAGCATCAATCATCAGGGTTTTTAGCCCGCTTCGTGCCAGATAATAACCTGCACTCATCCCCATGGAGCCTGCTCCAACGATAATGACGTCATAGAATGGTGTGATAAGAGCTCCTCCTCTCGCGGATTGATTAGGCTTGATTAGCTTACATGATAATGTAGACTTCAAACCCAATTTGGTCAAGAGGCAGCTTAGAGGAGGAAGGTATTACGATAACTGAAAATTCGATAAAAACGTAATTATTCCATGCCTTACATAACAAAAGCCGGTCGCTCCAATGGGAGTGCCGGCTTTTGCATATGTGTTTAAGCGTAGTAAAATAAATCAGCGGACGAACCAACTGAGCGGCTCGGGTGAAGAGTTGGCCGTATCCCGAAGATCATGGACCTTGACATGGCTGCCGTAGATCATGGAATCACTGGTCAGCCGGTACGAAGGGAAGCTGTTCTCCGATTGCAGACGCAAGTTGGACTCGAAATATATCTGCTGCTGTTTGTTGATGAGAAAAGGGAGCGCACCGGATTCAATCGGAATGTCATCACTATCCGGTTCGTTAACGATCAGGAGGACCGCAGTGCCATCGCATCCGCATCCATCGGTGTCATAAAACAGCTTTAAATAGCCTGGCCGATCTCCCAGCATCGCGTTAAGTCTGGATTCTGCCAGCGGGCTGACCTGAATGATCATAACGTAAGTTCACACTCCTCTAATCACCATATGAATTCGCTTACAATTTAATATATGGGCGAGTGATGTAAAATAGAAGGAGTATCCATGCCAAAATCAAGGAAAAATGAAGACTAATTTGCTCCATGTTTCGTCAGCGAAGGAGGCGAATTTGCATGAAAATCTTGAACCTGAACGACCAGCCGATCGAACCGTATGATTACCTGAATACCATCCCCGGGGGAGAGGTCACAGAGGCACAGCTGCCCATATATCATGGTACGGTTTCCGGGCTGCCAGAGGGTATAGATGCACTTATTGTGGCTTCGGATCTGCAGGGCATTGTGTCTGTGCCCCAGATGGAAACGCACAAGATGACAGCCGATGCAGCGGCTGGATCTGACATGGATGTATTGCTCGGTGTAATGCTGCCCGCCCATGTTCGGCTGCTGCTGGAAGTGGAATGGCCGGAGGTTGATCCGAATCGTGTGGGAGTGTTACTGTGCGGAGACCTGTATGCCCGGCGCGGCAAAAGGGGAGCCAGCGGCAATCCGGTTCCCGTCTGGCTTGCCTTCCGGGAAGCCTTCGGCTGGGTTGCCGGTGTGGACGGCAACCATGATCTCACCGATGAAGCAGGCGCTCATCGGCTGCACAGCGGCGAGGGCATCCACTACATGGATGTCCCAGCCGTCATTGACGCAGGCCCGCCAGCGGATGGCCCTGCGCCGCATGCTGCCGCCCAGTCACAGCTGCTGCGCATCGCTGGCCTGGGCGGCATTATCGGCAGGCCGGACAAGCCGAACCGGCTGCCGGAGAAGCACTACCTGCAATCCGTGAACAAGCTGCTGAAACAGCAGCCGGATTGCTTACTGCTGCACCAGAGCCCGGGTATTCCCGAGCTTGGGCTCAAGGGCGAACCGCTGATCCGGCAGGTCCTGGAGGCCGGGCCGGAGACGGTTGTCTTTTGCGGACATACCCACTGGGATACGTCCCTTGTGCAGCTGGACAACGGCACGCAGGTCGTGAATGCCGACAGCAAGCTGTTTATTTTGACACGAGGTTGATGCATCAGAGTGAAACCCATTACATCACCCATCCTTATCTGGTATGATAAGCAGGAAAATTAGAGACAAAGGAAGGTTCCACTTATGACACCGATCACCATTTATGACATCGCGAAAGAAGCGAACGTATCTGTTGCGACCGTCTCCCGGGTGCTCAACGATACGGCACCCGTGCGGGCAAGCACGAGGGAGAAGATCATGTCGATTATCGAGAAGCACCAGTTCCAGCCCAATGCACAGGCACGAAGCCTGATCAAGAAAGAGACGGGCACGATTGCCATCATCCTTCCCGACATTACCAATCCGTTCTTCCCGGAAGTATTCTGGGGTGCCGAGAATGAGGCACGCGGCTTGGGTTACACGTTCTTTCTGTGCAATACGGCAGGGGATTACAACCGGGAGTCCGAGTATCTGTCCATTTTGCGCGAAAAGCGGGTGGACGGCATTATTTTCCTCGGTGGAAGAATCAACATGCAGCATTGTCCTGACGACATGGCTCAGGAATTGATCGACATGGGCAAACGCATGCCGATTGTATTGGTCAATGGCAATATACCCAAAGGAGGTTTCCACCGGGTTTACACGGATGAAGGGGCAGGAGCTGTACTCGCTGCGGAACATTTGCTGGAACTGGGACATCGGGACATCGCTTTTGTAGGCGGATTAAGAGAACTGTCCACAACGATGGTCAAGGTCAAGGCCGTACAGAAAAAACTGCGGGAGCATGGACTCGAAATTCCGAAAGAACGCCAGCTGCTCGGCAGTTTCTCCATCGATGACGGCAAACGGGAAATGTCCAAGCTGCTGGAGCAGGACAATCCACCGACAGGAGTCATCTGTGTGAATGATTACACTGCGATTGGTGCGATCAAGGCAACGATTGAACATGGCCTGTCGATTCCGCAGGATATTTCCATCGTGGGATTCGATGATACGCCGCTGGCCAGTGCGGTTATTCCGGAACTGACGACCGTGTCACAGAATACGTATCAGCTTGGCAAGCTGGCAGTGGATAAGCTGCACGAGCTGATTAATCAGGGACAAGCGAAGAAGCAAACTGTGCTGCAGCCGGAGCTGATTATCCGTCAGAGTACGGGTCCTGCCAAGCGATAAAGGGACGGACATCTGGAAAAGAAAGCGTTGACATTCCCTCGAAAGGTGAAATATAATGAGTCCGTAAATGAAACCCCTTTCATGAAGTGGAACGGGTTTTAGTTTTAAGCCTTATGAAACCCATTTCATGAAACGGGTTTCAGTGTGGTCATCCATTCATTATTTCGAGGGGGCGTACCGTATGAGAAGAAGTTTAAAGGTCATTTCGTTATTGATGTTGGTTATGGTTGTGGTTCTGACAGCTTGCAGCAGCGGAGACGGCGGCGATTCAGCCGGCGGGGCCGGAGGCAAGGTTGATCTGAGCATGACCATCTGGGGCTCGGAGGATGAGAAGAAGATTTACCAGGAGAGACTCGACATTGTAAAACAGACATATCCCGATATTAACGTGAAGCTCAACGTGGTTGCCGGGGATTATGACCAGAAGGTACAGACTATGATCGCCGGGGGAACTGCGCCCGACATCATGATGATTGCCGAGAACTATCAGGCGTACGCCTCCAAAAATCAGATCATTCCGCTGGATGAGATGATCCAGGCGAACAATGTCAACATGTCAGAGCGTTACTCCGATGACATCGCGAACCTCATGAAATACGATGGCAAGCAGTTCGGCATGCCGGACCGCGCAGGCGCGATGGTACTCTTTTATAACAAGGATCTGTTCGATAAGGCTGGGGTGGAATATCCAACCAAGGACTGGACCCAGGAAGACCTGCTTGAAGCAGCTAAGAAGCTGACGGTGCAGGAGAACGGCAAGACGGTTCAATGGGGGTACTACCCGGGAAGCTGGTGGCCTCAGTGGATGCAGCTGATTTACCAGAACGGCGGAGCGCTGTTCGACGAGAGCGGCAAGCCAACCTTCAACACGGAACCGGTGCGCAATGCACTGCAATTCATGAACGACCTGATCTTTACGCACGGTGCAGGACCGACGCCGACGGAGATCGCCGACATGGGCAATATCGGTGCGGACCCGCTGTTCGCTCAGGGCAAAATCGCGATGGAAACGACAGGGTTCTGGAACATCGGTTCACTGGCCAAGGTGGAAGGTATCAACTGGGATATCTCTCCGGTATGGGGGGAGACGAACGCGTTCTTCAACGGCTTCACCATCACGAATGCATCGAAGCACAAAGAGGAAGCGTTCAAGATCATTGAAGCACTGACGACGCCTGAGGCACAGATGCCGATGATCAAGGCAGGGCAGGATGCACCCGCTACGAAGGCGGGACTGTCCAGCGATGAATTCCTGAATGCCGAATATGGCGGCAAGAAGATCAACATGGCTGCGTTCAGCGAATCCACCATTTATGCAGAACCATTCAACCCGCAATGGAACGAAATGATGAAACTGATCAATGACAAGCTTGGCGTCTACTTCAACAACAAGGCTTCACTGGATGATACGGTAACCGAAATTCAGAGTGGGCTGGAACGACTCTACAAATAGCATGGACAGGGGGACAGATGGAGCGCTGCACATAAACTTGTGCGTACCTCCATCTGCTCTCTACGTCATGGGGAGGGCTTAATGTGAGAAAAAAAGACGGGAAATGGTTTTATCTCTTCATCTCGCCTTGGCTGATCGGTTTCCTGGGGCTTACTCTGGGTCCGATCCTGTTTTCCATCTATATGAGCTTCACCAACTGGGATCTGTTCCAGACCCCGGAATTTGTCGGTATCGACAACTACAAAACGCTGCTCACCGATGATCCGCTGTTCTGGAAGTCCGTGGGTAATACGTTCTTCTATGCTTTGATATCCATTCCGCTCGGCATGTCTATTTCTCTCTGGATCGCTTATTATCTGAACAAAAAAATCAAGGGCATTACCTTTTTTCGCATATTGTTCTATCTGCCGTCGGTCGTACCGGTCGTAGCAAGCTCACTGCTCTTCATTCATTTGCTGGCACCGACCGAAGGGTTGATTAACAAGGCTCTGTCCATCTTCGGCATTCCGGGTCCTGCCTGGCTGCTCGATCCGAACTGGGTCAAACCTGCATTGATTCTCATGTCCCTCTGGGGCGTTGGGGGTGGCGTGGTACTGCTGCTGGCGGGTATGAAAGGCATTCCCCAGGAGCTGTACGAGGCTGCTGCCATTGACGGAGCGAAGAGCACACAGTCCTTCTTCCATATTACCTTTCCGATGCTCACGCCCGTCATCTTCTTTAATCTGGTTACCGGGATGATTGGAGCGCTGCAGACATTCGCACAGGTATTCATTGTTACAGCGGGCGGCCCTGACAATGCGAGCCAGATGGTCGTTCCCTACCTGTTTCAGAATGCATTCCAGTTCTACAAAATGGGCTACGCCTCAGCCATAGCCTGGGTGCTGTTCATTATCATCATGGCACTCACCCTGGTTGTGTTCCGTTCATCGGCACTATGGGTGCACTACGAGGAGGGAAAAGCGAATGAGTAATCCATCCACAGCGGAGAAAACGATATCCTACATTTTTCTGATCCTGGTCGGGGTGCTGCTTGCTTCGCCCTTCCTGTACATGATCTCGATTGCGCTGGCGAGTGACGCAACCACGGTGAAGTCGGCCTTTACATTCGTGCCGCTGGAGTTTCAATGGTCGAACTTCTACACAATTTTCACCAACAACAACCTGGGCACCTATTTGAAAAATTCAATCATCATTACCGTATTCACCATCGTGGGTTCGGTCCTGTCAGCTTCCATCGTTTCTTATGGCTTCGCCCGTATCAAGGCCAAAGGCAGCCGGTTTCTGTTTATCGTTCTGCTGAGCACCATGATGATTCCGGGTGAGGTCACGATGGTACCGCAGTTCATCATCTTCCGTCATCTGGACTGGATCAATACATTTTATCCGCTCATCGTACCGAGCTTTTTCGCAGGGGCGTTCAACGTATTCCTGATCCGTCAGTTCGTGATGAGCATTCCGAAGTCGCTGGATGAAGCAGCGATGATCGACGGCATGGGACATCCGGGCATCTACTGGAAGATCATCATGCCGCTGACGTATCCCATTCTGGCGGCCATCGCCATTTTCTCGTTTTCCTATAACTGGGGGAACTTCATGGGGCCGCTCATCTATATTAATGATCCGGAGAAAATGCCGCTCGCGCTTGGCGTTCAGCTCCTGACAACCGTTGGCGGCGGGCAGATGCCTCCTTGGAATCTGGTCATGATTGCTTCCTTGTTCCTGACCATTCCGATGGTACTGGTCTATCTGTTCGGACAGCGTTATGTCTATGAAGCCAACATTAGCGGAGGCAGCAGCGGAATCAAGTAACGGGAGGGATGTACATTGATTGAACCTGTCGTGAAAATCAGTGAATGTCATGTTCGTGCATGGAGAAGGAGCTTGGTGAACCATGGCGGATAACAAAAGACGCAGCAGCCGCAAAAAGAGCTATAGCCTGATCGGTATGGCCCTGATTGTGCTTCTGGCGGGAGGAGGAATCATCATGAACCATTTTGCCAATGAAAAATCCAAGATGCTTGCTTTTGAGGGTGAGCCGGTACGTTTGCAGCTGGAACAGTCCTATGACCATTTTGAAGGATGGGGCACGTCGCTTGCATGGTGGGCCAACGATCTGGGGGGATGGAAGGATCAGGCGAAGGTCGATGAAGTCATGGATCTGGTCTTTGATGCAGAAAAGGGACTGGGACTGAACATCGTCCGTTACAATATTGGCGGAGAAGAAAACCCGGAAATGAAGGCGCTTCGCCCTGGCGGTGATGTTCCCGGCTTCCAGCCTGAACCCGGCGTGTGGGACTGGGAGGCGGATGCAGGGCAGCGGGCTATCTTGCAGGGCTCGCTCGAACGCGGAGTTAACATCGCTGAAGCGTTCTCCAACTCACCACCGTATTGGATGACAGTCAGCGGATCGGTAACGGGTGCCGAAGACGGCGGCAATAATCTGCGTGAGGATCAGTATGATGCCTTTGCCGATTATTTGACCGAAGTGGTGAAGCATTACCGGGATGAGTGGGGCATTACGTTCCGGACGTTGGATCCCCTGAATGAACCTTCCTCGGACTGGTGGAAAAAAGGCAATATGCAGGAAGGCAGTCACTTCAGCAACGACAAGCAGGCCGAGATCATCAAGAAGGTGGCTGCATCACTGAAGAGCAAGGGATTGGATGGTACGGTCATCAGTGCTGCGGACGACAACAGCATTGATGAGACCGTGCACAACTTCAGCATGTATGGTCAGGATACGCTGGATGTGATCGCGCAGATCAATACCCATTCTTATAATGGAAGCAAAATGGAGGAACTTCGCACCCTGGCCGAGCGGCACGGCAAGAAATTGTGGATGTCCGAGTATGGCACGGGAGGCAGTGAGCCTCATCATCACGAAGATATGACATCCGTGCAGGAACTGGCGGAGCGGATCATGTTTGATCTGAAAATCATGCAGCCTTCTGCTTGGGTCTACTGGCAGGCGGTTGAAGATGAAGGTGCGAATAATAACTGGGGATTCATCCATGCCAATTTTAACGGGGATGAGCAGTTTGAGATGACCAAACAGTACTACGGCATGGCCCAGTTCACCAAGTACATTCGTCCGGGTACACAGATTATACCGACCGATGATGGACGTACGCTGGCCGCCTATGACGCAGAGCGTCAGAGATTGGTGCTGGTTATCCGCAATGAACTGTCTGCCGGGAAAAAGGCGTTTGATTTGCAGTCTTTTGATATTGGGAATTCATCCACGGCACAGGTGTACCAGACCTCACCGGATCGGAGTATGGATCAGCTTGAGGACATTCCGGTGTATGCCAATGGAGTGGAAGTGCCTGTGGCGGACAATTCCGTGACCACCGTCGTTCTGGAAGAGGTAACGTTGAAAGCAGGAGAGTAGATCGAACAGACGCAGATCCATTCGCTGGATTAGGAATAGACGAATGACATATGAACTCAAACATTTAAGAAGGAGGGGAACGCTTTGACAGAGAAACGATCCCTTTTGCTTCATGAGCAGGAGAAGATTACAGAACCTGGGGCTGAGAACCGTGTTACTTCGGAATGGAGTTATGACCGGCATAGCTTCATGTGGAATGGACAACGCGTATTTTTGAACAGTGCAACGATTCATTACTTCCGGATGCCGAGGGCAGAGTGGCGTGAGGTATTAGTTAAGGCCAAACTGGCCGGCATGAACTGTATCGATACGTACTTTGCCTGGAACGTACATGAACCCGAGGAAGGACAATGGAATTTCGAAGGAGATCGTGACTGTGGAGCTTTCCTGGATCTGTGTGCCGAACTGGGTATGTGGGTCATTGCACGTCCAGGCCCGTTCATCTGTGCAGAATGGGATTTTGGCGGATTTCCGTACTGGCTGGAAACGAAGCCAAACGTGAAATTCCGTGAAAACAACGAAACCTATCTGCACTATGTGGACCTGTACTTCGACCGGATCATACCGGTCATCCGTGAGCGCCAGGTATCCACTGGAGGCAGCGTCATTCTTGTCCAGGTGGAGAACGAATACGGGTATCTGATGGATGACGCCGCAGCAAGCGACCATATGATCCGCCTCCGGGATGGATTGCTGCGGCGGGGTATCGAAGTTCCGCTCATTACCTGTGTAGGGGGTGCAGAGGGGACGATCGAAGGGGCCAACTTCTGGTCAGGTGCTGATGGGCATTATGCGAAGCTGCGTGAGAAACAGCCGGATACGCCGAAGATGGTTACCGAGTTCTGGACCGGATGGTTCGAGAATTGGGGCGGACCCTCAGCCATTCAGAAAACGGCGCCATTACTGGAAAAGCGGCTGCTGGAAGTTCTCCGTGCCGGGTACACCGGGATCAGCCATTATATGTTCTATGGCGGGACCAACTTTGGCGGATATGGCGGAAGAACCGTGGGCAGCAGCGACATATTCATGGTCACTTCGTATGACTACGATGCACCGCTGAATGAATACGGGCGTGTGACGCCGAAATACGCAGTAACGAAGAAGTGGTCCTATTTCGTAAATGCGTTCGGAACGTTCTTCATGGAATCCGAAGAGGTTCCGGAAGCGGAGATTAGCCCGCGCCATCCAAAGGGGACCTCCATACGAGGCCGGCGTTCTGGCGACCAGACGGTCTGGTTTCTGGAGAGTCACCTGGATGAACGGCAGACGTTGCCCATTACGCTGGAAGAAGGACGGACCCTTCCTGTTGCTTTGGACCCTGGGCAGATCGTTCCGGTTTTTGACCGGATTCGGATTGCGGATGATGTTTTCCTGACTGGTGGTGTGTGGATTACAGGCAACGAAATGGTTAATGGTGAACGAACGTTGTTCATAGTGGGAGATACGGGACAGCGTTCGGTTGTGGAACTGGAAGCTCCGTCCCTGCGAGTGATAAGCAGCAGCATGCAGCTGCTCCTGGATCACGATCCGGAACGTGATGTCCGGCGCCTGGATTTGTTCCATTTCCGTGAACCAGGGACGATTCGTCTGGAGGCTGGCGGTGTCCCGCTCCGTATCATTGTACTGGACAGTGAAGCGATGGACAGAACCTGGAGAATCGAAGACGCGGATCAGGAACAACTGCGTTATGTGATCGGGTTGGATGATGTTAACATTCTGCCATACGGGCAGGTCAAGGGCATGATCTCCGATCCGGACCGGTCCATGATGCTGCTCGGTGGCTGGCCCTGTGGTGAACAGATGTTGACTGGACGCGAGTTCATCCAACCGGATGTCGCAGTGGAGTCCGGTCGTGCGGAGGATACGAAGAATTACCATGAGACGAAGGGCAATCACCATCATCAGCTGCCAGTGCTGCCGATGCCTCCAAGGTTGTCTGAATCCCCAGACGTATCACGTATAAAGTTAGAAGCAGCGGCGCAATCACCAAGCGGTCAGCCGGAACACTTCGCTGAGTACAGGCAGGATTACGGATATCTGCTCTATGAATGCGACTTCCACAGTGAGGAAGGAGGTACGCGCAATCTCATTCTGCCGAATCTTCAGGATACGGCCAGAGTGTACGTAGGTGGCGTGGAACAGGCGCTGGTAAGACAGGTTGGTGCGGCAGCTATCCCGGTGAGGACTGTGAAAGGAACGAACAGGCTCCAGATCCTGATCCAGCACATGGGAAGGCTCAATTTCTCCCCACATCTGGGAGAGAGCAAAGGATTGGCAGGCCCTGTATATCTTGGCGGCACCGTACAGGATATCCGGCGGGACTGGCAGGCAGCAAGTGGAATTGTTCATCTGGATGAAGTGAATCATCTGGAGGAACATCCACTTCTCAGCCGGAGTATCGTGCTGGATGGCATGGACCGTGCTATTCTCGTTGGAGCTGTAAGCAAAGGGCTGCGAATCAATGGCATTGATGTACCACTCGAAGGATATCAGGACTGGTTTTCATTCCATACGGTGGATCTGTCACTCTATTTGAAACCAGGTGAAGTCAACACACTGGAGATGCCTTACAGCAGCAGCCCTCTGAACCGATTAGAGCTTATTCTATACCGAAATGCAGATGAGCTGACAGATTGGCGCATGGCTGGCAACGAAGCACTGCTTCCTAAGCAGTGGGAAACGCTCGGTACATTCAATGGATCGGCTGATCCGATGGAAACCAATGATGACGTTCAGTATAGTGGCAATCGTATGGCCAGTCCGCTGATTGATCGTTCCTATGGCCAGCCGGTGTGGTACCGTTGGAAGTTCTCGCGGTCTGATGTAGCGGAACATTACCAAGTGAATCTGATGGTTCGGCTTACCGGAATGAGCAAGGGAACACTCCATCTGAATGGACATCATCTGGGCCGATATTGGCAGATTGGTCCGCAGGAAGATTATAAAGTTCCAGTTTCCTGGCTCCAGGACGAGAATGAACTGCTCGTATTTGACGAGGAAGGTTGTGCACCTGATCGAATACGACTTCTGTTTGATAAGCCGTCCCAATACCCATGGGTTGTAATCGAATAACCATCAAGTGTGAATAGGCACGGTTAAACGTGTGCAGTAGGACTCCTTTTTGAACAGTACGGTGATTGTTTTTATCATCTGCTGTGCAATAAAGGGGTCTTTTTTTCATGATTTTGGTACAATGGATAGGAAACATATGGATATGAATAAATAGAGTTTGATGACAGTTTGGCTTAAAGGAGACGATCCATGAATACCCCGTTTGTGTTTGACGAATTCCCTGTGCTTAAGACCGACCGCTTCAACCTGCGAGCTGCAGATGAACAGGATGTCTTGGATGTTTTGGCGTTGTATTCCAATGAGACGGTTGTGGAATTCATGCCGTTTACGCCTTTTGAGAGTGTGAACGATGCGATGGATGAGATCGGTTGGTATACGAAGATTTTCAGGGAGCAGTCCGGTCTGCGCTGGATGATTGAAGATGTGGAATCGGGTAAGGTGGTGGGGACCTGCGGGTTCCTCAATAGAGAAGAAGTACATAACCGTGCAGAGATCGGATACGATTTGCATCCCGAGTATTGGGGGAAGGGCGTCATGACTGAGGTAGCACGTGCCGTACTGCATTTTGGCTTCATGAACATGCAGCTGAACAAGATTGAAGCGAGAGTGGAACCGAAGAATGAGGCCTCGATCGGGCTGCTGCACAAGCTTGGTTTTCAACAGGAAGGTCTGCTGCGGCAGCATGAGTTTGAAAAGGGACGGTACATCGATCTTGCGGTGTTCTCCAAGTTAAAGAGTGAGGTATAGGGAACACGAACCTGCAAGGATTCACATAGGCTAAAGGCCGCGCCTCCTCGCGGCCGAACGAAGACCGGACCATGTTCCGGTCTTTTTTCGTTTTTTGGAAACCGTGCATGAACGGTGCATTATCCATATCAGACGGGGAGATCGTCCATGGAAGGATGGAAGGGCCTTGGATATAATCAAAAGTTACTGCATTAACAACAAGGAGGAATTGTCCATGAAACAGGTCATGAATCAAGATGGCATGGGTCCGGGATTGATCTTGCCGGGGACATCTGTATATAAGTTACGTGCTGAACGGAGTGGACGCGAGTATGTAATTAACGTTTTTGTTCCGGAGATCGCTCCCCCTTCCAGTGGATATCCCGTGATCTATCTGCTTGATGCCAATGCCGTGTTCGGTACCATGGTTGAGGCGATGCGTGTTCAATCCGTGCGTTCAGACAAAACGGGAGTGGTTCCGGCAGTGATTGTCGGGATTGGTTACGAGGCTAAGCAGCCCTTTCCACCAGAGAGATACTACGATTTCATGATGCCGGTTCCGGAAGCGGACTTGCCTCGAAGACCGGATGGCGCAAGCTGGCCTGAACATGGAGGGGCAGAAGCGTTCATGCATTTTATTGAAGAACAGTTGAAGCCGGAGGTGGAGGAGAAGTATTCCATCGATCGCAGCAGGCAATCCATCGTAGGTCACTCCCTCGGCGGGTTATTGGTATTACAGATGCTGCTGGGCAATCCCGGAACGTTTCGCCATTACATCGCAGGCAGTCCGTCCATCCACTGGAATTCTGCTTGGATTGCGCAGCAGAGAGCGTCATGGGTCTCGCGCGCGGAGAATTGCGGGAAGGAGATGCATGTTTTAATCACAGCAGGGGAGCAGGAAGGAAGTCACCCGAGCGGCGTAGTGGACCGTTCCAGGGAGCTCGCACATTGGCTGGGCCAGACTGGACTTGAGGGCTTCAGTGCCGAGTTTACATGCTTTGAAGATGAAGGTCATATTTCGGTACTGCCGATATTGATGAGCAGGGCAATCCGATTTGCCTCCAGAGGATAGTGGATCATTTCTTTTTCGAATGTGTCGATCCTGAGAAGGTCGTGCGACATCCTGCGAACATTTGATATACTAGAACGAGTAAATGAGAATGGTTATCAAATGGAGGTAGGAAAATAGATGATTTCCCAAAACTTTCACAAGGATCGCCTGGTGGGTTCTGAACATCCGCTCGATCGTCTGACTTTGAAAATACGAGATATTGAGAAAATCAAATCCACAACAGGCTGGGTGCTGCCCCAGCAGCATACATCCTCTTATATATTGGTCATGGTTACAGGTGGTGAAGCTTTATTAACCCTGGATCACCGTTCTGTGAACATCAGGGCACAAGGCGTATATTCATGTGTACCTGAATCGACGTTTGGCTTGGCATCTTTTGGAGAAGAGGGCGCTGAAGTAACGCTGGTCCGCTTCGATCTGTATGAGGAAGACCAAGAAGACACAGGTTCGCTCCGTCTCATTAAAGACACACCTTTGTTTCGATCGGGTAGGGAACTGGCTGTCGCTTCCACCCTGCAGCTGGCTTTCCGTTGTGAAGAAATGAATAACTTCTGGCACAGCGGCAAACCGATGGGCCGGTACCATGCTTACCTGGAATTCCTGCAGTTCCTGGTTCAAGTTACAGAGGCTCATACACCACTCAAGGAAGACTCTCAAATGTTGATTCAGCGTACCAAAGAATACATTGATGAACATTCCAATGAGAATCTGACGGTGGAGCTTCTCGCAGGCATGGCCGGACTCAGCCCGAAATATTACGTGGACTTGTTCAAACGAAGATATGGAATGAGCACCACGGACTACATATCAGGACTCCGGATCAACCGGGCGAAGCAATTCATGGCCAGCACGGATCTGCGTCTGCGGGACATCGCCCATCAGGTCGGGTATCAGGATGAGTTTTATTTTAGCCGCAAATTCAAAAAAATCGTAGGCGTATCCCCTTCGGTATATATGAACAGCCGCCGCCGTAAAATTGCAGCCTATCATATTGGGGTCACGGGACATTTGCTGGCGCTGAACATGACTCCGTATGCTGCCCCGCTGCATCCCAAATGGACGGCCTATTACTATCGCATGTTCGGCAAGGACATCCCGGTGCACCTCAGTGCCTATCGTCTGGATGTGGAATGGGAATCCAAAATTCAGGCTCTGCAGGAGCATCAACCTGAACTGATTATCAGTTATGACCATTTGCGGCCTGAAGAGCGGAAACGGTTAGAAGAGATTGCGCCTGTGCAGTATATTGCAGCTTCGGAGCATTCTTGGCGTGTACAGCTGCAGACGTTGGCTGCGCAGGTGGGGGGAGAGCAGGATGCCGAAGCCTGGCTGGCAAGCTACGACCTCAAGGTCCAGCAGGCTAAGGTGCTGGTGCAGCAGAAACTCGGTAATGACACAGCTGTAGTTGTACGTCTGCTGAAACAGCAGTTCACCCGGTACAGCTCGCCTTCCATGGCGGAGGTTTTCTATGGTGATTTGGGCGTTAGACCTGCCTATTCGAGTCCACAGGGCGCGGTATACAACGAACCCATTAGCCTGGAACAATTAAGCGCCATGAAGGTGGATTACATTTTCCTGATGGTGTGTCAGGAGAGTGAAACATTATCCGTATGGGAGGATGTGCAGAAAACATCCCTATGGCAAAACATCAAGGCGGTGCAGAATAACCGTCTGTATATCATTACGGCTGACCCTTGGCTTGAAAATTCCCCTGTATCGAATGAACGAATGGTAGATGACATGATGAATCTGCTTCGGTAAATAATCCATAGGGATTCAGGACAGAGTCCATGGTCCTGTTTGTCATTCTTGTTTATCATTCAATAATGATTATTATTCTCAATTAGAGGATGGAACTATTGAAGGGGGATCACTAGAGATGAAGAAAAAATTGGGGTTGTTGCTGGCAATGATCTGTATGCTGACTGTTCTGGCGGCATGCGGTAATCAGGAAGATACAGCAGGAGGAACGGAAAATTCAGCACAGGCCGAAAGTACGGCAGCGAGTAGTGAAACGGACACGAGCCAAGCAGCAGAAGGCACACGAACCATTCAGTATCTGGATCAGGAATACACGGTTCCAGCGGATGTTCAACGAATTGTAATCACCGGTTCGATGGAAGCCATGGAAGATGCACTGGTACTGGATGTACACCCTGTAGGTGCAATTACCTTTGGCGGGGAGTTCCCGGAGATGTATACCTCGATTACTGATCAAGCAGAGTCCATTGGACAGAAGATTGAGCCAAACTTCGAAACCATATTGTCACTGAAACCGGATATTATTCTGGGCACCACCAAATTCAAGCCTGAAGTGGCTGAGCAGCTCGGCAAAATCGCCCCGTTTATTCAGGTATCTCACATTTCCACGAACTGGGAGGCGAATCTCAATCTGCTCGCTGAGTTGACAGGCAAGCAGGATCTGGCCAAACAGGAGATTGAACAATACAGAGCAGCCCTGACAACGGCTCAGGCAGAGCTCGGTGATACACTGCAGAACAAAAAGGTTGTGGCGGTCCGTATTCGTAATGGACAGATGTATGTATATCCCGAGTCGGTCTTCGTGAACCCGATTCTGTACAATGACCTTGGATTCCAGGTCCCTGCCGAGATTCAGGCAGCCAAAGCACAGGAAGCGATCTCCGTGGAGAAATTTGCCGAGATGAATCCGGATGTGGTGTTTATTCAATTCGAAGCAACAGAGAATGCAGACACGCCGAATGCACTTGAAGATCTGAAGAATAATCCGATTCTGCAGAAGACGACAGCCCTGCAAAATAATCAGGCGTTTGTTAACGTAATTGATCCGCTTGCCGAAGGAGGCCCGGCGTGGAGCCGAATTCATTTCCTGGAGGCCGCTGTGGAGCAGCTAACCAAATAATTAGAGCAAGGCGTGTATAATCCATGCAAAAAAGAAGATTGAATCCGGCGGTGCTGTTCGCAGCAGCACCCCTGATTATTGCAGCCACCATTCTGGCATCCATTCTGTATGGAGCCAAAAATATTGATGTTTCCACGGTCTTTGCAAGTATCTTTGAATTTGACACGAACAGCATCGATCATCAGATCATTGTGTCTTCACGGCTTCCTCGCGTGATCGGTTCGCTGCTGATCGGCGCTTTTTTGGCCGTATCCGGGGCTCTCATGCAGGGGATGACAAGAAACTATCTTGCCTCCCCTTCCATTATGGGGGTATCCGACGGGTCGGTCGTTATAATCACGCTATGCATGGTATTTATGCCGAATACGTCTTCCCTTGGGCTTATTTTTTATTCCATGGCGGGATCTGCTCTGGGAGCAGGGCTCGTATTTTTCATTGCCTGGCTCCTGCCCGGCGGAATGTCCCCGGTGCGGCTTGCTATCCTGGGCACGATTATTGGCACGTTTCTGGGTGGTGTGTCACAGGCAGTAGCAACCTACTATCAGGTCTCCCAGACCATCAGCTTCTGGTACAACGCCAGACTGCATCAGATGGATCCAACCATGATCAAGCTGATTATTCCCTTTGCCGTGGTGGGATTGGCACTGGCGCTGATCCTTTCGAAGTCCGTTACCATTCTGTCCATGGGAGATGACGTTGCGACAAGCCTGGGACAACGGACCGCATGGGTCAAGGCATTATCCATTTTGAGTGTTGTTATTTTAACGGGGATATCCGTGGCACTGGCGGGGAAGATCGCATTTGTCGGTTTGTTGATACCGCACATCACACGTTTTTTCTTCGGCGTGGATTATCGCTGGGTTGTTCCTTGCTCCGCCATTCTGGGCGGCATATTCCTTGCGTGGTGCGACATTCTGAGCCGCTTCATTAATTCACCATTTGAAACACCAATTGGGGTTGTCACCGCATTGTTTGGCGTGCCATTTTTCCTTTATCTGATCAAGACCAAAGGAGGGGGAAAACATGCCTGAACGGAAGCGTGGAAGACTATGGACCGTTATATTCGTATGTGCGGCTATTATCACAACGGCAGTGTACATCAGTCTGACGAACGGTACGTTCGATATCTCGGTCATGGAGGTAGTCAAAACCTTATTGAGGCTGGACCCCGTGCATGAACATGATCTGGTTATTTTTGATTTCAGGCTGCCGCGGATCGTCATTGCTCTGCTGCTTGGGCTGGGACTTGGCATTGCAGGGGCGGTTATTCAGGGGATTGCCCGCAATCCGCTGGCTGATCCAGGCATGCTTGGAATCAACGCAGGAGCGGGAACGGCCATGGTGCTGTTTATGCTGCTGTTCCAGGGTTCCATATCGGGGACCGGCTGGTTGTCCATTATGGCCATGCCGCTGTTTGGACTGATCGGAGGCTTAGTGGCGGTAACTCTTATTCTGTGGTTTGCCCAGGAGCGGGGACAGCTGGATTCACAGCGGCTGATACTGGTCGGAATTGCGATCGGTTCGGGCTTTAGTGCAATCACGCTCTATCTTTCCCTGAAGATGAACCCTGGGGACTTTGAGATGGCCACCGTCTGGTTGACGGGCAGCATCTATAATGCCAACTGGCGCTTCATTACGGCCATGATTCCCTGGCTGGTGCTGCTTATTCCACTGCTTTGGCTGAAATCCCGTGTACTTGACGTGATGCAGCTGCAGGAGGCCAGCATCCAGGGGCTCGGCGTGGATGTGCACCGGGAGAGAAAAGTGCTGCTGCTCGGCAGTGTGGGACTGGTCAGCGCCTGTGTTGCCGTATCCGGAAGTATCGGATTTGTTGGACTCATCGCTCCTCACATTGCCAGACGACTGGTAGGTCTTCATTATAAGCGGGTCATTCCGATATCCGGACTGGTGGGTATGGCCATGGTCGTCGTGGGTGATCTGATTGGCAAAACCGTATTTGCCCCGGCAGAGCTGCCTGTAGGCATTGTAATCTCCATTATCGGAGTACCGTATTTTATATTTTTGCTGCTCAAAAACCGGATGTGATTGGCCGGACTCCCATTGGAAGAGAGGAATCCTAGCATGAGTAAATGGATACAAGAGACAGTGGGCGGCTGGACACTTCATATTCTTCTTCCACCCTCCTACGCCGATGGAGGTCGTTATCCTGTCGTATATATTCAGGATGGGGGAGCAGTAGCCAAGGCTGGCAGCAATCTTCTGGATCATTATTATCGAACGGGAAGGCTGCCAGAAGTGATTTTGGTTGGCATTGAGCCTCATAATCGGAACGATGATTATACGCCTTGGCCATTGCCTGCCCTTACGGCTTCGTTTTCGTCTTTTGGGGGGCAGGGCAGAACCTATCTGGATACGATCATCACGCAGTTGAAACCACACGTGGATTCGAGCTACCGCACATGGGCAGATCGAGCGAATACGGGGATCATGGGTTGTTCCCTCGGGGGATTGATTTCCCTGTATGCAGCCACCGAATTTCCGCACGTATTCGGCAAGGTCGGGGCGTTGTCTGCATCGATGTGGTACGAAGGCTTTTTGGATTACATGACCGGGCAATCCTGGTCTGATCGAAGTGAGCTGAAGCTGTACATGTATGTGGGCAGCCTGGAGGGGTTCTACAAACAAAATATTCAGGCCCATATGCTGGACTATACGCGTGCAGCGGTCAGGGCAATTCTGGCAAAGGGATATCCCGCTGATCGATTGAACTACGTGGAGGAAGAGGGAGGAACACATGACCTGCTGTTCTTTGCCAAACATTTTCCCGAAGCGCTTGAGTGGCTGTTCACCTAGACGGAACTGACTCTGAGCAGCTCTCGTCCCATTTCCAGGCCGATAGCCTTGTCCTTATGAATTCGCCCATGCTATATTGGGGAGATGTGAGGAGATGAGGATATGAAGCTGGTGTCCTGGAATGTGAATGGTTTAAGGGCATGTGTTACCAAAGGATTCATGGATTATTATAAGGAAAGCCAGGCCGATATTTTCTGTGTGCAGGAGACCAAACTGCAGGCAGGGCAGATTGAGATGGACCTCGGGGAAGATGTGTACCAATACTGGAACTATGCGATCAAAAAAGGATATTCCGGTACCGCCGTGTTTACCCGGATCAAGCCGTTATCCGTCCGCTATGGGATGGAGGAAGACAGTGAACCGGAAGGCCGGATGATTACACTGGAGTTTGACGGCTTTTACCTGGTGAATGTATATACTCCCAATGCGAAGCGTGATCTGACCCGTCTTCCATATCGACTGGAGTGGGAGGATCGTTTCCTGAAATATATCGTGCAGCTAGAGCAGACCAAGCCGGTCATTGTCTGTGGTGACCTGAATGTGGCTCATCAGGAGATTGACCTCAAGAATCCGAAGCCCAATATGGGCAACTCCGGATTTACGCTGGAAGAGCGGGGGAAAATGACCGAACTGCTGGCGGCGGGATATGTGGATAGCTTCCGACATTTGTATCCAGATCGCACGGACGTATATAGCTGGTGGTCTTATATGCCGAAGGTACGGGAGCGGAATGTGGGCTGGCGTATTGATTATTTTCTCGTGTCCAATCAATTGGCACCACGGGTTGAAGATGCAAACATCGACTGTCATGTGATGGGCAGTGACCACTGTCCAGTCGGACTGACGTTACAACTATAGCATGCGCAGAAGAGGCTGAACTTCATAATAAGATGAGGACAACCGCAGGTTCCCGATAATTCATCGGGGATTTGCGGTTTTTTGGTGTGAACTGGGCCATTTTTCACCTCTAATAAAATTCTGGACAGTCCCTTCTCAGCCCCCAGGGTAGGGCATGAACTGGACTTTGGTTGGGGGAAGAACTGGACCCCGGATTGTTCCGGTTACAACGGATCTTGGGTAGGATTAAAGAATACATATAGGAACGTTGTGCAAGACATAGAAGAAAATGAGATTAGCGGGTAAGGGGTAGAGAAGTGATGAACAAGGGTTTACGGAGAGTGGTGAAAGTATTAGGTGGCCTGATGCTGACGACAGGTCTGCTGCTGCTTACAGGTACGGTTTACGAAGCTTATCAGTCTGCACAGGATATGAAGTCATATACGCCGCCTGGCAGGCTGTATGAGGTAAGTGGAAGTAATATGCACCTCTACTCGGCGGGAAAGGGATCGGTGACCGTTGTTCTTGCATCAGGCTGGGGAACACCGAATCCCTACGTGGATTTCAGTCCGCTGTATGACAAGCTGAAATCCCATGTGAAAATTGCCGTGTATGACCGATTCGGATATGGATACAGTGACTATACAGAGCAGCCGCGTGACATCGATACCGTTGTAGATGAAGTTCATCAATTGCTGCGCAAATCCGGTCAGCGACCACCGTACATCATGGTGGGTCACTCCCTGGGTTCTCTGGAGACCATTCGATATGCTCAAATGTACCCGGATGAAGTGGCAGGTATCGTTATGATCGATGGGGGCAGTCCTGAATATTACAGCACGGTGGAGATGGATGCGCCAGACTGGTATTTCGATTCAGCAAGGTTTCTGGTGAAAACAGGCATTGCACGTACATTGCTGCATTCGGATCGGATGATGGCAACGCTGGTTATTGACCCGGACCTGGTGGCGGAACCGATGAAAAAGGCCGCTACCAGTTCGACGCTGAAGCATGCATACAACGACAACGTGATGGATGAGCTTCATCGTTCCAAGATGAACGCAGCCCGTGTGTTGGAGAACAAACAGCCATTTTCCTTTCCTCTAACCATTCTTACGGCCGGATCAGATCAATCAAGTGAGGGAGGCCGGGCATGGCAGGCAGATCAAGCCAAGTTTGCCTCATGGTCCGTACAGGGGAGACAGCAGATTGTTCCTCACGCCAAACATTACATTCATAACAGTCAACCGGACGCCGTTGCGGGGGCCATTTTGAACATGGCTGAATCCACAGGTTACCAATGAAACATATCATTTCCGAAACAAACAGCGAACAGGAGGCAGAATGGATGAGAAAATTAAGGGTCGTCACCAAATTCGCATCCTTGCTCCTGGCAAGCAGTGTACTCTCTCTCTTGATTCTAACCCTATCTTTCTTGTGCTTCACAGCCAGAGTAGATGCAGCATCTGTAGCACATTTTACCGAACAGTCGGATTACATCATTCATGTGTTTCGATTATTTTTCTAGGTCCATGATAGGAATGAATGGCGGATACTTTGCATGAAAGCAGCCTGATGCTGCATTAGTGCAAAGTATTTTTGATTTCGACTGGAAACCTAACAAGTTACATGGTATGTTATATGTTTATACTAGAGTAGTAGACAACTATAGAAGAAGACAGGAGAGGATCGAACATGATTAAAGTTGGTATCGTAGGTTACGGAAATCTGGGTAAAGGTGTAGAGAAAGCTATTGTGCAAAACCCGGACTTGGAACTCGTTGCCGTATTTACACGGCGTAACCCGGAGCAGATGGTTGCAGAAGGTACAGAAGTACGTTTTGAACACATCTCTGCTGCTGAGCAGTACATAGGTAAAATCGATGTCATGATTCTGTGCGGCGGTTCGGCAACGGATCTTCCAGAGCAGACACCTGCCATTGCCAAGTTGTTCAATACAGTGGACAGTTTCGATACACATGCCAAAATTCCTGAATTCTATGCGGAAGTTCATGCAGCGGCAGAGCAAGGCGGTCACGTAAGCGTGATCTCTACAGGCTGGGACCCAGGCTTGTTCTCCATGAATCGCCTGCTTGCTCAATCCATCCTGCCAGAAGGTAAAGAGTACACTTTCTGGGGCAAAGGGGTCAGTCAAGGTCACTCCGATGCAATCCGCCGTGTTCCAGGGGTTAAGGCCGGTGTTCAGTACACTGTACCTGTTGAAGAAGTGATCAACCGGATTCGTGCAGGAGAGACACCTGAATTGTCCACACGCGAGAAACACCTGCGTCAATGCTATGTCGTGGCTGAAGAAGGTGCGAACCAGGATGAAATTCGTGAAACCATTGTATCCATGCCGAACTATTTTGCAGATTACGATACAACGGTAACGTTCATTACTGAAGAGCAGCTTAAATCGGAACATGAAGGTATGCCGCACGGTGGATTTGTTATTCGTAGTGGTGTTACCGGTACAGGCCAAAAGCAAATTGTGGAATTTGGTCTGAAACTCGATAGCAACCCTGAATTCACCGCTAGTGTACTGGTCGCTTATGCACGGGCTGCACAGCGTTTGAGCTTGGAAGGACATAAAGGTGCCAAAACAGTATTTGATATCCCACTTGGTCACCTGTCCCCGAAATCCGCTGAGGAACTTCGCCGCGATCTTCTGTAATGTTTGAAATATAATGATTCATTCATCGCAATAAATAGAAACAGCCTGTCCTTCATCATGAGGGACGGGCTGTTTGTGTTAGAGCTCTTATATAGCAGCAGGATATCGTTACAACCAGTGCTCGGGCAAGTTGAGATGAGCTGGCAGTCTGGTGCGTGAATTGCCTTTGGCTGCATTCAGCTGGGATTGTGTCAGAAAAATGCTCCCGGTCAGATCTGCTCCGCCCAGATCCGCATCACGCAAGTCGGCACCGATCAGATCAGCATGTCTTAAGTCGGCATTGCGCAGGTCACAAGCAATCATTAAGGCGCCCCGAAAGCTTGCTCCCCGGAGGTCCGCTCCTCTCAGATTGGCTCCCAGGAAGTCTCTTCCTTTCAGTTTCTTGCGCTTGGAGTTCCCTTGTTCATGGCTGCTGGATGGCGCATGCGCACGTACCAGTTCACTCCCCTGCACCAGAAGATCGTTCACGATCGCCCGCTGAGAGGGAATATCCAGACGCAGGATCGCGGAAGGCTCCAGACCAGTTAGGCGTTCCGTCTCCTGGTATACGCTGCGGATGGCATCGTGAAGAGAGGAGGTTTCCGGCCGTAAGAGCATTTCGTTCATATAACTGAGCAGTTCATGCAGTTGTCTCATGACAGGCAGGCAGTCGAACATTTCGGCAGCCGATTCCGGATGATCCCGCCAATCCTTGCCCGCATAGGTTACTTGGGACAGCTTCTGACCTGCACCAAAGCAGTCATAGACGGTGCAGCCCTTGAAGCCCTTTTGCCGGAGCTGCGTATGGATGCCGCAGCGATTGTCTGAGCGCAGATTGGAACAGGGGGTACCGCTGGCTTTGTCAAAAGCAAAGTCAGATGACTTGCCATAAGGCAAGGCAACGCAGCACAGCCCGAAACACTGCTCACAGTCCGTGTATAAATGAGGGCTCATCGTACTGCCGTGGGATAGATTAGACAATGTGTACACTTCCTTTAATCAATGAAAAAACTGGATATTCAGTGCTAATATCACTTTACCATTACACTGAAATATGATCAATTCCTATTGGTTTCATATAGGAGGGCAGAATTGCAGAATAAATAGGAATCAACATTGATATGATAATTAGAGGTAAAAAAACATTTACAAACTTTATGTAAGTTACTTGACTAATTTAATCATATAACTTATTATCAATACTAAGCTGAACAATTAAACGGATGCAGGATGGTGTAGATATGGGATTTATGGATAAGTTATTCGGTAAAAGTAACAACAACACACAAGAGGAGGAAACAAAGATGTCGAAATTAAATATTGGGATTATTCTTGGGAGCACACGTGAAGGTCGGTTGAGTCCGCAAGTAGGAGAATGGGTGAAACAGATCGCTGATTCACGTGGTGATGCCAACTATGAAATCGTGGATATTGCCGACTATAAGCTGCCGCTATTGGGCGAAGCTGATGCAACAGAACAGGCTACAGCCTGGAACACCAAGCTGGCGAGCCTCGATGGATTCGTATTTATCGTACAGGAATATAATCACAGCATCTCTGCATCACTGAAAAATGCACTGGATTATGCTCGTGAAGCCTGGAACGATAAAGCTGCAGGAATTGTTAGCTATGGCTCGGTAGGCGGTGCACGTGCGGCAGAACACCTGCGCGGTATTCTCGGAGAACTGTCGGTTGCGGATGTTCGTGTTCACCCGGCGCTTTCTTTATTCACCGATTTTGATAACGGAACCTTCAAACCAGCTGATCTGCACTTGACCAATCTCAACGGAATGTTGGACCAAGTGTTATCCTGGAGCGGTGCGTTGAAAACCGTTCGTTCATAATCATATGGAATGTGATAGCCGCCATTTTGGCGGCTTTTTTGCGTAAGGGAGGACAGCGAAGGACAGCGACCCATTGACCGTCTCAACCTGTGGAAGCTTGGCGTGGCTCCCTTCATTCTAAAGATGAAAAAAGGACAGCTCTCCTCAGGGAGACTGTCCTTCATGAATAAAGTTAAGATGAATGATGATGTGCACACGCTTCGAGTGGAACGGTCAAATTGCTTAAACTTAGACTACGCCTTGAGCGAGCATGGCATCGGCTACCTTCAGGAAGCCTGCAATGTTGGCGCCTGCCACAAGGTTTCCAGTACAGCCATATTGATCCGCTGCCTCTACACAGCTGCTGTAGATGTTCCGCATGATCTCATGCAGCTTCGCGTCCACTTCTTCAAATGACCAGGACAGGCGCATGCTGTTCTGAGACATTTCAAGAGCGGACACTGCAACCCCACCAGCATTGGCTGCTTTCGCCGGGCCGAACAGAACGCCCTCTTTCAGGAAGAGCTCGATTGCAGCAAGCGTGGAAGGCATATTAGCTCCTTCACCGATGGCTTTGACGCCGCCTTGCACGAGCAGCTCAGCAGACTGTTCATCAATCTCATTTTGCGTTGCGCAAGGCAGCGCGATATCGCACGGGATGGACCAGATGCCTGCACAGCCCTCAGTATACACTGCGTGAGGATGCTCTTTGACGTATTCGCTGATCCGCAGACGATCCACTTCTTTCAATCGTTTTACGGTATCCAGGTTAATTCCTTCTGCATCGTATATGTATCCTCCCGAGTCACTGCAAGCCACGACCTTGGCACCGAGCTCCTGAGCCTTTTGGATGGCATAAATGGAAACATTGCCTGAACCGGAAACAACCACTGTGCTGTCCTGGAAGCTCAGCCCTTTCGATTTCAGCATCTCGTTCACGAAGTACACACAACCGAATCCAGTGGCTTCCTTGCGTGCAAGGCTTCCGCCATACAGCAGACCTTTCCCCGTTAATACCGCTGCATCATGCCCGCCGCTAATGCGTTTGTATTGTCCGAACATGTAACCGATTTCCCTCGCGCCTACACCAATATCGCCTGCAGGTACATCCGTATCGGAACCGATATATTTATACAGCTCTGTCATGAAGCTTTGCGTGAAACGCATTACTTCCAGATCGGATTTTCCTTTGGGATCGAAGTCGGAACCGCCTTTACCGCCGCCGATCGGCAGTCCAGTCAGTGCGTTTTTGAAAATCTGTTCGAAGCCCAGGAACTTGACGATTCCGGAATAAACGGAAGGGTGGAAGCGTAGTCCGCCTTTGTAAGGACCGATGGCACTGTTGAACTGTACGCGGAATCCGCGGTTCACTTGAACCTTGCCTTGGTCATCGACCCAAGGTACGCGGAACGTAATGACACGTTCAGGTTCAACCAGCTGTTCGAGCAAGCTGTTGTTCATGTATTTCGGGTGTGCTTCAATCACAGGAATGAGTGAGTCCAGAATCTCTTTTACAGCCTGATGGAATTCATGTTCTTGCGGATTTCTGGCGATAACCGATTCATAAACGGAATGAACATATTCTGCAGCAGTGACTTGAGTTGATTCTTGAGTAATAGTGGACACTTTTTCGATGCACTCCTTTATTGTGTTAAAGTCTGTGGTTGGCTATTTGCATAAATTGCATAAAAGTTTGTAGTTAAATATACAGGAAAGAAAATAAAAATACGAGATGAAAACCCATAAAATGTTTTTTATGACGTTATTAAAATGTTCTATGGATCTATCATACGGTGTAAAGGTTGAATTCTAATAATTGGATAATATAGCCAATTCCTAATTTTAAACGGGAAGTTAGCTGAATAGACTGGATTAAAAAATTAGTTTTGGTAAGATGGTAAGAAGGCCCCGGTTTCCGGGGCTTTTATCTAACCGAAGGAGGAAAACAGGATGATGAACAGCAACATGCGAATTGATGTGGAGAACAAAGCTTGTATAGGAGGTGAGATCTATTATGAACCATAGGTCTAACCTTCAACCGTGCAGAGAAATATTGGTGAAACAGCTGATTACATTGGGTGAAGAGAAAAGGTCATTTCTCGACGCCTATTTTGACGTGCGTGAACCTGAACGGGTACAGATGGAGAAATTATTGTCTACTTACACCGGACATGTCCAGAAGCTGCTGCTCGGCCCGGATGAGCTTCTCCATTCCGTCGTACTTATTGGGAGCGAGATCCGATTTGACTACATTGATTTCCATACGTCGGATGCATTCAAGATTGTCATGCCTGACGAGGCAGATCCGGATGCAGGACGCATCTCCTTTCTCTCGCCCGTAGGACGTCAATTGCTGCTTAGCAGCAAAGGGGAAACGAGATCCGTTACGATCCCGGCTGGTTCCATGAGGGTGCGTATTACGGAAATCACTTGGAGTCGTGCATCCTTGAATCCGGTATCTTCAGGAGGTGTGGATCATGCACTTTAAAGAGACGGATTTGCCGGGAATTGGACGCAAGTATTGGCTGCATACCCGTAGCGGGGAGCATTTGATTATCGTGATTCATAATGATGAGCGGCGCGATCTGTTTCACATGGAATCCGGAGACACGCCTGAAGAAGTGGGGGATATGGTGTCCCTTGTAACCTTGGATGACGAGGAAGCTCGGGCAGTCGCCGCCATCGTGGGAGGCATGACCTATAAGCCCAAGTTCCAGGATGAACGGGAAGTCATGCTTGAGGGCTTACTGATTGAATGGTTGCGAATCGAACCTCATTCACGAAGCATTGGAAGAACGATAGGGGAACTGGATATCCGCCAAGCGACGGGGGCTGTCATTCTGGCGGTGGTGGAGAAGAACAGGGAAAAACAGTTTAATCCGGGGCCAGAATACGCATTTACCTCTGGAGCTACCATTGTCGTTGCAGGAGAGCGGGATCAGATCAGGCAATTAAAACAGTTGTTATCCGATGGACGGTTGTAGCCTATGGATATGCTCATATTCGAAGTGGGAATTGCTGTTGCGCTGATTACACTTACGGGGCTAATATCTGCACGATTACGATTTTCGGTCATTCCGTTCTACATTCTGATCGGAATGGCGGTTGGACCGCATGCACCACAGATTGGTATTGTGGATTTGCGTTTCATCGAAAGCTCGGCATTTATTGAATTTATGGGCAGGCTTGGCATTTTGTTTCTTTTGTTTTATCTTGGACTTGAATTTTCGGTCTCCCGATTGATGAAATCGGGCAAAGCCATATTGACCGGAGGCATGTTCTATGTAGGGCTTAATTTTGCTTCCGGTCTGCTGCTGGGTTGGTTCATGGAGCTGCCGTTAAAAGAAACGCTGGTGGTGTGCGGCATCATGACCAGCTCTTCAACAGCGATTGTAGCCAAAGTACTCGTTGATCTGAAGCGCACGGCGAATCCTGAAACGGAGATTATTATGGGCATGATCATGTTTGACGATCTGTTCATTGCCATTCATATTTCGATCCTGACTGGCCTCGTTCTCAGCGGGGCGACCTCATTCCTCAGTGTACTGCTGGTATCCTTGTCTGCGATGCTGTTTATTGTGCTGTTTCTGATCATTGGCCGGAAGAGCATCAAGTATATTGACAAAGCGCTGAATATCAAGTCATCCGAACTGTTTCTGCTTACCGTGATGACGTTGCTTTTTTTGGTTGCTGGTTTCTCGGAAACATTGCATGTTGCCGAGGCGATCGGTGCATTAATGATGGGGCTGGTACTCGGTGAATCGAGACATGCGAACCGGATTGAGCATCAGGTCATGCCGTTCAAGGACTTTTTTGGTGCGATCTTCTTTTTTAGCTTTGGACTGACCATTGAACCCTCCTCCCTTGGGGGAGCTGTCGGGATGACGATCATTGCGGTCATTTTAACCATTGCGAGCAATTATGGCGCAGGAATGATTGCAGGCAGAATGTCTGGAATGACACCAAAAGCTTCACTCAAAGTAGGATTCACGCTGGTTTCCCGAGGAGAGTTCTCCATCATTATGGCGAACATTGGCAAGGCCGGAGGACTGATGGTTTCAATCCAGTCCTTTGCTGTGCTGTACGTGCTGATTCTGGCGGTACTGGGCCCGATCCTGACGAAGGAAGCGCCGTGGATCTATGGGCAATATGAGCGTCTGAGGAATCGATTACGAAGGAAAGAAACAGGTTAGATTGGATTCTGGTAGCAGCGTCACACCGGGAGAGACGTTATCTCTTGGGTGTGACGCTTTTTTTTGGATTCCTATGCTACCAAGTACGGTAAGTGAGAAGGTGAGCAACGCGGATATTTCTTTGCTTAAGGAAGATGAATTTCAATATTCTCGATATGAACGGCGACACCGCCGATCTGAACTTGAGTGATCTCGTTGGAAGGGCCAAGCGTTATTCTGCCTAGAATTCTGGAAGGACGGTTCATCGTGTACCCTTGTTTGATCATATATGTCTGATCATGGGGAGCTCGGAGTTGTTGATACTTATGCAGGTAACACAGCAATGCCCCATTGGATGTACCTGTGGCGCTCTCTTCCGGTATGTTGTACAGCGGGGCAAAGTTCCGACATTCGGCGAGGGCTGCATTATCCTGCGTTTCGAGTGCGAATACATGATAACCCACCACTTGATGAGCTTTGCTGATGTCGGAGATTTGCTGAAGGTCTGGGTTAATGGTTGTCAAAACATCAGGATGCCTAACCGGAATTAAGATGTCGCGCAGCCCTGTAGACACGATCTGTACAGGCAATTCTGGGTGTAGGTCCTGCAGCGGAATCTGCAGAGAGTCTGCGATGTCCTGCCGGTTAACCAGCTCTCCAAACTGCGGAAGTGTCTGGGACAGATAGACGTCACCACCTTCCTCGACGGTTACTTCGAGAATCCCCGCAAGTGTATCAAGTGTATACTTGCCCACGTCAACCATCTGCTCTGCCTTCATGAGATAGAAGAGGGCCACTGTTGCATGTCCACATAGGTCAACTTCATGATTTGGAGTAAAGTAACGTATGTTGTAATCAGCTAAATTTGAAGGCATGACAAATGCCGTTTCGGAGAATCCGACTTGTCTGGCAATCTCCTGCATCTGCGACGCGGACAAATGCTCTGCCTGCAGAACGACCCCAGCGGGGTTACCTCCCTCAGTGATATCCGAAAATGCATGTAATGTGATTACCTCAATATCCATTTTGTTTTCCCTCGCTTGTCCGTTAGTTCATGAAGAATGAGAATGTTCCTATTATAGCATGCTTGGTGGCTGGTTTTTGATGGAACGAGGAGGGCGAGCGATTGATGATTTAAGGTCAAGTGAATGGCTGCACAGGGTAATGAAGAAGGAGAGCACGCGATAATCCAATCGAAAGGCAGGGATTTGGTATGAAAGCTATTGTTATTGATAAGTTTGGTGGAGCGGAACAATTGAAGGAACAGGAAGTACCCAAACCGACATGTGGAATCAATCAGGTGATCATCCAGATTCATGCAACCTCGGTAAACCCGGTCGACTTCAAAGTCAGACAAGGACATATGGAAGAAGCGGCTGACTCATTCCCTTTGATCTTGGGCGGGGATGCTGCGGGTATTGTGGCAGAGGTAGGATCCAATGTTACACAGTTCAGGGAGGGTGACCGAGTATTTGCCCGTCCGCGAAGCTTCGGAACCTATGCAGAATATGTGGCGGTAGATGCAGATATCATATCCCGTATTCCGGACAATTTGAGTTTTGAGGAGGCTGCAGCCATACCGCTTGCGGGCATGACAGCCTGGCAGGCACTTGTTGACCATGCGCATCTCGCCAAGGGGCAAAAGGTATTGATTCACGCGGGAGCAGGCGGTGTGGGGACTTATGCGATACAGATTGCCAAATACATTGGTGCTGAAGTGGCAGCAACGGCGAGTGAGTCCAATGAGGAGCTGCTGCGCTCCATGGGTGTGGATCATTTTATCAATTATAAAACAGAAGATTTCTCGGAGATTCTCTCCGGGTATGATGTCGTGCTCGACACGATGGGTGGTGACATTCAGCGGGACAGCTTCAAGGTGCTGAAGCCCGGCGGACATCTGGTTTCGCTCGTGGAACAACCGGACGATAACCTTGCCAAGGAGGCAGGCGTAACCGCGAATGTATTCATGATGGAACCGAAAGGGGAGCAGCTGGATCAACTGGCGAAGCTCGCCTTCGAGGGAAAACTCAAACCTGTGATAGACGAGACGTATGATTTAAGTGAGCAGGGACTTCGGGAGGCACATGAAAAGAGTGAATCGCATCATGCACGCGGTAAGCTGGTCATTCGTGCGCAATAGGTTTCAACGATTAAGGACCAGTGATATTCCACTAAAATCAGGAGTCTGAATCATGGCCATCTTCCGTTTGGGAAGGTGGCTGTTTCATGGATGACGGGAGGAGCAGAAGCAGATTCCCATATGTGGAGGTTTAAGCTATAATAGTAGAAATTTATTCCATTCTGCGTATGAGGTGATCCAATTGTCCAACGAACTCATCCAAGCCATTCAACTGTTAAAAGAAAAGAAGTGGGTTGATCTGACCCATACGTTCGGTCCAGAATCACCGCATTTCTCTGCTTTTGATGCTGCCGAGTTTGATACGCTGTTTAATCACGACCAAGGCTTTTTCGCTCAGAGCTTCAAATTCCCTGGCCAGTACGGCACCCATCTGGATGCACCGATTCATTTTGTGCGTGACACGCGTTATCTGGATCAGCTAGGTCTGAAGGAACTTGTGCTGCCGCTGGTGGTCATTGACCAGTCTGCAGCCGTGGCGAGCAATCCGGACTTTACGCTGGATGTCGAACATATTCTTGAATTCGAAAAGGAACATGGGGTCATTGAAGAAGGCAGCTTCGTGGCTCTTCGTACAGATTGGAGCAAACGCTGGCCCAATCATGAAAAGTTCGACAACAAGGATGCAGAAGGCAACAGCCATGCACCCGGTTGGTCGGTTAGTGCATTGATGTTTTTGTTCGAAGAACGCAAAATCAAGGCCATTGGTCATGAAACCTTCGATACCGATTCAGCTGTGGACTATCAGAAAAATGGCGCACTTCTCGCGGAATATTATGTGCTTGCTCAGGATACATATCAGGTAGAGTTGTTAACCAATCTGGACCAGGTGCCAGCAAAAGGTGCAGTGATCTTCAACATTGTACCCAAGGCCGAAAAGGCTTCCGGATTCCCGGTAAGATCCTTTGCCATTTTGCCTTGATGCAGCAGCTCTCAGATGAAATCAAGTTCTATAGAAAGTAAGTGTCCAATTAAAATACAATTCCTAATTACTAGATCAATGCTCATATGTAAACGTAAGGGAGGCGCGTGTTGCCTCCTTTTTTATGTCTTACTTTTGATCCGAGTGGGGATTCGGATTGAATCTTTGTGAGATTTTCTTCTCGGCTTTCTTGCGCCGAATCCAGCGCTTAAGTATGTTCTGCTGCTTTCTTTCTTCCAGTGTTTCTTTCATGCCTTGAATCATGAATTCGGATCTTCGTCTATCATCCCGACTAATCTCGCGTAATTCTTTAATAAATTTGTCGTCCATATCTGCCTCTCGCTCATTCAGGATAACACCATTATACCGAACGTACGTTCTTTTATCAAGTTTTACCATTAACCTGCTTGCAATCTGCATGATATGAAAACGGCTGCCGACAGAACCCTGGAGTGATTCTGTCAGCAGCCGTTTATGCATTTATTTACTTGGATGCGTTGTAATTGCTCAAGAACTCTTTTACTTTGGCCGGATCAGACTTCAATTCATTCCCGGTCTGAACGAGCGGACTTACCGTAGAGTAGGCTTTGAGCTTGTTATTCTTATAGAACTGCAGAATTTCATCCTGATTGATGGAGTACAGCACGGCCTTTCTCAAGTCACTGCTCTTCGCCACTTCTCTATTCTTGGTGTTAAACAGCAGATAGGAAACGGCGTTGCTTGGAATGCTCTGCAGCTTCAGCTTGCTGTCACTTTCAATGATGTCATACTTCGTTTCGGGTACCCCGTAATACAAATGAACTTCACTGCTGCGCAGGGCAGACAGCGCACTGTCAGCATCCGCGATGAAGCGCACGTTTACCTGTGAGATTTTCGGAGCATATTCAGATCCTTTGCGATATCCGGGGTTTTGATAGAATACGCCCTCATAGTCGTTTTTGTAAGCCAGAATGTAAGGTCCGCTTGCATACAGTGTGTTGTTGTACGAAGCCCCCTCTGTTACCGTGTTCTGGTCACCATAAGGAATATCCTTGTTTACGTCAAAAGAAGCTACGTCATAGGTGTTGATGCTCTCCA
Organism: Paenibacillus sp. 7523-1; assembly: GCF_002276415.1. NCBI lineage: Bacteria > Bacillati > Bacillota > Bacilli > Caryophanales > Paenibacillaceae > Paenibacillus > Paenibacillus sp. 7523-1. The sequence continues at coordinate 358,894 of NZ_NPBR01000010.1, read as the reverse complement.
CCTGTTTCTTGGACACGATCCCCGCGGATTGATGAGCCAGGTAATTCAGGACTTGAGGGAAAGGCTCTGTTGTGGTCAGTTTCACGACCTGATATTTACCTGCATTATTATCCGCTTTTGTTTTGTCAGAGACGAGTTCGGTAATTTTGGAATCGAGTCCTTGCTCGAGAGCGTCTTTGATGGTTCCATTACCGCCGGATTGCTGGATGGATTCCAGGGTGCTCAGGTCGGTTACCAGCTCAGCTTCTTTGATATGCTCGTGCAAGCTGTATGTCCGGTGATCCGGAACAGAGTCTTTATTTTTGGCACGGTCCAGAGAGAAGATGACGTCATCGGCACCAACGCGCTCCCCGGTATCTACTGCCTTTTTGTTTTCAATCTTTGCAAAGTTAATATCGTCTCTCAGAATGAAATAATACTCCGAATTCCCTTCAGCGATGCTGAAATTGTGTGAAAGTGATCCTTCGGGCGTTAGTTGATCATCATCCGTGAGGTTTACAAGACGAACATACATATTGGTGTTCAATTGGTTGATGGAGCCGTCGTTTCCTTTGATCGGGTCAAGGGAAGTCAGCACGGAAGCACTTTGAGTCAGGATCAGTGGATCTTTATTATTTTTGGAACTGTCTTTGAATTCAATGGGTTCCCAAGCCATGGCACGGGATTTGGATAGGCGCACCGTATCCGGATTCAGGATGTCCTGATTCACGGCCTGACTTTTCAGGGAAATGTACAATGGAGCGATGTAGGCTTGATCGGTTACCAGGCGGTCCTCCAATTGTTTGTACGTTTCCTTGTATTCTTCGGGTGTTTGGGTAGCTGCGGCGTCAATGAGTTTATCGATCTCTTCATCCGCCAGAATGCTGTAGTCACCACCGGTTTTGAAAAGGGAACGAACGGCATAGTCCGGGTTACCGGTTACTGTTGTCCAGCTGGAGAGAGCAATATCATAGTTGCCTGCGTCCTGTTGGGATTTGTAGCTGCCGTAATCCGGCTGCAGATTCAGCTTCACATTGAAGCCGTTTTTGGTCAGCTGATCACGGATGATATTAACATCATTTTCGGAAGAACTTTGGGCGAGTAACTCAATGTCGACTGGAGCCTGATTCTGAGTGTTCTCTGCTGGCGAAGTCTGGGCCGTCTCCGATTGGGTTTCGGACTTGGTCTTCACGCTGCAGCCCGAAATCACGATGACGAGAATAAGCAGCAATGAGATCAACGAACGTTTTTTCATGGGATAACCTCCTGGATAATATTGAATGGAATGATGGTTTTGAATTAAGCCTTTACCAATTTGGGATCAAGTGCGTCGCGCAGACCATCACCGAGAAAGTTGAATGACAGAACGAGCAGAATGATAGCCAGCCCAGGATAAATGGCGAGATACGAGTGCGTTTCCAGATATGTACTGCCCAGCTTGAGAATGTTGCCCCATTCCGGGATATGTGGTTCGACACCCAGTCCCAGATAGCTCAGGCTGCTGGTCGCAATGACCGCTCCGCCAATCGTAAGCGTGGATTTGATGATCATTGGTGCAAGCGAGTTGGGAATGATGTGTTTGAAAATGATGGAACGGTTGTTATAGCCGAGTGCACGCGCAGCCTCCACGAATTCAAAGGTAGAAACATACAGGACACTGGCTCTCATGGTACGTGCATAAGTCGGGATCGAGCCCAGACTGAGGGCCAGAATCAGATTGACCGTATTGGCACCAAATGCCGCAATGATGGCAATGGCCAGCAGGATGCCTGGAATGGCATAGAGGACATCGAGCAGCCGCATGATGATATTGTCTGTGTGTCTTCCATAAAATCCGGAGAAGGCTCCAAGGACTCCACCAATGATTACAGGAATAATGGTCGACAGGCAGCCTACGATCAACGAGATGCGGGCACCGAATACGATTCGGGAGAACAGGCATCGCCCGAAGTCATCCGTCCCGAGTGGATAAGCCTGAGATGGCGGCTGCAGCAGAGCTGAATAGTTGTTTTCGACCGCCATACTGTAATCAAAGGTGAAGAAACTGCAGATCGAGATGGAAAATAGAAAGATGATAAAAAACATGCCGGACATCGCTGTTACATTAGGAGCCAGTCGGTCCCAGAGGTCGTTCCAGAAGTTTGATTTCTGTTTCCCTTGTCTCTGGTAGCGCCCAATGATAGAAATGCCAAGCAGCAGTGCAAATACGTTTCCTGTGACCGAGGTCAGGATCAGCAGGATGCTGGCAGCAACCATCCAGCGCGGGATAACCGAAGCAGCAGTATACTGGGCTACAATCGTCAAAACGACCAGGTCAATGACCAGAATGAATAGCAAGGCGGCCATGGCTGACAAAAACGTATCTGATACATAGGGTTTGAACATATTGAGCGCCGATACGCCAATAACGAATAGCTGCGTCAGCAGCATATAGACCGCAAAGGTGTACTCCACTTGCTTTGCTTTTTTGATCAGATGAAACGCCGCTGTGACGATGAAAATATTGCCAGAGCAGATGGCCAGCAACTGAACCCAAGCCAGCCTGCGGGTTAATGCTGAGATATGTCCTTGTCTGGTCAAGTCTTTTCGGATGAGCAGCATCAGAATACTCTGAATGATCGTGAAAAAAAGATAGATACAAAGTGCAGTCAACAGAAAGGGTCTGAATTCTTGCCTGCCCAGGTCATAACTGTTAAACAGCAGTAATACCGTCAATAGAAGAGAAGTAACCCACGCAAAGCTGGCCTGACTGTATTCTGGTGAAGACTTAAGCCGGAAACGCACTTCTTGTGTTAAGGAAACCGAATTTGTCATATTGCACCTGCTTTAATATTGTTTCATCTTGGAACGTACTCTTGGATCGATAAATGCGTACAATAGATCTACGATCACATTAATGATGGAAATGGTAATCGCTGTATACACTACTCCGCCCATAATACTCGGAATATCGGGAATAAACTGTTTATCCACAATGTAACTGCCGAGTCCGCTAATATTAAATACTTTCTCCGTTACGGCCGCTCCACCGAGCATCCCTCCGAATTGCAATCCAACGACCGTTACGATTGGAATCAACGCATTGCGTACCGCATGTTTCAGCAGAACACTCCGTTCACTGAGTCCTTTGGCGCGAGCCGTCATCACGTAATCTTCGTGAATAACCTCCAGCGTGGAAGAACGGGTCATCCGGGCCACTGCAGCCGTTAATCCTGTTCCCAGAACAATGGTTGGCATAATGATGGACAGCCAGTTCTGAGGATTGAAGGTCGCGGGAAGCCACTGCATTTTAATAGAAAAGTTCAGGATGAAGATCAGTCCCTGCCAGAAGTTCGGAATCGACAATCCGATCAGAGCAATAAACATAAAAGTGTAATCAAACAGCGAATTAGGCTTGATCGCCGAGATGATCCCGATGGGAAGTGCGATGACAAGGGCAAGCAGTAGAGAAATGACTGCAAGTGTCAGTGTAATCGGAAACTTTCTGGCTATGGTCGCTGTCACATCCTCATTTCCCGAGAAGGATTTGCCCAGATCAAACAGTGCGATTCCCTTAATATTGTTCCATAGCTGAACGAGATAAGGCTGATCCAGACCGTATACGTGATTAAAGGCTGCAATCTGTTCCTGTGTCGCTGTCTCTCCAAGAATGTTGGCTGCAGGGTTGAACGGAGACAGATACAAGATGGTAAATACGAGGGTAGCTACACCCAAAATGACGAACAGGGTCATCAGTATTCTTTCGAATATGTACTTTAGATAAGGATTGCCATAGATCCATAGTATGACGTACATCAGACAGCCAGGAATGATAGATAGAGCCACAAACCAGGGTTTATCCAGCAATGCACGGAACGTGTCGGCCATGGTCAGGCGCTGTTCTCCATGTCCCTGCAGCCTGCGTGACGTTCGTTCATACAACTCTTTCTGATATGTTTCCTCTAGCCACTGCTCCGTCTGACGCTTGAATTCTGTTTCACTGACCAGCTGCTGAAAGAAGCGATGTTTGCGTCTCAGCTGTTCTTCTACTATGGTTCGAAGCTTATCCCGGTAAGAAGAAGAGTGCATCTCCTGTTCTACAGCTCGCTGAGCGGTTTGCCATCCATCCTTTTGGCGCCTGGATTGCCACACCAGAAGCACAATCAGATTGATCGGCAGCCCGAGAATAAACAGCACATATCGGTAGGAGGGATGAAGCAGCATTTTGCCATAAATGAAACTCAGATTCTGTGCAAGCCGTGACATTTTGCCGCCTACTGCAAGATTCAAACCGAGCAAACCTCCCTTCATTCAGGTTTAAATTGCATTATTCCGATTGATATAGTATATATTATTTAGGGTCTATTCAATTGTCAAGGTATGGAATTGTGTACATATTATGAAATGCGTAAATATGAAGGAAAGCAGGTGTTTGCATGCAGCCTTTACTGAAAGTTAGTGATTTGTCAGTCTCTTTTCATTCCGGGGAGAATGAGTTTCAGGCGGTACGGGATGTCAGTTTCGAGGTTCGGAAAGGTGAGACGCTTGGGATTGTTGGAGAATCGGGAAGCGGCAAAAGCGTAACAGCCCGTTCCATTATGAGGCTGCTTGCTTCTCCTCCTTCTCAGATGAAGCAGGGAGAGATTTTGTTTCGTGGAGTCAATCTGGCGACCAAAACGCAAAAAGAGATGGAAAGCATCCGCGGCCGCGACATCGGCATGATTTTTCAGGATCCCATGAGTTCGCTTAATCCGACCATCAAAGTTGGAAAACAAATCTCCGAAAGTCTGATCAAGCATCAGAAGCTGTCACGTCGGGAAGCGAAAAAGCAAGCCATCGCCATGCTCGAACTGGTTGGCATATCACGGAGTGAGGTGCGCTACAATCAGTATCCGCACGAGTTCTCGGGAGGCATGCGTCAGCGGGTAATGATCGCCATAGCACTTGCTTGCCGCCCTGAGCTGCTGATTGCCGATGAACCAACGACTGCGCTCGACGTGACCATCCAGGCGCAAATTCTGAATTTGATGAAAGACATGCAGGAACGGCTGGGGACGTCCATTATACTGATTACACATGATCTGGGGGTTGTGGCCGGAATGTGTGACCGCGTTGTGGTCATGAAAGAGGGACAGATCGTGGAATCCGGGACAACGGCGGAGATCTTCGCGAATCCGAAACACGAATATACGTCCAGACTCCTGAATGCCTTGCCGCGGTTGGATGAGAAGAAGAAACCCAAACCGGTTTCACTGTTCCCTAAGGATCTAAAAGATGATCAGCCTCTGCTTGAGGTGAAATCCCTGCGGCAGCATTTTAATCTTGGCAAAGGCAATACGCTGAAGGCAGTGAATGATATCAGCTTTTATATCCGCCAGGGCGAGACATTGGGGGTTGTCGGAGAGTCTGGCAGCGGCAAATCCACGACAGGGCGTGCCATCTTGAGACTGCATGAACCGACTGGCGGGGATGTCTTGTTCAAAGGGGTTCCACTAAACCGGCTGTCCGCTTCGGAAATGAAAACGATGAGACGGCATATGCAGATCATCTTCCAGGACCCCTACGCCTCATTGAACCCGAAATTGAGAATTATGGACATTATCGGTGAAGCTCTTGATATTCATCAGTTGACCAAGACAACAGCGGAGAGAGAGAAGCGGGTGGAAGAGCTGCTGGAAATGGTGGGGCTTGATCCATCCCATGCGCTGCGGTACCCTCACGAATTCTCTGGCGGTCAGAGACAGAGAATCGGGATTGCGCGCGCACTCGCTGTGGAACCGGAGTTTATTGTGTGCGATGAGCCGCTGTCTGCGCTCGATGTGTCCATACAGGCGCAGATCGTGCAGCTGCTTGAGGAATTGCAGCAGCGGCTTGGTTTGACGTATCTTTTTATTGCACATGACTTGTCCATGGTCAAACATATCAGTGATCGTGTGGCTGTGATGTATAACGGTAAAATCGTTGAGCTTGCTGAGAGTGAAGAGCTCTATTCCAATCCACAGCATGCGTATACGAAATCTCTTCTCTCTGCAATTCCGGTCCCTGATCCGGCTGTGGAAGCGAAGAAAAAACGCACAGTGTATGAAGAAAACAGCAGGGAGCAGCTAGCCGATCGTTACAATCTGGAGCAGTCCAAGTGGGTCGAAGTAACGGAAGGGCACTGGGTGGCCGTTTCTGGTTAGAACGGATCAGAGTGATCAAACAAGCAGGCACAAAAAAATAACCCCGTCAGTGATCTGTACTAGATCAACTGTACGGGGTCCTTTATACGTTTGTTTTAGGTTGTGGACTGTATTATTTGAATTGCACTGATTTCTTGATGTTGTCAATCTCGGCTTTGCTTGCATCATCCAAATACGTGAAGATGAAGTTGAAGGCATAACCTTCAATGATGGTGCTGTAGTAATCTTGTGTAATGGTTGTGCCGTCACCAGCATCCATTGTGATTTGCATAACATCCATCTCTTTACCACCGATCGTTTCGGTTGCGATATCTTTATATTCATAAGGGAACTGGCTGTCGACCATGAATTTCTTGGTTGCTTCCAGGTAGTCTTTACCCGTGCGAATCCCTTGCAGCAGGCTGACCTTCTCGGCAATGGCCATAGCGGAAGGACCCACTTCCTGACCACCCAGTGGCAATTCCGAAGCCATCAACAGGTTCAGTGTTTTTGTTTGGGACAGCTCAAGCTGTTTTTTCTTCGTATCATCGTCACCGGCAATGGCATCCGAAGAAGCACTTGTCAGCTCGTTCATTCCTTCTGCATCCTGGAACTCCCATTGCTCAGGGAATTTCAATGATACACCGAAGTAGTCATTCGTGTAGGAACCTTTTTCGGTTGTACCCAGTTCCACGTTTGCTGAATTGTCTTCCTCAGCTGCTGCGTCAGTCGACGTTTCCGTACTTTCAGTATCCTCAGTTTTGGCGGTATCCGTGTCTGTAGCAGCTGCAGTTTCTGTTTTAGTCGTGTCTTCCGTTTGAGCGTTGTTATCTGCCTTGTCACCGCAAGCGGCTGCAACAAGCATCATCATGATGAGCATAGTGAATAAAGACGTTTTTTTTGTGATAGACATAAAACCCTCCTGAAATAAATGTGTGTGTTCTCTCTCTGTAATGTTGCGTACTCCAAAATTGTAGCACAAACGTTCTTCTTTACCACCTATAGGAAACTATAGGGGTCCCTCTATAAATAAGACAATCGGCTTGCAATTGAAACAGCTTCTGTGCTGGATTGCACACCTAATTTGTTGAAGATCACTTTTTTGTGGTGATTCACGGTGCATTCCTTGATTTTTAATTTCAAAGCAATGGCCTTAACGGTTAACCCTTTTGAGATCATTTCAAGGATGGTTAACTGACGCTCAGTGAAATCTACAGAAGGTTTCTCGGAAGGGACGGATGACATCAGGCTCTGGTAGCTGTTCTGCATATGGGCAGGAATGAGCTTGGCAATCGCGATTAATTCACTTTGCATATCTGCGTTAATGGTGGACACATCCAGATAACCGGAATGGTTCAGTCCTACAGAGAGAGGCGTAGCGTAACAGTGCCATTGTTGAAAAAGCGGGCTCTCATGCTGCTCTGGTGGCAGCAATACCGGTTCGTTCTTTTCCATGGTGGCCGAGATGGCGTTGACTCCGCAGCTCTGTGCAGTGAAAACCATGCCTGGACGAATGGGTGACTGCTTCACTTCATCCTCCAGATCATGGCTGTAATCCATGGCGAGCAGCACGCCATCCGCATCCGTAAGCAGAAACAGATAGGTGCTGGACAGGTTCTCCCGGATATCCGATAGACTGCGCTGGAAGGCACTGATCAGAAAATGATTGATTTTGCGCAATCTTTCCAGACTGGTCCTGGAAATATATTTAATATGAGCCATGCCGGATCTAGGTGCACTGATGTCAGACCAATGTTCCAGCAAGGCCGTTGTAGTGACAGACATGATATTACCTCCTTACATTTAACCGATGGTTTCTACGACGCGACCTTCCTGGTCGGTAATTTCAGTTCGGACTATTCGGATAAGCAAACCGGGAAGAGAAGGTAACTCGAATGTCATTTCCGAAGGTTTAAGATGAGCTGTTAGTTCGTTTACTGTCTGTTCATTCACGGTTACGGTGATTTTGGTCTCTTCTTCATGAAAAGAAGCATTTTCTCCGGCCTCGAAGGTGATATTTACTCCTGAACCTACAAGTGATAACGGAGCACCTTTTGCAATGCGGCTGCGCAGTATTTTTCCAATCAGAACCGCCTGTTTGGCTCCAAGCTGAAGTTCGGCGGGCACATTTTTTTGCAGCAATCTTTTGCGGGAAGGCGTCCAAGCCAGTTGTTGTATGAACAAAAATGCCGTGCTGGAGCCTTCAAGCTCAATTCCACGCTGAACAGCCTGCCCTACCGATGGAATATCCACATAGGAGTTACGCATGAGATCCGTGACATATTTGGGCATGAAAGGTTCGCATGATTTGAGGAATCCGCGAGTATTCCATGTCTGCATCGTTTCCAGTTCACGTCCGGTGATTCCGACCATCTGAATAAACTCCATTGTGCCGTTAGGGGTGGACAGCTGCTTCAGATCCGGGTCTTCAATGAAGGAAAGGGCGGTCAGCAAGGTATCAGAGCCCAGACAGATCGGTCCATTGGCATCCAAGTAGTCGCCTGCGCGAAATACGTTTCCGCTATTGAAGACATACCGCCCCATATTCTGTAATAAGTTCAGGGCCCAAGCGGGAGGTTCACTCTCTTCCTCTGTTCGGGTAAGCCGAAAGGTCAGTTCGAATCCATATCCACTGTGCTCTGGATCATTGGTTTCTTTGTCATATAGTTCGGAGAATCCGTACGTTACAAAATGCCAATGAGGCGTTGGCTGTTCCACTTTATAGGCACTGATTCCATCCAGAGGGTCAGGTCCTCCGAGCGCATAAGGGATGGCTGTGCCATAATGTTTGGGTTCCTGCTCCCCATAAAGTTCGTTAAATGCTGTATCAATGGCATCCCAGCCGGCTGTGCTTGCTTCATCAGTCATGATGGGTTCCTCCTTCATGTTCCAATTTCCCAAAAAAACATTTAAAATTAAGTTTACCTTTCTCAATTATCGTTTCAAGCGGCTTAAGGCTGAATTATGTTAGATAGGACTTGGGGGTACCAAATCGCATTTCAGGGAGGCATTTTACATGAGTATGAAAGATATCTTTCTTGCTGAATTCAACCAGGAAAATTGGGACTCATTTGTTATGTGCTTTGCCGATCGCTTTTTGCAGGTCGATCCCAAACTGGTGGAAAGCGCGAAACAAAAGGGGATTCCGGCAGATATATGTCAGGTGCTTTTATGCGAAATGGGAGAGTATGCACTGGAATGGGTGTGCAAAAAGGTGCCTGCTTTAGGCGACCAAAGTCCTGCAAGCTATCTGGGTCATACAGACGGTGCAAATGCATTAAGAGCAGCCATTATGCAAATGCCCCGTTGAAGTTCTTCTATATAAATGGAGTGTCACGTGGTGAAGTTGATTTTAAAATATAGATATGTTACGCTTACATCACGAGAGAAAACAACAGAATAATCAATACATCGTTTGATGGATTGTTACTGCGAAGACAGGCAAAACCTAAACTGATGGTGAAATGAAAGCTCCTTTTTTGGGCGCTATTTTACCTTGAGTTTAGGTTTTTCTTGTTTTCTGGCCTATTTTGGGTCCATAGTTCAGGAACAACCTCAATTGAATCTATTGATTACCGTGTTGGTTTGCTCGAAATAGGACATTCTATCTTTCTGACTTGTCATTACAAAATAAATTGTTGAAAAGAGGTTGTTGTTCATGACTACGGCAAAAAAAGGTTTCCCTGAAAACTTCCTATGGGGCGGCGCTACTGCTGCCAATCAATTGGAGGGTGCATTTGATAAGGACGGCAAAGGTCTATCCACAGCAGATATGATCGCCCATGTTCCCAAAGAGAAACGTACGGGCGGACATGCGATGGAAATCTCCTCTTCCCGCATCGAAGAAATCCTGTCAGGCAAAATTGAAGAGCGGTTCCCGAAACGCTTTGGTATCGATTTCTATCATCGTTTCAAGGAAGACATCGCATTGTTTGCTGAAATGGGCTTCAAAGTATTCCGCTTGTCCATTCACTGGGCGCGCATTTTCCCGAACGGTTATGATCAGGAGCCGAATGAAGCAGGTCTGAAATTCTATGACGAAGTCTTCGATGAACTTTTGAAATACGGCATTGAGCCGCTGGTAACCTTGTCTCACTACGAAACTCCGCTTGGTCTGACACAGAAGTACAATGGCTGGGCTGGCCGTGAAGTTATTGGGCACTACGTAAGATATGCAGAAACGGTATTCAACCGTTATAAAAACAAAGTGAAATACTGGCTGACTTTCAATGAAATCAACGTTATGCTGTTCAGCCCGTACACTGGCGGCGGCATTCTGATCGATAAAGTAGACAACAAATTGCAAACGACGTATCAAGCGCTGCATCACCAATTCGTAGCAAGTGCAATGGTAACAAAACTTGCGCATGAGATCATGCCTGGTTCTCAAGTGGGCTGTATGCTTGCTCGCATGGAGACATATCCGGCGACTTGCAACCCCGTAGATGTTCGTCTGGCTCAACACGAGAACCAGATCAACCTCTTCTTCACGGATATGCACGCTCGTGGTAAATATCCGAACTACATGGCACGTTATTTTGAAGAGAACAACATCGTGATTCAAAAAGAAGCTGGCGATGATGAGATTTTGCTGAACAACACGGTCGATTTCATCTCCTTCAGCTACTACATGTCCGTGACCAAATCAGCTTCTGCTGACCTGGAGGAAACTGCAGGCAACTTGGCTGGCGGTGTGAAAAACCCTTATTTGGAAGCTTCCGACTGGGGTTGGGAGATCGATCCAATCGGCCTGCGCATAACGCTGAACAACTTCTGGGATCGTTACCAAAAACCATTGTTCATCGTTGAGAATGGTCTTGGAGCTTATGACAAAGTAGAAGAAGATGGTTCGATTCATGACTCCTATCGTGTGGATTACCTGAAAAAACACATTGAACAAATGAAGGAAGCCATCAAGGATGGTGTGGATCTGATCGGATTTACGGCTTGGGGTCCAATTGACCTGGTTAGCATGTCCACTTCCGAAATGTCCAAACGATACGGCTTCATCTACGTGGATCTGGACGATGAAGGTAACGGAACCCTTGAACGTTCCAAAAAGGATTCTTTTGACTGGTACAAAAATGTGATTGCAAGCAATGGTGAACAGCTGTAATACAGGTTCGGATAGCTTGAACGCTTCTGACAAACAATGAATAGACACGATAAGAGAGGAATGATTGAGATGACAACACCATTTCCTAAGGACTTTCTATGGGGCGGCGCGGTAGCCGCCAACCAGCTTGAAGGAGCTTATAATACGGATGGTAAGGGATTGTCTGTCCAAGATGTGATGCCTCACGGGATCACAACGCCAAGAACAGAAGGACCTACGGAAGATAACCTGAAATTGATCGGTATCGATTTCTACAACCGTTACAAAGAGGACGTAAAACTGTTTGCCGAAATGGGCTTCAAAGTGTTCCGTACATCCATTGCCTGGTCCCGAATCTTCCCTAAAGGGGACGAGCTAGAGCCCAACGAAAAAGGTCTGCAATTTTACGATGACTTGTTCGATGAGTGCCACAAATACGGGATTGAACCCCTAGTAACGATCTCTCACTATGAGACACCGCTGCATCTGTCCAAAACGTATGACGGCTGGGTTAACCGCAAAATGATCGAGTTTTACGAGCGGTATGTAACCGTTCTGTTCAACCGGTTCAAAGGCAAAGTAAAATACTGGCTGACCTTTAATGAAATCAACTCCATCTTGGAGGAGCCATTCATGAGCGGCGGGATATATACGCCAAAAGATCAATTGAGCAAGCAGGATCTGTATCAGGCGATTCACCATGAGTTGGTGGCAAGTGCACTGGCTGTTAAACTGGGTCATGAAATTATGCCGGAAGCCAAAATTGGCTGTATGGTTCTGAGTATGCCAACGTATCCGCTGACTCCGAATCCGGATGATGTGGTTGCAGCGATGCATGCAGAACAACGCAATGACATTTTTGCCGATATCCACGCACGTGGGTACTATCCAAAATACATTAACCGTTATTTCAAAGCGAATAATATCAATATTAAGTTCGAAGACGGAGATGCGGAAATTCTGAAGCATACGGTCGACTTCATCTCGTTCAGCTACTATGTAAGTATCTGTGAAACTGGCGATCCGCAAAAACGCATTGAAGGAAAAGGAAATCTGTTTGCAGGGGTTCAAAACCCTTACCTCAAAGCAAGTGAATGGGGCTGGCAGATCGATCCGCAAGGTCTGCGTGTGACGCTGAACAAATACTGGGATCGATACCAAAAACCATTGTTTATCGTGGAGAACGGGCTGGGTGCCGTGGATGAACTGATCACGGACGAGAACGGCAATAAAACGGTAAATGACGATTATCGCATTCAATATCTGAATGACCACTTGGTGCAGGTAGGTGAAGCGCTTGAAGATGGTGTCGAAGTTATGGGCTACACTTCATGGGGCTGTATCGACCTGGTTAGTGCATCGACTGCAGAGATGAAGAAACGTTACGGATTTATCTATGTGGACCGCAACAACGACGGAACGGGTTCATTGGAACGGTATAAGAAAAAATCGTTCCATTGGTACAAAGAAGTTATTGGTACTAATGGTGCAAGCTTGAAAGGCATTAACCAATAATAGTGGTTCAAAAGGCATGGTTGACAGGCATCTTCTCGTGTCATAATTAGTCGCATTAACCGCTTTCACAAAAACATTGTCATATAGATATTTATATGGTAAGATGGGCCTAAGGCTAATGAATAACTGGATTGTTACTGTTCAATCAGGCAAAACCAGAAGCAGGGCATCTTTCGTGACCTGCTTTGGTTTTGCCTTTTACTACTTTGACGGTGCAAGGTGATGTGAAGAAATGAAAATTGAGAAGGTGCTCAACAACAACGTAGTTACCGTGATTGATTCGGGCGGAAACGAACTGGTCGTCATGGGGCGGGGAATTGCCTTCAAAAAACATGCTGGTGAATCGATCGACGAAAGTCTTGTCGAAAAAATATTCTCATTGGAAAGCAAGGAAGTATCGCAGAAACTGAAAACGCTTCTGTCCGATATTCCAGTTGAATATGTTGAATGCTCGGATGAAATTATTCGTTATGCGGAGACGGTGTTAGGTGAGAAGTTACATGAGAGCATCTATATTTCACTAACGGATCATATTCATTTTGCCATTGATCGACATCGTCAAGGATTGCAGATCCGTAACGCACTGTTCTGGGAGATCAAGCGCATGTACCGCAAGGAATATGCCATTGGATTAAAGGCACTTCAGATTATTGAAGAGACGCTGGGTGTACTGCTTCCCGAAGACGAATGCGCATTCATCGCCATGCATCTGGTTAATGCCCAGATGAACGGTGAGATGAGAGAAACCATCAGTATTACGAATATTGTCAAGGACATACTCAACATTGTAAGGCGCAGTTTTGTCATTGAACTGGATGAGGATTCGCTGAGCTATTATCGCTTCTTAACCCATCTGAAGTTTTTTGCTCAACGTGTGCTGCAAGGTACAGCCATTGAAGACAAGGAAGAAGATAATCCGCTTCATGATCTGGTGAGTAAGCAATACCCTGAAGCATTTGCTTGTGCAGTCAAGATTAATGATTATACGCGGAAGATCTATAATCGGGTCTTGTCTAAGGAAGAAATACTGTATCTGACGATTCACATTGAGCGTGTTGTAAGAAATGAACAACCAACTGAATAATTTGGGATTGTTACTGCTAAAAAGGCAAAACCTAAACGTTGAATAATGATAAGCTGAAACTGCTTTGTCATTATCCAGTGTTTAGGTTTTTTTTTAACCTTCATTACACTTTAAAGGAGCAAAACACAATGGATAAACAACAATTGTCCAAAGATATTTTGAAATTGGTCGGTGGAGAAGAAAACATTGATCAAGTCACGCACTGTATGACAAGACTTAGATTTAATCTCAATGACAATGGCAAAGCTGACAAAGCGACGCTTAAAAATACACCCGGCGTTATGGGTGTTATGGAGAATGGTGGTCAATTTCAGGTCATTATCGGGAACGATGTGCCTGTGGTGTATAACGCGCTGGTAGGAAACATGTCCAAATCTCCTGATGCGAAACCAGCTGCTACTGCTGCAACAGGCGGCAAAAAGAAAAATCCGCTGAGTGCCGTATTTGACTTTATTTCAGGTGTGTTCACTCCAATCCTTCCTGCCATCACTGGCGCGGGTATGATCAAAGGGATCGTGGCCTTGCTGCTTACCTTTGGATGGATTGATGCAACAAGTTCAACATACATTATCTTGTCTGCTATTGGTGATGGTGCGTTCTACTTCCTGCCAATCATTCTCGGGATTAGTACAGCACGTAAACTCGGGAGCAATATGTACATTGGTGCGGCCATTGGTGCATCGGTTATGCATCCAACCATTACAGCTTTGTTAGCACCGGGTGAGAATGTATCTTTCATCGGTTTGCCGGTTGTAGCTGCAACCTATGCATCTTCGGTTATTCCGATTTTGATTGCAATCTGGCTGGCGTCTTATGTGGAAAAGGCGATCGACAAAGTTACACATGCTTCGCTTAAATTGATTGTTGTGCCTACAGTGACTCTGCTTATTATTGTTCCTGTTATGATGATTGCCGTAGGACCACTAGGGGTTATTATTGGTAACGGCTTGACGGACGGTATTAACTGGTTGTTTAATAATGCTGGTTTGTTTGCAGGATTGCTTGTTGGTGGAGCGTTCTCACTCCTGATTATTACAGGAATGCACTATGCTCTCGTTCCAATCATGATCGGTTCCATTGCAACATTGGGATACGATTACTTGATTCCACTTATGATGGTTGCTAACTTTGCACAAGCGGGTAGTGCTTTGGGAGTTTCTCTGAAATCCAAAAACAAACAAATCAAGTCCTTGTCTGCATCGACTGGTGTTACCGCACTTATGGGTATTACAGAACCGGCCATGTACGGGGTCAACATGCGATTCAAAAAACCGTTTGTGGCAGCACTGATTGGTGCGGCAATTAGCGGAGCGTTCATCAGCTTCTTCCAAACTAAAGCGTATGTTATCGGTGGTCTGGCAGGTCTTTCAGGAATTCCAATGATCATCGGTCCGACATTTGTATATGCTCTGATCGGAATTGTCATTGCGGTTGTAGCTTCAGCAATTCTGACCTACATCCTCGGATTCGAAGATGTTCCAGAAGCAGTTCCAGCAGCAACGGCTACAGCTTCAGCTGAGCCTGTTACACCAGTTGCAGCTGATGTAAACAGTTCCGCTTCCGCAGTATCTGCGGTTGAAGAAGAAAAAGTCCAGGATCAAGAAGTATTCAGCCCGATGACAGGGGAAGTAAAACCGCTGAGCGAAGTACCTGACCCTGCGTTCTCTGAAGAAATTATGGGTAAAGGATTTGCAATTCAGCCGACTGAAGGTCGTGTCGTTTCCCCAATTAACGGAACAGTGTTCTCCTTGTCGAAGAGTGGACATGCCATTGGTCTGGTCAGCGACAACGGTGCAGAGATGCTGATCCACATCGGAATTGATACAGTGAAGCTGAAAGGCCAATTCTTCTCGCCTAAGGTTCAGGCGGGTGCAAAAGTTGCTGTGGGTGATGTGTTGATGGAATTTGACCGTGAAGAAATCGAAAAAGCCGGTTATACAACCATTACACCAGTCATCGTCACAAACATGCATCAATATGAGTCGATTGTATCTGCAGGTCGTACTGCAATCAAAGAGCAAGAGCTGCTCTATACAGCCAAAGTCTAACCAATAAGAAACAGCAGGGTTTCCAAACGTACTGGAGACCCTGCTGTTTTTTTGGTTTATAGCTACGCTAATCGCCTGTGTTTCATCGCAGCTGAATATCTGTTGCTTTCAATTAACACCTCATCCGTTATGTACCTATGGGAGCATCTCCCGAACCAACTGCACGAATTGCTGGGCCGGCTTGGACAGATAACGATGATGCAGCCAGACGAGCGCTGAACCCACGGTAGAGTTCGAATCAAGGATCCGATATATATGGATTGATTGTTCGTGATGGAGCTGCAGTACAGTGCCAGGCACGATGGAATTCGCGAATCCGAGCCGGACCAGCTCTAGCAGCATGGCGACATCTGAGCATTCACCCATAATCGAAGGTTTCACCTGATGTTCACGGAACTTTTCGAGAATCAGTTCAAACATGCCAAGTCCCTCTGTACTGGGAAGCAGGAGTGGAACTTCGGCCAACTGATCAAAGTAAGTGCCATTTTCACCCGTGCTCTCCAGGGGCTCTGGGGATATGTAGTAGAGCGGCTCCTGCGGCAGGTGCAGCACTTCATAGTGTTTGGTTTTTACCGGCATACGTACGCAGGCCAGCTCAATCAGTCCATCATCCAGCATGCTGCATAGTTGTGCGGATTCATTCTGCTGAATTTTGTAGGTTACTTGAGGATGGCTTGTGCGAAACTGCTGGAGCGCCTTCGGGATCAGACTATCGGAAATGGTATTCATGCCAAGGGATAGCTTGCCCCGGATTCCGTAACGGAAGCTCTGCATCTCCATGACGGCTTCCTCCATGTATTTGGTCATCGTGACGGCATAATCATAGAAGCTGCGGCCTGCTTGCGTCAATTCCATCAAGCGTCCTTTGCGTTCAAATAACGCTACACCAAGCTCTTCTTCCATCAGTTTTAATTGCTGGCTGAGTGGAGGCTGAGCCATGTGCAGTCTACGGGCAGCTGCGGTAATTTGTTTCTCTTCGGCAATGGCAATAAAATAGCGACATTGTTTGATATCCACCTGTTTTCACCCTCGTTGCAAGTATATGTATTTCGTATAGTTAGCCAACAAAACATGTATTTTTAATATACTATCCTCCTATGGTACCATACATTAGATTTACGCACCTAAATGGCAAGATTCGATCTCCATTGGAACGCTGATCCACAAGATTAACAACGAATTGGAGGATGAACGTATTGGTAAATGCGATACATGCCGCTGCTGAAGCTGGACATACAGATGAGGTGATCCGGTTTATTACACAAGGTGCCGGATTGAATGAACGGGATGCGCTTGGGCGGACTCCGTTAATGGCTGCAGTGCATGGAAATAAGGTACAGACCGTTAGCATGTTGATTGATGCCGGAGCAGATATTAACATTCAGGATAATCGATTGGATAATCCATTGTTATATGCCAGTGCTGAGGGTCTCAAGGAAATTGTTGAAATGGCCGTCGCAGCTGGGGCAAATACAAGATTAACGAATCGCTTTGGCGGAACCGCACTTATCCCTGCAGCAGACCGGGGCCATGTGAACATTGTGGAATTCCTCCTGACTTGTACGGATGTGGATGTGAACCATGTCAACAATCTGGGCTGGACAGCTCTGCTGGAGGCTGTCATTCTGGGAGACGGTGGGCTCCGGCATCAGCAGATCGTGGCATTGCTTCTGCAATATGGTGCCGATAGAGAGATAGCCGATCGGGATGGCGTTACCCCGCTAGCTCATGCCAGACGGAACCGTTATACCGAAATGGAACGGATGTTATCGAATAGCTGAATCAAGGTGCCTAATTCCATATTGGGGCTCGAAAGGACACGAATTAAATTATGAACAGACACCAAGAGCATTTCATCACAAAATATATAAGTCAGACATCATCTCTGGTTTTGGCAGGGATTCAATGGTTCTTCTTCCTGTTTACCAACACGGTCGTGGTACCATTATCCATTGGTCATAATTTTCACATGTCACCGGATGCTATCGCTGCATCCATGCAGCACGCTTTTCTGCTCACCGGAGCCGTCTGTATTCTGCAGGCTGTGTTTGGGCATCGCTATGCAGTCATGGATGGACCGTCCGGTCTCTGGTGGGGATTGACCCTCAGCCTGACCGTCTCGGCATCTTCCGCCGGCATGAGTCTGGAGCGGATCGGAGGCGGACTTGCTGCCGGCTTCCTGCTCGCAGGACTAACGATGGCCGTTCTTGGCCGATTGGGCGCAGCCCATCTGCTGCAGAAGCTGTTTACACCCATGGTTAAGAGCGCCATGTTGTTTCTCATGACGATTCAGCTGACCATGAATTTCTTCAAAGGCATGATTGGGTATACCGAATTCGGTACATTTAACCTGCCGGTTGCAGCTTTATCTGTAGCTATTGCCTTTCTGGTGGCCCTGATCCAACTGAAGGGAAGAGGCAAACTGGGCAACTACTCCATCCTCATCGGCATTGTGACAGGGTGGATTGCCTACAGTTTTGTGTTTCCAGGCCAGCATGCAGGGTTATCGGGCAATTCTGGGGGGAGTTTATTTACACTGTTTCCATGGGGAGTACCGACGTGGGAGCCGGGCATTGTTGTAACGGCGTTCTTCGTGGGTTTGGTCAATATGACGAATTCAATTACGACATTAAGCACGGTCGAGAAAATATATGAAACACAGACGACAGACCAGCAATATAAGCGTTCCTATGTACTAACCGGATTGTTCAGCATGCTATCCGCATGTGTGGGTGTGCTGCCATTTGGTTTATTTGCTTCGTCCATCGGTTTTCTGGAGAGTACTCGGATTCTTCGACGTGCTGCTTTTATTATCGGGGCCGCCATGTTATGTATTTTGGGACTCACCCCTTCGGTGACTGCTTTTTTTGCGCAAATACCACCGAGTGTGGGCAGTGCCGTGCTGTTTGTAGCCTATCTGCAAATGTTTGGAACGGCTCTCCGCACCATTGAAGGTACTGCGTTTAATTCCAAGACGATCTACCGCGTGGCTCTGCCCGTGCTAACCGGAGTTGCCGTGATGAACATCCCTGCTGAAGCCTTTCAGGCATTACCGATTTACCTTATTCCGATTATTAGCAATGGTCTCGTGATCGGAGTTATGGTCTCGCTGATTCTGGAGAAAAGTGTGAACTGGTCCAAAATGGAGAGTGCTTCTACCGCGAGCAAAACCGTTACTTCACCATGATTCTTCCCTGTCCCGCAAGCATGCGCAGTTCTCTGGACAGGCGATCATGGTTCCCGTCTTGTATTTCAAGCTGTACGCCGTAGTGCCAGGTTTCGTTCTCCTCGTTGCCCCAGCGCAGTGTTCCTTCCAGATCTAAAGGGTCTTCAAAAAGAAGCAGATTCATTCCAATCCGGATTTCGTTGGACTCGACATGCAGGCTTAGCGGAAAGGAAAGCTGGCACCCCGATCGGCTGATATCGATCAATTCGGCCTGAATAGGTTTGTGCGGAGCAGAGACTCCGTTAATGCTGATAATGTAAATTTCAAACATGATGGGTTCCTTCAATGTATAACGAAAAGGCTCTCTTCTAAGGTTGATTGACATAGTTTCCTCCACAAAGTTCAAAAGATTCATGTTATGGATATATCGTCAATTTGTACCCAAAAATGAAGAGATACGGCCTTGTTTGCATTGAGGGGGATCCAACACCATTTAGGTAAAAGTGAGCCCAATGCTCGCACTCGCAGACCGTGGATCATAGCTGGAAAATATTGATCCCCATGGGAAGCTGTATTCCATATAGGCATAGGGTTTGGAGCGGTTAATTTGCGGTGCAGCGGCAATCTGCTCACGAAGCCACTCATCATGGGCCAGCTTGCGCTTCATCTCACCTGCCCCGGTCCAGTCATCCCATGAAGAGGGGAATTCTTCGCCGTCCAGTGCCAAACTGGCCTGAACCAGTCGGGACTGATGGAAACACAAGGCGAGGTAAAATGCTTTAACATCTGCAGAGGCATCTGATTTGAATTTGTACCACGTATATCCCGTTGTAAGTTTCTGAACCTCCGTGCTATTCTCCCGATAAAACCAACTTGCCTTCAATTCCTCCTCCGTAAGTCCAGAGTACAATTTCAGGCTATCGTGAACCCGAATGACGCCGCTTTCCCATCCATCCATATTAGAATCCCTACCTCATTGCATTTTTTCACAAGTATAGCATACACAGATATAGCCCCTGAGTTCCTTTAACCCCGGTGCCTGGCTTGATATAATGATTGGATATGGTTCTGATTCCTCACCTGAATCAGATGGGAAGGAGCGGATGAAATGCGGCAATTAACTTCGGAACTCCGGCTTAGACTGGATCAGCTCGGGACGGGAACGGTTCAGGGAACCGCCGAGCAGCTCCGTCATCTTGGTCAATCCGGAGAGTATATCTTGATCCCGAGTCTGCTGCGAATGATGGATGATGACAGTGCTATCATTCGACAGGCTGCGGAGCAAGCGGTAGCTCGTTTGTTAGAAGCGTGTCCAGTATCCGAGCTGGTGTGGCTGAACGAACATGTAAGGGAATGGCGTCCTTCTCCCGTTATTTGGAAGCGGTTCGTAGAACGTGAGGTACATAAGATAGATCAGGCCAGTACAATCCGTTTGTCCATGTTGACGATGCACTGGAGCGGCTACATCAGAGAGGCTGCGGTTAGAAGAATGATTCGGGAGGATGAGTCCTACAGCTTTCCTTATTTGCTGCTTCGGTTGAATGACTGGGTGCCCGAAATTCGCCATTTGGCGAGAGCGGCACTGGAACTTAAACTGAAGCCCAAGCATGCCAAGCTGTGGATGGAAAATATCATGCTTGTGGAGCGACTTCGGATGTGTGGACGGGATCAGTTCGAGTCTTTTATCGAATCCGTACATCACCTACTGTGTCAGAAGGAATGCAGGTTTGTCCTTCATAACGCACGGGTATCCCCTGAACCCAGCATTCGTCAGTTCGCTTTTCGGATTTCACTCGAAGCAGAGGGAACGGATACTGGCATGATTATGGAGCAGGCATTACGGGATGAGAGCCCTGCCATCCGGCGATGGTCAGCGCAGCGAGTAGATCGTACGTTATCCAGTCAGAAGCTGAGAGAGGCCCTTCTTGGCATGCAGCTGGATAGTGTACCTTCAATCCGCCGGGAAGGTCTGGCTGTACTTGCTACGATGTATCCCGTTGATGCAAAGGCCATTATAATGGATCGGCTTCTGGATTCAAACCTGCCTGTGCGGGATACAGCACGGAGGTATGCCAAACAGTGGATGAACGTAAGTTATGCGGAGTGGTATCTGGATGTCATCTGGGGCGATGATCAACATCATCTCGCTGCAGCCATTTCAGGTCTGGGAGAGACGGGGGACAAGGCAGACGCAGAAGTGCTGTATGAATACGCGAAGCATCCATCGATTGCCGTACGAAAAGCCGTTATCCGCGGATTAATGCGGCTGGACGCTTCTTCATACGGAACGCATTTTGTACATTCGCTAAAAAGCCCGCAACCTGGCATCTCCAGGGAGGCCTGCCGTGCACTTATGCATCATCCCTATCTCATTCAGCCTGATGTAATGGCCGGCCTGTTGTCGGACCCTGATGCCCTGCCTCATGTCGTTCACAATGTGCTGCGCATTATTTCTTCCATGAGCAAGTGGAATCAGGTTGGACTGCTGCTAGAGCAGCTTCCAGCGGCAAGACACGGATGGGTGAAACAAGCCATTCATCGCCAGTTGTATAACTGGGCCAGATATCCGAACCGCAGGTACGGCGGGCGATTGTCCACGGCAGAACGGGAACGCCTTCATAAGCTGCTGTCGTTATGCGGGCAGGAACTGGACGGTGATCTGCTGCATCGATTGGAGTGGCTAATGCAATAATGTAGGACAATCAGAGAGGAAGATAAGAATGCGTGGGACATTTCAATTCGTAACGGGAACGGCAACCATGTGCCTGTTCGATCTGGCTTCGTTAAAACATCGTGTGGAAGAACCACCCGACTGGTGGTCCATTCCGGAAGATGAACTGGCTGAGGTGAATGCGGGTCATTGTCTCTTTTTCAATCTGGGAGCCGATGGATTGTACGAGGTGTCATGGCGTGTGGACATCTCGGCTTCAACTAGCGCAGTGCAAGAAACGGAAGGTGCGCAGGTATTCTATCTGCAAGTCCCAACCGGTAACGTATTTCTGGGTGCAGCTGAAGATGTCAGTGGGGGAGAACTGGAGCCGGATGAGTCATGCGATGGAATGATACTATCGCTACAGCCGGGAAATGTGGCTTGCATCGTCTCAAAAGATGCCAATCAGATCTCACTGACGATTCAACCAGGTGCTCAAGGACACAACGAGCTGGATCGTCTGATCCGGATTTGAAGTGTTTTTATAAGGGTAGACAGGTCTCATAGAACTCAAGAACTGAAGAAAGCTGAAGCGGGAGGAATCCACATGCCGAATTGGAATTTCACATCGATCACAGATTCAGATAAGCTGCACCAACAGATGCGGATACTTGCTGCACTGGATATCATCCTGTCGGAGGAAGAATGGCTTCGTGTACACCGCTATGAAGCAGAGCTGCAGCCTGGTGTGGCATGGGGGAGTATCGATAACGGGGCAGGAGATCACCTGCATGTGTTGTTTACCCCATCGGGTACGTTAATCAAGGGGTTTGATCATGAATCTCCCTTAAGCCCGCATGCTCGTGACGATGGGGAAGTCTATCCGGGCATGTATGATGAAGTGCCGAAGGTATTGAGAGCAATCTTAAAGGATCAGGAAGAGAGAATGGAACCCGAGGATGTTACCTTTTGTATTTGGCAGGAAGGAAACGATCCGGAGTGGAAGACAGGAAGCTGGATTCAGCAGGCGTTAATCGAAGAAAGCGAAGACGACGCCACAGGCGGTGCCGATTTTTTGCTGGGCTATATTGAGGAAACACCAGAGGCATTCGCTGATTGGGCAGAGGGTTATTACGAGTCACATGAACTGCCGCTGTCTGCGATAGCTGAAGTATACGAAGGAAAACCAGTAACGCCAGGTTTAATCAGGAGGCTATGTCCTGAACGTGATGTAGAAGCAGCACTGGATGAGCTGCAGCAACGTGGTTATGTCATAGAACGAATGGGGTAGAGGGTGAGGGGACAGTAATCGTGTATAAGAAGCAGCTGGAACGCATAAGAGAGAAGTTGAAGAAACTTCAACGTATGGATGCGGATAAGAGCTTGTTTGGAGCAGAGAACCACGAGTATGAGCTGGAGCGGGTATGGACACCGGAAGAGATCACAGGGTTCGAACAGAAATGGAAGATTACTTTGCCAGAGGAGTATCGGGCTTTTCTGCTGCATATCGGATCGGGAGGAGCAGGTCCATATTACGGACTGGAGAAGCCGGAAGATGGGGTGTATGCCGTCATTGGATATGACGATGAGCTGAATGCTATCTCGGATCCATTTCCCTATGTAGAAGCTTGGAACTGGGAAGTTGACTGGTATGATGACAGCAAGGAAGAAGAGGAGTGGGATGCACTGGACCATGATTATCATGATCCTAAACGGTCGGCAGGCCTGCTGCGCATCAGTGATTTTGGCTGCGGCATTTCCATGAATCTGGTCTTGAATGGACCATGCAGCGGGGAGATCTGGACCGATGATCGGGCGAATCGCAGCGGCATCTATCCGGATCATTATTTCGGCAATACGGAACGTCTGCATTTTCTGGATTGGTATGAGTTATGGCTGGATCGTTCCATCCATGAATTGAATGAAGAGTAGGGGATTCTTGATGGTGAAAAAAATGAACAGGATTGCATTGCTGCTCGTGCTCATTTTATATTTCATTTCGTCTTACTCATTATATGCCAATATGAATAATCAATGGTTGATCGCTCCGCCTGCCTATATGATGCTCGTTTTTTCTATATTCGTTCTTGTTCTAGCTATACTTGGTATTCAAGATCGATCGAACAACTTTGCGAAGCTGAGAAGCTGGATTTCGGTGATACTCTCTTCAGTCCTCATTTTCCTACTACTTGCTCTCACATCCTTTACTGCGATGTTCTCCGGATCAAAAGTATTACTCACGACGACACACTCGCCAGATCAGCACTATACATTGAAATTCTATAAAACGGATGCAGGTGCAATGGGGACATTCGGCATTGTGGGGGAATTGCAGGGACCGCTTTGGTTTCGAAAAGTGGTGTATTCGGAGCGAAAGACGGATGAAGTTCATTTGGAATGGAGCAATAACCACACCGTTGTCATTAATGAGCACCAAGTGAATTTATTGCTTGAGAAATCCTGGATTCCACAATAATAATCTATGGAGAAAACCAAGCTTTCTAGGGACCCCGTTATAACTCATGTAGATCAGTAATAACCCTTTAACGTGAGAGAAAATCGCCCATTGGACATTACATAAATAAGTAGAGTTTATAAAAACGTACGATGATCTGTAAAGCACATTTTAATAAAGAACAGCACGGATTAATGAATGATCTCTGTCTTAAACAGAGTCATTCTTTTTTGTCGTTTAACTCAAAAGATCTTTAGACAGCCCTGAGCTAATGGGGCCAGTTTTAATCTATTTTACAATCCGGCTCATTGGCATATGGGAAAATAATAAAAACCGTTTGGCGCAGTTACCCGTCTTATACCACAGAAAGAGAGAGAAGGAGGGGAACCGGGGTGGAGACCAAAGCCGAGATGAAGAAGATGATATTCGTGCAAACCGAAGATGAGACGGTGTTTGTCCAGTCCATCATGGAGCATCAGGATACGCTGATTTCCATTGCCTACAGCTATCTCCGCAATCGTCATGATGCTCTGGAAGCCGTACAGGAGATGACATGCCGGGCCTGGACGAAGCGTCGGAGTTTGAAAAATGAAAAAGCGTTCAAATCCTGGATCATTCGAATTCTGATCTATGTCTGTATTGATGAACAGAGACGCCGCAAGCGGACTACGCCGCTGTCTAATGACGGTTTGGAGGAAGTGGTTGCAGATTTCACTGGTGCAAGTCTGGAGGATAATCGAATCGCCATGTGGTCATTGTTGCAGAAGATAAAACCGAAATACCGCCATGTATTATTGCTGAAATATTATAACGACATGACTCTAAGCGAGATTGCCTCGATCCTCGGGAAACCAAATGGCACCATCAAAACATGGCAGCACAAGGGGCTGGAGCACTTACGCAAGCTGATGAAGAACAGGGGGGATTGGCATGAGAACTAGTCCGGAGGAAAAGGCACTGCTCGCAGACGCATATCAGGTCGAACTGGAGAAACAGCATTTGAACCCGGCAGATACGGCATTTGCCATCCAGCGAGGGCTTGCAAAAGCAAGAGCAAGGCGAACGACAAGCGGTCTTCCATTAAAATGGGTCACTGCTGTGCTCATAACAGCAATCACTGCCGTGTGTCTCCTACTCGGACCATACCGAGGGATTATGATCCCCCAGACCACAGCTGTTGAACCCATCCAGGATTGGGGAGTGCTGGAGCCTTTTCGTAAATTAGCTGATCAGGACGTTAACGGGAGCACGATCGAATCCGCAATCAATAATGGCTATTATCAACTTGTCGACCGTACGGTGAAATCGGGAATATATCAATTTACGGTTAATGCAGTAATGGCAGATGAGAACAAGTTAATTGTGTTATATACAGCCAAGACAGACGATACTCAAGAAATCTATTCGGTTGTGAATGCCAAGATGACAAACGCGATAACGAATAATGTTTTGGGCGACGGAAATTCGAGGGGGATGCATACTCCAGATGATGAGCACACCATTTATGGTCAAAGCGCGATAGAGCTTAGAAAAAATCAGCCTTTACCTGAACAAGTTATGATGAATGTACAGATTTCATCGGTTGTTCCGAATAAAGGCACGAATTCAGATGCAGTCAACAAGGAACGGAAATATCAATTTTCGAAAAAAATGGACATCACCTTCAATCTGGACCCTAAATTCTCGGTTCCACAGACGGAAGTCTTAGAACTCAAACAGCTGCTTACCATTGACGGACATGAAGTGATGTTATCTGAAGTAGAATTATCACCTCTAGTGATTAGTGCGAGATTCATCTACGAACCTGAAAAAGATATTGACTTTGAATCCAGAATGTCCATTAACGATGTTGTTCGACCTACTCAGATGATATCCACAACTAAAGAGGGGAAAGAGACAAAGCTAAATATGGTATCGGGTAGTGGAACAGAAGACGGCATGAACTTTTCATTCGGCAGCAACCTGCTGGATGATCCACAATCGTTAGTATTAAAGCTGCATGGTGTGCCTGGCAAAGTATACGATGATCTTCAGGAAGCAGAGCGCGATATGATTAAGTTAAAAATTAAATAGGATGTTCTACCATCAATAGCATTGAGCTGAATTAGATTTGATTGGCCTGCCTGTACGCGAAAGCGTTCAAGGCGGGCTTTTTGTCTGATCTCTCTATTGATATGGAAGTATATTATTTTGGAAGTCATATAAAATTTCAAATTTAGAATACCGATATACATAATGTAGCGCTTATTTCATGTTTATGAAGTTAATTTGTACTATGCTACAGCGCGGGGGATTTGCGGATTGCGTATAAGCAGGACCATAGACCAATGGAATGTAGTACAGAGTTGCCCTACAAAACCACATTTACCTAGATAAAGGACGGGGAACGGATGAATCGGTATGATGAAATTATTTGGAAAAGGAACAAGCTGCTCAGTATCATTTTGTGGATTATTCTTGCGATTGGTCTGGGTCTGAGCTTCATGCTCCCTAAGCTGCTTGTTTCGAATGGGATTGCCATTTTGTTTGCAGCTTGGGTCACATACGCTAATGCGAAAAGAAAACACATTCATTTAATACCGTGGCTGTTTACCATTATGATTACAGTATGTGGGGTCTATGTCGGTTGGGGAACGGTTAACCTTACGATGAGTCTGTTAATAACCGCTGTTTTGCTGCTCATTCCAAACAAGAAATTTTTTATGATTGGTTTTTTTATCTTACTCGCCCATAGTGTGCTCCAGCTATTTGTTATAAACACAGCTCATGCTGATGAACTTATAGAGAATATCGTTAACGTTGGACTGTTCGCTCTTACCGGAGCAATCCTGATGTTAGTCTCCCATTTGAATCAAAGACTTTTCCTGAACAGCGAAGTCCGCTGGCAGGAAGTAGAACAATCCAAACAAAGAGTAGAGACCATGATGGAACGTGTCAAAGCTTCGGTGGAAGGCCTGTCTCTTTATACGGATCAACTGAAACAAAAGGTGGACGCGACCGGGTCCATCACGCATGAAGTGACGCTTGGATTCAGTGAAGTGGCCAAAGGCGTGGAGTTCCAGGCTACGAGTGTGGCAGAAATTTCGGAATCCCTCTCCCTGTCGGATCATCATATCCGTGATGTTGCTTCCTACTCGTCTCAGATGAAAGAACTGTCCGCCAGTATGGCATCCAGTACGGAAACGGGAAGTGCACAGATGGACCATCTGAATGTGCAGATGCAGGAACTCTATGAGACGATTGATACCACGGCCTCGGATATGAGAAAGTTCAATGAGGAAAGTGAAGCGATGTCCCTGATGTTGAACAGTATCTCGGATATTGCGAACCAGACCAACTTGCTTGCACTCAATGCAGCGATCGAAGCCGCTCGTGCAGGTGAACATGGACGTGGATTTGCGGTGGTTTCGGAGGAAGTTCGCAAGCTGGCGGAGCACTCTGGTCAGTCGGCAAATGACATTGGCACCATTTTGACCCGGTTAAAAGGGCAAACGCAGGGGTTGACGGATCGCTTCGAACGCATTCGACTTGCACTTCAAGAGGGAAGAGACAGCGTGCAGACTGCAGAAGTTGTTTTCCGTACGATTAATAGCAATTCCCAGGAAGTGTTAAATCAGGCCATGGATATTGAGAGCAGTTCAGCCACGATGAAGGAATCCTCCACCAAAGTCGTGAATGAGGTTTCCGAGATTTCAAGTGTGACTCAGCAATCCAGTGCAGCTACGGAAGAGATTCTCGCCAGTATGGAGGAGCAGCGCAACCTGACTCAGAAGATGGTGGACAGCTTCGGTGAGCTGGAGCAATTGATTCTGAACCTGAATGAACTGGTGTCGGATCATCAGTTGTCCTCTCCTGTCACGGAAGAGAAGGCGGATGATCGCCCTTCACCGAGTGTCGTACCGATCGATACGCTGTCAGCTAAGAAGGCAGTTTAGCTTTTAGAAGAAAATACTGAGACCGCCCTTACGTTCATCGTGGGGCGTTTTTTTTGCTGCCAAGTGGTGACTTGAAACCCATGTATATCTCCTTTACAGTGTAATGTAGAATGAGAGTTGCAAGGGGGAGAATGGTTAATGAATTGGCTTGAAATCAGTAAGTCCAAAGATGTGGAACAAGCTTGCGCAGCAGTACATAGCCTGGATATCAATGAGCGGGATGAACGGGGACGTACGCCCTTAATGCTTTTCTTGACGTATCGCATGCCAGCTGAGGCTATTAAATGTCTGTTGGAACAGCAAGCAGACTTGGACGCGGAAGACAAACTCGGCGATACCGCTCTGAAAAAAGCTGTGAAGTTCAAGCAGATCGAAGCCATCCAGCTCATGCTTGAGCATGGGGTGAAGCTGGACTCTACATATGGAATTCAGGCGACGGCCTGGAATGCAGCCAGACGGGACCCGTCCATTGCAGATATGCTGCTTGGTACCACGGGCTCGGTGAGACTTCGGCTGACCCAGGCGGAACAAGCCATCGTGGATGAAATTTTGTACGAAGAATCTTCAGAGAGGGCAGCCGCGAAGATCCGTGATCTGGACTCAGCTGTACTACTGCATGCTGTCGTGGACGGGTACAACTGGGATGACAGTCCCGAGCCTATGCTGGCTGCTTGTGAACATCCTGCCTGTGCGGAGATCACACTGCTCGACATGGCTGAGCTGCTGGATGCCGATTATTGGCTGGAGATGGACGAAGATGAAGTGAACCAAAGCGAAGATGGACCAGGTTATCGGAGGCTTGCCGAGCTACTAAGAGTGAAGTGTCCAACAAATCCCTCAAATGAATTGTGAATACAAAACAAGAGCATGTTCTAGGCACAACTAGAGATGCTCTCTTTTGTATAGGATACAATGGTTGGTTCCGGGCAAGCACAACATCATAAAGTGGTAACGCTACTCCATGAGTGTCACACCAGATCATGCATGTTCGGCGAGCTGTACCTCGAAGCCGTCCGGGTCGGCAATGTATAGGAAGCGTAGATGTGGATTCGGCTGAACGGGCCCGCGAACAATGGGAATATTCAGTGCTGCCAGTCGTTCCATGGCTTCTTCCAGTGAACTCACCTCGTAGCCGATGGACACGCCAGATTCTTTTTTGAGGACGGATTCACTTCCCTCAATCAGCTCCAGCATGGTTTCATTTTCAGTACCCAACATGGCAATTTGCCGCCCACGACTTTCGAATTGACGCTGGATTGGAAGCCCGAGCATGCCGTGGTAGAACCCAAGCGAGGCTTCCAGATTGCGCACCCGAAGCGTGATCCAGTTTAATTTGATCAACATGGGTGAATCTCTCCTTTTTGTCTCCTATTTATCAATATGTTACGTCCATTATACGACAAGCAAGGAGGAGGAACCCATCCTTGTCTGTGAAAAACAAAAATAGCTGCCGATATATTCGGCAGCCCAATGATACAATTCCGGTTGAAACTTTGTAAACCGCTACACTCTTCTTTTATGTGTGTTTGGTTTATAAGCGTATACCATCTTTCAAACTTACTGAATCAGATTGACTGCACCTTGTGGTACAAAGGCATCTACCCCGTTGTACACGATTACGCCTTCCAGAGCAGTCTTTTTGCCGTTAACCAGCGCAATGTTTTTGTAGATTTGAAGTTCTACTTTAGTGCTGCCTTTGGTAACCAGAATTTTCGGATTTTTGGCATCTGTCAGATCCAGCTTGTACGTTGCACCTTTGGCTGTAAATGCTTGTTTGGCAGGAACAAACAATTGTTTGCTCACGCTGTCCAGATCCAGATCCAGTACGCGTGCCATGTATTTAGCCACATCCGTATTGTCGATTACGCCGAATGGACGGTCATTGTTCGGAGCATACGTGTACAGCACAACGTCTCCGCCTGTGTGACCACCCGTTGTCCAGCCAATGCCTGCTCGTTTGCTGATCATTGGTCCGATGGCGTAGTTCAGACTGCCTGGCTCGGCTGCCTTAATGGTAGCGATCTCCTCGGATGTCAGATCGGAAATGCCGTAGTATTGTTTCATGACAGCTTTGATATTGGTGCGTTTGGCATTCAGCTTCGCTTCCACGCCTTCACCTGTCAGCTTGGCCTTTTTCAAAGGTCCAATAAATGTGGACAATGGTTCTTTGTCATAGGTGCCTGTTGTTGCATTGTTACCGATCGTGAGACCGCCGTTACCGTGGTCCGTTACTGCCACAACAGCTGTCTCTCCATCTGCTTTGGCAAAATCCATGGCTACTTTTACGGCATCGTCAAATGCCAGTACGTCACTGATAATTCCGATCGGATCATTGGCATGAGCTGCCCAGTCTACTTTGCTGCCTTCAACCATGAGGAAGAAACCGTCTTCGTCTTTGGACAGAACATCAATGGCTTTGGATGTCATTTCAGCAAGGCTTGGCTGCTTGGCAGGGTCACGGTCCATATCATAAGCCATGCCTGCAGGTGCAAACATTCCCCACAGCTTGCCGGAGTTAGAGGCTTTCATGGCAGCTGGTGTGGTCACGTAATCGTACCCGAGTGCTTTGATGGAAGAGACCAGATTCTCGCCGTCTTTGCGGCCCGCTGGCTCAAGGTAGCGACTTCCGCCGCCCAGAACAACATCGAGGCCGTTATATACTTGCTGTTTGCTGAGTGCATCGTAATTTTTGCGATCCGGATAGTGGGCAGAGAAGTCTGCCGGTGTAGCGTGCATAATCTCGGAAGTGGCTACAATGCCGGTTGCCTTTCCTGCCAATTTGGATGCCTCCAGCACGGAAGCAATCGGTTTCTTGGCATCTCCAGGCGCGATCGCCTTCTGTCCAGGCATGGTTGCCTTGTCTGGCAGTACGCCAACATATCCTGTATGTGATTTATAACCTGTAGCAAAAGCCGTTCCCGCAGGAGCCGAGTCCGCAATCGGAGCATCCGCGGAGTGTGTGCGAACCATACCGCTTGCCATGGAATCCAGAGTCAGGGAAGACCCTTTGTACCAGCGGGCCAGTGCAGTGGCGTCGTTAGCCATGCCGTCCGGAATCAGGATAATGACATTTTTGATCGGTGATGATGATGCGGGTGCAGCAGTGTCCTCCGCAGCCCATGCTGCGCTGCTTCCTCCCAGCGTAGCTGTAACAACTGTTGTAACCGCGAGCATCATTTTGGCCGCACGGGCATTGAACCGGTTTAACATGAATACATCCTCCTAAAATAGATATGTATAGTTTGGTATCCAAAAACCAGTGTATACAACAATTGCTAAACGAACGTAAGGAATGGGTTAACTAAATGTAAAATTTACGATTATGATGCATAATCAGGAATGAGAGGGTGTAAGCAATGGCTGAGATGAAAGGTTTACAGCGGAACCTCAGTTCGGTATGATTTTTGTATTAAACAATGCTGCGTTGGACAAGGGGATGTGAGTGCATGTACCGAATCGGAATTGTAGGGCCGAAGCCGTCCATTGAGCGGACCATGCGTGCGGTGGAGGGGCAGGATCTGGAAGCTCATTTTGAGCTGTATCCCTATGAACACGCACGCGAGACGGGCGAGATTATTACGAGGAATCGCGAGAACGTACACGGGTGGGTGTTTACGGGTCCCATTCCTTATCTGACAGCCCAGGACGTCTTGCATGAAAAAGAACATGCCATCTACTGCCCGCCTACCGGGGCAAGCCTGTATAAAGCCATGCTGCAAGCCATATATACACTGGATAATCCGGTCAAGGAAATCTCCATTGATATGACGGGGAATGAAAGCTGGGGGCTGATGGACAGTCTTGAGGAATTGAATTTCTCGGATGAGCAGCTGCGAAAATACGTTTTCTCCACCGATTACGATGTCGAAGACATGATCCAATTTCATGTTCGTCACTGGGAGGAAGGGCAGACCAAGGCAGCCATTACCTGTCTGTACGCTGTGTATGAAGGATTACTTCAGAGAGGCGTCCCTGTCTTCAAAATCGATTCCACCAAGCTGGAGACAGTGCAAGCGGTACGAATGCTGATTGAGCAGATTCGCAGTTCTGCATTCAAAGATAGCCAGATTGGCGTGTTAATGGTCGAGATTGAAGGGTGGCATGCAGTCGGTGAACAATCGACGGAACGGTATCAGCTGCAGCATATGGAGCTCAAGATCAAAGGCATCCTGCTGCGTCATTGCGAGCAAATCGACGGTTCCCTCCACCAGGATGGTACAGGGCGATATCTGATGTATGGTTCCAGGGGCGGAATGGCCCGCAACATGGAATCGCTGCATACAGCGCTGCACCAGCTTGAGCTGGATACGGATCTGCTTTCCTTTGCCGGGATCGGATTTGGTGAGACGGCATTTGATGCAGAGCGTCACGCCCGGAAGGCGATCCAATATGCCAAGGACGATGAAGCTGGACGTGTGATTGTCTATGAGACGGATGGGACGATTGTGGAGGCAGCGGGTGAGGATCAGGAGTTATCCTATGAGATGTATTCAAGTGACACTGAATTGCTCGAACAGTTGAACAAGGCAGGGGTAAGCATCCGTACCTTTCAGAAATTAAAGGCATACATACGCCGAATGGGGAGAGAAGAATTCACGGCCAGTGAGCTGGCATCAGGATTATCAATGACCATCAGGCACGTACAGCGGATTCTCGGCAGTCTTACGGCATTCTCCCTGGCTGAAATCACGGGAAATGAGCTCAATACACGCAGAGGACGGCCAAGTAACCGATATCGGCTGCTGCGTTAGATTTACGAACATAGAATCGAAATAAGGATACCGATGATGCAACCTTAGTTCTCATGTCCACTCCTGGCGGACATGTTGAACCTGGATGCAGATCGGTATTTTTTATGTTTAGTGTCAAAATACATAACATAAGTATTGAGTTTTGTGTGGAGTTAATTATATAATGTCCTAAAATTACGACATTTTCGTTAAATGTACGTTAATAACAGTCAGGGGGTATTTGCATGGTGAAAGCGGAAAAGCAGGAGAGTACAGGACTTTTTGGTTGGGTAGAGAAAGTGGGGAACAAGCTTCCCAATCCGTTTTTATTGTTTATCTATCTCATTGTTGCCCTGATGATTGCTACCCTTATACTGTCGTTCTTTAACGCGACAGCACATAACCCGATTGACGGAGAGAAGGTTCAGGTCAAAAACCTGCTGAGCCGAGAGGGAATACAGTGGCTGCTGCCGAATGTGGTAAAGAACTTTGCTGATTTTAAACCGCTTGCTTCGATTCTGGCATTGGTACTTGGTATTGGTTTGGCTGAGAAAGTCGGTCTTCTGGAAGCGGTCATGCGCAAAATGGCTGTTCGGGTACCCGCCCGCTATGCCAGCTACCTTGTCATTTTCATTGCATTCTTCAGTCATGTGTCATCAGATGCAGCGCTTGTCATCATGCCTCCGCTCGGAGCATTAATTTTTCTCGCTGTAGGCAGACATCCGGTTGCCGGATTGATCGCAGCCATTGCCGGAGTTGGTGCTGGTTTCACCGCAAATATGCTGATTGTGACTACGGATGTATTGCTGTCAGGCATTAGTACCGAAATTGCCGCCTCGGTAGATCCGAGTGTGGGTGTTACGGTCTTGGATAACTGGTACTTCATGTCCGCTTCTGTCATTGTGTTGACACTGGTCGCAGGTTTTATGACCGACAAATTCCTGGAACCGCGACTGGGCAAATATGAAGGGGAACGTGTGTACAAGCTGGAAGCTCCAACACCAGAAGAAAACCGGGCACTGCGTGCAGCTGGTATTGCCGCCCTTCTTTTTATTGCTGTCATCGCGTTTATGGTGGTACCTTCGAATGGCATTCTTCGCAACCCGGAAACAGGCAGTGTGATGGGTTCGCCTTTTCTTGCAGGGATTGTGCCTGTCATTTTACTGTTCTTCTTCACCGTAGCACTGACTTACGGCATTAAACTGAAAGTGATTCGGAACCAGAATGATCTGCCGAAATTGCTGATTGAACCGATCAAAACGATGGCAGGTTTCATTGTGATGGTCTTCCCGCTATCCCAATTCGTGGCGATGTTCAACTGGAGCAACATGGGTAAGTTTCTGGCACTCACCATCACGGATTTGCTTGAAAAAACAGGCATTAACGGTATCCCGGTGGTGATCGGATTAATCTTCCTGTCTGCGTTACTAACGATGTTTATCGCAAGTGGATCTGCGATCTGGTCCATTCTGGCTCCGGTGTTTATCCCGATGATGATGCTGCTTGGATTCCATCCGGCGTTCACTCAAGTCATTTTCCGGGTATCCGATTCGGTTATTATTCCACTCGCCCCGGTATCGCCTTTTGTGCCCTTGTTCGTCGGATTTTTGCAGGAGTACCGCAAGGATGCCAAGCTCGGAACGTATTATTCCTTGATTTTGCCATATTCCATTGCATTCTTCTCCGTCTGGGTCGTCATGGTCATTCTCTGGTACGTCTTCAATCTGCCACTTGGCCCGGGAGTTCACCCCAGATTATAGAAGATCGACTGATTCGGAAATAAGAGAGTTGAGAGAGTTAAGAGAGGGGAACCGATATGATCGACATTATTGCGCTTCGCAGAGAGCTGCATCAATATCCCGAATTGGGATTCACTGAATTTCGTACCGCTACCAAAGTTGTACAGATGTTAACAGCGTTAGGCTATCGTGTGACGTATGGAAAAGATGCCATTGATGACGCGTCCCGGCGGGGGCTGCCCAAACCGGAAGTGCTGGAAGACGCCTATCAGCGTGCTCTCCAGGAAGGAGCAGAGCCCGCTATAGTGGAACAGATGCGCGGCGGATTTACCGCCGTTGTCGCCGAGCTGGATGGAATTCAGGAAGGGCCGACAACAGCATTTCGCTTCGACATGGATGCACTGCCTATTCGTGAAAGCGGACAGGACAAGCACGTACCGCAGTCCGGGCAGTTCCGCTCAACCCATGAAGGCATTATGCATGCATGTGCACACGATGGTCATACCAGTATCGGTCTTGCGCTGGCAGAACGGTTAAGCGACAGACAGTTTGCCGGGAAAGTTCGGCTGTTATTCCAGCCTGCAGAAGAGGGAGTACGCGGTGCGTACGCCATGGTGGAAAAAGGCATGCTGGATCAGGTGGATCGCCTGTTCTGCATGCATCTCGGCACTGACGTACCATCCGGTCATGTCCAAGGGGCTTCCGCCGGTTTCCTGGCAACGACGAAACTGGAAGCGTACTTTACGGGGGTATCCTCTCATGCGGGAGCTTCACCTGAAGAAGGGCGGAATGCGCTGCTTGGTGCAGCAACTGCCATGCTTAACATTCATGCCCTGCCAAGATTCAGCACAGCCGATACACGCATCAATGTGGGCATTTTGGAAGGAGGAACTGGCGCGAACATCATTGCCGAGCACGCTCGCATGGTGATTGAGACGCGTTCCACGAAGGAAGAAACGAATCTTGAACTGGAGCGGCGTGTGCGTCAGATTCTGGAGCATAGTGCAGCTATGCATGAGTTAGGGGTTGCCGTGGAGATTGTAGGCGGAGCTATTCCGATAAGGTGTGATATGGAACTTGCGGAGCTTGCCGTGAAGAAGGCAGAAGGGATATCCGGAATAAAACATGCTGAAGCAATCTCGGATGGCGCTGCCCTGGGAAGCGAGGATGCCAGCTATATGATCAAACGCGTACAGGAGCAGGGTGGACTTGCCACGTATATGATTGTGGGCAGCGACCTGCCTGCACCCCATCACCATCCTGAATTCGATATCGATGAAGCGGTACTCGCTCCGGCGGTGGAATGGCTGGAACGATTGGCTCGCAGTGTATAAAGCAGCAGGGATGGCACGTTAACAGGCAGCAAAAAAAGACATGGGAGCGTGATGCTCTCATGTCCTTTTGAGATTTCGTGGACTCGATATGTATCAGGCAGCTGCTGGAACCACTGCCTGATGCAAGCTGGACTATTTTTTCTCGAAGAAGCTAAGTGTCCCCGTGCTCTCATCCGCACTTACAAATATGCTGCGGCCGTTAACCCGGTGGATTCCTTCCGGTGACTCACCAGTTGTCGGAATCAGGCCGAGGTAGGCCGGGTTCACCGGGTCAGCCAGATCGAAGAACAAAATGGCATCGGCCCGTTCAGAGGCTACGGCAGCATAAGTTGTGCCGTCTACAGTGGATACCGTCAGATTCTCGACCTCACT
Source organism: Paenibacillus sp. 7523-1 (assembly GCF_002276415.1). Classification (NCBI taxonomy): domain Bacteria; kingdom Bacillati; phylum Bacillota; class Bacilli; order Caryophanales; family Paenibacillaceae; genus Paenibacillus; species Paenibacillus sp. 7523-1. The sequence goes on along the minus strand of NZ_NPBR01000010.1, from coordinate 322,652 downwards.
GCCTTTGTTGGGACTGCGATCATCCGGGTACAAACCAACCCTCGCGGTTGCTTCATCGATCAGGTTTTGGCTGTCATATACCCGCTTGCCCTGCAAATTCCAGACGGCAATATTACGTCCGCCTGCTTTGACACCATCGTCAAACTCATCTTTGCCCAGGTCGCCTTCATTGGCTGTCAGCACGTATTTGCCATCGGCAGAGAACGCAATACCGTCTGGCTCATAGCGAGCTGTCAGGCTCTCGGTGAACTTAACGACACCGTCATCGTTCAGATCAGCTTGATGTGAGGTGGTACCGAGCGAGAAGATCGAGCTGATCTGTTTCGTTTGCAGGTCGATGATGGCGATGACATTGTTCTCCTGCAAAGTAACAGCAGCGGTTTTGCTGTCCGGGCTAATGGCAACATACTCTGGCTGCGGGTCATGCGGATAGCTTGCTCCCCTCACCTCTTCCAGAGACACAGGCAGGTTGGTTACCTCTCCTTCAAGGACGTTTCCGCCCGTAAAGGATACAATCATGATGCTGCCAGGACGTTTGGCATTAGGGTAATCGATCTCGTCCGCAGCTTTGTTCAGTTCCTCATCTTCAATTGCAATTACGGCGTGCAATCCATCCGGGGACAATGCAATGGAGTCTGGTCCGATGCCAAGCTCATATGTCTTCACGGTTTTGTAGCTTGCAAGATCAACAATGGCCAGTAGTCCCTTGTTCGCTTCGGTATCAGTATCGCCGGTACGAATAACGGCGAGGCCATATTTTCCGTCCTTGGATACGGTTACACTAGTTACCTCTGCTTTGTCAGAGAGATCATGGAAGTTGATTGTTTTTAGAACGTTCACGTTGTTCAGATCAGCAATATCCAGGACGGAAATGCTGCCATTGTCTGCTTCAGTTACGAGCAGGCGCTGACCGTCCGGGGTAGAGGCAGCGATTTCGGCTTTGCCGCTTGGCATCTGGAAGGCCGCTGTCTGTTCAAATCCGGTTTTATTTTGGCTCAGGATCGCTTGATCCGTGATCAGTTTCAACGTTTGTGGGGAAACGTATGTCGTTCCTTTCGTAACATAGCTTTTGCTGTCCAGCTGCGTTTGCACACCGTTAATGGTAGCTGTAGCTGTTCCGACTGGGAGCTGCACTCGGACTTCACCCAGCTGGATGTCGGCACTGCGACTGCTGCTATCCCATGTGATGGTTCCCTGCATATTTTGGATGGCTGTTCGCAGCACGACATGATTATTAGCAGATTCGGATGCGCTTGCCGCATGAACCATCGATGCGTAGCTGGTTGCGCCTGCGCCAAGTATAGCTGTCATGGACAAAACGGCGAGCCATTGATTTCTCTTTTTCACAGTTCCAGATCCCCTTTACCGTTTCATGGTTGATAGTATGTATAATTGCTTTAGTATAGGGGCGAATTGTTAAGCCGAAGTTAGCGAAATAAAGTATTTGTGTAAAAATATCGAGTATTTACATCCAAGTGAAAGAAGCCTACTGGCAGAGCTGCGCTCTGTCCAATAGGCTTTACTTGGTATATGGAAACCATGTGGAAATGTATTTACTTAGAACCAGCGGCTCAGGTCCGGATATCCGGTCGTTGCCCAAGCTCCATCCACAATGAGGCTGGAACCGGACACATATCCTGCATCGTCACTTGCAAGGAACAGGGCAGGTCCCGTCATTTCTTCCGGCTGTGCAGCACGTTTCATCGGAATCCGTTCCATGTAGGCTTCTTTGATATCTGCATTGGAGAGCAGTTCTGCAGTTAAAGGTGTATCGATGAGACCCGGTAGAATGGCATTGACACGAATGCCGTTACGCGCCATTTCGAGTGCTCCATTCTTGGTAAGCATTTCGACGCCAGCTTTGGCAGAGGCATAGGCCGATCCGGCATACATGGGTACGTGGGAGTTGAGGGAAGCCACGTTTACGATGGCTCCGCCACCATGCTTAGCCATCTCAAGGGCTTCATGCTTCATGCTCAGGAAGACACCTTTCATACACAGATCCACCGTGAAGTCCCAATCTTTCTCCGATAGTTCAGTAATGACGCCTGCACGGGAGGCACCTGCAACATTAAAGGCCAGATCGAGTTTGCCAAATTGTTTGACAGCGGCACTCACCATTTCTTCAATATCGGTTTCAACGGTCACATTGGCTTTAACACCGAAGAACCGTTCCCCAAGTTCACCCTGGATGGCGTCCAGACGTTCTGTATTCAGATCAGCGGCAAGGACGGAAGCTCCTTCTTGGACAAGGCGTCTCGCAATGGCATATCCGATACCGGATGCTGCACCTGTAACAACCGCAACTTTACCTGCAAATCGATTCTCAAATGTATTCATATGTAGCACTCCTCTGTCGGTTAAAATAAAATGATTTCGCTTACATTCATCTTCAATCCAAGTATACTTAATTTTATGATTCATGTATATTTAACAAAAATGCACTTAACTTAAATTAAATTAATGTAGGGGTTGGGAGTTAAACGATGAACCTGGAACAAATGGTGTATGTGCTTGAAGTTGAAAAGACCAAATCTATTACCGTTGCTGCTGCAACATTGTCGGTTACGCAGTCCACGATCAGTCAGGCGATCACACGTCTGGAACATGAGCTGGGCATGCAATTGTTCAGCCGATCCCGTAACGGTGCGTATGTATTGGAACAGGCCAAGCCTATTTTGGACAAAATGAAAACGGTTGTCGATACGGTCCAAAACATCAAGGAGGATGCCCAGTATATGGGGGAGTCGATCCATGGAGAACTGCGATTGTCAGCCATCCCTGGAGGAATTCCGGGGATCATACCTACCATTGCGAGTATGAAGAAACGATATCCGGATCTGAAATTTGAGCTATCCGAAAGTGCTGCCCGCAACATTATCAGAGATGTACGGAACAAGCAGGTCGATCTTGGTCTCATCGCTCTATATACAGATGATATGGAGCAGCATCTGGAAGGATTGCGCTTTGTTCCAATTGATGAAGGGGTGATGCGTGCCTGTGTGAATCATACCAATCGCTTGGCAGGCAAGAAGTCGATCACCATGCATGAATTGAAAAATGAGACGCTGGTGTTATTTAATGACGAACTGGTGGATTTGTTTGTAGGGGAGCTTTCTCAGGCGGTGGGAGAGGTGAATGTATTGTTCCGAACAAACAATTCCGAAGTGGTCAATGCCGCCCTTGCCCAGTTGGGTGCGGTGACGATCGGTCATGAATATTCATTCACACATGACAGAAGTGTCCTGCATCATGACTTCTCCATCCTGGAAATTGAAGGTGTTCAGCGTGCGATTTCCATTGGATGGGTTATGCGTGAGAGCAAATCGTCCAGCCTCATCGTCAAGCGGTTTCTGGATCGTTTCCAGTATGAAGGATAGCGTCTAATCATTCTCTGGAATGAGTCCAAAAAAGCAGGAAGGTCAAAAAAGGTCAAATTAAAAGAAAAATGGATCTATTTTCAGGCAGCGGTTCATATTGAAGAAAAATCATTTTTTTTCGCCTCTTGCGTATTTTGAGCATCATCCACGTGAGGATTATAATAATCCATGTAAGCAACAACAAACCAATCACATATAAGGAGATGATGTTCATGTTTGATCTGATGCCGTTTCGTAAACGAAATGAAGACCTGTTCGGACACATGCTGAAATCCTTCAATGATATGGTTGACAGCCCGTGGCTTTCTCCCTTTGGAACCGGCAGCCAGCCATTCCGGACGGATATCCGTGAAGAAGATGGGAAATATTTGATTGAAGCTGATCTGCCTGGTATCGCCAAGCAGGATATCGATATTCAGGTACAGGGCAATGAACTGATGATCCGTGCGAAACGCAATGAGTTTCATGAACAGAAGGATGATTCGAATCGAATCATTCGGCAGGAACGCCGCTCTGGTGAATTCCTCCGGCGTTTCTATGTGGAACACATTGATGAGGAGAATATTAAAGCCCGATTGGAAGATGGCGTGCTGAAGCTTGAAATTCCGAAACGTTCAGGAGACGATCATACCCATAGACGTATTCAGATCGATTAATGATTTTACATGCAGCAGCTTGTATTCATAAAAGGTATCCCTCAAGGCAGACAGCATGGAGAGACATCCGTCAAGATATTCCTCCATGCCATCCCTTGGGGGATCTTTTTCATGCCGAAGTTTATATTATCACTCTGCCGCAGCCAGCATGAGCTTATAAATTTGGCGGGTTGTGTTGACGTTTCTGACCGTCATATATTTATAGACAGAGGAGCCGACAAGCTTGTTCATCCCGCTGCGCGCGGCATCTTCTCTGCTTACTGAATACAAGATGGCACCGGTAACGTATATCAATGTGCCCACTTCCGGTTTGAGGGGCAGCTTGTCCAATACGGAGACGTCATTGACTTCATCCCACAGAAACATCACGTCACTCTTCGCCTGCTCGTCATTCGTCCATTCCTCCGGCAGCGCCTGAAGCACGGTCTGCATTTCTTCCATATTGCGTACCACGACACGGATCTCCAAGCCGAACTCAGCAGTAATGGCCTGCTCCAGTATCCTGGATATCTCAGCGTTAGCTTGAATGCGTTCCTGATGATCGGCGAAGATAATGTTGCCCGTATTAATGTAAGTTACAACATCCTGCATGCCTGCTTGTTCAAATGTTTCTTTCAGCTGCTTCATATTGATCTTATTGTTACCGCCTACATTAATCCCCCGAAGCAAAGCAACATAAATCATGGTCTTCCCCCTTGTTCATCAGAGATAAATTCTGTATGCAAATTCCAACACATATTATTAATTCGTTAGCGAAGCGATTTTCAATCTCGGTTATTCTCATTCCTAAGGTTTAACGAAGTGATAAATATTCAACCAGATGTGCAGTGTACTCTGGGCCGAGCAGAGTAATCAATAAAGGTTCTATATGCTCCAAATATTCAGGTTTGGTTTCATAGGTCTCTTCATCCTTCACTTCTCCGCCGTAAGCGCGTGCCGCTTCAATCAGGATGGCGAGTGCAGTGAACAGAGCGGACAATGAATCAGCAATACGCCGGGGCTCTCCGCCTTCAAAGGCAGCATACACCGGTGAGTTTGCTTCGCTTGTATCCACAATCAATGGATCATCATTGAAGTTGGCAATAACGACATGATTTGCTTTCCAGGAGGGTGACTCCACATACGGCTCATTCATGCCAATCCATCGGTAACCCTGCTGCTGGCGGTGCAGATGTTCGGGGGCAACAAAAGATAACAGGGCTGCATCGCCAATTTCCACGGCCGCACTTTTCATTTTGAGTGTTCCTTCAGCTTTTGTATCTCTCATCTCATAATGGGTGTACAAATACACAAGCTCAGTTGAGAGAGGTATACGCTTGTCCACTTCTGGCTGGTTAGGTTGTTCACGAGGGCGCAGATCATGTTGTTTGAAAAGTCCGTAAGCTTCATTGTATAAATCCTGCTGTTCAACAAACTGTTGTAAGGCAGCATCCAGTTTTTGCATGGTTTTAATTCCTCCTGATGTTATAAATGTCGCGCTAGTACGATGTATAGGATCCAGTCATCATAGAAATTATACTATATCAAAATGGGAAAAGCTTACAACCTGTTATGGTGGGAGTCGGTGGAATGTCCCATAACTAGGACAGGGCCAGCGGCTAAACATTTTAATGGGGAAAACAGCTTGGGTGTAACGGAGCAGAAGGGATATTAAAGCGGACTACTTAAGACCCATTTTGGTATGAAATCCAGAAAAAGATGATTGAATACGTTTACATCAATAAATCAACATGCTATACTTTTTTTCAAATAAGGATTGTTACTGTTTCGGCAGGCAAAACCTGAACATCAATATGCGTGGACTCTGTCCATGGCGTATTCATGTTTGGGTTTTTTTGCATTCTACGGTCCATATTAAGGAATAGGAAAGCGCGCGCTGGTCATTCCCACACACATCATGCTAAACGAAAGAAAGGGGAACATCATGAACAAGAGAAAATGGCTGAATGTATTCGCTGCAGGTTTTATCAGTAGTATTCTGGTGATTAGTGGATGCGCATCCAAAACACCTCAAGCGGCAAGTGAGACACCGAACCAGGCAGCAGAGCAGGAAGAAAGCAATAATCAGGAAACGACAAAGAGTGAAACAGCTAAAGGAAGGACCGTTATTACGACCGATGGTGAAGTTGATGATATGAACTCGGTCATCCGTTTTTTGCTGTATTCCAATGAAATGGATCTGGCCGGCATTGTGCTGACCAGTTCGGTTTATCATTACGCAGGTGATAAAGAAGCGGGAATTGAACCATTCCGTTGGACAGGTACACAGTGGGTATACGATATGATCGATGCTTATGGTGAGATTTATCCGAACTTGTCCAAACACTCGGATGGTTATCCGGAACCCGAGCAGCTTCGTGCCATGACGAAAATCGGGAATATCTCCGATAAAGGCGAGATGGAGAAGGAAACGGAAGGCTCCGAATTTCTTCAGTCCCTTTTCCTTGACGATGATCCTCGTGATCTGATTGTTCAAACCTGGGGTGGCACCAATACAACGGCAAGAGCGCTGAAATCCATTGAAGAGCAGTACAAAGACACGGCAGAGTGGGGAACCATCCGCAAAAAGGTCAGTGATAAACTGGTGCTGTACATCATCCTCGACCAGGATGACAGTTATAACGAATATATTGCGAAGAACTGGCCGGACATCCGCATTCTGAATGACCAGTCGAACTTCTGGCATTTCGCGTATGCGTGGAAGATGCATGCCGAAGAAGTAAACAGCAAGCTGCATGGGGACTGGATGATCAAAAACATTCTGGATGGACATGGCAAGCTGCTGGATATGTATGCTTCCATGGGTGATGGCAAAATGATTGAAGGCGAGCTGGACGAAGAACAGCGCGGAAGTGACGCGTATCTTAAAAACAATCCGCAATATGATAAATACGACTTTATCTCCGAGGGGGATTCCCCTTCGTTTTTCTATCTGATTGATAACGGACTTCGCAGTATGGAGGATCCTTCCTACGGCGGTTGGGGCGGACGATTCGGCGCAGTGAATGACAAGCTGTACAGAAACAATGTGCTCGATTATGATCCGTATACGAAACGATATGAGGCCGAGTATTCCCTGATGAGATGGTTTGATGATATTCAGGACGATTTTGCGGCTCGTGCAGACTGGGCTGTTGCAGATACCTATGAAGGAGCCAACCATAACCCGACGCTGACCATTAAGGAAGGACTTGATCTGTCCGTTAATCCGGGTGAACGTGTGAGTCTGAATGCCGAAGCGAAGGACCCGGATGGCGATCAATTGACCTATAAATGGTGGAGATATTTTGAAGCAGACACGTATGAGGATGCCAAAGTAGAGCAGAACCAAGTGCAGAAGGAAGTTGTAGGAGACCTGCTGCTTGGATTGCATCGGGAGCTTGCGAAGGATGAACAGGTAGATACAATCAAACTGGAAGGCAGTGACACGAGCACGGTGACATTTACCGTCCCGGAGGATGCCAAATCCGGAGACACGATTCATATCGTGGCCGAGGTACAGGATGATGGCGAGCATCAGCTGAAGCATTATCAACGTGTCATTTTGACCGTGAAATAACGAAGACAAGCTCGCGTCAAAAGAACATCACAAAGAGGAGCGCTCTCCATAGTATAGACATGGAGATGCGCTCCTCTTTGCTTGCAAAATAGACCAACTTTACTAGCGGCGTATGCCTGTCCAGAACACATTCCAGGCAATGGCGAGCGCGTGTTCATAAGATTGTCTGGTCTCATATACGAGCTGTACATCCAGTCCATCCAATAGTGTGACATAAGCCACCGTAGCTTCGTCAGGGTTCAGACGGATGTCCTCATGTTTGGCAAACACGGCGGCGAGCTCGGCTTTGAGCGTGCCAAGATATGTTCGATACTGCGCGAGGACAAAATCATGCACCTCAAGCGGAGTGATAAAGGACAGAATGTACATAAAAGCCACATTCGGATGTGTCAGGAATCTGTTTTTATGGTCAAGCAAAAAGTTGTACAATTGCTGCTCCAAGGGCAGTTCATTTGCTTCCAGGAAGAAATTTTTGACGAATTGCTGTTCCTCCTGAACCACTTCCTCATAAAGTTCAAGCAGCAGTGCCTTCTTGGTCGGGTAATGGTAAGCAAGGGATTGCTTGCGAATGCCGGCCTCTTCGGCAATCTGCGCCATCTTGGTTCCCTCGTAACCCAGACGATTGAAATGTTGGATGGCAATGTCCTTGATCCGTTGTTTACTCAATGTCTACCTCCAATGAATAATCTTCAGCTCTCCGTTGTTTACGGGAGTATACCAGATATAACAGGATATATACCACAAAAATGCCTATGGCAATATCATACACCACTGTATAGGAAAATGCTGAAGCAATCATACCAAGCAGCAGTGAACCGCCGCCAATACCCAAGTCGAAGAAATTGAAGAAGGAAGCCATGGCATTCTCATGTTCATGCTCGTCCACCAGATTGACGCACCAGGTCTGAATCGCTGGGAAAATGGCACCGAATCCGAATCCATACAAGGCACCGGCCATGAGAAAGTGCATGTCATTTTGAGCGATGGTCAGTACGAATAGTCCCGCGATCGCAAATACGGCAGATGGCAGCAATACGGACCCCGGGCCCAATCGATCGAACATTTTTCCGGAGAACAAGCGGACCACGAAACTCGCAATAGCCACAATGAAGAAAAACCAGGCTACGTTATCGAATCCTTTCTCTGCCGCAAACAAGGCTACAAAAGACATGATCGAACCGGCAGCCACACCGACTAACATAATCAGTAAAGAAGGAAAGAGTACCTTTCTTTCGATTAGCTTCACCTTAGGTGTATGGGAACCCGCTGGGTCTGCACCTGATGCTGTTTTGGGTTTTCTCGATACAAATATCGCCATGATCAGAGCGAGAAGCAGGATGCACATCCCACCCATGAACAGACTTTGATAATTGTATTTGTACAGAAGACTGGTTCCGATCAATGGACCAATGGAAATGGCCACGGTCTCTCCTACACCAAAATACCCCATACCTTCGCCTCTGCGATCCTTGGGTATGTTTTCTGTAGCAATCGTTGCAAAATATGTCGTTGCCAGACCAAAACCAAATCCGTGGATAACCCGCAATATTAAAATCATCCAAATACCTGACGATAGGTAGTATGATCCTGTGGTTACTGCACATATGATTATACCGATGAGCAAGAGAAACTTTTTGTCCATCTTTGATGCAAGTACCGACGTGAAAGGGCGAACCAGGATGGCTGAAAACATGAATATGCCTGTCACCAGGCCAATTTGAGAAGCATCCCCACCAAGCGTTGAAACGAATAGAGGCAAGGTAGGTAACAGCATTTCAAAGGCCATGAACAATAAAGCGTTAGCCAGCATGATAAAAATAAAAGATCTTCCCCACAGTTTCGGGGGTGCATTTCCAATTCCAAGGGCAGTCATTCATCTTCCTCCATTTTGTTATCTTTGTCGCGCGACATGTTGAAATGATATTACCTGACGATGGTCAGGTTGTAAAGGGTTTTATGATTTGCTGAAGTGCGAATCTAATTGATGTTTACCTCAAGTGAATTAATATTTTTAATTCATATTCCAACATTTTCCGATATAATAACCACATGTGAAGTAAATGGAAAATACCTCAGAGAGGTGAGTGTAATGACAGTTGATGTCCTTGTACGCAACAATGTAAAAGTGCTTGGTTCGGGCAGCAGAACGATTGTCTTTGCTCATGGGTTTGGATGTGATCAGGACATGTGGCGCTACATCGTTCCGGGTTTTAGTGAAAATTATCAAATTGTTTTGTTTGACTATGTAGGTTCAGGCCAGTCTCAAATCAATTATTACGATGCGCATAAATACAGTGATTTGCGTGGATATGCTACGGATGTTCTGGAGATCATGGAAGCGCTCCAATTGAAAGAGGCTATATTCGTTGGGCATTCTGTCAGCAGCATGATTGGCATGCTGGCATCGATTCAAGCTCCCCAATATTTTAAAAGCATCGTGATGCTGGGGCCTTCCCCGCGATATGTGAATGACCTGCCGAATTATTATGGGGGCTTCGATCGCCGTGACATTGATGAATTGCTCGAAATGATGCAGTTGAATTTCATAGGCTGGGCAAGTTATTTGGCACCGATCGTGATGCAGAATGCAGAACGGAAAGAGCTTACGGAAGAGCTGGAGAAGAGCTTTTGCTCCAGAGATCCGCATATTGCTAGGCAATTTGCCGAGGTGACATTTTTGTCCGACTGCCGTCAGGAGCTGGAACAGGTATCTGTACCTACTTTGATTCTTCAATGCTCCGATGATAGCATTGCCCCGGTTGAAGTGGGCGATTATCTGCATGCTCATCTGAAGAACAGCATGCTGCTGCAGATGACCGCCAAAGGACATTACCCTCACTTAAGTCAACCGGAAGAGACCATTCGGTTGATTAAGAACTATCTGACGAGCGCATAAAACTCAGAAGAAAGGCTGTTATTGATGGATGCACAATTAGATTTTGCTCCCTGCGGGTACTTCTCCATTTCTGACTCAGGGGTCATACAATCAGTCAATCAAACCCTGCTGACGATGCTGGGTTATGAACGCAGCGAGCTAATGGGACGACATATTGAGTCCACCATGTCGGTCACCAACAAGCTTTTTTTCCACACCTATTTCTATCCGTACATTCAGCTGTACGGCCGTGTGGACGAGATGTACTTTACGTTTCGCACCAGTAATCAGCAGGATGTTCCGGTTCTGCTTAATGGGATTCGCCAGACTCGTGACGGAGAAAGTGTTGTAGACTGTGTGGTTGTGGTCATGCGTAAACGGATCGAACATGAGAAGGATATTTTGAACACGAAGACGAAGCTGCAGGAGCTCTATCAAGCCACGCATGAAGCAAACAAGGAGCTTGAACGGCTGCACGAGGAATATGAAGTGAAGCAGCAGGCATTAATTAAAGTGAATGACCAGCTGGAGACGATGGCTTCTACCGATCTGCTCACTGGACTCAAAAACCGCAGATTTTTCCAGCTGAAAATGCTTGAAAGTTTGGAAGGCTACCGTGCCACCCAGCGTGAGTTCTCGCTGCTGGTCGTAGATATTGATCATTTCAAAAGCATTAACGATACTTATGGACATCCGGTGGGGGACCTCGTACTTGGCAATCTAGCAGGTCTGCTGCAGTCAGTATCCAGAAGTACGGACGTTGTGGCTCGTTATGGTGGGGAAGAATTTGTGATTATTCTCACGGATTGTTCGGCAGAGCAAGCAGTGATTACAGCCGAACGATACCGTACTCAGGTGGCTTCTGCGGATTGGGGAGTCTATAACATCACCATAAGTATTGGTGCAGCGACGGTTGCAGAGGAGGATACGGATCAGTCCTTGTTCCAAAAAGCGGATATGGCCCTGTATGCCTCCAAAACCGGAGGGCGCAATCGGGTGACCCATGCAGCTGGTTTAACCCAAAGCTAAATTCTTATTCTTATAACTAATGATGCAGTAAAAGTAGAAAATAACCGGACAGGATAGGGACACCCCTATACCCGATCCGGTTTTTGATTTTCTATCCTTCTCTTAGTCTCTTCTGTTACCTGGTTGCAAGGTAACCATAACCTTCTGCCGGTGATCCGGACTGGAGATTGAAGTCTTCGCTGGTTTCGTTCATGAATGCCGGGTTTATATAACGTGAGTGTGTGTCATTGCCGGAGTCCTTCATGTAGGCTGGAAAACCGGAATACCCTTCATTTTTCCAAACCCACAGGGCATCTTCCTCTGCAATCGGGGTGTAGTATATATTTTCATCTAGCAGATTCCCTGAATTACTGCTGTATTCATTGTAGATGAGCACACCGGAGCTGCCTGACACGACAATGTTGCGTTTAAATGTGTTGTTCTTCGTCATGGCTTGCACGAACAGCTGCCCATTGCCTGCGCCCAAGGTGTCATTTTGAAACAGGGTATTGTACATCACCGTGCTGTTTTCGGTAGACCCCCGCTCCTCGTCATATCCTCCCATGGCAATGCCCGTCAGTCTGTTGTGATAGATCAGGTTATCCTGCACGGTAATATGGCTTGTGGAACGCCCGGCATGTTCGGATGCGATTTCGATGCCAATATCGTTACGGTAAACCCGATTCTGGTCGATCATATGATCTGTACCCCCATCGACATAGATGCCCCCGGCCGAATGGCTGTCATTCGGAAGGTTTGTGCCGTAGGAAGGATTGTAATTGGACGTAATATCGTATACTTCGTTACCTCTTACAATTCCATTTCGGGCACGATCATACTTGTCATCTGCAGAAATCTTTTCATATCCAATCAGATCGATGCCGATGTTATCCGTGTCATGGATGGTGTTGTCCAGTATGGAAAAAGTGTCTACATTTCCGTTAACAGCGAGTGACTCGCTTGAACCTAGCACGAGATCATACAATTCATTATCCTGGATTAGAATATCCTTCAATGCTTCGGGGTGTTCTGTGCCATAGATAGCAATGCCGTGTGCATCTCTACCTGTTAAGTCTGGTCCTTCGGGCTGCACGTTGCTGGCGATAGCGTGTACGGTATTTCCTGAAATTTGGATGTGTTCTCCAGCTCCATGCACATAAATTCCGACGGGTACTTGGTCTGCACGTGCTGTGGTGAAGTTGCGAATCTCAAAATTCTGAATTGTGATGAAGCTGGCATTCTCCACTTCAATCAAGCCTTCAAGTCCATTTACAGACAGACCTTTTCCGTCAATAATGGCTTTCTCATTAGGATAGCTGGAAAAGGTGGTAGGCTTAGTGGAGGAATGGCCGCTCCGGGTGATTTTGACTTTCTGCTGATACACGCCCTCTCGCAAATAGACCGTACTCCCTGGCGTGGCATGTTCAGAAGCATGCTGCATTGTTTTCCAAGGGGATTGAATAGTACCGCTGTTTGCATCGTTACCTGAAGGTGATATGTAATAGAATTCCTGTTGGCCGGATCCGTCAGTAGGAGCAGGAGTTGAAATAGACGAAGCCTGCTCCTGACAACCCGCTGCCAGCAGCATCAGAGCCAGAAAGCAAATATTAACTGCACGAAACAAAGTATTTCCTCCTTATGAGTAGCTGTGAAGTTTTGATTATAGCAGATTTGAATGGTGAAATATGCCATGTTATGCTGATAGAAAGGTAGAATGTGAGTGGGGAATATCCGATCCTTATTGCTCATTCTGGAAATTTGGGGTACAAGGATTGCGTACATGTGGCCGATTCATTGCCTGAGTTGTGTAGGGGAACCGATGAGATTGAATGATGAGTCCGACTTTACGCGAGGGTTGACTGGACAGCGAGAATGGTGAAGTGTTAGAGGGATTTGGTCACGGAAAATGGATGAAAGAAAGCTAGTATGAACGATGAATCGATACTTGGAAGGAGTAAAGATATGCAAACATTATCTGCAGACGAACTATTGGATCGGGACAATCACGCGTGGGAGGAACTCAAGGAACTACTGGATAACGGGCAAAATACATATGAGTATGTTTCCGCACGACCAGAGGATGGAGCAGATACAATCTATCGTCTTCAGGTGAGCACCAAATCCTATTTGGGTGCTGTTGCTTACGAGACGGAAGGAATGGTGATTGATCACGGGTGGATCACACTGCTGGGTGCAGGCGGTGAGAGCGTATTTGGAAGTCTGACGAGTTGGAACGGTGTGAGCGACGAGCCCTGCGTAAAGGCACTGGAGGGCATGATGGTGGTTGCCTATGATGTGGCAGGTGGATTTTTTGCGCTGGATACCGGCAAATTCGGTGGCACTGGAGAGATATACTATTATGCGCCGGATGCCCTGGAATGGGAATCGACGGAGCTTGTTTATTCGGAATTTCTGAACTGGCTGGCAGATGGTGATTTGCAGCAGTTCTACCAAACCTTCCGCTGGGACGGATGGCAAAGTGATCTTGGTCAGCTTCAGAGGGGACAAGTATTTGCCTATTACCCGCCTCTGTGGACGAAAGAAGGAGGTGGAGAGGGCAGCAGCAAAGCTCCTGTATCGGTGGAGGAAGCCTGGAAGGCAGCGCAGGATGGAAATTAATAAGGAACTTGAACCCAGAGTTTGAATCGATACGAATGACTCCGTACTGAAAGCTTATCGAAACACACAAACAGCCCGCATACCGTGCGGGCTGTTTGTGTGTTCATTTTATAACTATCATTTTAAAGCATTCCATTATTTAGCCGTACTATTCTGACTCTGTACAACTCCGGATTGAGAGGCTCTGTGATGCCACACCACGATAACAAGCGAGACAAGACAGATGAAGAGCAGACATCCATAAACAACGTGATAGGCTTTCTCTACCGAAACGCCCGGAATGCTGTGTAACAGCAGTCCGCAGACCGCCACAGACATCGAACCACCGAAAAATTGAATCAGCTGAAGCATGCCCATACCTGCTCCGATCTGCGTCTTGGGCAGAATGCGGGACGTTTCGTTATTCAGTGAAGCCATGGAGGCGGAGAGTGCGGGCGAGAAAAAGAGATAGCCTGCGGTAATAATAAAGGCGGACTGATTCAGTCCGAGCATAAACAGGGCAAGTACAGCTGCAAGCAGCACATGTCCAATCATTAGAAAGCGCATGTTGCCGTAACGATCGATCCAGCGTCCTACAAAACGGGTGCAAAAGGCCGCGACAATGGCTCCCGGAGCAATGAGCAAACCAATCGTGAGCGATGAACGCCCGAACAGGTCGGCAAGGACAAGCGGCATTAAAAACAGATTACCCAGATTAACGACCAAAATGCAGAAGCCAATGAGAATCAAACGTGTATATCCTGGCGTTCGGAATACATCCGGATTGACAAACGGAAGGCTTGCTTGGCGGATGTACCAAATATGAGCCACCAGAGACAGAACACCGATGGCAAACCAGATCCAGGACTGCTGGGTAATCGCGACCAGAAGCGTGATGGCGTTAATGACCGTTAACACTGCCCCGATCATATCGAAAGGGTTGTCTGGGCTTGGTGTTTCACGCGGCAGGAAGTAGAGCAATACAGGTAGTGCAAGCAGGACCAGCACAGTTATTGCAAAAAGACCATTCCATCCCCAGTATTCGCTAATGAGTCCGCCCACAATGGGACCCAGCCCAAAAGCCATGGCACTGCCTGAAGAGATGAGGGCAATGGCGGCTCCGCGGCGTTCCAGCGGAATGTAGCGGCTGGCAATCACAAGACCCAGCCCGGCCATAACCCCTGCACCTGCGGATTGCAGAATGCGCGTCAGCAGCAGGACGGCGAAGCTATGTGCGAATAATCCAAGTAACGAAGATAAGCCCAGAATCAGCAATCCGATCGTTAGCAGTTTGCGCACCGGGACCCGATCGGATAGCCGGCTGAAAATGACGGTCGATAATGCGTAACCAATAGAATAGCTGGAGATGACCCATGAGCCCAGGTCAGATGTAATTTGGAGATCGTTAATAATAACGGGTAAGGATACATTAAACATGGTGGTGTTCATCACAACAATGAACAGACAGCATGTCCAGAGAGGCATTACAATTTTATCTTTCACATTACCATTCCTGTCTATGATTGAGTCAACCTATATTGAAAATCAATAAATCATTTTACGCCCAATCTGCATATATGGCAATAATGTCATAAAAACTTATATGGCTTCGCATCGGTAAGAAATGAGATGAACCAGATTGAATCAAACAAAAAACATAGGAAATGCCTTGTGTTGAAAAGGTTGATTCCCGGCAGCAAAAAGACGCCCGTCTGAGGGCGCCTTGAAGGGGTGAAGTATTTCTTATGCTGGACTGACCGCTCTGCCACGGTTGCGAATCCACTTGATGACATCCATCAGAATGACGGCAAGCAGGGCAAGGCCGCCTGCAATCAGGAACTCGTTCCAACCAAACGCATCCGGAATGGCGAAGATGCTGCGTACACCTGGAATCAAGGTGATTCCGTAAAGACAGAGACATACCAGAATGGAGCCAAGGACAAGCTTATTTGACGTGAAGCCCACCTGGAAGATGGTTTGTGTGTTGGAACGGGCTGCAAATGTTTGCAGACTCCGTGCCAGAATCAGGGTCGTAAAGGCCATCGCCACGCTCATTTCTTCAGAGATGCCAAGCCCGATATACTGGGACACAATAACAGCTGCACCGATCAATACACCACGTGTAATCACGGCTTGAAGCGTACCGCCGGCAAAGATGCCTTCATTAATATCACGCGGTTTGCGCCGCATCACATCAGGTTCAGCTTTTTCCGTCCCCAGTGCAATGGCAGGCAGGGAGTCATTCACCAGGTTGATGAAGAGAAGCTGCAGGGCCGTAAACGGGTTCACCCATCCAACGATAAGAGCGAACAATATGGCGATAATGGCCCCAAGGTTACCCGCAAACAGGTAAGCAATGGCTTTTTTGATATTATCAAATACCATACGTCCGACACTCACTGCATTCACGATGGATACAAAGTTATCATCGGTCAAAATCATGGCAGCCGCATCCTTGGCAACATCCGTACCGCTGCCCATGGCTACACCGATGTCGGCTTGTTTCAAAGCTGGAGCATCATTGACGCCGTCTCCAGTCATGGCTGCAATTTTGCCTTTGCGCTGCCATGCGCGCACAATGCGGATTTTGTTTTCAGGGGATACCCGTGCATAGACCGAAATATGTTCAAGCTGGCGATCCAGTTCTTCATCCGACATTTTGTCCAGCTCAGCGCCAGTGATGGCGAGGTCATCCGGGCCAGCAAGTCCAATATCCCGTCCAATGGCCTGAGCTGTCGTTTTGTGGTCGCCTGTGATCATGATTGTGCGGATACCCGCCTTCATGGACTCTTCAATGGAGCCGTACACGGCTTCACGCGGTGGATCAATCATGGCTGTCAGTCCAACAAGCGTCAGATCATATTCGTCTTCAGGTGTAACCTGCGTTTTGTCATCGAATTTCTTGTAAGCATAAGCCAGTACACGGAAGGCACGTTTGGAGAAAGCTTCGTTTTTCTCCTCGAATTGTGTGCGAATCTCAGCGGTAAGCGGCTGAACCTCCCCGTTCATGAACACATGAGTACACCTGCTGAATAGCACATCCGGACCACCTTTGGTTAATAAGGCCGTCTGTCCTTCGAAGGTATGTACGGTGCTCATCAGTTTCCGATCCGAGTCAAAAGGAAGCTCTGCTTCCCGCGGGAACTGGTCCCGAATTTCGTTATAGTCCTTGTTCACACGGTTACTGAAGGCAATGAGGGCTACCTCTGTGGGATCACCCAGCTCCTTGCCCTCCTGGTTAATATTCGAATCATTGCAGAGTACTGCAATATGTAACAAGCGTCGTTCCTCTTCAGACCACTGATCGGGATCGTCCGGGAATTCCTCTTTGGTGCCATGAGGGATGTAGTAATCTACAACCGTCATCTTGTTTTGGGTAAGCGTGCCTGTCTTATCTGTACAGATAATGCTGGCTGAACCGAGCGCTTCCACGGCAGGGAGACGGCGAATGATCGCATGCTGCTTGGCCATCTTATTTGTTCCCAGCGACAATACAATCGTCACGATGGAAGAGAGTGCTTCAGGAATGGCGGCGACGGCGACAGCAACGGCAAACATCAATGCATTGATAATTGAAGGACCCAGATTGTCCGTGCCTTCGGTTAACCAGACACGCCCTGCCTCGATGGCGAATATAAGAATGGACAGTCCCAGAATGAAAAAGCCCAGTTTTTTGCTGAAGGCTTCCAATTTGCGCTGCAGCGGAGTTTCTTTGGCTTCAGCATTTTCAATCAATTCGGCAATCTTGCCGATCTCGGTTTTTAACGCAGTTCCGGTAATCACCAGCGTGCCGCGGCCGTATACGACCAGCGAGCCGCTGAAGGCCATATTGCGCCGATCTCCGATCGGTGCCTCTTCCGGGATGGCATCTGCATGTTTCTCTGCTGCTTCTGATTCTCCGGTCAGCATGCCCTCATTGATTCTCAGACTACCGGATTCCAAAATGCGACCGTCTGCCGGCACATAATCTCCCGCATCCAATAAAACGATATCGCCGGGGACGAGTTCCCTGGCTGGAATGGTTTTTTTCTCACCATCACGGATAACTTTGGCCTCAGGAGCAGACATTTGTCTTAGGGCATCAAGGGAGCTTTCCGCTTTTTTGGTCTGCACGACACTAATTACGGCATTCAGCAGGATAACCAAAAAGATAATCAGGGATTCAATAAGATGTCCGAGCACAACCTGTACACCTGCCGCAATGAGCAGCACGATGACCATGGGGTCTTTGAAATTTTCAAGAAACAGTTTCCAGACAGGTGTTGCATTTTTGCCTTTTAACTCATTATATCCTTCTGTCTCAAGTCTTTTTGCAGCTTCGGAGCCCGTAAGCCCTTTGGGGGAACTATCCAAGTCTTGAAGTGTCTCCTCAGCACTGTGTCTATAATGTTGCAATTGACCAGCTCCTTGATTAAATGGATTTCTTCTGTGTATTACCCTTACGAGCAAAATATAGAATCGTTTCATTTCCAACTTTTTTATGTTCACAGTATTTTTCATAAGCAGCCAAGATATGCCTCTTGTCCAATTTATTTATTTGCAGTGATGCACGGTTACGTGCACCACTGCACTGGTATTAAGGCACCAGCGAAAAGGACAGGTCAGATTAAGCGGTAACCGGGAGGTAACTCTCCGGTTCTTCTGATCTCGCGGATCTGTGCCAGGGTTAGGCGCTGATTGGATGCGATAAGGGATTCTACATCTCCTCTGCGCAAAAAGTCATCCAGCTCGCGAATGCTGCGATTTCCCCGCAGTACAACAAAATTGTCACGGAAGCGTGAACGATTAAACAAGACGAGTGTGGCGTTTGGATTGGTGGAAAAAAATCGCAAACTCTCAATTCCAGTCAGAATGGCATCGACATCGGAAATGCCGAGATTGCCACGATAGACTCTTCGGCGGCCCCTGAAGTTTTCTTCACTGAACACCGTCAAGCGAGGATACGTTTGAGAAATGGAAACGGGTTTAGCCATTTGAACTCCTCCTTTTTTATAGACCTGCCGCCGGGGGCAGCATGGACTACGCAATAAAGTATGCGAAGGAGCTAATGAAAGATTGGATGATAGTCTTGGAGAGAGAATAATAGGTTATTAACTTGTAATTTTGACTATAAGGTGTCGAATGGTAAACTGTGTCCGCCATCACACTTGGTCCCCTGAGGGTTTGTTACGCTGTTACCAGTGAATGAAATCGAATCACGTTGGAGGGAACAGACATGTTTTGTTATCAGTGTGAGCAGACACCGAGTGGTGGATGTACGGTAGTTGGGGTCTGTGGCAAAAATGAAACGATAGCCAGTCTGCAGGATACCATGATTTTTGCGTTGAAAGGCATAGCGGCTTATGCGACACATGCTCGGCAGCTGGGGTATCATGATCCGGAAGTGGATCGGATTACACATGAAGCCCTGTATATGACGTTGACCAATTCCAATTTCAATGTGCAGGAACATCTTGATATGGCCATGCAAGTAGGAAACGCGGCGATCCGAATCATGGACGTGCTGGATCGTGCGCACACGGAGAGATTCGGCATTCCGCAGCCGATCACCGTTTCGCAGAATCAGATTGAGGGACAATGCATTGTTGTGACCGGCCATAACTTGTATGCGCTGGAAGGGCTCCTTCGCCAGACCGAAGGGAAAGGCATCAACATTTATACACATTCCGAGATGCTGCCTGCTCACGGGTACCCGGCACTTAAAAAATATGCCCATCTGAAAGGCAATATCGGCAAAGCCTGGTACGATCAGCGCAGATTATTTGAACAGTTTCCGGGTGCCATCCTTGCGACCACAAACTGTGTTATGCCTATCAAAGGTACATATGCCGACCGATTCTTTTCTTATGAAGTCGCGGGTCTCGAGGGTGTAGTCAAAATTATAAATGATGACTTCACCCCTCTCATTGAACGCGCACTCTCCCTGCCGGCAGCAGACATTAAGTCTGAGCAGGTACTAACAACAGGATACCATCATGAGACGGTAATCGGACTCGCTCCAGAGATTATTCAGGCAGTCAAAGATGGTCATATCCGTCGTTTCTTCGTCATTGCAGGCTGTGATGCACCTGGAAAAGGTGGAAACTATTATCGCGAGCTGGCCACTTCATTGCCTAACGATACCGTAATTCTAACCACATCATGCGGTAAATTCCGCTTCAATGATGTAGATTACGGTACGGTCGGGGATACAGGTATTCCCCGTTATATCGATTTGGGGCAGTGCAACAACTCCGGTTCAACCGTGAAGATTGCAATGGCTCTTGCGGACGCTTTTGGCTGTTCGGTCAATGAGCTGCCAGTCAGCATTGTCCTGTCCTGGTTTGAGCAAAAAGCGGTGGCGATCCTGCTGGGGCTGTTCAGTTTGGGTATTCAGGACATTCGAATTGGACCCAAACCCCCAGAATTTATCTCGGCTGGAGTATTGGATGTGCTTGTTGACATGTTTGGCTTGAAGCTGATCACAACAGCAGAGGAAGATATGAACGCCATGCTGTCGTTGTCATAGGGTGCCAAAAATTGAATCAATCATAGAAGATTTTGGAAGAGCCTGCGGAAGCAGGCTTTTTGCTGTCTTAAGGTGAGGTTTAGGTCCATGTACCCTGCTTGATTAGTAATGAAATGAAAGGGAAATTAGTTTTA
Organism: Paenibacillus sp. 7523-1; assembly: GCF_002276415.1. NCBI lineage: Bacteria > Bacillati > Bacillota > Bacilli > Caryophanales > Paenibacillaceae > Paenibacillus > Paenibacillus sp. 7523-1. The sequence goes on along the minus strand of NZ_NPBR01000010.1, from coordinate 301,934 downwards.
ATATCCTATTGAAGTTTGATCATGGAAATGGGTATATAGATAAGGGCACATCATAAAACTCGGGTTTACCGCAGCATAAGGAGAAGGTACATATGAATGACAGGCAATTCGAAGAGATCTTGAAACTTGCAGGTGGACAGGGGAATATAAGGCAGGTCAAGCGGGAAGAGCAATCGACAATACTTATGTTGGAGGATCACAGCAAAGTTGATATGTCAGCGCTTGATGCAGCCGATCTTGAAGCAACAATTCGGATAACAGGTGCAGAATGTTTCTTGGTGATTAGAGATGAATCCTCCTCTTATTACCGTCTGTTAAGGGACATGGGTACGCCAGAGAGCATGCGCGATCATCCCGAACGGAAAGAGAGGCATACATACCGCAAATCGTTTTCAATATTAGAACTTATATCTGATGTGTTTAGGCCCATAATGCCTGCTATTTTGGGAGCAGCGGTCTTCAAGATTGTGCTTGCAGTCATAACGCTGATTAGTACGTACGGTTTTTCGGAACCGTCATCCTTCCTACAGAGTCAGACATTTATGATATTGAAATCCATTGGGGAGAGCGCCTTTTATCTGCTGCCGATACTGACAGCCATCAGTACTGCCCGGCAGTTAAAGAGTAATATCTACGTTGCAGCAGCTATCGGCGGATTGATGTTTTACCCACAAATGAGTTATTTACTGTCAGGTCAGGAAGAAGTTCATTTTATGGGTGTGCCGATGGTGTCGCAGGCAGCCTTTTTCTCAGCGACCCTCTGGATGATTCTGACGATCTCTGCGGCGTCCTATGTAGAAAAGGCAGTTGAACGATTCAGTCCCAAGATGCTGCAGGGCATTCTGGCTCCGGCATTAACGCTTGGAATTGTGGTCCCGCTGGTTCTGCTGTTGCTGGGTCCACTAGGTTCGTGGATTGACAAGCGGATGCCCGCTGGTGTTGATTCCTTGCTCATGGATGCGCCTGTCGTGGCTGTGATGCTGCTGGGAGCAGCATTTGCAGTCATGCTGTTTGCCGGATTGCATTATTGGCTTGTTCCGCTAATGCTTAATGAACTGATGACCAACGGATTCTCCGTAATCATTCCTGCAATGTTTGTTGCCTTTACTGCTCAGGCGGGAGCTGCACTGGCTGCAGGTCTGCGCAGCAGACAGCCCGGGTTCAGAAAGCTCGCATTCTGGGCGACAGGAACGGCTCTATTGGGCGTTCCGGAGCCTGCGATCTATGCCGTCAACATGAGAAGAATGGCTTCTTTTGGTGCAGCACTAATTGGTGGAGCTGTGGGCGGACTCTATTTTGGCATCGTGTCCGTAAAATCCTTTGCTTTAAGCGAATCAGCAAGCCTGTTGGGAATGCCGTCATTTATGGAGGATGGCACACTGAACTTGCTGCATACCTGCATTGGTCTGCTCTTAGCCTTTGCCGTCTCAGGTGCACTCACATACTGGCTTGCGGGTAGAACATCACATACCAAACATGTGTAACGTATAGAAATTTAATATGCTTTGCATTGTAATCGTGGCTGCTTGGTAAGACGCTTTTCAATATGTAATAGAAGCTTAGCGTCTAAATATTGCTCCATGAGATAGACAACTTTCCTCATAATGGGCCCTGTAATTTTCTGAATTATGGTTAGTTGTCTACGCCCCCAGTGATTACTGCACATAGTATGTGGAGAAATATCACGGAGGTGAGTTCATTGATCAATCATCATGGGAAACGGATTTGTAGACGTAAATTCAAAAAACATGTACATTGCGGTGTGAAAGTTAAGGTTGTGAAGGTTAAACCTAAGGTTATTGTTAATGCACCACAAGGCGTACCAGGGATTCCGGGCCCAATAGGACCGATAGGTCCCAAAGGGGCCACTGGTGCTCAAGGGATACCGGGGCCAGTCGGATTACAAGGAATCCCTGGTATACAAGGACCCGTGGGTCCGGCGGGTGCGGTCGGAGCAGTGGGCCCAGCAGGCCCCGTAGGCCCGGTTGGCCCAGCTGGTCCTGTCGGCCCTGCAGGCGCAACTGGAGCAACAGGTCCTGCCGGTCCAACGGGGGCTGGAATCTCCGATTTCCTGAGTGTTTTCCGGGCTGATCCCGGCACAGGTACGGACACCGTTCCAGGAAACTCGCCAATTACGTTGACTGGTGTTTTGGCTAATGTGGGTGGTGCTTTTACCTTCGTGCCACCATCTTCAACGATAACCATCAATGAAACAGGAAGTTACTTTATCTCTTTCTCCATTCATAATCAGGGCGATGCCGATTTCAACCTCACAGTGAATGGGACGCCCATCACACCTGTGCCTTTCACAGGTGATGGAGGAGGTCCCATATCTGCTGAAGTTATCGTTACGGTGACAACAGTTCCGACAACGATCCAACTGGTCAATGCGAATGCAACTCCTGCACAGTTGCATAACAATCTGAATACCACGGTGACTATTCTGAAACTGACTCCTTAATGTCGATTCACAATATAGTCTATGTCAGCATAAAAATTAAAGTATATGCCTTTTGTCCAGTCCATAAGTCTATTTATTGAGAAGATTGTATGGATGGCTAGGGGCTCAGGAGCGGCGGGATGCTGTTATTCAATAGACATGACCGCTGCTCTTTTCCTTTTCGTAGCCGAGACCTAAGTGAGGGAATGGACTCTAAATTGGGAGAATTGTTATTGAAGGGGATTTCTTAATAAACCTCAGATCCTGTAATTGGTGTATGAGAGACAAGCTCAATGGGGCTTGAACAACTGATACAAAGACATCCATTGGTCAGCCTACGGAAGGAAAACAGTGATCAGGTTCGAACAAAATCGTGTTGTAAGATATCATAGTATATGGTGCAGAGTTTGGAATGTTACGGTACATAGGGCTAGAGAGCGAATGCTTCATTGATTTTATAATCGCCGGGAATGGATGAACCCTCGCGACATTAAACCTCTAATGCTCGCAACTTGCGCTGTTGATAATCAAGCATGGCTTCGTATAACAATTGCTCATTAAAGTCGGGCCACATGACATCCGTAAACCACAGCTCAGCGTAGGCAACCTGCCATAATAAAAAGTTGCTCAGTCGTTTCTCACCGCTTGTGCGAATCAATAGATCCGGTGCCGGATTTTGCCCGGTATAGAGAAACTTCTCGAGGTCCTGTTCAGAGATGTCCGGTACGTTTTTGTTTTCTTCAATACATAATTTAACGGCTTGGACAATATCGCTTTTCCCACCATAGTTCATGGCGAAGTATACATTCATCCCGCTATTGGCCTCGGTCAGCTCAACTACCTTGCGCATGGCCTCCTGTGTTTCAAAGGGGAATCTGGATATATCACCAATGAAATTGATTTTAATGCCATGTTGATTCAGTTCCTGAACGGTAGTATCTTGTACAAATTCGACGACCAGGCTAATGATATAATCGACTTCTTCTTTTGGTCTTTTCCAATTTTCCGTGGAAAATGCATAAAGGGTGAGAGAGGCGATCCCGTTTCGGTGGCACATACCTATCGTTTCACGCATCGTCTGCATTCCGGCATAATGGCCGGCACTTCTCGGGAGCCCTCTTCTCGTGGCCCAGCGTCCATTTCCGTCCATCATCATTGCAATATGTTTAGGGAGGTTACCGTTCCAGTCTATCTTATTCCTGATATCATGATCTGCCTTATGTACACGGAGCCATTTCAATGTATATTCCTCCTACATCGTCTGCTTGGAGAACAATTCTGTCTGGGCTAATGAGTAATAAGTCTGTTGTCCACCAAGGTTTCCAGAATTTATAATTATTATATAGGAATGGATTGGAAGTTCAAACGAAAATCGTAAGAAAGGAACGTGCCCGTATGTCCGCATGGACTGATCTTTTTGAGAATAGAACACATTCGCTCGTTATGTATCCACATTCTATAGACGACTATTCATCGTCGAGTTGGATTGGGGGGAATGCACCTGCTTTTTTTGATGATAACGCCGCATTCGCATTTCTGCGTGAGCAGAATTATCTGTTTTATCTCAGTGTGACTCTTCCTGATACAAACTCTAAGGAACCTGTACTAGGCCAGGAGATGATCTCTGTATTTGTACCAGCAGAATATGAGAGATACCTTGAAAACAATATATATCCATCCTGTGATATCCAGGTGTTTCAGCATCCTGCTTCCCCTGAAAGTGCACTGGAGACCTACACCAATCCTGGATTGGTTAAGCACAGCCTAACCGAGTGGACAGGGGTTGAAGATGGAACTGTAACAGATGAGCCGTGCTTGGTCAGAATTGGAGGCACGCCGAGGTTCATTCAGCAGGAGGACAGTTACTTCACAGCTTTGCATCAGGACGGATACGACTTTTTCATCCAAATTGACGAAGAGGGGTATGCGGATGGGATGGTGGAAGAGTATCTCTTTGGTTATGGGGCATTGTACTTGTTCGCCAAATTTGATGACGGGAAATGGAGCGATCCCATTGCAGGTTTTTGGCAGTATTCGTAGTTTGGGATAAAGGGTTATAAATTTTTCGATCCCGGTCATATTAGGATGCGGAAGTAGACATGACATGCCCGTATCCAGTTATCTATGATATTGGTTACAAGAGAATGAATTCCATGACTTACAAGACAAATATGTGAATATCTGGTGACTTCGGTGTTGTATTCAGCACTGGCATGGAATTCTCCATTATAATAAACCAAAAACGAGCGGGGAGATGAGCTCCAGTTGAGAAAAGGAATACTTATTGCAGTCTTATTTATTACGGTCGTTGGCTTAGGAATATATCTTATCGCTGATAATATGCTAAAAAAAGAAGCAGGTCCTCCTGAATCAACCAATGTTAAGGAATTGGTATACGATATCAGTACGGGCAAAGTCGAAACAAAATCGGCCTCCATTAATGCTACCCAGTTGGTCGTCACCGGCAAGGATGATCAAACGAAAACCTATAATCTGCCTGAAGAGGAGTTTTTCCTTTCGATTGCGCCGTACATCGAGCAGACTCATCCATGTGCCGTTCATAGCTTGACTGGTTGTCAGGGGGAAATGAAGAACAAAGAGTTCCTGGTCACGATTCATGACTCTGAAGGTAATACGTTTATGAAAGAAGAACCGATAAAAACAGGAAAGAATGGCTTTATGGACTTGTGGGTACCGAGAAACAGAACATACTTGATTCGTATTGTACATGACGGGAAGGTCGCAGAATCCCAGCTTTCCACATATGAGCAGGACAATACCTGCATTACTACATTGGAACTGAACTAACATTCGCATTCCGTTACTATTGGGGTACGATTATACACGATGGAAGGCGTGCACCGTAGTTGAATAATACTGCAAATCTGGCAGGTCATGATGCTGGTTGAGAAGAGTCCATGGGTAACCAAGGGCTCTTTTTCTTCTTTTTATTCTCATAAATAGGCACAATAGCAGAATCTATAGTCAGCCGCGTTATCGCTTTTTTATTGACAAAATGTGATTTCTGTCGCATAATCCAATATGTGATAATGATAATTATTATCAGAGATAATACATATAAACAGGGGAGATTACAGTACATGAAAAAAAGCTTGAACGGACTACTATTATTGTTGGTTTTTGCTCTTACATTAGCAGGATGCGGTTCTGCAAGCACTAGCTCGAACGGATCAGCTGCGGATGCAGGTGAAGGTAATGCTTCTGACAACACGCAGACGGAAGCGGCTTCCGGCCCGGTTACCGTTAAACATAAACGCGGAGAACTTACGCTGGACAAGCCGGCAGAGCGCGTGGTTACACTAGAATGGACATATACGGAAGATGTGGTTGCACTGGGCGTTCAGCCAGTAGGTAATGCGGACAACGCCAACTACAAAGTCTATGTCACTTCCGAAGCAGCCCTGGATGACAGCGTGACAGATATTGGTACACGGAGTGAGCCGAACCTGGAAGCTATTGCTGCATTGAAACCAGACCTCATCATTGCCAATGCAGATAACAATAATGCAGTCTACGATCAGCTTAATGCAATCGCACCAACGATGGAATTCGACCCTTATGATGGCGATGGCTATAACTATGACAAAATGACAGACATCTTCAATAACATTGCCATTGCTCTTGGCAAAGAGGACAAAGCGAAACAAGTACTGGATGAACTTGATCAACATTATGTAGAAGCCAAAGAGAAACTGGCTGCTGCAGGCAAAGAAGATTTCCACTTTGCTCTGACACAGGCTTTCACGTATCAAAATGCAGCTAGTCTGCGTATGTTCACGGACAACTCGGTCGTTATTGGTACATTGGACAAAATCGGTTTGGTAAACGACTGGCAGCCTGAAAAGCTCGAAGGCTATGGCTTCTCCACAGTAGGAATTGAATCCTTATCTGATGTGCAGGACAGTAACTTCATTTATATTACACAGCCGGATGATGACGTCTTTGGCACAGCTATGAAAGATAACTCGGTTTGGAACGGACTGAATTTTGTGAAGGAAAACCGCCTATATCAACTGGATAGCACAACATGGACATTTGGTGGACCCATTTCCTCCAAAGTGTTGGTTGACGGGGTTGTTGAGGCGATTACCAAATGAGTTCAGTTCAGGGAGCTAGGCCTGCTATGAACTGGCGCACAATAAGCATATATGGGGGCGGTCTAACCGCTCTCATCGTGCTTTTTTTTGTAAGTCTTTGTTATGGAGAGGCTTCCATTCCATTGAGTACGGTCTGGGATGCTCTTACAGGCAGACAGAACACATTGGAGCACAATATGATCTGGGATTTGCGTATGCCGCGTACGGTTATCGGCATTATCGCAGGCGGTGCGTTAGCTGTGGCCGGAGCGCTGCTGCAGACGATCACCCGTAATCCGCTGGCAGCGTCAGACACGCTGGGCATTAATGCAGGGGCCTACTTTATCGTCGTGCTGGGAGCTATTCTCTTTCCGGGTGTGCTCAGTCAGTCGCCTTTTCTGTTCGCAGCTCTTGGTGGTCTGATTGCGGCTTTCGCAGCTTATTTCATGGGCGGGGGACGACGATCAAGTCCGGTTCGACTTGCGTTGTCCGGTATGATCGTGTCGATGGTGCTTGGTTCATTTACTAGTGCGCTGCATATTTTCTTCTCCATGGAAACGCAAGGACTATTCCTATGGGGTTCAGGAACACTCGTCCAGAATGACTGGAGCGGTGTCACTTATGCTTGGCCCTGGGTTGTGGGCATAACCATTCTGGCACTAATATTGTCCAGACAGTGGGATATGCTGGAGCTGGATGAATCAACGGCGTCCTCTTTAGGGCAAAGGGTTGGACTGGCTCGTGCCGGTGGATTGATTATCGCGGTTTTGCTGGCTGCCGTGATTGTCAGTGTCATCGGACCAATTGGTTTCGTGGGTCTGGTTGCACCTCACCTGGTCCGATTGAGTGGAGTGCGCTCTAACCGATTACTGCTGCCCGGTGTGTTTATATGGGGGGCGGCTCTCCTGGTTGGCGCAGACGTGCTCGCCAAGATGGTACATAACTCCAGCATGGAGCTGCCGACAGGGGCTGTCATGGCGATTATTGGTGCACCATGGCTGATCTGGCTGGTGCTCACACGCATGAAAGCAGCGAACGGTTCAGGGATGTCCTCTTCCATGAGCACAGGTGCACCTTCACGCCGCTTCGCGTTTGGGCCAATGGCAGTATTGTTCTCGGTCGTAACTATAGCGCTTATATTGCTTAGTACCATGTTTGGTGGTTTGCGAATTCCGCTGGCGGATCTGCTGCCGAGTTTATTCCAATCGGATGGACTGTTCTCGGCGGTGATTCAGCTTCGAATTCCGCGTACGCTTGTTGCTGCAGGTGCTGGAGCTGCACTGGCGATCAGTGGTGTGCTCATTCAGATGGCCGTGCGTAATCCACTGGCGGATGCTTCCATCGTCGGTGTGTCCTCCGGGGCAGGGCTCGGAGCCATGATGGTCATTATTTTATGGCCGGGTCTTCCAATATATCTGCTGCCCATCGCAGCCATCATCGGAGCAGCTATTGCGGCAGTGGTTGTATTCTCCCTCTCCTGGAAGAAAGGGCTGAATCCGTCTGCGGTTGTACTGCTGGGGATCGCCATGTCGGCCATTGCTGGAGCAGGAATTCAGATCCTGATTGTTCGTGGCGCCGTATACGGCAGCAGCGGATATATCTGGCTGACAGGTAGTACCTATGCCCGTACATGGGATCAGGTGAAGGTTATCGGTTTATTCTTGGTTATTCTGGTTCCGCTAGCCTGGTGGCTCGCCCGTCGATTCGAACTGTTGGTATTCGACGACAACAGTGCATCAGGACTTGGACTGGGAGTGCGCCGAACAAGATTGCTCGCCATGACGACAGGGGTACTGCTGGCAGCAGGTGCTGTTGCTTGTGTAGGAACCGTCGGGTTCATCGGTCTGATTGCCCCGCATATGGTGCGGCTGCTGACAGGACATAAGTTAAGACGGTCCATGTTTTTATCCGCACTCGCGGGTGCAGTGATGCTGGTGCTCGCTGATACGATCGGCAGAACCGTCATAGCGCCGACAGAGATTCCATCCGGAATCCTTATTGCCCTGATTGGAACACCGTACTTCCTTTACCTAATGTACCGTTCCAACTGGCACAGACCAATGAAATAAAGCACATATTCTAAAGCGAAATAGGATTTGGAACGCTAGAAAGCCCGCTCACGCAGCGGGCTTTTATTGTTTGTTTATTGTTCATTGCGATCATGTGCGCACTATGATTTCTGATCAACCTGGAACTGGCTTAATTCTTCCTCAAGCTTGTTCGACAACTGACTCAATTGCTGGGATAATTCCGCAACCTGTTGGATACTGTCTAGTTGTTCCTGTGTGCTTGCACTGACCTCTTCGGTAGAGGCTGAATTTTCTTCGGTGGTGGAGGAGATAATTTCGAGTGCCTGGACAATCTCATCCTTGTGTTTATGGACACTGGAGGTGTTATTGCTGATCTGCAGCATGCGCAATCTCAATTCCTCCAGATCTTTATTGATGCTGTAGAACACCTGCTTGGTGCCCTCGACGGACTTGGCATTTTCCTCTGCAATCAGGAGGCCGTGGGCCGTGTGTTCTACGGATGTCTTCGTTTTATCTTCGATTTGACGAACCTTTTTGCTGATTTCCTCGGTTGCCATCGCAGTCTGCTCAGCCAGTTTGCGAACTTCTCCTGCGACCACGGCAAAACCTCGTCCCTGTTCTCCTGCACGTGCAGCTTCAATGGAAGCGTTGAGTGCTAGCAGGTTGGTTTGGGTTGCGATCTGATGGACGGTGTCCACGATACCGGAGATTTCATGACGGCTTAGATCAATATCATGGATAATGGTTGACATGGCCTGGGTTGAATGGTGGTTCTCTTCTGCCCATTTGGATAACTGATTCAACACTTCCAATCCTCGTTCGCTTTGTTCTGCGGAAGCTTGAACTTTGGTCTCCATCGTGTTGACATCACTTGAAATATCGTCGATTTGACCTGATAATGATCCGGTTTTTTGCAAAATGTTCTCGGATTCAATGGACTGATAATTGGTTGCATTGGCAATTTCGTTAATTGCTGTTGCCGTATCATTCATTGTTACGGCTGTCCGAGCGGAAATGGATTGCAGATCCTTGGAGGATTGGCCTAAAACTTGGGCAGTTGCCCCTACCATCTGAATCATGCTCTGAATTCTCTGTACCATGTTGAGCATACCTTGTGAGATTTGACCAATCTCGTTGCGGGATGCTGTATCAAACTGGACGGTCAGATCTCCTTGTTCCACAAGTTTGATTTTTTGGAGCAGTTTCGGAATGGATCTCAGTAGATATCGTAGGGTGATATAACTGATGAGCACAAGCACGATGGCGGCTACAGCAAACCCTATAATGGTGATCCACGTAAAGGCTTTTAATTCTTCGAGCACTTCATGCTCCGAAATGGTCAAACCTACAGACCATCCGGTATCTGCGCTGGTGGCATACCCGACATAACGGCCTTCACCGTTGTCATCAATCAGTTGGATTCCGGATTCACCGGCCATCATTTTCTTGCCGATCTCACCCAAATCTCCCGGACTTTCGTTAATCTTTTCCTTGAGCACCTTGGCCTGGTCAGGGTGATATAAAATGTCGCCGGTCTTGGAGGCCAGAATGGAGTAGCCTGTGCTTCCAAGTGAGTAGCTCTCCATAATGGAGGGAATATCCTTGAATGCAATATCTGCCGCCGCGAAACCGATCAACTCGTTGTTGTCATCCTTAATCGGATAAAATATGCCCATAAGGATATTACCTGTAGCAATATCGGCATAGGGTTCGGAGAAATATAAGCCATCGGCTTCAACAGCCGGTTTATAATACGGACGATCCTGAATCACAAATTCAGAGTCGGACGCTGCACCATCGTGTTGGAGCCAGAAACCTTTTCCATCTATGCCCGCAATCCAAGCATCTACAAAAGAAGGCTCTTCCTTCACTATGGCTGCAAGTGTAGCTTGGGTTTCGGCAGCATAAGGTGATGTTGTGGCAGTAGAAGCAGATTCGGTGCTTTGAATATACTGCCTGAATAAATTATTGGTGGACATCTGCTTAACCAGAGATCCTTTTTCCTTAAATAAAGCATCAAACTGGGCTACAATGGCCTGCGTTTTCGTTTGCAGCATCAATTCCTGCTGTTTAACAAGGATGCTTCGGGTGCTGGTAAATATAAATGTTCCCAGGACGGAAAAGACGACAACAATGATGGCCAACAACATGATAGACAGTGTATTGGCGATTCTTGATGTCCGTGTCCCTCTTTTTCTAAATAACTGTGCCATGCTGCCAACTCCCCAAGATTGATATTGAGCTGATCCGCTCTTATTTTTTATTTCGGTATTTCGATTCCGTTTCGATAGAGGATAGGGAAATACAGTACATCTCCGCATGACAGCATAAAAAAGCACCAGTTCCCTAATAGGAATTGGTGCTCTTTGCTGCAGATTAGTTTGAAATCAACAGGCCGCTGTGTTCCACAGCTTGCAGTGCCTGCTCCAGTTGTTCCCGATCCTGGACAAGCGCAAGACGGACATATCCTTCCCCTGAAGGACCAAAAGCACTACCAGGTGTCACGATAACGCCCGCCCGGCTGACCAGATCCATGGCGAATTGCTCGGAGTTGTCATAATGAGCTGGAATCCGCGTCCAGATAAACATGGTGGCATCGGGCTTTGCGATTTCCCATCCGAGTCTGCTGAATCCTTCGCAGAGAATGTCCCGACGTTCCTCATAGATGGCCCGTACCCGGTCTACGTCACTCTGATCACCGGTAATTGCGGCAATTGCTGCCTTCTGAATGGGAAGGAACATGCCGTAATCCATATTGGATTTCAGCTTTTTCAACATGGAGACGACGGCTGCATTACCTAAGCAAAATCCGATTCGAGCCCCAGCAAGCCCGTAGGTTTTGGACAGGGAATTGAATTCAATGCCGACATCCATGGCTCCAGGGAAGGCAAGAAAACTTCCACATGATTTCCCGTCAAACACAAGTTCACTATACGCATTGTCATGGAGGACAATGATATCATGTTTTTTGGCAAATGCGATCAGGTCCAGATAGAACTGCTCCGGTGCCATGGCTGTTGTTGGATTGTTAGGATAGGATACCAGCATGAATTTGGCTCTCTGCGCGATCTCTTCCGGGATCTCTTCCAGCTGAATGACATATTGATGTTCTTCCTTTTGCGGCATGTAGTACAGCTCAGCTCCCGCTAGAAGCGGCCCGTCCGCAAATACTGGATAGCAGGGATCCGGAACAAGAACAAGATCGCCTTCATCCACGATGGATAATGAGATATGTGCCAGGCCCTCTTGTGAGCCAAGCAGAGAGCAAACTTCGGTTTTGGGGTCCAGATTGACCTGATACCTGCGCTTGTACCACTCACTGACAGCCTTCAGCAGCTCACTCTGGTCATTGATGGCATAGGTGTAATTCTGCACATCAGCTGCCGCTTCACATAGAGCCTGGATAATATGTTGCGCTGGCGGGGTGTTGGGTGCGCCTACACTAAGATCAATGACGCCGAGCCCCTGTTCCAGACGTTGTCGCTTAATTTCAGATAATCGTGTAAATATTCCTTCATTAAAGTGGTTCATTCGTTTGGCAAATTGCATGCTGTGGTTCCTCCAGTCTGTTCAAACGCTTATTTCTATAATAGATGGGCGAGAGGCAAATGAGAAGAGACGTGGGTGAACTCTATCTATACAGGCTAAATTGCACTTCTCAAGGGGGGCTTCTTCATTTACAATTACAGGGAAAATAGAGGGAGGGGATCTGGAATGAGTGAACCTTGGACTGCATCCATGAGCGGGGTTCCCTGGAACGCAGCGAAAATGGATAATGCGGTAAAGCAGCTGCGGAATCGGGCTACCATTTCTTTTGTAGTCGGAGCAGACGTGATGGAAGATGTTGCGGAATTAGACAAACGAGTGTTTTCCAAACGGCCTGATCTGATCCTGAAGATTACGAATGTGGAGGAGAAGGGACAGTACACGGAAGAGTTTTTGAAGATCATTGCGGAATTAAAATATGTAAAGGCTTTGGAATTGGACCTGAAACAGAAACAGGATTTGAATGTACTTGGTGCGCTGCAGCGATTGGAGTTTCTGAATATACGGGCAGCCAAAACGCAAAATCTGGAGTTCATCCGACAGCACAAGCAGCTGCAGTATCTTTCTCTCAGCGGAAAATTTGATGAATTGGCTCCGATTGAGGACTGTATTCGGTTGAGCACATTGGTGTTAAACTGTACCATCGAGACACTGGATTTTGTCGTGGACCTGCCGTTCATCGAATATCTGGCCATTGATAATGGTGCCTTAAATGGTCCTCTGGATGTACTTGCTGACTCCAACATTCGTATGCTGAGACTGTCCTCTGTACGGAATCTGACTCATATTGATGAACTGAGCGCATTGCATCATCTGGAGTTTTTGCACCTGTCACTGCCCAAAGTCGAGCGGCTCTGCGATTTTTCAGGTATGAAGAACCTGCGACAGCTGGAATTGGATTTTATGAAATCACTACAGTATATAGACAACCTATGGACTACGGAGCACTTGGAGGTGCTGGTGCTGAAAGAAATACATAAGGGAATAAAGGCAGAAGCTTTCGAGCGTTTGACCGACATGCCAAGTCTGCGGCAGGTGGATTTTCGCTTCATTGATCAGGGCAAAGGCCGGATTGCAGCCATGCGCAAACACATGATTGATGCAGGAAAAGAACATCTTCTCTATGAGAATATTCCTGAAGAACAACGCATTTCCTCCACGGCTCTTGTGCACCTGTCCAAAATTCTCATGTGATATATAAGCAAACGCCCGCTTTCTGCGCGGGTGTTTGCTTATATAGGATCTAGAGGGTTTCTCCGCCCTCACACCTGGCTATCCATGATTCGAGGAGATGAACGGGTCATCACCCGCATGACGCTTGCGATACTCTCCCGGGGTCAGTCCGTATCGACGCTTAAACATGCGGATGAACGAGTTTACGTTCTGATAACCGACCTGCATGGCGATATCCTGAATTCGCAGATCCACATTTACCAGCAGTTCCTTGGCCCGCTCAACGCGAAGATTATTGAGATACTCGCTGAAGTTGATGTTGGTCTTTTCCTTGAAAATGCTGGAGAGATACCCTGGCGTGAGATTCAGCTTGTCGGCAACAAGATTCAGATTAATATCCTCGCCATAATGACGGTTCAGATAATCGAGCACAAAGCTGATAACGGGATCTTTCGTTTCCAATTGGCTGCTGATCGCGGAGAGAATCGGTTGAATCTGCGACTGAAGCCATGTCCTGTATTGCTCTATGGAATAAAATCCAGCAAGCGGATCACCAGAAGGAGAGGAGTGAAGTCCGCCTTCAATGCTTGTTAAATTCAGCTTCATCACCGTCTTACCGACCTGCTCCACTGCACCAAGAGCAAATGTCCGAAAATCCTCTGCGGCTGCGTCCTTGTGTCTCAGCTGATCCAGCTGGCGATCCAGCCAGGCAAACACAGCCTGCTCCTTGCCTGATTGCAGTAAATCATGCAGTTCCTCCCCGTAAGTCACCTTGACATGGAACGAGCTGGATGAAGAGGCTCGTGGCTCCACAATAATCTGGGTTTCTCCGTTTAGTCTTCGTTCCTTCAGCAGAGTGGACAGATTCCCATACGCATCGGTAAACGGGATATCCCCCGAGTATACTGGGCTTACCGCGATGGTCAGGTACAGGCATTCTTCAGCAGCAAGCAATTCCTTCAGCGTATCGAGCGCCTGCAGGATGCCGCTCTGCGGACCGGGATCGAATAGAAGCAGGAGTAATTGATCCTGTTCAGGCTGAAGTGCAACGCTGTTATTCGGATTGCTGGTGAACAGGCTCTGAATTAATTTCCACAATAGGAGAGTATGCTGTTCCAATTCATCAGGCCGGTCCTTGAAGCCAACCTTGAATAAAATGGCCACGTAGGGATGTTCGGGCTGCCGAACCTCCTCAAGATCTGCCAGATGGGAGCTGAGCGGGATGTTCTTGACTTTATGCGTATAAGCGAACTGCCGTACCAGAGAGTTCTTCTGCGCAAGATCGCTTTGAATGAATCGATTGCTCTCCAGAATGCTACTCAGACGGTCACCGATCATAGCGAATTCCTTCACTCTGCTCAACTTGTCTGTCCCGCTTCCGGAATTTCGGTCAAGAGCGGCAATAAGATGCTGCAGCGGCTGGTTTAACCTCAGACTGAACAGCAGGGAGGAGAGTACACTGATCAAAATGGCAGCGCCCAGCAGTACCGTAAGCAGCAGTTGCATGCCGCGCATCTCTGCCGCAATCACTGAGGCCTGGGTGACCCTCACATAGGTGAACCCGGTCTGCTTGCCTTTTTCATAGAAGTAATACTGATCTCCAATGCGTTCATGCCTGCTTCCCTCTATAGGCAGCGGAGGATTATGAAGTTCCTGTTCTGCGGTTGTGAACAATAAACGCCCCTCACTATCCATGATGTAGAACGGATTATGGCTGCCATCTCCATACGTATCCTGCATACGCTGCGGATTCAGCATCACAATTCCGTACACTTCCTCATAGGGGATGGCTTTCATCATAACAGGCATCAGCTCTCCCAGAGAGCGGGAAGAATGGACCGTTTTTTCCGTAAAAGCTGTTGCGGGCATCACCTTCAAGAACTGGTTGTTCATTGTTTGGGTTTTCCAGTAGTCCGGCGAATACGCTTCACTGTAATAATATTTGCCAAACATGTCGGCTGCGCTGCTAAGTCCCTCCTTCTCCAGCACATAGTCCTCCTGCTTGAAATAAAGAATGAAATTGTCGATATGCAAAAAAGGATTGGTATACAGGGTAGAGAGGTCGGCCTTCACTTCAGCGGGAATATCGTAACGACGATTGTCCTTAAGGCGGCTCAATATGCCCAAGTTGGCTGTCCAGGTATCCGATTGAGTGAGGGCCAGAATCATGTTCTGGGTCAGCTGGAAGTGATTCTCATATCCCTCGACGGTCTGTGCGAGGCCCAGCTCATTTTGCCTTACCATCTCCTGATAAACTTTGTTGCTCAGGTACAGATGGGAGAACAGATTAAATGAAGCCAAAATCAGGATGACACTGAGGAAGCTCAGCATTAGCTTAACAAACAGGCCGTTCAGCGCAAATCGGTTTGTAAGCAGTCCCTTCATTATGACATTCCCCCCTCGGATACGGCGCTGATCAATGGTCTAATCTAATCATAGCGGCATAAAGCTAACACAAACAATATACACTTTTACTGATTTATACGCAGATATCTGGAAAATAGCAGTAGAGGGAAATGTTATATAACATGTAGATAGCGCTTACCATAAAGGGTTTGTTATAATAAAGGGATAATTCCAGGATTTAGAGAGAAGTTATCTGACATAATAAAATCCTTTAACTATGCTTTTGTGTGGTCGTAATGAAGGATGCCTCGCTGACATCGTGCACAATAGCCTCATTTCCCAGCTTCAAGATGTGGAGTAGAAGAATATTCTCACTGGAGGAAATTAATGAAACGTTCTTACCTGTTATTGGTGATTTTATTAACTCTAAGTGCATGTGAACAAGCTAATACGAGTGATAACGACAGTAATGATACTCATGTTTCCAGAGGAATCAATGTTAAGAATGCTAAAGACGCAGAAGCTTCTCCCAACACTAAAGGAAATTCATCGAATGACTCCTCCCATTTTTTAGCTGAAGACGAAAGTGGTCTATCCGCTTTGGATACTGATACGGCCTATAAAATGTGTACAGAAGCGCTAACTGAATATTACAAAGCGATTTGGAACGGCTCCGACATTGAACTGGATCGTTATATCGATAACGAAAACCTTAAGCAATATACGCAAAAAAAGATTGCATCGCAATTTAATTTGTTTCGCAAAAACAAGCTCACTCATAATCGAGTGACAGGCGTTGATATTAGTGCCGGAAAAGTTGAACATGTTAGAGAAGGTGAAGGTTTTTTCTATTTTCAATTAGAGGCACGCGTTAGGAAGGATGTAGGCAGCTTTGCTGAACCTACTGAATTTCTGGTGCAAAATGTGAATGGGAAGTTAGTTATAGTTGACTGGTATACTAATACAAAGGATAGTTATGATTCTGTTGTACGTGGAGAAAATCAGACTATTGATAATCCGGATATCTGGAATGGCAGTGAGTGGGCCAATTATCTGGATTAATTTATATACTCAGCAATAACAATAGATCATTGTATAGGAAGAAAAGAAAAGCGCGAGCTGCAGGGTTTTTGATCTCTGTGACTCGTGCTTTTTGGTTCGGACTCAACTGCTCTAGTGCTGCTTCTGTTGAAAATAGGAGAGTTCAGGTCAATTAGCTCAATGGTCTAATCTAATCATAGCGGCATAAAGCTGACACAAACAATATACACTTTTACTAATTTATACGCGGATATCTGGAAAATAGCATTACAGGCGAAATGTTATATAACATGTAGATAGCGCTTACAGATAAAAACTCGCTATAATTTGGTTACAAACCCCGGTGAAACAGGGGAAGTTAGCTCACATCTTGTTGAGCTGCAAACATGTAGCAAGAGGGGGCATGCCGATGGCTGATGCTGGCTTAATGGAAGACAAACTGCGAAAAAAATTAAATCATTCATCTCGGCGGAAGGTGCGGATGACCCGGATTTGGAACAAAAATAAGGCGCTATGGCTGCTCTTCCTGCCATGCCTCCTGTATTATTTAATCTTCCGCTATGCACCGATGTTCGGACTGGTCATTACCTTCAAAGACTACAACCTGTTTAAGGGAATATGGGCCAGTGATTGGGTAGGGCTCAAATACTACCGGATGTTTCTGGAGAATCCCGATTTTTGGCCGCTCATGAAAAATACGTTCCTGCTGGGAATGTATAAGTTGGTGTTTGGCTTCCCGGCCCCGATTCTGCTGGCCATTTTGCTCAATGAGGTACGTAAGGCAGCGTTTAAGCGTTTTGTGCAGACGGTCAGTTATCTGCCGCATTTTATCTCGAATGTGATTGTGGCAAGTATGGTCATTATGTTCCTCTCCCCCACCGGAGGGCTGATTAATAATCTGCTCGAATGGATTGGCGTGGGACCGATTAATTTCATGAATGAACCTGGGCTATTTCGGGGGATCTATGTCCTGTCGGAGATATGGCAGCATATTGGCTGGGAGACCATCATTTATCTGGCCGCACTGACAGCCATTGACCCGCAGCTGTATGAGGCTGCTGATATGGACGGAGCAAGCCGATTGCGCAAAATCTGGCATGTCACGCTGCCCGGCATATCTCCTGCGATCGTCATCACGCTGATTTTGAATATCGGCAAGGTGCTTGAAATTGGTTTCGAGAAAGTCTTCCTGATGCAGAACCCGGCGATCTACGATACAGCGGATATTATCAGCACCTATGTCTACAGGGTAGGGATGGTCCAGGGAAACTTCAGTTATGGCGCCTCCATTGACCTGTTCATGGGAGTCATCAGCCTGATCTTCATCTATACGGCCAACTTGCTCAGTCGCCGGTTAAGTGAAACCAGTCTATGGTAGAAAAGAGGTGTGAATGTGAAATCCCTCCGGTTCTCCTGGTTTAATCTCCTGGCATCATTAGTCCTGCTGCTTGTTGTGGTGGTCACACTCTATCCGTTCCTTCATATGCTGGCCGTTTCCCTCAGCAGCAATGCCAACGTCATCCAGAACAATATTTCCTTCTGGCCCAAGGGCTTCAATCTGAGCATGTATAAGCTGGTGCTGGGAGATCCGCAAATCTGGACGGCTTACCGAAATACCATTATCTATACTGTGCTTGGTACACTGATCTCGCTGGTGGTTACTTCAACCGGAGCGTATGCATTGTCCAGGAAAGACATGGCGCTGCGCAATAGCTTCACCGTGCTGATTGTCATCACGATGTTCTTCAGCGGCGGCATGATTCCGACCTTCCTTGTGGTCCGTTCCCTGAATCTGGTGGACACCGTCTGGGGCATGGTTCTTCCAGGGGCAGTCAGCACATGGAACCTGATCCTGATGCGAACGTTCTTCTCAGGCATCCCCAAAGAGCTGGAGGAATCAGGCCGCATGGACGGCCTGAACGATATCGGCATCTTCATTCGTATTGTCGTGCCGCTGTCCAAGGCGTCCTTCGCTACGATTGCCCTGTTCTACGCCGTGGGCATGTGGAATAACTTTATCTTCCCGCTGCTCTATCTAAGATCTCCCGATATGTTTCCGCTGCAGGTGCTGCTGCGTAATCTGGTGCTGGCCGGCAGTGCAAGTTCAGGCGACGTTACGTCGATCGGCGGGGATAATATGGTCGTGGAGGAATCACTCAAGTATGCGACCATCATGGTGTCCACTTTGCCAATTCTAATCATTTATCCGTTTGTACAGAAGTATTTTGTGAAGGGAGCCATGGTTGGGGCAGTCAAAGGCTAATCGGCATGAAAACCACCGCAAATTCAATTAAGGGAGAGAAGCGTATGGGCAAATGGAAATCGGTAATTCTTCCGCTGTTGATTGCTGTAACGATGGTAGCGGGGTGCAGTGGAGGCGGCAATGGTTCCGGCTCGCAGCCGGATGCTCAGGGGGGAGACGGTGTAAAGAATAATCCTACAGGAACGGGAAAGACGTTTACCGCACTCCTGGATAACAATGCCACGTTCCCATATTCCAAGAGCTGGCCCGTTTGGGACTGGTTAAAGGAGAAGACCGGCGTCACGCTTGAAGTGCAAACACCCTCCGGCAAGCTGGAAGAAAGCCTAAATCTGGCGATTGCCTCCAAAACGCTGCCTGATCTGATGTATATGCCCAATCGCAAAGAATCAAACAAGTTTGGACAGCAGGGCGCACTGGTTGATCTGATGGAGCATATGGACAACATGCCGAACCTGCAGGCATGGATGAAACAATATCCCGAGGAAGCGAAGGCGGCACTCTCTGCCGACGGCAAGATGTATATGTTCCCCAATCAGGGCTTCGGTGAGACGAACCGCATGATCTGGATGTATCGCAAGGACGTTTTCGACAAGGAAGGCATTCAGGTTCCAACGACCTATGAAGAGCTGCATGCGGCCCTGAAGAAGCTGAAGGAGAAATATCCGGACAGTTATCCTCTCTCCATCCGCTACGGACAGATTCCGGATGAGATGAATGCCAATATGACGGTGAATTATGGGACAGGAGAAGGCGCCTACTACGATTTTGACCAGAAAGAATGGCGTTATGGACCGACCGAAGACAATTATAAATCCATGGTAGGCATGTGGAAAAGTTTCTACGACGAAGGACTGGTTCCCCCTGATTTCTTATCGCTGCAAACGAAGCAGTGGCAGGATATGGTCTCCACAGGCAAATCGTTCGTGACCATCGATTATATCAGCCGAATTGATTTCTTTAACAATGCCATGCAGCCGGAGAATCCCGAGTTCAATATGCAGTTCATGGCACCACCAGCCGGCATTGCCGGGGGCAAACAGCTGAATCCGTATTTTCATTATATGGAGGGCGGGTTAACAGTAGCGTCCACCTCCAAAAACATTGCCGATATCATGAAGTACATGGACTTCTTCTATTCCGAGGAAGGGCGAACGTTCAGCAGCTGGGGAGTAGAGGGCGAGACATATGTAAAGGAAGGAGATACGATCAAGTTCAAGCCGGAGTATAACGATGTCATTGAAATGCGTAAGCAGACAGGGCTGCAGACCAGCGGAACCTATACCTGGATTGATTTTAATGCTCATCTGTCTCTGTTCTCGGATGCCCTGAAGAACGCTTATGAAGAAGCGGTGAAGTATGATCCTTCTGCCATGCAGCCAAGACCTGCGTTTACCGAGGGTGAAAATGAAATCATCTCCATTACTGGGCAGGCGATCAAAAAGCACCGCGATGAGAGCTTTGCCAAATTCGTGACCGGCTCTCGCAGTCTGGCGGATTGGGAGAAGTATGTAGAGGAGATTAACAATCTTGGTGTAGATCAGCTGCTGAGCACCTATAAGGAAGCGTATGACCGCGTTCTGAATATTCAGTTGAGCGCGAAATGAGCGAATATACGGCCCAGGAATCCTAGACCATTAGTACAGAATGGCAAAAGGAGGCTTCGCTTATGAAAAAGCAGCACCTGCGTGTGTACTCCGGATTCAGGCTAGCCATGGTTTTGTTGATAGGAATGGTGTTCGTTGGATTACCCTTCCCTGGTAAGGCGGGAGCAGCCGGTTCCATCTCGCTGGACGTACCTGGAGGTGGTTATGTGTCGGCCGGAGGGATGGTAGAGATTGGAGGCAGTTATACCGACCTGTATGACATTCGGCTCTATGTCAACGGTACGTCCCAATACGAAGTGCTGTTGAATGATCCCGATGGGGATGACAGCGGCACTTGGTCTTACATGCTGGATACCTCAAGCTATAACGGGACAGTTGAACTGGTGGTCCGCGGGCTGGATACGTCCACCCGTTACGGGGTATGGGGCGCTCCCGCCACCCTTACGGTTGATAATCCGGCAGGGGCTGTCCCAGTCGTCACAATCACAGGACCATCCGAAGGTGTGCCTTTAAGCGGTCAGGTAGAGGTTACCATCGAGACCAGCTCGCCCATTCCAGTCTCAATGGTAGAGGTGAGGGTAGATCGAGGGCCTTGGCAGCAGGCAACCGAGCAAGGTACGGCGTACGTCTTCGTGTGGGACACAGCGGGAATGGGCGATCGAACCGTCAGTCTGGAAGCCAGAGCAACCAATGCACCGGAACGGTACGGCTATAGTCCAACCGTATATGCACAGGTTGGAAACGGGACGAACGAACCGTCTGTCCCTTTGCCCAATCAGGACCGGGCCATGTGGATATGGGAACCGGAAAGCTACAAGCTGCTTCTGAATCCCGGTTCGCGCCAGGTGCTGGAGTCATTCATTACGGATACACAGACATTCGGGCAAGACCCAGTCCAGACGCTGTATCTCGCCGTGGGTAAATATGCGGGGTACAATGCGCTGGAAGAACAGGTGGATGAACTGCGTTCGTTCCTGAGCTGGGCTCATAGCAAAAATCTGCAGGTGCATGCTCTCATTGCTGGCGGCACTTCTCCCGCCTACATGGGCGCATACGAGAAATATCATAGTCATGCAGTAAGGGAAATGGAGCAGGTCATCAATTACAACCTTGCAGCAGCTGATGCGGAGAAGTTCGACGGCATCAATGTGGATATTGAGCCTTACATTTCCCCCGACTTCAGAGATCCGAGCCGATTTCTGCAGCAGGAATACCTGGATGTCTTGCAAAAAATGATTGATCGCCGGGATATGGCGGGTATCCGGCTGCCGTTCGGCCCAGCTGTGCCCAAGTGGTATGACACGTCTGATCAGGGTGCAAATATTGTCTGGAATGGCTCCAGCAAGTGGCTCTCCGAGCATGTTCAGGACATCTCTGACTACATCTCCATCATGGATTACCGGGATACGGCGGATGGCTCCGCTGGCATTATTGCCGGGGCTGCTGGAGAACTAGCTTACGCAGACCAGATCGGCAAGCCGAATTCGGTGGTGATTGGGGTGGAGACGCTGGATATCGCGAATAGCGGCGATCCCGAGACAATCACGTTCTGGGAAGAAGGCCGGAGCCATATGGAAGCCGAACTGGATAAGGTCTATACAGCATACGGGCAGAACAGCGCCTTCGGCGGCATTGCCGTCCATCACTATGATTCCTACCGGGCGCTGCCTTCGTACTGGGGACCTGGCGGCACACATTGGATAGCTCCGGATGATCAGGAGGCCCCTTCGGCCCTTGCTGGAATCCCCTCCATCGAAGCCACCAGTTATCAGACCATACAACTGAATTATGGAATGGCTTCGGATAACATGGAAGTGGAGCGCTATGTGATCTATCGGAGTACGGTTCAAGGCTTCATGCCTGCTGCTTCAGATATCGCCGGACTCGCCCGGGGCCTGAACTACCAGGATAAGGGACTGCTGCCGGATACGACGTACTACTACCGCATTGCAGCCCGAGACTTGCGGGGCAACATCGGACCACTCACGGATGAAGTCTCGGCTACGACGGCAAGCACCACGCTGAAGCCTCTAATTGTCTCTGACATGAATCTGGTGTATAGCGGATCAGCAGTATCGGTCACCCTGAAGGTCAGGGATTACGATACTGGTGCGGTACTAACGGGTGCGAAGGTAGAGGGAAGGTTTACGTATTCAGCAGGACGGTATACCAGCGGCATCACTGGAGCAGATGGAAATGTCACGCTTGGCTCGGAAGCGGTGATCCCGGGAAGACAGGTTGGTTTTGAACCTCGCCGAATCCGTTATAACGGTTATTACTATGCAAGCAGGCATGATCTGTCTCAAGCGACACTGCTGATGCAGAATTCGGGTCATGAAGAATCGGGTGAGCAGCCGTCTGAAGGAGGATGAGAAGCATGAAAGCAAATGGCTTAATACTGCCACTGGAAACTCAAGTCGTCGATCGAATGTCTGTACAGATCTATGCCAATCGGGACCAGATGGGGGCAGCTGCAGCAGCTGCGGTTGGGCATCAATTAAGACAGCTGCTGCAGGATTCCGAGCGTCAGGTCCGTATCGTCTTCGCTGCAGCGCCTTCACAGAACGAATTATATGAGGGACTGGTGCGGGAGCAGGACATTGACTGGTCAAGGGTTTGTGCTTTTCACATGGATGAGTACATTGGTTTACCAGATGAGGCTCCGCAGCGTTTCGGCCGATATCTGACGGAACGTCTGTTCAGCCGAATTCATCCGGGGCGGGTGGAACTGCTGAACGGACTGGGCGATGTGGTGCAGGAGTGCAGAAGATATGGAGAGCTGCTCCGTGCTGCTCCTATTGATATCATCTGTCTTGGGATCGGAGAGAATGGACATATTGCCTTTAATGATCCACCTGTTGCGGATTTTAATGACCCGGTGCCTGTAAAAGTGGCGAAGCTGGATGAGGCCTGCCGCCGTCAGCAGGTAAACGATGGCTGTTTTGCCCGGTTGGATGATGTACCTGAACAGGCTCTGACTCTGACGGTGCCGGCGCTGATGGCAGGCAAGAAACTGTTTGCCATTGTTCCAGGCGTGTCGAAACGTCAGGCGCTCAAGGCAGCTTTACATGATCCGATAAGCACGGCATGTCCCGCTACGATCCTGCGTACACATCCCGGTATTACGATGTTTACGGACCGGGAAGCCTTCGGCCTGTGAGCGTGCCCATTGTTGGTAGACACTACCGGACGGGGCTGCCCATTGAGGTCCGAGTCAGAGAGGGAAAGATTGCTGCCGTTACTGATCTTGCTGTGACATCTTCCACGGAACATCTTCCCTGGGTTGCCCCCGGTCTGGTTGATTTGCAGGTAAATGGTGGCTGGGGTCTGGATCTGAATGCGGCTCCGCTGTCCCCGGATACGGTGCTGAAGCTGACCATGCTGCTGCAGAGTCAAGGAGTCACGAGTTATTGCCCTACACTGATTACAAACCGTTATGATCGCCTCGCTGAATCTGCATCCGCTATTGCAGAAGCTATTCGGGTAAACGCGGATGCGGCCGCGGGCATAGCGGGCATTCATCTGGAAGGCCCGTTCCTGTCACCGGAGGACGGACCGCGCGGTGCACATCCGCGGCAGCATATCGTTCCCCCGGACTGGGATGCCTTGTGCCGCTGGCAGGAGGCGGCAGGCGGGCTAATCCGTATCGTGACCCTTTCCCCGGAATGGCCGGAGGCAGCTTCATTTATCGCCCGGTGCTGTGAATCTGGCATTCTAGTCTCGATTGGGCATACGGCAGCTTCACCTGAGCAGATTCGGGAAGCTGTCCAGGCGGGGGCTGTCATGTCCACCCATCTTGGCAATGGTGCGCATCTGATGCTTCCGCGCCATCCCAACTACCTTTGGGAGCAGCTCGCAGCAGATGAGCTGTATGGCTGCATGATTGCAGATGGCCATCATCTTCCACCATCCGTGCTGTCTGTCATTCTCCGAATGAAGCGCAAACGGGCCATTCTCGTTAGCGATGCCGTCTCACTGAGCGGCATGCCACCAGGTTCTTACCGTCTGCACATCGGCGGCGAAGTGGTGTTGACAGCAGAAGGGCGGCTGCACCTTGCCGGACAGCCGCAGCTGCTGGCCGGCTCGGCAAGGATGCTGCTGGATCAGGTGAGCTATCTCGTGGAAAAAGGACTTGCCGGACTTGCCGATGCCTGGGACTGTGCTTCGGCGCATCCGGCGAAGCTGCTTGGTCTTCAACAGGCTGCAGGACTTGAGGCAGGAGCCCCTGCGGATCTGGTCAGCTTCAACATGAACGATGGGAAGCTGAGCATGCTGCAATGCTGGAAGAATGGCCGACTGCGGCCACAGGGTAACGAATAGGAGGAGAGCGATGCAGAGCTTGATACCGCAACCGAAGCAGTTTACAGCAATTCAGGAAGGCCCCTTACGGCTGGATGACAAGGCGAGGATAAGCATGTATATGGAGCTGGAGGATCCTCGGCTCGCAATTCATTGCCGCCAGGCATTTCCGGGACTTCAATATACGTCCTCAAAAATAGATCAAGGTTATTTGCTTGTTGTAGAACGTTACGTAGGGCAAGAACCACAGCAGGTAGACCTTGACCCTAAGATCAACGAGCAGACTATTGATGAAGTCAAGGGAGAACAGGAGAAGAGCTCACTTCTCCCTGATGTCCATTCAGACAATGCAAAAAGGGAAGAAAAATGGGCTTATCTCGCGGGGAGGCCTCAAAGTTACACGGTAGAGGTTTCGAGCCGTAAAGCGGAGGTCTGGGCGCTGGATGCTGCGGGTCTATTTTACGGATTGCAGACCTTAGTTCAACTGCGTGGCTCAGATGGAGACATCCCTTCCGTGTTGATATCCGACTGGCCGGATACGGCTGTGCGGGCAATGAATCTGGATTTACGCCAGACGTTCTCGAAGCCGGAGCTGCTGATCGAATATTTGGGAGAGTTTGCAAAATATAAGACGAATGCCGTGCTGATTGAATATGAGGATAAATTTCCATTTCGAACACACCCAGAGCTTGCACATCCCAAACATGCACTAAGCCTGTCGCAGCTTGAAGAACTGAAGCGTACTGCTCATGAACATTTTATCGAGATTATTCCGCTTCAGCAGAGCTTCGGACACCTGGAGTATGTACTGCGCCACGAAGCCTGGCGGCACCTCCGCGAAACAGAGCAGTCCACCGGGGAAATTTGTCCGTCGCACCCGGAGTCCTTCGGGTTGATTACCACACTGCTTGGGGAGATGATCGACGCCCACCCGGAATCGCGATATATCCATCTGGGTTGTGACGAGGTCTACAGCCTATGTGAATGTGTACGCTGTCAAGTTGAATATGAAGGTGTACGGGAACGAGCCTTTATCGCCTTTTTGAACCAGTTAATCGCCTATACGGCAGAGCGGGGGAAACAGCCAATTTTCTGGCATGACATGCTCGACAAATGTCCGCCGGAAGAACTCGCTAAGCTGGATCAGCGAAGTGCAGCTATGATCTGGATTTATAATGGACGCAATATTGAGGCAGAGGTGACTTCGCATACGGACAAATTCAGATCGCTAGGCATTGAAGTCATGGGAGCTCCGGCCGTTCGCAGCTTTGACTGGGCCGAACATCAGAACTATCCGGTATTATCGAACCGCACGGACAACTTGCTTCAGTGGGCTGAAACAGCCGGCAAGCTGGATCTTGACTGTATTGTTGCCACCAACTGGACGGGGCCGTTCAGTCTTGGTGTTCCGTATGGCATTTTTGAAACGACGTGGTACCCCATGCTGCTGCATGCGGATCTAGCCTGGAATCGCAAGGCGGATGCCTCCACCTTCATTGATCGATTCCTGGAACGGTTTCATGGCATTGATCCGGTTACCGGGCATACGTGCCTCGGCCTTTATCAGTTGGAGGACTATTATGAGATCATCTGGAAGCTGCTGGACGAGGTGCAGGAGCATAAGGAAGAAGCCGAACTGGTGGCCATCATGCATGATTTTGAGGTAGCGACAGACCGTTCGCGAGCGATCCACAAGTATGCCTATCGCTGGGAGCTGTATCCTGGAGATGATGCAGAGTGGCGCTCCCTGCAGAATAATTACACGAGAAACCGCCGCGGACGCGAGAAGGTTCTGCCTCGCATGAAGGCAGCGCTGGAACGTTACCAGCCTTCAGATATGGCGGAGCATTTTGTGAAGTCGAGGTTCTATCTGCACGACTATCTGGAGCGTACACTTTATCATGAATTGGGACTGGATGCGACCTATGCGGAATCTGAACCGAAGGCGATGAGTCTGGAAGATAAAATAGCCATGATGTGTGTGGTTGGTACGCCATCGATCTGTGCCGAACCGGAATTTCGGGAGAGAATGTCGCAGCAGCGGTTTGGCGGAATCGGCATCTTTCCCCATAATGTTGAGAGTGAGCAGCAGACGCTGGCACTACTCGAAGAAGTGCAGAAGATAGCCGGAGAGTTTGGCAGCTCGTTGCCTTATTATATTTCGGTAGATGAAGAAGGAGGCACCCTGTCCAAGTTCAAAACCTTCTTTCCCTATATCCCGGGTAACCGGGCAGTGGGGTTAAGCGAAGTCCCCGAAACAGCCTATCTGCTCGGTAAATTCATCGGCAGTCAGTTGAATGCGCTGGGGATTCCGATGAACTGGGCACCTGTACTGGATGTGAACACCAATGTGGATAATCCCGTCGTCGGTGTCCGTTCTTTCGGAGAGGATCCAGGGCTGGTAGCCCAATTTGGCCGGGCCTACATCCAGGGGATGCATGAAGCAGGTGTGGCTGTGACGGCAAAGCACTTTCCGGGTCACGGCCAAGTAAGCGGGGATTCGCATGTGGTCCTGCCCGCGTGTGAGCTAACGCTTGAGCAATTGATGGAGGGGCCGCTGCTCCCCTTCATGGAGGCAATCGATGCTGGAGCGGATTCAATCATGATGGGACATCTGGTGTTTCCCAACATTCCGGAATCCGCTGGGCTCCCAGCTTCGCTCAGTTCTTTTTTTGCCTCAGAACTGCTGCGTACCAAGCTGGGATTTGAAGGTGTAATCTGCACTGATGATATTGAGATGGGAGCGATCCGTAATCATTTCAGTCCGGATGAAGTAGGCGTCCTGGCCGTACAGGCGGGAAACGATATGATTCTAATGTGTCACACCCCTGAGTATCAGAGCCGGGTTATTGCGGGTATTCTGGCAGCCGTGCAGGACGGGCGGATCGACGAGGCGCGAATTGATGAGTCTGTTCATCGGATCCAGCAGCTATACGGTAAATTCCAACAATACCAAGCGTCTGCCCAGCCTATTCCGAGAGAGGAGTGGGATGAGGAGGCACTGAATCTGGCTCGTAAAACCGTGAAAGTCACCCGAGATCCACAACGATTGCTTCCGCTCAGGACTTCACTGAATTATTTGCTGATTCTGCCGAAGCAGGAGCAGCTGACGCAGGCCGATAATAGCGGTGCAGCCGAGATCAGACTGGCATCACTTTTGAAGGATGCAGGAATAACGGTGGTGACGCACCACTGTTCTATGAGGCCGGATGCGGACGAGATCACGTCACTCGTACAGCAGACTGCTGGTGCGGATGTTGTGATCCAGGGCACGCTTAATGCTCATCTGTTCACAGGTCAGCTGGTGCTCGCCCAGGCACTGGCTTCAGTTAAGCCCCTACTGAATCTGGTGCTGCGCAATCCGTATGATGACCTCGCTCTGCCGCAGCAGGCCGGGAGCATACAGCTGTGTTCAACCTCCGATTATTCGCTGCGGGCACTGGTGGAGCAGCTGATGATGGCAGCTTCGAAGTGACTTGTCAGATCGAAATTGTATTTCATAATAAAAAGGTAAAAAGCCCGTTAAATAGCGGGCTTTTTACTGTATTGAATCCGTTTGTTATTCCTTGGTTGCTATAAGGATTCTCCATGAT
The DNA here is from genome assembly GCF_002276415.1 of Paenibacillus sp. 7523-1. Taxonomy (NCBI): domain Bacteria; kingdom Bacillati; phylum Bacillota; class Bacilli; order Caryophanales; family Paenibacillaceae; genus Paenibacillus; species Paenibacillus sp. 7523-1. The sequence continues at coordinate 273,502 of NZ_NPBR01000010.1, read as the reverse complement.
TAGATGGGGACTGCAATAAAACATCCCATCAAGCCTCCATTAAGCGTTGGTATCCGTTATCGCAGGCATATTGATTTCTTTTACGCAGGCTGCTTTGGACAGGTTCACAATGCATTTGACGATGGAAACCATATCCTGGAGGGGGATACGTGTGCCATTATATTCGGCTAGTGCACGCTCACTTCCCTCTTCATAAGGTATTTCACCTGCAAGCTCCCCCGGGTTAATGCATGTTACGGCAATGCCATCGTGTCTCGTGTGCTCCCGCAAGGCCTCCGTAATTCCACGAATGGCGAACTTGGAAGCTACAAAAGAAACCTGAGTGTTATTCGAATTGTTCAGACCTGCAGTCGAGCCAATCAGAATGATTTTGCCGGCTGTCGATTGCCGGAGATGGGGCAGTAATGCCTGGATACATACAATCGCCGAAGTTATATTTACATGAATCAGATTCGAGATATCAGCCGGAGTGTCCTGGTCAAACGTGTAGTGATCCTCGAACCCTTCCTTTTCCCAAATGCCTACATTGTATATGAGAACATCCAGTGTTTCGTGCTGGAGGGCATCTGTGACCACCTGGGCTGCATGGAGATCAGACAGATCCGCCTGTATCCATATGCGTTCAACGCCATCATTCAGGTTCAAATTGTCAGGTCTGCTGCGAGAGATGACCCAGACCTTGTCTCCCTGCTCGGGGACACCTCTGACGAAGGCATCTCCAAGTCCTTTGCTTGCGCCAAATACGAGATAGTTTTTCATTTCAAGTTCTCCTTCTTTTCAATTATCGAATCAAGGGGTAGCGAGTCAAGAACAGACTCTTTATTTTCCATAAGTATAATTTCTTCTCCATGCTGCTGTCTTAATGCTATATTTTCTCGTCCCCATGCGCACATCACATCCACAATCTTATTGGCAGTAACTCCATATTCCGTAAGACTGTATTCGACTTTTGGCGGCATCTGTTGATACACATGTCTTCTGACAAGGCCGTCCCTCTCCAGCTCACGTAATTGTTGGATCAGGACCTTCTGTGAAATGCCGTCGATACTGCGCTGCAGCTCGCTTGTCCTTTTCACACCTGACATTAATAAGCATACAATTAGCGCTTTCCACTTGCCGCCGATAATCTCGAGTGTTGCTTCAATTCCCAGATTATATTGTTTCATGACCGTTCACCTCGTTCAGGTTACATCTTGTTGATGCGGTATAACTGTTCATTTTCTCACAACTTTGCTGATGAAGTCCATACACACCTCGAAGTAACCATCTTACTTTATTGTGTGTATTTTCTTTTTGTCAGGCCTATATGATAATGGCGTTATTCAAACAAAAGGGTTAGCCTGAACCAAGAAAGGAAGTACAACAATGAAAACACTCGTGATCCTGGCACATCCGAATATTGACGGCTCAAGAGTCAATCGGCGATGGAAAGAAGAGCTTGAACAGCATGCAACTGATATTACAATTCATGAGATCTACCAAGCATATCCTGATTGGAATATCGATGTTTCCAGCGAACAGAAGCTGCTCGAAGCAAATGATCATATCATCCTGCAGTTTCCGCTATATTGGTACAGCTATCCGCCTTTGCTCAAAAAGTGGTTTGATGATGTTTTTACCTACGGGTGGGCGTATGGATCATCAGGCAATAAACTGCACGGGAAAAAGCTGAGCCTCGCCATGTCCATTGGTGATAAAAAAGAAAATTACACGCCAGAAGGTTCCGTCTCTTTTACGGTTGATGAGGTGATTGCACCTTTCAAAGCCAGCATCAATCATGTGGGTGGGATAGCATTACCGTATTTTGCCGTCTTCGGTGCATCATTTCAGGCTACAGATGAAGAGATTAACCAAAGTGCTGAAGATTACATTCGTTATATCCGTAAGTATGCTTGATTGCCGAAATTGGCGTTGATATGAAGGGGGTTCCCTCCACGGAGCACCTTAGCGTCCATGTACCCAAGTCCACGTACACCATCATCGCTACAAAATCAAGAGTCTGCTTCCGAAGCGGGCTCTTTTTGCTTACTCTTCCCCGTAACGATCGGGATTTTATTGAGAAATAACCTATTGATTCCATTAGAGGATATTCGAATTTTGGAGAAAAGGGGCGATCTGTTAGAACTGACTGCAAAGCCAAGATGAGCCATTGTCCTCAGAGTAGTGGTATTTACTGACCATTGATTTTGGAAAGTGAAGTGGTCACAATAGTAATATTGCCAAAAATGACGGAATTGTTATTTTTGTAGAAGATCAACTTTCAACGATAGACATCGATCCTTCGATGTCCTTTTAATGCTAAGTAACAGGGAGGAGCATCCATGCAGCAGGATGACCGGAGTGTCACAAAGGGGCGTAGTTCCGCAAGGGCATTGGCCACGCAACTTATTGAATGGTCTGGAGGAACGGACAATATTATCGAAAGCACCCATTGCACGACACGACTTCGACTCCGATTGCAGAACAGTGATCTGGTGGAACAAGAACGTCTTGACGGTATGCAGGAAATTCAAGGGGTGCACGTTCGTGCTGGACAACTGCAGATTATCCTGGGTCCCGCTCTTGTCTCGAAGGTTAATCGCCAGGTGAATGTCATGCTTCAGTCAGCTGCTTCGTCCATACCGAAAGAAGACGACCCAATTGGACCCATAACACCACGGCTGCACGAAGAAAATCATATGGATTCCTATCCACTGCCGTCCGTGTCTACCACGAGCAGACCATCCAACGATAAGGGGCTTCATTCACGAGCATTGTTGCACAGGTTGATGGACGCATTCCAATTTTTTTCTGATATCGTTGTGCCCATTATTCCGCTCTTCGTCGTGTCAGGGCTGCTGCTGGGTATCTTGGGACTTGCGAGGGCATTCGGCTGGGATGATCCAGGGCAAACGTGGTTCCGGATTCTGTCACTGCTGACGGGCTCTGCGTTCCAGTTGATGGCGGTTCTCTTCGGATACAACACGGCCAAGCGGTTCGGTGGAACCCCTGCGCTTGGTGCCGCTGTGGGGATTGTCATGACTCATCCGGGTATTCTCCCGTTCACCGATATTAGTGGAAATCCAGCCTTTGTTCAAGCTGTGCCCATATCACCGCAATTCGGGTATCAGGGAGCCATCATCCCAACCGTTCTAGCGGCGTTTATGCTAACGATAATAGAGAAAGGACTACGCCGATGGATCCCGTCATCCGGAGCTGTTCTTCTCGTTCCCTTTTTAAGCTTTAGCCTTGCGGGCAGCCTTGCGGTACTGGTTATTGAACCCCTTGCCCTTGGTCTGGGCCGCTCGCTGGGAAGTATTCTGGAGCATGTCTTCAACTACGGGAGCTTGCTATTTGGGCTACTGCTTGGAGGGATCTACAGCTCCGTTGTGATCACCGGTCTTCATCACGGGATTCAGGCTATCGAAGTTGGACTGATTTCCAATCCGGATATCGGCTTCAATTTCTTGCTTCCAATCTGGTCCATGGCGAATATCGGGCAAGCAGGAGCCGGTCTTGCGGTATATGTCAGAACCCGGGACGAAGCATTGAGGAAAATAGCATTGCCTGCTTCGATCACGGCGCTGTTCGGTATCACCGAGCCAGTGACCTATGGTGTTAATCTTAAACTTGGGCGTCCCTTTTTGGGTGCTGCTGCCGGAGGAGCTGCCGGAGGGGCATATGTCGCTTTTCATCAGGTTGTGGCTAATTCATTGGGGCTAACCGGATTGCCGATGATCGCTTTTATCGTACAGCCCGGGTTGATGAATCTTGTGCATTATCTCATAGGTTTTGTGCTTGCTCTGGCTACGGCTTTTACCGTTACCTTGCTGCTCGGTGTGGATCGCGTTGTTCGATCAGAAGCTGATAAACTTAACGAACAGGCATAGGAGACTAACATGAAGATCAAAAAAATACTCAACAATAACGCCGCTGTGGTTAACGATCATGGAGAAGAGAAAATTGTCATGGGGCCGGGTGTTGTTTTCCAAAAAGGAAAAAATGATGTTGTAGACCCAAGCCTTATTGAAAAAGTGTTTGTGATGACTGATCCGAAGCAGTACAACCACCTTCAGGAAATGCTGGGGACCCTGCCTGAAGAAGAAATTGCAGTCACCCAGCAGATCATCACTTTCGCCGAGAAAGCATTGGGTGTTACGTTTCATGAGCACATCCATATCGCTCTTGCAGACCATCTCTCGTTTGCCTTGGAGCGGATTGGCAAGGGAATCGAAATTCGGAATACGCTGCTTGAGGAGATTCGTATCCTCTATCCAAGAGAGTTCCATCTTGGGCTTCATGCCAAGCGTTTGATCTACGAGAAATTGCAGGTGGTCATCCCGGAAGATGAGGTTGGTTATATCGCCATGCATATCCATACGGCCTGGAAGAATGCGGGCATGCGCCATAAGGCTCCGGAAAAGACGGCCATGATCAGGGATATCGCGGAAGGTGTAGGACAAGTTGCCGGTGTACTGGATCGACGGTCTGCGAACTATGAGCGACTTTTGACCCAGCTTGAGAATATGCTGCAAACGGATGAATCAGGCAGACTCCGCAATGAACTTAACCCTGAGCTTGTGGCGATGGCAAAGATGAATTTTACCGAGGCATATACACAGGCCCGCGAGATCGGTGAAATGGTTGAAGAGGATTATGGATATGCTTTTACCGAAAGCCAACTGGTTGTGATCGCCATGGAAATCATTCGGATAGATCATCGACTCCATCCATCCTCGGATTGATTATGATGCTTGATAAACTGAGTCCCTGGTCCTTGATCCGAATCGGGAGTTTCGATCTATAGCCAAATTTTGATCCGACCATATAGAATAGTTATCGACAGTTGAATATGTCGGGATTGTTACTGGTAAGCAGGCAAGACCTAAAAGTCCGTTGGGATCGGTGTATCCACCATACCCTAACGATTTTTAGGTCTTTTTCTGTTTTCCGGAAAAAATGACAAGAGAGAGGGATACATCTAATGAATTTCCAGAACATTGTGAGAAGAGTGACAGCAGTAACGTTTGCAACAACACTATTGGCAAGTGGGGCAGTTTCGGCTTTTGCAAAAGAAAATTCAGACTACAAAGAGAGTTATGGTTTCTCGCATATTACACGCACAGACGCCCTGAAAATCCCTGCGGAACAAATTAAAGCACAATTCAAGGTTCCTCAGTTTGACGCATCTACGATTCAAAATCTTCCTTCTGCAAAAGGATATGATGAAAAGGGTAACGTCATCGACATGGATGTGTGGGATACCTGGCCGCTGCAAAATGCGGATGGTACCGTAGCTGACTATCATGGTTATCAAATCGTTTTTGGTCTGGCGGGTGACCCGGATCGAGGTTCAGACACATTCATCTACATGTTCTACAAAAAAGCAGGAGACACCTCCATTGATGCCTGGAAAAATGCAGGCAGAGTGTTCAAAAACACCGATAAGGACGTTCCGAACGATCCCATTCTGAACCACCAGGAAGAGGAATGGTCCGGCTCTTCTACGTTGACTACGGATGGTCATATTCGTCTCTTCTATACCAATCGTCATGGCTGGGACCCGGCTAACGGATTTTATGGCAAGCAAACCCTGACGACTGCTCAAATCAATGTCTCTGAACATGCAGAGGACACGCTCAAGGTGGACGGTGTTGAAGATTTCAAGTCGATCTTTGATGGTGACGGCAAGATGTATCAAACTGTGGAGCAGGCTTTCAGCGGTGGGGATTATTCCGACAATCATACGCTGAGAGATCCTCATTATGTTGAAGATAAGGGTCATAAATACCTTGTTTTCGAAGCCAATACTGGAACAGAGACGGGCTACCAGGGCGAGGATGCTTTCAATAACAGAGCCTTCTATGAAGGAAGCAAAAAGTTCTTCCAGGCCGAGAGGGAGAAATTGCTGCAAAGCCCTAATAAAAAGTTAGCTTCCTTAGCCAATGGCGCTTTGGGGATCATTGAACTGAATGACGACTATACCTTAAAACAAGTGATGAAGCCGCTGATTGCATCCAATACGGTAACAGATGAAATTGAACGCGCAAATATCTTTAAGTTGAATGGAAAATGGTATTTGTTCACGGATACAAGAGGAGCCAAAATGGTTGTGGATGGTGTTGATGCTGAAGATATCTACATGTTGGGATATGTATCTGGTTCTCTGACCGGACCTTATAAACCATTGAATGGTACTGGACTTGTATTGCATCAAGATCTGGACCCTAAGGATGTTACCTGGACTTACGCACATTTTGCTATTCCGCAGGTTCAAGGCAACAACGTAGTGATCACTAGTTATATGACCAACCGAGGAATGTTTGAAGATCATCATTCTACCTTCGCACCAAGTTTCCTGGTGAATATCAAAGGATCCAAAACATCCGTAGTGAAGGACAGCATTCTGGCACAAGGACAATTGACAGTGGAATAAACCAATTCCGCAGAGAATCTAAAAGAAAGAAAATGTCGATAACTATTGGCATTTTCTTTTTTTACAAATGAGGTATCTGTTATGAATAACAAAATCAGAAGGAAAATAATCATTTGTTCTGCTGTCTGTGGTGTGATCACGCTTGCCTTCACTGTTATTCCGATCCTGGCCAACAACCCATGGCCTACAGCGGATACGGGAGCAGCCTCTCCTTCTGCTAGCCTGCGAGCGAGCTTTCATTTTACAACGCCAGACAAGTGGAAGAATGATCCTCAAAGGCCGATATATCTGGACGGGAAGTACCACTATTATTATCTGTATAATGGTGATTACCCCACAGGCAATGGTACGGAATGGCGGCTTGCCACATCGGTCGATCTGCTTCATTGGAAGGATGAAGGCGTGGCAATACCCAAATACACAAACCGAAACGGTGATCCATGGTCTGGCTCATTGGTTGTGGATGAGTCAGGTACAGCCGGCTTCGGCAAGGGGGCAATTGTTGCGATCATGACACAGCCCTCTGCCAGCAGCGGACAGCAGGAACAATATTTATGGTACAGCACCAATCAAGGGAAAACATTTAAGCCTTATGGAGATCGACCGGTGATAAAGAATCCGGGACAAAAGGATTTTAGAGACCCTAAAATCATCTGGGATGAGCACTCCAAAAAATGGGTTATGGCTCTGGCTGAAGGGACGAAGATTGGGTTCTATGAGTCGGTTAATTTGAAAAATTGGCGATATACTGGCGGCTTCTTCACGGAAAACGTGGGGTTGGTGGAATGTCCTGATCTATTTGTGATGCGGGCAGATAACGGAACCTATAAATGGGTGCTCGGCGTAAGCGCCAACGGCAGATCATCCGGACAACCCAATACCTACGCTTACTGGACCGGAAGCTTTAATGGCAAAGAATTTGTTTCCGACCTTCATGATCCACAATGGCTGGACTATGGCTTTGACTGGTATGGAGGAGTTACATTTGAAGATGGGGCAAGCACTGACAAAACCGGTCACCGTTACGCATTCGCCTGGATGAATAATTGGAGCTATGCCAACAATACGCCGACACTGCAGGAAGGTTACAACGGCATGGATTCGATTGTTCGTGAAATTAAACTTATTACATCGAAAACGGGTCAGTATCGACTGATCTCAAGACCGATTGAGTCTCTGGAACGGGCAGTGGTCTCGAAGACTGCCTTTAAACCGATTACAGTGAAAGGATCTCATACACTTCATGCGACGGGAGATTCGTATCAGCTTGAGGCCGATATATCGTGGACCAAGATCAAGAATATTGGATTAAGGCTTCGTGAATCCAACGACCAGAGCCGACATGTGGATACAGGCGTCAATGTAGAAGGTGGCTATGTCTATGTGAACCGGACCTATACCGGGAATCCTGACAGGAGTGGCCGAGACTTGGAGAGTCAAGCGGCATTCGCTCCGGAGAAGAACAAGGTTCATCTCAAGATTCTGGTAGACAAGACCAGTATCGAGGTCTTCGTTGATGATGGTTCTTTGGTGTTATCCAATATCATTTTTCCAAAATGGAATGACCGCGGGATCACATTGTATGCTGAAGGGGGGACGGCAGTATTTAGCAACCTGCAGATAAAATATTTCGATTAATTGGTGGCATGGGTCGGACTGTTTCTATAATAATACGTCTAATTATCAGTCAAATCGGATGAAGGCTAGCCTCTCCTCCATTGTCATCAAGTTTGAAGACGAAAAGCCCGCATTGTTAGATGTGGGCTTCTTTCATTTATTTTTCCACAGTTTCCAATAGAATATCAATCCATGCACGCCCGAATTGGCACAGGCAAGGAAAGTGTATTCTGCTTGGCCTCTGGCCGGCTGCTTAACTCCCCGATTTATGTGTCAAGCTTCCCTTTAACGTATAATCCAATGGATATAGTCTTGTATCATTTCTTTGCTTCGTGTTCGATTTATCTTATCCGGCTCTAGATACAAATTGAGAGCCATTCCATTCATAAAGGCATACAGTTTTTCTTGTTCCTTCTCTTCATCGGTTGTGCTCAGAAGACCTTCATTTTTCAAGTATATAATGCAATTCTTGATTGCGTGTTGGAGGTCCTCATAATTGGTATCGAACCCTTTTTGCGTTTTTCCATAGGTTACAAATGCAAACCAAACCTCCATTTCCAATAATGTTTGTTCATCAGTCGGGACTAGCTCAAGCAAGTATTCAACAATTCTTTCTTGAGGCTCAAGTTCTCTTGCATTCAGATTTCTTAGCCGAATCAGTACCTTTTCCTTAACTAACTCCATCGCAAACGCTAATAGGCTCTCTTGTTTTGCAAAGTAATGTCTTAAAGCTCCTTGTGATAATCCGGCCTCCTTCGCAATTGTTCTTGACGTTGCCTGATGAATTCCTTTCTCGCTAATGATTTTCCATGTTGCTTCAGCGATAATATTCTTCATTTTCTCATGGTCTACGATTTTTGGCATACACAAACAATATCATATTATTTAACTCAAGTGAATTAAATAGACGGTTAAGATGGAATGTGCTAAAGTTTATTTAACTCAACTGAATTAAAAAAAGAATGGGGCAAATGCGGCATGCAACTTAAAGGAGTGCAATTGGAATGAACCAGCTATTCAAAGTAATGTTTTCTACATGGGGAAAGGCAATCGGCTTATTGTGCATGATCATTATGTTTGCTGCTGTATTGTGGTTAGTGTGGACCGGAAACTTGAATATAAGGTACACGGCCGATCATGAGGGAGTGATTCCAATATGGCATACTTGGTTGCCGGCATTCCTTGGTATTTTTTTAATCCGTCTGATTCCTTATAAAAGTCAAAATCATCCGTCTTTCCAACAAAGGGAGAGACATCACTTGGTTGTCCAATCGATTGTGTTATTGATGTCAGGTGTTTTGTTTACGGCTGCTCTTGTAACGATAGATCCCCAAGGATTACATTTCGAGCTATATTATTTAGCGTTCAAGTTGACGACACTGTTGTGCATTCCGCTGATTTTCTTGCTAATTTATCGCAAAACGACTGGCGCGCAGCAAGAAATTATCTCGGCAAAGCCTCGCTCTCGCAGAAACGTCATTGCACCACTAATCATTATTGTGGTCTGGGGTTATCTAAAGTTCTATTCCCCAATTGCACAACCAGAAGGAGTAATCGAAGCAACGGATTTGACAGAATTATTTCTCTTGGTGTTGATTGGTTTTATGATCAATAGCGTATTGGAGGAAGTTTTCTATCGGGTATGGCTGCAAACCCGGTTGGAGGCATTGCTTGGAAGATGGCCTGCCATACTACTAGTTTCAATACTATGGTCCATCTGGCATGTTGCCATTCAAGGATATGGTCAGTGGGATATTGATGTGGCAACAGTGATTGCAAATCATGGGGTTACGGGTCTGTTTCTTGGTTATTTATGGGCCCGCTATCGTAGAGTATGGGTGATTATCTTGGTTCACGGACTCATAAATGCTTCCCCTCATGTTCTGTTGCAGATTTTATTTCACTGAGGGAAAAGGAACTGGATAAGTCTGCCTGTGCAAAGATTCCTTTATCTCTCCCGTATTCCCGATTGTTAACAAAGACATTCAAATTGTCTGCCTTCAGCCTAGTAATATTTATTAAAGTGAATGTGGCTCCACCTTCTACATGTTGATTTCCTGTTGACGCTCAGGCACTGTAAATACACCGCCCCCGGCATCAGCCAGCATGGCGGTGTATTCGTTTTTGAGATACTGTAGACCCGTGCTCAGTACCTACTCGTCCACAGTGTCCACTGCATTCTCCTCATAACTAATCCAGTCGCTCCAGCTTCCGGCGTACAGCTTCACATTGGTATATCCGGCTTCCTCCAGCGCAATTACATTCGGGCAGGCCGAGACGCCTGAGCCGCAGTACACGATGATGGGCTCGTCCTTCGCCAGCTTCCCGAAATGTTCCTCCAATATACTCACGTCAGACCACCGGCCTTCTGCATTCAGTACATCTTTCCAAAAATAATTCACCGCCCCCGGAATATGTCCGGCCTTGGCATCGATCGGTTCTTCCAGCCCTGCATAGCGGCGGGCATCGCGAGAGTCGATCAGTACCGCTGAGCTGTTCGCCGAAGCGTGCTGTGCGTCCTGTACGCTGGCAAGCATGTGCGGCTTCACGTTTGCTTCGAACGTGGAGGGAATCCGTACAGGCACATCCGTGGTTACCGGAAACTTGGCGTTTTGCCAGGCGGAGAAGCCCTCGTCCATCACGTACACCTGTTCATGACCCAGGTAGCGAAGCAGCCACCATAATCTTGAGGCATTCATACCGCCCTGATCATCGTAGGCAACAATACGAGCATTTGAACCGATTCCCGCTTTCGAAAGACGCTTTGCCAGTTCTGTCGGGTCAGGGAGCGGATGACGTCCGCCATGGGCTGACACAGGAGAGGATAGATCCTGTTCGAGATCGAGATAAACGGCACCTGGAATATGGCCAGCCTCATAAGCTTGTCTTCCTGCATCTGGTTGACCGAGCAGGAATCTGCAGTCGGCAATGACCACATCGGGTTCGTACATTCTGGCGAGCAGCCAGCGCATGGATACAATGTTTTTCATGAAAATACACCGCCTTATGAAGAGTATTGAGTTCCGATTGAAGTCTGTTGTATCAGACTCCAATCGTTTTTTTTTTGCCATGCCATATGCTGCGGTAGAATTACACCGCCGTAGGTTCAGCAGGTCCTTGACCGCCGACAGGCGCGTCAGCGGGAATGGGTTCCGGTTTGGTTTTGCCGTACCGAATGAAAATCCATACCCCAAAGATAATGACGACGCCGGCAATCATCTGCATGGCACTGAGAGATTCACCAAGCAGCATCCAGGCCAGCAGTGAGGAGAATACGGGTTCACCGAGCACGCCCATGGATACCGTGGTGGCATTCATATACTGAAGCAGCCAGTTGAAGAGATAGTGCCCGAAGATCGTCGGCACGATGGCGAGTAGCAGGAAAATTCCCCACTCCGAAGCCGCATAACCCCCGAACGAATGCCCCATGGCCAAATTATATACCGCCAGCGTACAGGCAGCGACGAAAAATACCCAGAAGTTATAAGAGAAGGCACTGAGTCCGGAACGCAGAAATTGTCCAAGCAGCATATGGATGGCTACCGCAATCGTTCCCAGCAGAGATAGAAGATCGCCTTGCAATGCCGTACCGGCTAACTGAAAATCCCCAGCTCCGATCGCTATGGATCCAAGCAGGGCGATGCCCATGCCGATAATCATCATACGGTTAATCTTGGCTTTGAACAGCCAGACGGAACCGGCGAGAATTAATATGGGCTCAAGTGCGAGAATGACCGTGGAGCTGGCCACACTCGTAAGTCTGAGCGATCCCATCCACAGCAGGAAATGAAGTGCCAGCATCACACCGGATGCAAGCAGCAGCCCCCACTGCCTGAAATTAAGGCGCATCATCTCATGTCGGTATTTCCAGACAAACGGAAGCATCAGCAGATTGGTGAGAAACAGCCGATACATGGCGATAACAGCCACATCTGCACTGGACCAGCGCACAAAAATGGAAGAAAACGAGATAGCAATAATGCCGACAACGAACAGAAGTTCAATGGATCTGCCGGCACGAAACAAGCTTGTCATGGATGTAGCTCCTTCTTGAAGTCAAATGGCGTAAATCAATTCATTATACAGGAGAACCCAGCTGTTCGAAAAGCGATGAAAGAAAAATAGATAAGCAGATTGTAACCGGGCTTGTAACTATTCTGTCATTCACCCATGCCGCTTTTCTATTAATCTTCTATATAGAGACATGAAACGATATAATATACCAATAATCGGGAAATTAAGGAAGTGGCATGGAAAGTGAGAGTTCAACAACAGACAGCAGGAGAAAACGGCAGCATTGCGAGCAGAACCAGCCGAACGAAGACACACAAACGAAGAAGAATCCGGTACGGAAGATTGAGTGCAGCTCTGATGCTGATTGCACTGATCATTACCGGTTTAACATATGCATTCATTGGAATGACCCACTGGATTAAGGGCTATGTAGCTCCGCCCCCGGTAGCTGCTATTGAACAGCCAACCAAGCTGGGCATGATTGAAATGACTCCGGATGTGAAGGAAGAGCCTGCACGCTTTCAGGGACAGGTTCGCAAGCTGGCATACATAACGTTTGATGATGGACCGAGTGAATATACGGAACAACTGCTGGATATTTTGAAAGAGCATGAGGCCAAGGCAACCTTTTTCATGATTGGTCGTCAGTTGAATCAGCATAAGTCCGCGGTAGAGCGGCTGGTTCAGGAGGGCAGCTACCCGGGGCTCCACAGCATGACACATAACTATAACACCCTGTACAAAAGCGGCAGCTCTGCGAATTTCGTAAAGGAATTCAAGAAGGAGCAGAAGATGGTGCAGGATCTGATTGGCTATACACCGCATCTGATTCGCGCTCCTTACGGCAGCAGTCCACAGATCGGTGAATCGTTCAGGGGTGATATTGCCGCAGCGGGGTTCAAAATGTGGGATTGGACTACAGACTCTCTGGATTGGAACCTTCCGGGTCAGCCGGACAAAATCGTGGCGCGTGTCAGAAAAAGTGTCCACCGGGACAAGGAAGTGATCCTGATGCATGAGCGGGAGCAGACGGTGCAGGCGTTGCCGCGTATTCTGAAATTGCTTGAAGATCGGGGTTATGAGTTCGAGGTCTATGACCCGAATGCACATTGGACTGCCAATTTTAGCGGAGATACCCGCTTGTAACTTAGAGATGATAAATACAAACGGAGAGGAGACGACCGAGTGCGTACGTGGAAAAAATCAGCACTGGCTGCCGTCGGCCTGACGCTGGTGGTGCTCACCAGTGCCTGTGGCCAGCCGCAGGAACCGGCTGCGAATCAGGTAAACAAATTGATCCGGAATGATCAGGAGATGGCTCAGAATCTGAAGGAGCTTGCCCGTCATGAACGGGAGGAAATGGAACTGTACACGTCGATTTTGAATAAGGGAAAAAACAAAAACAGTGACCTGGAATCACTGCTGGATCAGGCAGAAGAACATATCGCCGAGCGGAGAAAATTGCTGGAGCAGGCGGAGACCTTAATGAAGCAGACACAGGAACAGACACCTGCTGTACGGGATTCCCTGGGACGATTGTCTTTTGAAAAAGAAGAGACGCTGGTTCAGGCACGAGCCGTTTTGGACCAGTATGAAGTAAGAGCCCAGACATTTGAGAAATTTGTAACCTCGTATCAGCAAAGTCTGGATGCCGATGAACGGCTCTATTCCTTAATGAGAGGCAGTGTGGATCCGAATCTGGTGAAAATTAAGCGCGCCATCCGGGAACGCAACATCCAATATGCACAGCTTGCCGAGATCAGAAAGCAATTCAACAAGCAGACAAAAGCATTTAACGGGGCCAACGCCAAGCTTGTTCAAATGGAACGAGCGAGTTAGAGATGTGCTCGATTTTCGCCTCTTCTATTTATCTATCTGATTGAGCTAGCGACCAGCCGTGTAAGTACTAGTATGCAGAATGAAGCAACATGGACAAGCATCATTGCGTATAAGCTAACGGAGGTGTTCATATGCGAAATAAATTGAATGTTAGTGCATCACTACTCGTTTTACTCATGGGATTCTCACTTGTGGCCTGTGGTAACAGCAGTCCTGCAGCGCAGCCACCAACCAAAAATACAGGGGAACAGACGCCTGCACCGGAGCAGCAGCAAAATGACAGTGCGGTGATCGAAGCAGAGGGCATATTGACGGGCTGGGCAGATCCTCACACGGTAGAGATCCGTGTCAAGGAGGTTCCGATGGCTTTCCAGGTTGAAGAGAATGTGCAGAAGTCCTTTGATGACATTGATGATGAAGATTCAGTACAATTCAAATATGTAGAGAGAACGATTGAGACCGGCGACAATACAACCAAGCAGCTGGTGCTTACGGAAATCGCGAAGATCGAAGCGGATGAACCGAACGGTTCCAATGCAGGCGATAACGTGACATCGGATCGTCCCAAAACAACAGAGCTGGAAGTAACGGTGGAAGGCATGACGGAGAAACGTCCGGCTGAACTTGCTCAAGGTGAGGGATACTCGCTTTATGTGTTCGAACCCATGGCCTTTGATGCAGAGGACGACGAATTGACCATGAAGATTGATCCTGACTACAAAGTGGAGATCGAAAAGCTTCCTTCAGACTTCAATCTGGATGCGCTGAAGATGGATGCCAAGGAAGAGCTGAGCGAAACGGGAGAGGTCAAGGAACTGAGCAAGGAAGAGCTCAGTAAAGGCCCGATGAAGGATGCAAGACTGTATATGATGGCCCAAAACGATAAAAAGACCCAGTATTTCATCATAAAAGAACTGGACGGCAATGGTTTCATTTTCCACATTGATGCACCTGTGGGCGAACCATCTGAGGGATTCCTGCCGATGGCGTATGTATCCCTGAATTCCATTATGAATGAAGCGAACATTACAAAATAACATGAAAAGAGCCGGAAGGAACGATGCTTGGGCATGGGTTCCTCCCGGCTTTTTTGCCGTCTCTATTCAGTTGTGCATAACCTACCGTCTTACCTGAGGTGTCAGGTTAAAATGGTCGATCCCTTGTGCCCTTTGAGTTCCTCGTATCGGGCGACAACATGCTGATGAATGAGGTGTTCGTCGGGAATTCCCATGCGTTCACGAATGAAGGAGGAGACGCCCTCTTCACGAATCATGTGCTGGAGCTTCATGGCTTCCTCGTCCTGCTCGTGATCGAAGAGCATTGCGGCAGCCATAGCGGAAGTAAGATGGGGAATTTCAATTCCGAATTCGCTGGCCTGCATCGCTGGGCGAACAAGCCGGTCATAAGGCGATAGCTTGCGAAGGGGTGAACGTCCGACCCGGGTAACCTGATCCGTCAGGTTGGGGTTGGCAAAGCGTTCGAGAATCGTATCGATATATTGGCTGTGTTTCTGAGGATTAAACCCGTGTTTCTTCACAAGCATGGCTCCGGTTTCCTCCATGACATGTTTGACTTTCGCACGAAGTGTTGCGTTACTCATGACTTGCCTTATGGTCTTGAATCCTTCGAGATACCCGAAGTAAGCAGCCACACAGTGGCCGGTGTTTACGGTGAACATCTTGCGCTCAATGTAAGGCTCAAGGGAGTCGACGTAGTGTACGCCTTCAATCTCCTTAAACCCATCCAGTAGCGCCGGACGATGCACGACCCATTCGTAAAAAGGTTCAACGGTGACCTGCAGCGGATCCTTGTGGTCTTGCGCCGGGACAATCCGGTCGACGGCTGCATTGGGGAACGAGATATAGCGGTCGGCTTTGGTACGAGTCTGTTCGTCCAGAAACGGATATACCCGTTTCTTTAGGCGAGTGCTGCCTCCGATGGCATTCTCGCAAGCGATGATATGGAGAGGAGCCTGATTGTTGTTTTTCATGCGGAGATATATGCCTTTGGCGATGGGTTCGGCGATATCCTCAAGTGCGGACACACCGACCGCTGTCGTAATGAGATCAGCCGATGCAATCTGCTCAGCAAGGCGATCCTGTTCGCCCACATGGATAGCCGTGACGTTGCTGACCATGGTTGTGTCCTGATCTGCATTAGCGAGGGTAATGGGATATTCTTTTCTTTTTTGCAGCATGGAGATCTTCTTCGGGTTACGTGCGACAAAGCATACTTCGTAATCGGAAGCGGACAACATATGACCGATAAAACCGCGGCCTATATTGCCCGCTCCAAAATGTACAGCTTTCATGTGTGAACTCCCCCTTTAAAGTTTGAAATGCGAAATTCGTGCAGACCTAGACGGTGGTGACGAAGGGCTTCGAGATCAAATCATTAAATTCGAGGTCGGTCAGGCAGGACAGCCGTTGGTGAGGCATATTGAAATCCAGCGTTCCTGTTATGGTGTTCGAGATTACGACACAGTGAATACCAGCTGCAGCAGCTGCACGTGCGCCGTTAGGTGAATCCTCAATCGCTACGGCTTCGTCTGCAGTTACTCCAAGCGCTTCCAGGGCTTGGTTATATAATTCCGGGTCAGGCTTCACATGGGCCACATCGTCGGCTGTTCGAATCACTTCGAAGTAATCCTTCAGTTTCAGTTGTTCCAGGTGCTGTTCGACCCACTCCCGTTTGGAGCTTGAGGCAACGGCCAGTTTTAATCCAGCCTCACGTGCAGCTTCGAGGTAATTCTGGATGCCTGGTCTTACCTGCTCCTTGTTCATTAATGCTGCATGCTGCAGCTGAACCGATTCCCTGAACGCTTCCCGATCGATCGGAAGATTCAAATCTGTGATGAGGTACTCATAGGGATTGAATGTTTTCAGACTGGTACCGATGCATTGCGAATACATCTCCAGGGTCAAGTTCACGCCGTGTTCCTTGTAGGCATCACGAAAAGCGATATACCATGCTGTCTCCGTATCAATAATCGTTCCATCGAAATCAAAAACCAGTGCCTTAATCATAAATTTGTTCCTCCTGTTTCAGAATTTGTTTTGGGATAAAACAAAAGAAAAAATTGCAAATTTCCCCTTTGTTACTTTTACGTTGCGGCAGATTAGTTGACGCGAATGCTTGTTGAGAATTATAAATGTGGAAAAATTTAAGCGTTGAAGCTAATAAAACCGTAACATGGGACAAACTTAGGGGTCAAGTGCGTCATGATTGTTAACATTGAAAATTTGCACATAAATGACGTGTTTTCAGAAAGTGGCGAAGGTGGCAAACCGTTATGACCTATGCATGTAAGCGGTGTACTGAAAAAACGGTTTTCTCCGTTGAAAAAAAATAAACTTTTTTTGCGATATGGAGAGATAACAAGCGTTCCACCTTTTTCGACACATTTATAATAGAAGAGAGCCCTTGAGAATTTGTTGGATTTAAATAAGCCAGGCTGCATCTTTTTAAAATTCTTTACGGCAGAACAGCCCTTGTGGGAGAATGGAAGAGATATGTTGAAAGTTAGGACGCAGAGGAGGGACCGGCGATGCTGGATAAGGATCGCTTCAATGGATGTTTACTTGGACTAGCGGCAGGGGATGCACTGGGAACGACAGTGGAGTTTAGCAGCCCAGGCACATTTGAGCCTGTAACCGATATTGTGGGGGGCGGTGTGTTTGGCTTGGCTCCCGGACAGTGGACGGATGACACGTCAATGGCGCTATGTCTGGCCGAAAGTCTGGTGAGAAAAGAACATTTTGATCCGGCGGATCAGATGCGCAGATACACGAATTGGTATGAAGTCGGCTACATGAGCAGTACCGGAACATGCTTTGATATCGGCGGGGCTACGCGAAATGCGCTGGAAAGGTTCAGGAAGACCGGAGAGCCCTACAGCGGATCTACCGATTCGATGACGGCTGGTAACGGATCAATTATGCGGCTTGCACCAGTCGCTATGGTGTATGCCAACCATCCGCAGGATGCTGTGGCTTATGCGAAGCTGAGCTCCCGCACGACACACGCAGCAGCGGAAAGCCTGGAAGCTTGCGAGGTGCTTGCGGCTATTCTGGTTGCAGGGCTGCGCGGAGCAGACAAACATACGATGATGCTGCCCGAGACATGCCTACGGTGGAGGGAGGAGTCTTCTTTTTCCCCAGCCATTGAAGAGGTTGTGCGTGGATCTTATCGCGATAAGGAACCGCCTGAAATTCAGGGGAGCGGCTATGTCGTCCGTTCGTTGGAAGCCGCATTGTGGGCGTTCCATAACTCTTCCACATTTGAAGAAGGTGCACTGCTAGCCGTTAATCTCGGTGATGATGCAGATACAACCGGTGCGGTGTACGGACAGATTGCTGGTGCTTATTATGGTCGGAGCGGCATCCCGGCACAGTGGCAGAACAAGCTTGCAATGCTGGAAACGTTTGAGGATTTAAACGAGGCGATGTGGCTAAAAGCAGCCCAAATGTCATCCTGAAATCGTAACAAGGAATAACCAAAAAAGAGACAGAAGATGGACAGGAGAAGAGAACATCATATGAACAAGACAGAACGACGTGCTTCGAAACCGGGAAAAGGAGGGGCATTTCCGTTATCCCTTCTATGCCTGACGGTAGGAGCATTCGCCATTGGAATGACGGAATTTATCATTATGGGATTGCTGCCGAATGTGGCTGCCGATCTGCATGTGAGTATTCCGCAGGCAGGCCAACTGATTACGGGCTATGCCCTGGGTGTCGCGGTTGGCGCACCCATTCTGACCGTGTTTACCCATAAGATACCGCAGAAAAAACTGCTGATCCTGCTGATGTGCATTTTTATCATCGGTAACGCACTATCCGTTATTGCACCAACCTATGGCTTGCTGATTTCAGCACGCATTTTGACGGCATTTGCACATGGTACGTTTCTTGGTGTAGGTTCTCTCATGGCAACCCGCCTGGTTGCACCCGAGAGAAGAGCAGGCGCCGTCTCCGTTGTACTTGCAGGACTTACGATTGCGAACATTATTGGGGTACCCTTCGGTACATTTATCGGCCAACAGCTCGGATGGAGATCATCATTCGGGGCCATTACGATCCTGGGCATCATTTCACTGATTGGTATCATTCGATTCATTCCGGTTATTTCGCAAGGGGAGCCTGCGAACCTCGGACAGCAGTTCCGTAATCTTGTTCGTCCTCAGGTGTTATTAATATTGCTCATTGGTGCCATGGGTTGTGGAAGCCTCTTCGCGGTATTTACGTATATTACACCCATGTTAGTGGATATCAGCGGATTTGCGGAGCAAAGTGTAACATGGATACTGGTACTGTTCGGCGTTGGTGTGACGCTCGGGAACATGTTGGGTGGCCGGCTGGCCGACTGGAAACTGATGCCGTCCCTGATGGTCAACTTCGGCGTGCTGGCTGTACTTTTGGCTGCACTCACTTTGACGCTGGAGAATCCATATCTGGCGGTCGTTACAATCTTCTGCTGGGGTGTTGCGGCGTTCGGGATTATGCCGGGTCTGCAGATTCGAATCATGAATATGACTCGCGAAGCACCGCTGCTTGCGACCACATCAAGCCACTCCGCGTTTAACCTGGGGAATGCAGGTGGAGCCTATATTGGCGGGTTCGCGATTACGCATACGGGACTTATTTCCGTACCATTGTACGCATCAGTCATCGCGGCTCTGGGTTTGCTTGGGCTTGTGATCAGTCTGGGGATGGAACGCAAACAGCGTTTACCCGAAATCCCGGACGTTGTGGAGCCTGCGCCGCTCAGCTGAGTTTAGGGGAAGTAGATGGAAGGATGCAGCCTCTGCTCCGCAGTAATGTGGAGTGGAGGCTTCTTTGCAGTTTTAACTAGAAAAAGACAAACCATCCTGATTGAAGTATTATTGGTATAACATAACGGACACCATACAGGCCCTGAAAGGATCATTACAGTGAGGAAAATCATTAATTTTATTCTAGTTTTGCTGATCATCTGGGTAGCGCTACTGTATCCTTTTCGTTTGGCTTGGTTTGAAGGTGTGCTTCAGATTCCTGAAGATCTTCATGCTGTTTTCTTGGTTTTTTTATTCTTTGGATATCTGATTTGTTCCTCGGGCACAGGACTTCTTCTGGGCAAGATGTGCTTCAGGCGAAAAGAGGAGTAGTTCAGGGAAGTTAAGTTGAGAAATGGCTATCGCAAGAAACTTGCTTCAAGGGAGGTACTTCAGCATGGAACATGGTTCCCTGAATAAAGCGAGGTTGCAGGTGAGAAAGTCTCCCAAAGATCCGATAGCGGCGGGACGCCGTCATACCGTTGGGCTTACATCGGACGGTCTGGTGATGGCTGTTGGTGATAATAAAATGAGCCAATGTGAAGTCAGCGGCTGGCGGGATATCATTGCGGTCGCAGCAGGTAATGTACATATGGCGACAAATACAGGCAATATCCACACCATCGCACTAAAATCGGATCGCACTGTGACGGCTGTCGGATGGAATAAGGATGGCCAGTGCGAGGTAACCGACTGGCACGATATTGTAGCGATTGCGGCAGGTTGGCGCCACACCATCGGTCTTCAGTCGGATGGTACGGTGGTCGCCGTGGGTCGGCATCAAGAAGGTCAATGCCAGGTAAGCCATTGGAATGATATGGTGGCAGTAACTGCAGGAGACTGGCATACCCTCGGCCTGAAAGCTGACGGAACAGTACTAGCTGTAGGGAATAACCGATATCGCCAATGTGAAGTCACTGGCTGGCGTCATGTTGTAATGGTCGCTGCGGGTTATCTCCATTCCGTTGGTCTGCAATCAGATGGTACAGTAATGGCCGTGGGTAGTAATAAACATGGTCAATGCGATGTAGGCAGCTGGCACGGTGTGGAGGCGATTGCGGTGGGGAGTAATCATACCATTGGCCTGAAAGCAGACGGTACGGTTTCCGCTGCAGGCTGGAATACGTATGGCCAGTGTAATGTAAGTGACTGGCACGATATTGTTGCCGTAGCGGCAGGTTGTGCCCATACTGTAGGGCTTAAATCAGACGGTACGTTGGTTGCTGTCGGAGATAATACATATGGACAATGTGATGTAAGTGGATGGCGCGGCATTCGTATGCCGGGGAATATTTAAGAAAGGATTCTTCGTGTAGCGTCACTCTGTCGTAGAAAGATGAATTTGAGTGCAGATCAATATAGTTCGTAGAAGTCGCCAATATGGCGGCTTTTTTTGTTAAGGGAATTAATAGGATACTCTCCTTGCGTTAATTTGTCTGAATTGTCCAGTGTTGACAAATGGGATCATTAAATACTTGTTATCCGAATTTTAAAAGGAAAATAGTCCCTAAAAGTAAGGACTATCCTACTATATCCTAAAATTAGGAAAATGCCGATAATCATTTATTAGACTCCATTTATATCACTCTTAAGGTATCAAATGGATAAAAGACTTAAAGGAGGAAGACAACTTACATGAGTTTGAGAAAAAGTTTTATTGTTTTTCTGGTCGTTTTGTTTGTCATGGGAACTATTCTTCCGACAAGCGGATATGCGCTTTCGGATCCAGCAGATGCCATAATAACGACCGAAAGCAGCGCGGAGAATGTTGATGTATCTATGGAGGATTTAGCTTTACCAGACGCTGAGAATCTGGATGTTTCTGATCCGGACATCCACGAAGAACCAGAGGGTGTTGATGAAGATATAGAGGATCAAGAAGATACACCAACCGTAACTGATGATACGTATGGTGAGGGTTTCTTTACGACTCAAGCCATGGCATTAGCAGAAGAGCAAGTTATTGTAATGTATCCTGGTGATTCGTATAGCTTCACGAATACTGGAACTCGCTCAAAATCCTTGAGCACAGATGCGGCCACATCGAGAAGCAGTTCTTATGATTATGCGGTTTATAAAGCAGATGGAAGCATTTCAACAGATAACATGAATTCAACGAGTAGCCTATCCGTAGGAGCGGGGTACACTGCTGTCGTAACCTCAAGTGGGGTCAATGCATTTACAGTAACCATTCCTGTTGAATTCACCTATAGTGTGTCTGAGAATCCGGCCTTACATAGAGCGACCTTGTCCAAAGGTGAGAGCTATCGATTCGTCAATGAAGGAACACAAACGAGGGCGGTTAGTGCGGATACGTCTACAGCTCAAGACCGGAAGTATGACTATGCCAACTACAATGAAGATGGAAGCCTCTCTGGTTCAAATTTTGAATCAACCGGAAAGCCCTACTTAGGGGGAGGAAACGAAATTATCTTTACAGGGGCCGGTTCACAGCCTGTGACCATTGGACTCCCGTACGAAGTTTATACTGGTGAGTGGAGCGATGAACCTGCGTATACCCGAGTGACGCTGAATCAAGGTGAAAGTTACCAATTCACGAATATCAGCGCTAAATCCGATGCGCTCCAAAGCGATGGGTCCACCAAAGACAAGCATGACTACGTCGTTTATCTTCCGAATGGGACGGAAAGTTCCACCGGGACCAATACATCGACTAAGCCTACGGTAGCTGCGGGGAGAACCGCTGTAGTGACCTTGGTGACAGCAACACCCGTAACGTATGGTGTACCGTATCGGACATTTGATGTTCAAAAGGCTGGTGGCGATGCCATTACTCGAGTTACCGTATATCCCGGAGAATCCGTGATTTTTCGGAATAATGGTTCCTTAGCCAATCCGATTAAGAACAATGCGAGCAGTTCAAACGGAGCCCTTTTTGATTATGTTCTGTATACATCAGAAGATGTTGTACATTCGGACGGCTTCAACAAAAATACAAATCCGATCATTCGTTCTCAGGGTTATGCAGTTGTGACCGTAGTCGGACAGGTCCCCATTGAGTTTAGCTACACGGATGATTTCTCGGTCGAAGACAGCATAGAACCTGCGTACCATCGGGTAACACTGAACCAGGGAGAAAGCGTGACTTTCTGGAATAACACTACCGACCGGGAATATCTCGACAGCGATGCGTCTACCAGCCAAGGACGGATATTCGATTACGTGACCTATTATCCTGATGGCACAGAACGGAGTACAAGAAAAGCGACGGCGGTTGAACCTGTTGTATTTTATGGGAACAAAGCTGTAGTTACGAATGTATCCGCTCAACCGGTAACCATAGGTGGGATTTACACGATTTTTGATGTAGAGGGTCGACCGAATGAAGCGCTGAGCAAGATTACCGTGTCTCCAGGCCAATCCGTCAAATTCCATAATGGGGGTTCACTTAGCAACCCGATCCGGAGTAATGCCAAGTCGGTAGGTTCTCTATATGATGTCGCAGTGTATAAAGCGGATGGTAGAGCACACAGTGATAAATTCAATAACAATGGTAGTCTTGCCACAATTCCATCCGGTGGTGAAGCCATCGTTACCGTAGTGGGAAGTACACCCGTATTATTTGAATACACGGATGATTTCTCTGTAGTGGATAGCCAGGAACCGGCATATCTGCGTGTGACTTTGAATCAAGGGGAGAGTTACGCCTTCACCAATACGAGCTCAGATTCGGAAAGACTCCGAAATGATGCATCCAGCAGCGCAGGACGAGTGTATGACTACACGATTTACAACGTAGATGGAACTCAGTCCAGCAGTAGAACAGCAACCGCGATTGAACCGACGATCTTGGGTGGCAAGAAAGTTGTCGTTACCAATGTCTCTAATCAATCCATAACGTTTGGTGGAATTTACCGCGTTTTCCGCGGACAAGACGATGAAGTGCCTTCACCAGAATTGGAAATCACCATCAACCAAGGGCAGAGCGCAGTGTTTACGAATCCGGGTTCGGAACCTGCTGAACTTCAACGGATTGCGGGAGAAACTTCCGTTGTGGATTATGTAGTCTACGATAAAACCAATACATCATTGTCTTTTGTGGAAGGTATGAGTCATGCAACATGGGAGATTCCAGCGGGTGCAACGCTTGTCGTCACCGTAGTATCTTCGGAGCCGGTAACAATTCAATATGCCGCTCCGGTGACGGCCAGTTCCAGTCAGGAGCCTGCACTCGTCAAACTGGATTTGGCGCCAAATAACGTGGTGTTGTTCTCGAATACATCATCCTATGAAGCAATGCTTGCGGGATCTTCTATAGAAGGAGGAGGCTATGATTACGTTATTCGAGACCAGAACCAAGTCGTTGTTAGAGAAGGAAAGAACGCGACAGGAGCACAATTTGTGCCTGGGCATTCTGACATCCAGGTGCAGAATGTGTCAACTCAAACGCTGCATCTTGTAGGTGCTTATCGCCAATTTGTGGTCAAGGAAGTGAATGTGGAGTTTCTGACCTTGTATGAGGGTGTAGAGACGGCGTTGCCTACTGTTCAGCAAGGCAATGTGTACTATCGTTTTACCCCATATGGTTCTGGTAAGTATCGGATCGCAATTAAAGAGTCAGGAGACTTTTCGATTGAACCTAGGCTTGAGTTATATACAGATAAGGAACTGAGCAATGCAATAGCAGCTTCAGTGGAACAGGAGCAGGTATATGGTGAACAGTATACCGTGCTGGAGTGGGAACTGCAGGGTGGACAAACCTATTATCTGAAGCTGAGTGAAAAGGATGGAAAACCGGTTCAAGGTGTCATCAAGGCTGCTCAAATGTACATTCGTAATGATAGCTCTTATGAATATGGCTATGGCAATCAATTGCTTAAAGTTGTGCTATTTACGGGAGATCAGATTGTATTTGAGTATGATCGCAATGGAAACCTGACGAAACGTACGAAAAAGATTTTCCCCTTTAATTAATAATTGTCTAAATTTAGGTTGAGGTGATGGAGTGTTTAAGAAAATAACGATCATTTGGCTTTGCGCCATTTTGGTACTTAGTGGACTCGGTTCTTTTGGATATGGGGGACAAGCAGCTGCGGCAGAAGGGAAGGATTCTATTCCTTCTGCAACCTACATTACAATCCATAGTTTAAAAGAGCAATTTGGTATTGGAGAAGATTGGATTGAACAGAAACTAGATCAAGGGTACTCATTGTATCAACTGTACAAGGCTTTACAAACAGACCGCACAGGCGGCGAGGGAGCAGAGAAATGGCTGGAGACGCAAGAGACTAGTAAACCGATTCAAATGGAGGGGCTAAGCCCTTCCGGATCGCCACAAGAAAACACATTTTCAATTAACGCCATTGAAGAAGATGCTCCAGGTACCGGAACGACCGTGGATGAAACGGGGCTAAACCATGTCGATATCCGGGACGATGCATCACTGTACATGACGTCTTATGGAGCAGAATCGATTTCCACTGCTACAGGGGAGATGATGGTTAGTAGCACAGACCTCTCTCTACCAGGCCTGATTCCGTTTGATCTGACACGTATCTATGACAGTGCTAGAGCAAGTGGACAGCTCGGCGTTCAATACGACGAAACGACACAAACATACTCCAATGTAGTCACGCCACGTAAGGAAGAACTCCATACGGGGTTGGGAGAAGGCTGGCGCTGGGATATACCCTACATGGAAACTCGTGGGGATGAACGGTTTATCCTTATTCCAGGTGTAGGTTATTATCGCCTAAATGCTAATCTTGAACTGGAAGGTTACGTATGGAATGATTTAACCGTGAAGCAAGATAAGACTGTGACTGTGGATGGTCAGTCCAGCAGTTACCGTTTGTCGATCCGGAATGGCTACGATTATTTGTTTAATGGAACCGGAGAGTTACTACAAATTACAGATGGTTACCGGAATACGGTGGATTTTCACTATACAACATTGGATGGAAACCAAGTCATCTCGCGGATTCAAAATAGCGAAGGTCAGGCACTGACTTTTGCTTATGACAGCCTGAAGGTTACCGTACAGCTTACTGGAACGGACCGGAAAGTAACGTATACACAGCGGGAAGATGAAGGTATTCGCATTTTGCGAGAGTTTACCGATGCACTGGATCGGACAACAACGTATACGTATTACTATCCAGAATCCAAATTCAATTTCCTGCCTGAGCTGCAAAGCAATCAGAATGCGCATGGTGTAATGCATACTGCTTTATTGTCGCGTATTACAAGTCCATCTTCTGCCATTACGGATTACGCATACATTCCAGCGATTAAGCAAATGGGAGAAGCTTCTTCCTATTTCGTCTTTAAAGTCAGAGAGCGCAAGAGCCATTTCAGTACGACCGATGGCGAAGGCACGTTGGACCAAATCAACTTTGAGTATTCTGGAGAAGATCTGGACTCTTATGGACAATCAGCCACGTGGACAACGAAAATTAAGGCTGCACATACCGTGGATACGTGGACGTTCTCCAAAACGTTTAGTGCCGCCACTGAACCTGATCTAGTTTATGCAGACCAGCATACACTAACTGGAGATGATGTAACCTATTCTACGGAGCTTCAGTACGATAGCCAAACCAAACGGAATCTCCCGACCCAAACGACAGAATGGGTAAGTGAGGGTGGTCGAACTAGTGAAAAGTTGACTACGACTATCGCATACGATACAAACGGGATGGTGACGTCCGAGAAACAAAGCACCGGACAAGAATCAACTTATTCTTACGAAGTGGGCAAAGCGCCTTACAATTGGATCAAACCAGTGCGGATCACCACTAAGGTGAATAGCACTTTGGAGCAGTACACGGAACTATCATATAACAATCAAGGGGACATGTTACGGACCACCACCAAAAACGGATATGGTGGACAATTGCTCTCTGATTCAGAAGTGAAGCTGGATGACAAAGGTCGAGTCATCGGTACAACTGACAAAGGTGGTACATTGGCCAAAGACCGTACAGCGACATTCAGCTACCAACCGAATGCAGGGTATTTGTTGGAATCGACATCGTTGACCGTGCATGATGCTGCTGGTAAAGCAGAATCTCTTGTTGAGACGTATAGCTACACGTCTGCAGGTGAATTGGAAACGACGACAAACGCTTCCGGAGAACTAGAAAAGAATCAATACGACAAGGCAGGACGTCTAGTTCAGGTTACGCATGCCGATGGTACACAATCGACGACCGCATACGATGATACGAATAACATCATGACAAGCACATCGCCAGACGGCATGGTGACTTCCGAGCGTTACAATCCACTAGGTTTGCTCGTGGAAGAGCAAACGGCGGACGCAACATATAAATATGTCTATGATGGCGAAGGAAACGTGACGGCTTCGGAAGATGCCGAGGGGAATGTGACGAGGTATGTGGTCAACGCATTTGGGCAAACGACAGAGACCAACTATCCCGATGGAACTACGGATACAACAACGATTGATCCGGTTGGACAAATCGTAACGGTTCAAGATGCTTCAGGATATAAAACTCGTGAGAAGATGGATTTGTTAGGACGTACGACAGCTGTAGAAGAATATCGGGACGGTGCATTTGTTCCGCTTCAACAAAGCGAGTATGACCTGAGTGGCAACGTAACTGCATCCATTGATGGTAATGGAGAGCGGACAACATATACGTATGATGCGCTTGGGCAAATCGCTACGGCAACCACGCCAAAACAAGAAACCAGCCGATATTTTTACAGCTACCAGGGCCAGGTGACTCAAGTTGTTTCTGCTAACGGCCAAATTGTGACCAAACAATATGATGAATTGGGTCGGATCATCAAGCAGACCCCACCAAAGCTGGATGGTTCTGCGACTACCTTCTACTATGATAAAAAGAGTAATTTGATCAAAAAGCAGGATCGGCTCGGAAAGATCACCGAGTATACGTATAACAGCGACAACATGCTTACAGGGTTCAAAGGACCGGATACCTCCGTATCGTATACGTACGACGAGATGGGTCGTAGAACGTCGATGACGGATGATCACGGCAAAACGACCTATTCATACCGTGAAACGGATGGTATGCTCAGTGGGCTGGCCTTCCCGGATGGAACCCAGCTGGAATATGAAAACAATACCCAGCAGCGGTTGGGATATACCTTGTCCGATGCCAAAGGGCAATCCTTGCGGGTACACGGTGAGCTGGACACGATGAACCGGGTCACTTCCATGGATATCACCTCCGGAACAGGGGGCGCTTCAGCACTCGCAGCATCGGCCCAGACGCCTGTGGATCGAATCACCTTTAGTTATGCGTCGAACAGTTTGCTGGAAAACGTATCGTTTGGGAAAGGCCTTAGCACAAGCTATCAGTTTGACGGCTATAATCTGTCGGGAGTCACCGTTTCCCAAGGAACGACCCCAATTCACCAATTCGACTATGAATACGATGGAAATAAAAACATTACGTCCCGAACTCAGAATGGAACAAGTGATCAGTTTACGTATGACGAACTCAGTCGCATTCAGACAGAGTCCGGTTCGCAGAAGGAAACATATACGTATGATTCGAATGGTAACCGGTACAGTACCGGAAGTGGTAAGATATACGGACTGAAAGATGCAGAATATACCTATGACAGTCAGAATCGATTGGTTAAAGCGACCGGGGAAGGCAAAACAGTAACTTATAGCTATAACGGGGATGGTTTGCTGTATGAACGTACTGAAGGTGACCAAACGACTCGTTATTACTACGACGAAGAAGCCAAACTGATGGCTGAAGCCCAAGTGAAGTCCGGTAAAGCTGAACTGACCTATGCCTATATCTACGATTTGTATGGTCAACTGTGGGCACGTCAGGAGAAGCAAACTGGAGAATTGGAATACTATCAGTTTAATGGTCATGGCGATGTAGTCGGACTTGTGGATGATGCTGGCCAAGTGTTGAACGAGTACACGTATGATATCTGGGGTGGACCTTTAACAACCGAGGAAACAGTACCGAATGTACTTCGTTATGCAGGTGAGTATTGGGATGAGACGGTAGGACTTCAGTATTTGCGAGCTCGCTGGTACGACCCGGGTATGGCAAGGTTTATTGGCGAGGATACGTACGAAGGGGAACTTAATGATCCGTTGAGTTTAAATTTGTATGCGTATGTGAGCAATAATCCGTTGAAGTACGTTGATCCAAGTGGACATCGCAAAACTTCAACGTATTATGAGATCGAGATGATGCTTAATGCAGCAATGAAAGGGGATAACTCCTTTAAGCCCAGCCTGAACAAGGTTTTTACTAAGGTCTATGGTGATAAAGGTGCTAAATTTTCCAATTTATATGCACAATTAACACAAACCAGTGGTGCATTTATCAACTCAAAAACAAATGCAAATTTAGCCAAAGCGCAAATGTTAACAGCTTATGAAAATGGACAGGACCGCTATGATGTACAAGTAGCGTGGGCATCCGTAGCTGGAGGACTCTTGTCTGGGCGAGTAAGTAGCTCTTTAGGTATCAATAGTGTTACAAATATAACGAAAATTGGACCTGCTATAAACATTGTGGCAGGAAAAAACTTCAAAACCCATTTTCTGAGACATAAAAAGTTGCTTGAGAAAGTAACAGGTAAACGTTATTCGAAAGTTGCTGAAGACGGTCCAAAATTCTTAAAAGATATTGGAAAGTTAATTGATAATGAAACCGTTAAATTTGTAGGTCAAGGCACATTAAATAGAGATTCAGATTTGCTTAATATTTTTAGAGGGAAAGGTATAACAATAGCTGTAAAACCTAACGGTGAATGGGTTACAATATTGGAATCTGGTAAAGGAATGGATATCAATATTTTTTGGAAATAACATGTATTTGGAGGTTGATTATGGCCCTCGATCAAATAAAGGGAATAATTAGAGATAATATTTTTGATGATGTGCATCTAATTGGTTTTATGGATCAGGAGGATAATAAACCTGCTGAGTTCGTTGCTAATACTGAACAGTTCTTTCTTGAATTTGGAGATCACTTTATTAAAATTGAAACGATTGAGCAATACTCCAAAATTGCGATTTCAGTTGTGAGTGACATTCAGGTGAATATTGATTTGGAAGATGTCTTACCTGCAAAATCTAAAATAGGGAGTGTAATATTTAATAATCCCTTAGCTACTAATAAAGTTTCTAAGCTTCTACTATTTAGCATGGAAGTGGAAAGTGAAGTTGTAATTTGCGATGCTTTGAAACTTGTATTATCTAACAAACAAGAAATTTTTTTTGATCCCTCTTTCTTGGGATTAAATGTAGGCAGTTCAGAAGTTGAAAAGTTCTGGAGGGAAAATCAAAAGCAAGACTCCATACTTTGTCCGATGATAATAACATTTTGATAGGACGACTTTCGTAACACCAAATGGATTGTTTAAACTTATTTAATATCTTCTTTAAAATAGTCATAGTCCTAGACTATGACTATTTTTTTATGGCTTTAGCCAGTTGAGTGCGTGAAACGCACGAACAAAAAAGCACCCGCTATGGGTTGAAGTATCACCGGGTTGACCACTTAAACCATTCCGATAAATTGAGATGTTCAGGCTCAAAGAAAGGAATAGTCCGAGGTGGAGAAATGCTACTTTGCTATAACTGGAAAATTCCTAAAAAGTGAGGATTGATCTAGGGCATGTTGACTGAATGCTATTATTCAACATAATGATAGGAACTCGAATTTTATAGACTGGCATATATTTGTCGTTCCATAAATTAGGAGGGGGCAACTTCGACTTATAATTATTTGAAACTTTCAAAAAGTCGAAGATGATTATGTAGCATCTTTGATCTTTGCTCGTTGTAACGAAACCGAGGGAATTTTGTATGCGTCTATTGAAAGCGATCTACGTATTGAATCCGAAGAAGATCAAAAATTTATTCTTTCAAATCAAATGGTTGTGAGTGATAAATGGATCTTCTGTGGAGAAAACATGGGCTATGTTAAAGAGATCATTTGGTGTAAAACGAAAACGAAGGCTGATATTGAGCATGCATTGTGGAATTACAATTCTTTAGATGTATCGTTCTTTCTAATGGCGTAAATCTGGCTGAGTTTGAGTTTGATTTATACCTTTTCTAGCAACGGAAACAGCTATCGACCAATTTTATGGCTTGTGTTTCTTATTATAGTATTTGGTATGACAGTGACTTATTTCTTGGGATAAGAGATTTTAGAACAGTAGAAAGTATAAGAGTAGACTCCTTGGAGAGTAAAATAGGGAGAAAGAGCTTGAAGTTGTTATATATATTTGTTAACGAGAAAGTTATTTGAAATCGGGAGGTGAATAGATGGTGGCTTTCGGACCCAAAGCATTCACTGAAAAAAATCATAAGCGTTCAAAAGGCATGCTTCTATCCTTCTTAGACGTAGAGGCAAGAGCGCCCATGGTTTTCTGAATTGCTCTAATATAGGAGAAGAAATAGAATTAACGGATCATTTTATCATTCGAGAGGATGATGTAGAAGTTGTTCTTATTTTGAATGAAACAACAGAGATGTTTGCCCTAAATAGAGAAGAACGCAGGGTTCCTATAGATGTTGATTTATTACTATTTGTACTGTATCAAAAAGTGTCCTATGGGTTAGATCAAGTGAAAACGATGTAAAAAACGCACAAACTTTAATATCATTTTTTCTAAGAGAAGGTGACCGTTTGTACTACTATAAAGGTGCATTCAGAGGCGCAGATAACTTTATCTATTTCAAAAGCGATGTTCCATTAGCCGAGAGTGATGTCGTGATATTGGGAGAGAAAACGTATTTCATTGAGAGTGTCCAAAAAGAATTTCTGCTCCTGCAGAAGGTTGGCTCGATTGTTGAAGTGAGTACGTAATACTCATGCCAAAGGATGGCCTGACACAGGCAAGCATTAAGCAGCAGCGTTCACCATCATAAATATCCATTCAATTATCAAGGAAACGTTCCCTTTTTCAAGTGTACGTGCACTTCTGGGCCCCCGCCTACATACAATAGATCGACCCTGTTCCTTCACGTGCTCAGGCCAGATCGTTGTAAAACTGCAGGAGGTGTCATCTGTGCCCGGATTGTTTACCGCAATTGCCCTGTTCATCAAAGAGTTAACGCTGCTCGTCTCGTATGTCAAAAATAATGCGTTCCCCCAGCCGCTGGCTGAGGACGAAGAAGCCAAACACCTGCGCCTCATGGCTGAAGGCAATGCCCACTCCCGCAACTTGCTCATTGAACACAATCTGCGCCTTGTTGCGCATATCGTCAAGAAGTTCGACAATACGGGTGAAGACCTGGAAGATCTGATCTCGATCGGAACCATTGGTTTGATTAAGGCGATCGAAAGTTTTCAACAAGGCAAAGGAACCAAACTCGCCACATTTGCGGCCCGCTGTATAGAGAATGAAATTCTAATGCACCTGAGGTCCCTGAAGAAAACACGCAAAGACGTCTCCCTCCATGATCCCATCGGAACGGACAAAGAGGGTAATGAAATTACGTTAATTGATATCCTTGGAACCGAAGCGGATGATGTCGTAGACAGGGTGCAGCTTAAGATTGAGAAAAGTAAAATCTACCGTAATCTCGACATTCTCGATGACCGGGAGAAGGAAGTCGTCATTGGCCGATTCGGCCTGGAGGCTGGCGGGGAAGAACGGACCCAGCGCGAAATCGCCAAGGAACTCGGCATCTCCCGTTCATATGTCTCACGGATCGAGAAACGGGCGCTAATGAAGCTGTATCATGAGTTCTATAAGCAAAAATAACGATGACCCAAAGTAGAGGGCGCCTTGTTAGAAGAGGTGGCCTCTTTCGCATGAAAAAAATCATAAATGAAGGATATGTATTTGGGTCAGATTATTATATGATGTTGTATACAAGTTTCAGCAACCTAGAGAGCATGTGCAGAAAGAGAGTGGTGGTTTACCATGCAGCAAGAAACATTAACACGGGGATTAAAAAACAGGCATGTCCAGCTTATGGCGATTGGAGGGGCGATTGGGACAGGCCTCTTTCTGGGAGCGGGCAAGACGATTCAACTGACAGGACCGTCGATCCTGCTGGCGTACATCATCACAGGCGCGGTTTTGTTTTTGATCATGCGTGCATTGGGGGAACTGTTGTTAAGCAACCTGCAGTATCACTCCTTTGTGGATTTTGTGCGTGATTACCTGGGAAATATGGCGGCGTTTATTACAGGCTGGACCTACTGGTTCTGCTGGATATCCATCGCTATGGCGGACATTACGGCGGTTGGCATGTACACGCAGTTCTGGTTTCCGAATGTACCGCAATGGATGCCGGGTTTAATTGCACTGGTCATTTTGTTAGTCATGAATCTGGCAACGGTGAAGCTGTTTGGCGAGATGGAATTTTGGTTTGCTTTAATCAAAGTCATTGCCATTCTGGCCCTTATTGTTGTCGGTCTATATATGATATTTAAAGGTTTTACCACAGATCAAGGGACGGCAAGCTTCACGAATCTGTGGAGTCATGGGGGATGGTTCCCAAATGGCATGCATGGCTTCATTATTTCGTTCCAGATGGTGGTATTTGCTTTTGTCGGCATGGAGCTGGTCGGACTGACCGCTGGGGAGACGGAGAATCCGGAGAAGGTTATTCCGAAAGCCATTAACCAAATTCCGATTCGTGTGCTGCTCTTCTATGTGGGTGCATTGCTGATTATTATGAGCATCTATCCGTGGAAAGCGATTGTGCCGAGTGAAAGTCCCTTTGTGCAGGTGTTTGCAGCTGTAGGTATTGCGACTGCCGCTGGGATCGTGAATTTCGTGGTACTGACATCTGCAGCTTCGGCGTGCAACAGTGCCATTTTCAGTACAAGCAGAATGGTCTTCTCCATGGCCAAGGATCGGAATGCACCGGAGTCCCTTGCCCGCCTGAATGGCCGAAAGGTGCCTTCCAATGCACTCTTTTTCTCCACGCTGGTTATTCTGGTTGCCATTATTCTGAATTATGTCATGCCAGAGGGCGTGTTCACACTGATCACAAGTGTATCGACCGTTTGCTTTATCTTTGTCTGGGGCATTATGGTGATCTGTCACCTGAAATACCGTCGTACCCAGCCGGAGATCGCTAATCGGAGTCACTTCAAACTGCCGCTGTATCCATTTTCCAACTATTTAATCTTGGCTTTTCTCGCGTTTGTGCTGGTTGTTCTGGCATTGGCAGAGGATACACGGGTGGCGCTGTTTGTTACTCCGGTGTGGTTTATTCTTATGGCGGGGATCTATGTGTTTAAGAAAAAAAAGTGAAGATGTAAAACCGTCCATCGCTGATGGGCGGTTTTTTTGCTTTTGCTATACCAGTGGGATCATCTCACTCCGTTTTAACCACTCGAGGATAATCTCTACTGCTTCATTATACCTCTGACCGACGAGCAAACCGGTATGTGTCGTGTGCCATAGACCGGCATATTCCGCATGAAGCTGCTCTGCAGTTAATCTGCCTCGCAGGTCCTCTTCCTCACTGGACACGGCCTTGATTACGAGACTGGGGCATGTAATGGACTCACCGTTAATGGATACAACGTCCTCACCGCCAAAGAACGCGGAGAATGTGCTGAAGGCCAGCGACGATTCCATGGCCAAATACTTACGTTGAAAAGCAATGTCCTCTGCCGATTCATCTATGCTGGTCAGCTCATGATGAACGGGTGCAGGAACGACGAGGCCAGGCGTTATACGATCCGCTTCAGCATACGGGACGGATCGAAGAACTTCCTGGCTCAGACTGGAATCGATCACGACCAATCCCCGAAGGGGAGAGCTTTCTGCTATCTTTTGACTAAGAATGCCACCCATGCTGAATCCGATGAGGATAGGCGGCTCCCCGCACCCGGTGATGATTTCCTGAATATCCTCCAGGTAATCTTCGAAGGTCACCCGGGTCATGTCCTGCACTCTGCTCTTGTAGTGACTTCTCAGATTCATGACATAACAAGTCCAGCCTTGTTGAACGAAATGAGGGATGTATTTGCTCCACATCCAGCTGCCTGTATAGGCACCGTGAACGAATAGGAGAGGGGGTCTGTGATCACTTCTCCCTTGAAGTTTATCTCCCTCAAAGATCTCCAGATACAAATCCTGTTCCCCAATGTATTGTGCGATATGGTCAGGCAGGGATTTGGTGTAGTCCTTCATGTATAATTCCTCCAATAATTTAGTTTTATATCAAACTATTTATCTAAAAAAATTTAGAAGTTGCTGTGAATTTTCATCAAAATTCGAAGCAGTTCCTCTTTCTCTGTTTCTGTGATATCCGCGTAAAAGACATTCAGCAGGTTCTGAGATATCTCTTCAAAGACGGGCTTGAGATCCTCGCCTTTAGAGGTCAGTGCTACATGAACAACGCGCGTATCTTCGTCGCTTCTCTCCTTGATGACGTATCCCATGCGCACCAGCTTGTCGACAAGTGCTGTGACGGTAGATTTATCCTTGCCAATTTTTTTGGCGATCTCGGCCATGGTCATTTGAGGTCGGTGATACAGAGCATAGATAATGTCGCCATGTGAAGTGGCAATATCCTGAATCCCATGCTTGGTCATCTCGGATACGATAAAACGATTGGAACTCTCTTTAATTTTGGATATGAGTGATATGGCATCTCTTGTTTTCATAAATCCAATATAGTTTTATATCAAACCATTGTCAAGGGATTAGGTAAAAACCTTGAGGAGAGAAGGCAGTCCTATTTTCGATGATTGCTAGTTGGCCTGCAATCTGTACGGGCACAAAGGGGATCAAAAAGAGCAGCGAGAAAAAACTCTCCTGCTCCTATTTAAAATTGACAAAGATAATCATTCTCAATTATAATCCGATCAAAAGCGTTGTAAATAGCTATATTTATTTGATCTTACATTATCGTGGAAGTGATGGGGGAAGAAATGGCACAAACAGTTCAGATGCAGACGCAGCACATGGGTAAACCCAAGTCTTTGATTCACAGCAAATCCGGTTTCGCATTACTTCTTGCAGCACTGGTGGTATTCATGCTTGTATCGGTGGGGATAGCGGTATCCATAGGTCAGGTGCATATTCCGCTGGCGGAGTCCTATCGTATTCTTCTCTACAAAATAACAGGCTTTCAGCTTGGAGCTGCGCCAATTGAAGCCGGTTCCTTTACCGATATCATCTGGCAGATTCGTTTTCCGCGTGTATTAATGGCAATGTTTATCGGGGCAGGTCTGGCGCTCTGTGGTGCCGTTATGCAGGCTGCTGTGCAGAATCCACTCGCTGATCCTTACATATTAGGTATATCCTCAGGAGCTTCACTCGGAGCAACGTTTGCGATTTTGATCGGATTCGGTTCCATTAGCTGGTTAGGTCAAACGGGTGTGGCCTTTTGGGCCTTTGCCGGTGCCATGGGTGCTTCCTTGCTGGTGCTTACACTTGCAGGTATCCGGGGCAAAATGACATCCGTCAAGCTGGTACTTGCCGGGATGGTCATTAACGCACTATGCAGTGCGTTCTCGAACTTTATCATTTACTTTGCAAACAATGCTGAGGGCATTCGAACCGTCACATTCTGGACGATGGGCAGCCTGGCGGCTTCGGGCTGGAACAAGCTCCCGCTGATCAGTATTGTCGTTCTGGTAGCGATTCTGTTCTTCCTGCTGCAATCCCGTGTGCTCAATACGATGCTGCTCGGGGATGAAGCGGCTGTGACGCTGGGCATTAATCTTAGTGTATATCGCAGATTGTACATGCTCTTAACGGCACTTGTAACGGGGGTTATGGTATCGAGCTGCGGGATGATCGGTTTTGTGGGACTCATTATTCCGCATATCGTAAGAGGCATGGTTGGTTCAGACCATCGCAAAGTCATGCCCGTGTCGGTGTTGTTCGGCGCGATTTTCCTCATTTGGACGGATGTTATCGCAAGATCCCTGATATCCAGCGTTGAATTGCCGATTGGAATTATTACCGCGATGATTGGTGCGCCGATGTTTATGTATATGCTGGTCAAAAAAGGCTACGGTTTTGGAGGGAAATAACCATGAAACTGAACGTAGAAAATGTATCCATATCGGTGCTGAATACGGACATCATCCGAAATATTTCGTTACAGGTAAACGACAAGCAATTCGTTGGAATAATCGGACCGAACGGTTGCGGCAAGTCAACGCTCCTCAAGAGCATCTATAAAGTAATCAAACCACAGCAGGGCAGCGTATTACTCGGCGATAAGGACATTCTGAAATCCAGTCCGAAGATCGTATCCCGGCATATGGGTGTTGTGGGACAGTTCAACGAACTGAGCTTTGATTTTACGGTGCGTGAAATGGTCATGATGGGCCGGACACCACACAAAAAGCTGTTGGAAACCGATAATCAGCAGGATGCCCGGATTGTGGAGCAGGCGCTTGAGAAGGTACATCTGTCCGGACATGCGGATCGCAATTACGTGTCTTTGTCCGGTGGAGAGAAGCAGCGTGTCATTCTTGCCCGTGTACTGGCACAGCAGCCTGAATTTCTCATTTTGGACGAGCCGACCAATCATCTGGACATCAAGTACCAGCTTCAAATTCTTAATATTGTACGAGGCCTGGATATTGGTATCCTCGCAGCACTCCATGATCTCGAACTGGCAGCCGAATACTGCGACTATCTGTATGTGGTGAAGCGGGGACAGATCGTGGTTCATGGTAAACCTGCTGATATATTGACACGTGAGATGATCGGGGAAGTGTTTGAGGTAGATTGTGAGATTTACGAGAATCCGGTTACCGGTGGATTGGGTATAGCCTATCTGAGTACACGGTAATGCCAAAAAATAAAACAAGAGTAGATCTACAGATGAGTGGATAAAAAATAGACCGTAT
This sequence comes from Paenibacillus sp. 7523-1, assembly GCF_002276415.1. Lineage (NCBI taxonomy): Bacteria > Bacillati > Bacillota > Bacilli > Caryophanales > Paenibacillaceae > Paenibacillus > Paenibacillus sp. 7523-1. The sequence goes on along the minus strand of NZ_NPBR01000010.1, from coordinate 236,016 downwards.
TCTGCAAGAGCAATGTTGTACTGCTGGCAGGAACGGTCTTTTTTGTGGAGCTGCGAGAACACAGTTACTGTAATTTGGGGTCGATCGGTTTGGAGTGAGAGCCCTTGCTGACTTCCTCAAATATATCAGTGGAGTTGCCGCTTGAGGACGAAAAGCCGTTTGTGTTTTGCTGTTGGTCGCTTGTAGATGTCTTTGGTATGCCGGATTGATTGTTTCCGATCAGCTGAGCACCGGCCAACCCTATACCGTTCAGCAGCTCTTCCAAATCTCCGATGGTTACGGGACGGGCATGTCGTTTCAACACGTAGCCGAGTTGACCATTTGGCTCAACTGTCGCGGTCTCCAAATCATTGATGCTCGAAATTCCGTTTTGCCGGAGGTGCATCTCCAGCTGATCCATTGTGTATCGCATGCGCTTCAGGTTGGGGACAATGACTTGTCCATTTTCTACAATGATCCTGGAACTCCCGCTCATGATCCGTTCAAATACATTGAATTTCATTTGGAGGAGCTCCACCACAAGCAAGGTCGCAATAAAAACAGCTGCTGATCCAATGGCTTTGCCAAGTGCATGATTAGCAATAGGCTGCACAATCGTTGTCCCGATTGAAATCATGATGACCGTTGTGGCCACACTCATTTGCGAGATGGATTTGCGACCTGCAATTCGCAGCAAAACCATGCCAACCAGCACAAGCAAGATCGATTTCCATATCCAGTCCATGGTTACATTCCCTTCTGTACCAAGTCGTGTATCTGCATTGCTTAGCCTGTTCGAGATATGGATGGATTATACAGTTATTTGGTGAGGTACTGACGGTGGGGAAAATAGTCCCAAAAACAAAAGGACCATTATACTACGTTCCAAATGAAGAAAACGACCGATGTTATTAAGGAGGTTCCTTTCTGCTAACAAACGAGGAGTGATACAACGTACGATGCATACGAAGATAATACAGGAACTTCTTTCCCAGGAAGATTCCGAAGAGCCGATACAAGATGATATAGCCGTCGAGCCTTTGATTCAAGCGATCATGGACCCCGGAACATCAGGAAGCAGGGCAATATTCTTATACGCTCTTGAACATTTGGATTACATATTACATATAGAGCACATCATTCCGTTTATAGGTGATACCAGTCTGGAAGTGTGTGCACAATCATTTATGCTGTTGGAGCAGCTAAAGGATAAGCTATCCGACGAACAAATACTTACATGTGAGCAAGTCATTGAGCAGCAAATCAGACATAATGAAAGAAAGCTTCTCGTCGTAGCCTTGGACATGGTGCGGAGCTGGAAGTAAGGATGACGGTGAACTGAACGATTGTCTATCGAGTGCTTTCATTCACCCCTTCCTTTCGTTTACAATAGGGTATTGATTGCAGCAAACGAAGGAGCGGGTAACGATGGCGAAACAGAAATACTATGTCGTCTGGGAAGGCAAGAAGCCAGGTGTGTATAACACGTGGGCGGAATGCAAAGCACAGACGGATCATTTTACCGGAGCAAAATATAAATCATACGAATCCAGAACAGCAGCCGAAGAGGCATATCGTGCCGGGTGGAAAGGGAACTGGGGGACGGGCTCGAGTGGAGCAGGTGCTTCTTCCAAAAGCAAATCGGTCAGCAGCGGCAGAAGCGCTGGGATGGAGACATCGGAGGAAGTGGACTATGACAGTATTTCGGTTGATGTGGGCACACGCGGAAATCCGGGACCTGTAGAATATAAAGGTGTGGATACTCGCACGGGAGAGATTATTTTCTCCGTAGGACCGATTTCCAAGGGAACGAACAACCTGGGTGAGTTTTTGGCTATCGTCCATGCCCTGGCACATCTCAAAAAAGAAGGAAGCAACAAGACCGTATATACCGACTCGGTGAATGCCATGAAGTGGCTGAAGCAAAAGAAAGTATCCACCACGCTAGCTCGGGATGAGTCAACGGAAGAGATCTGGCTCATGATAGACCGCGCGGAGCAATGGCTGCGTACGAATACGTACAGCAATAAAGTGTTGAAATGGCAGACGAAACAGTGGGGCGAAATCAAGGCGGATTACGGGCGAAAATAAGCAAAAATTCTGTACGTATGTTCCATTATATGTAGTCTATTAGAAACGATATTTACAATTTCCAGTTTCCATTCTATAATCATCTGAATATGATAAGTTACACATATGGAGGAGCCTGTCATCTGCAGGCCCTCTTTATCTTTTTGGTCCATCCCTTTTTCGTCAAATTAGAGGGTAGAGTACACATTGCAGGAGGCAGACATGAGTTCCATTTATAGAAGTGAAGAAGGCAAGAGCAGTATTCTGGAGGATTATGAAGCCTATCTGGAAAATCTGGGCGAGGGCATTGAGCGGGAATATGTGGAGACACGTTTTGGACAAACCCATGTACTATTGACGGGGCCGGAGAACGGGAAACCGCTGTTCATTCTCCAAGGCGGAAACTGTGTGAATCCGATGACGTTGTCCTGGTTTTCTTCCTTATTCAAGGATTACCGAATTATTGCTCCCGATACGATCGGTCACCCCGGTTACAGTGAAGAGACACGAATCTCGGCGAGGTTTGACAGTTTGGCCTTGTGGGTTTCCGACTTGCTGGACCACTACAAGATTGAAAAAAGTGCGTTTATCGGGCCTTCTTTTGGCGGTGGGATTATCCTTAGACTGGCTACCTATATTCCGGAGCGTATTGCATGTTCCGTTTTGGTATCGCCTGCGGGACTGGCTGTGGGTTCGAAATTTAAAACAGCTCAGGACATTGTGCTTCCACTAGTGAAATACCGGATGACTTCTTCGCCATCTTCTTTGCAAAAAATTACAGGCACCATGTCATGCAACTGCATGAAGGAAATGGATAAAAACATCATGGGCAAAATCTTCAAATACGTCAGCATGGAGCAGGATAACCCTAAGCTTACGGAACGGGAAGAACTGGTGAACTATACGTCGCCAACGCTGCTGCTGGTCGGAGAGAAGGATGTCTTTTTCCCTGGGGATAAGGTCATTGAACGAGCTCAGAAAATTATTCCAAATGTACAAGCCGTCAAGTACGACACGGGTCATTTTCCTTCACAGGATGTGCTCATTCAGATGAACGGGGAGATTCGCCAGTTTTTACAGAAAAACTATTAATATAGCACAGGCACGGGCGGATCGAAGGTTTCAAGTCTATTAAACGAATCCGCCCATCTGTTGATAACAGTATGAGATAAGTAGTCTCTGATTTAACTAAGATTTTGTAATTCTATCAGGTATAGACTAGTATGGAGTAGGTATCGTAATTTATTTTATTATTTCCACATAAGTGTGTTTCAAATTGATATGATTGGTTTATATAGATGGTTGGCGATGAAACGTCTGCTGATTGGGACAAAGTAATGCAAGATGCGGCAAGTCTTCCGATCGACAAGGTTGAAAAGAGGGTCTGTTATGAGAAAAGACAATTACAAAATGGCACTGCAGCGCAATGTCATTCTAAACGATACATATCAGGTTAGACAGGTACTCGCCAGCAGTGAGCTGGCTATTGTATATGCAGGTAGAGACAAAAATACAGGGGCGAAGATAGCCATTAAGGAATTTTTCCCGCAGAGGCTGGCTTCGCGGCAATCGGACAAGCGGGGAGTGTACTGTTCTTCGCGCGGTTTCGGCGGGCAGTACCAGGAACTGCTTGCTTCCTTCCTGGTTGAAGGAGAATTGTTGTCCGGTCTCAGTCATCCTCATATTATTACGTACATAGACCATTTTGAAGAAAATGATACAGGGTATCTGATTACCGAGTACTGCAGCGGGATCACGTTGAACGAGTATTTGCACGAGAACGATCATGCACTGGACCCTGCATTTATTCAAGGGACACTGCTGCCTCTAGTCGATACGCTGGATTACATTCATAAACAAGGAATACTTCACCGGGATGTGAAGCCTTCCAACATTATGATTATGGAGGACGGAACGCCGAAGCTGCTGGATTTCGGTTCGGCTGCTCGCTGGCCGATGCAATCTGGGGATAAACAGGCCATTTTCACATCTTCCGGATATTCACCGCTTGAATTCTATTCCGAAAAATCCAGTCAGGGGCCGATGTCAGACATCTATAGTCTGTCAGCACTTCTTCACTATTGGACATGTGGACAGCCTCCACTAGACGTAAAAAAGCGGCTGTTCCAGGATGAATTGCCATCTGTTCGCAGCCACAACACCTATGTGAACCCATGGCTTGCACGTGTCATTCACTGGGGACTGACGGTCCGCTCCGAGAAACGCTGTGCTTCGCTCGCCTGGGTCAGAAGATCTTTGCGGGTTCAGGCTCTAATGTGGAAATTACGCAAGCCAGGCACGTTGGAATGGACACTCGCAGAGAATGAACATACTCAAGTCTATGACCTGGAAACGGGCAAAAAGCACGAGACGGCATGATTGCGCCTCTTTTGAGCCCTATCTTAATATTTGGAACGAAAACGTAAGTGCATAAATAAGCCAGGCCTTTGCAAAGAGAGGTCTGGCTTATTTTTCAACTTTTAAAATGAGCATAATGGAAAAAATTGAATATATTAAGTCAAAAAAGCTTACATATCTCGTCCTGATCAGAACAATGATGTGAGCTTTTTTACATTTCTTTTTGCAAATTTGATAAGGAATCCGATGAAAAATAGCATAAAAAGTAAATTATTATTCAAAATACGCTTCATTTTCGAAAGTGTTTTTAGGTCTTGAGATACTTGATTGTTTAATCCGATTGTAATTAAAAGCGTAGAGTCCTGGTTTTGTAAAGTAAACTCGCTAAATTAGATAATTCGGTCTACTTATATGTAAATTTTTTAGAAGAATAACAGAAGCATTCAGTCTATTAACATACTCAATTACCCCAATTTACATTCTATACCCCTCGGAATACGATAATCCTAATCTATTACCGCAGGAGGTATGAAATGAAACGAAAATCAGCCCGATGGTTATCCGGTCTTATAGCGGCAGGAGTCATGTTGTCTTCCGTGTTCTCTATGCCTGCTTACGCAGCGCCCTCTTATGGTCCTCTAGAGCAGAGTGCAAGCGCTAAGTCCATTCTGCAATCTCTGACACCAGAAGAGAGACAAGCTCTAAACCAGCTGCAAATCATGGATGGAGAAGTTATTGACTCCAGGGTGAATACGAAGAGTGAAGACTCGGTTAACGTGATTGTTCAATTTAAAAGCGAACCCGCTGTAGTGGCCTTGAAACGGGCTGCTTTGAACAATGAGAAATTATCAGAGCTCACAGCTACAAGCAGAGTGAAACAAAACCATCAGCAATTTAAACAGCATATTAAGTCTCTTCAGCAGAAGAGAGGACTGTCTTATGATGCTTCCGCAATCCAGATTACTCAGGAGTATGATACCGCGCTAAATGGTGTAGCTTTAACGATTCCTGGTGTTGCGGTAGAAGATCTAATGAAATCCGGTGTAGTGAAAAAAGTATGGGCTGATCAGGAAGTGACTCTTGATCTGCCGGAGGCAGACACACAGAGTGAATTTGCATCCGAAGCCGGTATGCAGCCCCGGATGGCTGATAGTGTGCCGTACCTCGGGATCGATACACTTCATGAAGAGGGCATTACAGGCAAGGGAGTTAAAGTCGGCGTACTGGATACGGGAATTGATTATCATCATCCGGATTTAACGGGTGCATATAAGGGGTATCGAGCCCATGACGGTGAAGATCCCAAACAAGTGGATCCGGCTACGGTCAAAGGTTGGGATTTTGTCGATAACGATGCTGACCCGATGGAGACAACATACGCCGATTGGGAAAATTCGGGCTATAAGGAGCTGGGAGTACCCGCAGAAGACTACTATACCTCTCACGGAACCCACGTATCGGGAACTATCGCTGGACAGGCGAAAAATAATGTGGGGTATGCAGTAAAAGGGGTAGCGCCAGACGTGGACTTGTATGTATACCGTGTACTCGGTCCTGGCGGAAGTGGTGAGATGAGTGGCATTATTGCCGGGATTGACAAGGCTATACAAGATGACCTTGATGTAATCAACCTCTCTCTGGGTGCTGCAACGAATGATCCGTTGGACCCTGCGTCCATTGCACTGAATAATGCGATGCTGCAGGGCGTCGTGAGTATGGTTGCAGCAGGTAACGATGGGCCAAGCGAGGGCACACTAGGCACGCCGGGTGCCAGTGCACTGGCCATTACGGTTGGGGCTTCCGATGTCCCGTTGACCATTCCTACCGTTACCGTGACCATGGATGTATACAGTAATTCAAATGAGGATGAGGCAGCAGAAGAAGCTGCACCTGAAGCAGATCCGGAGGTGCCAGCAGCAGCAGAAGAAGCTGCATCTGAAGCAGAAGCGGAGGTAACAGCAGCAGAAGAAGCTGCACCTGAAGCAGATGCGGAGGTAATAGCAGCAGCAGAAGCTGCACCTGAAGCAGATCCGGAGGTGCCAACAGCAGCAGAAACTGCACTTGAAGCAGATGCAGGGGTGCCAACAGCTGCAGAAGAAACACCTGCTCCAACGTATACCAAGGAGCTGCCTTTGTTTGGTAAGGATTTTGCGGACGATCTGAATACACTTGAGGGTAAAACCTATGAGCTCGTGTATGCAGGCATTGGAAACGTTTCTGATTTTGAAGGTATTGATGTTCAAGGTAACGTGGCCCTCATCGCTCGGGGCGAGATTGCACTGGACGCCAAAATTGTCAATGCAAGAAAAGCAGGAGCGGCAGCGGCGTTAATTTACAATAACGTGGAAGGAACCATCCCCAACTATTTGGGTGAAATGAACGGATATATTCCAACATTCCAAATGGAAAAGGAGCTTGGAGAGAAGCTAAAGGATGCAAATGGCGTGATGGTTACCTTTGGCACAACGGGCCAAACCGTTACAGAGGGGAACAAACTGGCTGATTTCAGTTCCCGTGGTCCAGCTGCAGTCAACAATGATATCAAACCGGATATTGTAGCTCCGGGTGTAGCTGTATTTTCAACATACCCAGTTTTTGTGAATGATCATACGGGAGAGAATTATGATATTGCCTATGCACGCATTTCAGGTACTTCCATGGCGACGCCGCATATGGCAGGAATTGCTGCTCTTATGCTGCAGGAACACGCAGATTATACGCCTTTTGATGTGAAGACAGCTCTGATGAATACGGCGGTGAATCTGAACGGTAATTATTCCGTATATGAAGTGGGTGCAGGTCGTGTAGATCCATACCGTGCAGTCCACACATCCGTATTTGCCAAAGTTCAGGACAAAACCATTCATTTCTCAAATGAGGAATCCATCCTGATCGACGAAATTACAGGTTCAATCGTATTTGACAGTGCGTACCTAGAAGATGAAGGCGGGGAAATCCTGTCGGACAGCCGCATCGTTAAGATCGAGAATAAAGGAAACAGTGCGAAGACCTATCGGACTTCCAGCAAGCTGTTGAACGAGATGAATTTAAATGTTCGGCTTCCGGAATCCATTACAGTAAGTGGAGGAAGTACGGAAGAGATGACCGTCTCTGTTGATGTACCACAGGGCACGCCAAGCGGTCGTTACGAAGGATATGTATATCTAGATACGGAAAATGCCGCGGATCATATTCAGATCCCTTTCGCCATCCGCATTAGCGAGAAGGGCATTACTTCTGTCGAGTTGATTCCGCCAGCCGTTACAAACGATACCCCATTCCATCAGTTCCTGAACCGGATGACACTGAGTACCATTCTTTTGGGCAGTCCCATTGATTCTGTGGATGTGTTGCTGAAGGATCGCGAAACTGGCGAGGAAATCGGTTTTGTAGGTACAATGAATACGCAGTCTATGCTCCCGGGAATAGAATATATGATCCTGAATTTGTTTAAAGGTTACGCATTTCCGATTGAAAACGGGGAAATCTCGAGCGTTGCACGATTTGTACCTGAGGGCAGCTACACACTTGAAATCATTGGGACGGATTCTGAATCCAGGCAGTATTCATACGAGACATTGGTCGTTGTGGACAATACAGCCCCTGAGATTGACCTGGGTATAGAGCCTGGTGTATACGAGCTCAATGATAGTATGTTGACGGAAAGAGAAGCTGGACTTGGCGTCTGGTACGATGGCACAGCTATCGATTCAACAGTGCAAACCTTTGTTGATAATGGAATCACGGCTTATGATCAATCTTCCAATCGTATCATTTTCTACGAGAATGGCAGTCCGTTCTATTCCGGTGATTTACCTGTTTCCAAAGAAGGAAACATATCTTTTGGTATCACGAAGGAAGAATATGATAATGGTTACGAACTTCGACTCTTTGGAATGGATGTGGGTACAGCGGCCAATCCCGTCAAGGACCACCGCTATGGCTTTATTTCCGAAGGCAAACCTTATGTGACCAGTAAATATGACAAAGAACAAGTACGTAAAGGAGATACGATTACCCAGACTATTCAATTGAACAATGTAGAGAAGTTAAACGGTATTTCGTTTATCCTGGAATCCATGTATGACTACAAACAATTTAACCGGATTGAACCAACGCCTGAGCTGCAGGCATTACTGGATGCCACAGGCGCTGAAGTGAAATTCAGTGATCCTGTAGTGAGCCCAAGAGAAATCAGCTTTGAGGCATCCATCTCAGGTGGGTCCTTTGAAGGAATCACAGGTGATCTTGATTTGTTCCAAGTTATCTTTGATGTACCGAAGGATGAATTTTATTTCAAGAAAAATGACGTACCATTGCTTGATGTGAAATACACTACGGTTGGCATGAATGAGAACGAAGAGAAGTTGACATTAACCTCGTTTAACACAGATAGCTATGAAGTGATCTCCAAATCTTCAAGAACATATGGTTATGTACGTCCCGAAGCTTTTATGGTCAATGGAGAGTATCTGGATTTTGCAAATGACTATTCGGCAATGGGCATTGAAGTTTATGCGGAGACGGCTTCCGGAGAGAGAGTTGAGGGGACGCTGCAAAAATACGGTGAGTTCCTCATCGATGGCATTCCCGCAACAGGTGAAATGACGACCATCTACACACGAGTTCCCGGTCATTTACCTTCCAAGCTGGCAGTGGTCCTGAGCAAGACGATTAATGGCGAATATTATGGCATCAATCAACTGAATTCGTCTGACTTTACGTATGCCGGCGATATCAATGGAGATGGAGTCATCGATATCTATGATATGGAACTTGTAACGAAACATTATCATACTTCGGATGAAATCGCCGATATTGACCAGGATGGCTATGTAGGAGACGCCGAAGTAAATTACATTACGAATAACTTTGGAAAAACCGCTAACTATTCCACCCAAAAGCCTGTCATGCAAATTGGTGAGAAAGATTTGGGATACTTCCTGAACAAGATTCAGGAAATGAACAATGGTGGTTCCGGAAATAACGGTGGCGGTTCCGGTAATAATGGTGGTGGAGGGGAATCTGGGGCAGCTCCTGCACCGGCCCCTACACCTGCACCGAAGCCAGAGACAGAACTGGGCCAAAATCAGGTCATCACGGAAAAGGATCTGAAAGCTGCGACAAACGGTACAGCGACTGTGGCGATCACGGTTGGTCAAAAGATTGAGCTGCCTGTCAATGCTGGAGACTTGTTAGGCTCCAATACACTTACACTATCTCAGCAAGGCTTATTATCGCTAACGATTCCTTCTGGCTTATTCAAAGAACTGCAAACCAAAGGTGGCCCTGGTGCTGCCGATGGCAAGATTATGCTGGAGATAAAAGAAAAAGACGTGAACGTGCCAGCCGCCAAACAAGGTCTGACATGGACAATTGCAGGTGCTGCTTACGAATTCGAACTTTACCTGGAGGCTTCCGGTGAAAAGTTATCCTTGTCCACGCTTCCGGAAGATATTGCGTTGACACTTCATTACGACAAGGATCTGAATAGCAACCTGATCGGAATGTACAATGAATCTTCATCCAAGGACAACTGGACCTATGTTGGCGGGGATGTAGATAGACAAAATGGTACCGTGACCTCCCCATTGTCTCATTTGGGTACATTTGGACCTTTTGTTTACGACAAAGCGTTTGAAGACGTGACTCCGACGCATTGGGCAAGTGAAGCCATCAAGTCTCTTGCAGCCAAGCATGTGCTGACAGGCAAGACAGAGACTGCATTTGATCCTCAGGGTCAGACAACTCGTGCTGAATTTGCCGCTTTAATCGTAAGAACCCTTGGTTTACAGGCCAAAGGAAACGAATTACCATTTGGCGATGTGAGTCAGGATGCCTGGTATGTAGAGAGCATTGCTGCAGCATACCAAGCAGGTTTGATTCAAGGAATAGCCAAAGATAAGTTCGCTCCGACCGAAACCATCTCGCGACAAGAAATGGCTGTGCTCATGATGAGAGCATATGAATATCAAACCCAATCATTGGATACCAAGCAGACATCTGAGGGCTATTCAGATGCAGCAGACATTGCACCGTGGGCAGAGGAAGCTGTGGCTAACGCTTCCGAACTGGGTGTAATGAAGGGTTCTGCAAAAGGTGAATTTAACCCGAAAGATCATGCAACACGTGCCGAAACGGCCCAAACGATTTACAATTTACTTTCGCTAATCCAATAAGAAATATTAGAAAAAGAGGTCCCTTTAGCGGGCCTCTTTTTCTGTATGATGATACCTTACATGATCCTCGGAAACTCTATCGCAATGACCTCGACCTATAATATATGCTGGTAGAGTCCTCATTCGCTCCCTATAATTAGGGATAAAACGAAGGACAAAAAGAGGTGTAGTGATGATTGAAGGGAAGATTATTAAATTTTACCGGGAGAAAAAAAGACGAACTCAAGGAGAACTGGTGAAAGGGATCTGTTCAGTCACACATCTGAGCAAAATTGAGCGGGGCATGACAGAGTATTCACAGGAAATTATGGACATGCTCTGTGAGCGACTGCACATTGATATGGTAAGGGAAGTAACAAGATACCATCAAATGAAGGAGCTTCTGGATACATGGCAGGAGGCAATAATCATGCAGAGAACTGCCGAGGCTATTCGCCTCAAAGACAAGCTCGAAGAAGAACCATTGACAGGTATACCTGATCTGCGATTATCTTGTGACTTGCTGCGGATTCGATTTTACTTGTTTATGAATAATATAGATGAGGCCGAAAAGCATATAGACAAAATCGAGATTCCGGATGAATTGGAGCATTCGTATGAGTATTATTTTTACCACCATTTGATGGGGATTTATTATTTCCTCACAGGACATTATGCGAAATCCATCCAGACACTAACTTCGATAGACCAGTCCAAGTATACAAACCATGAATATTTTTATCACCTGTCTCTCGCATATCACTCGATATACTCGAATATCACGTCTTACTATTACGCGGAGAAGGCCATTCAACATTTTCGCAAAACGCTCAATATGGTACGAATCATTGATACTGAAACCATCATGCTCGTTCAGCTCAATTCTCGTGAATATCATGATTTTCCAGAAACCAAACGCAGATATGATAATCTGATTCGGATCTGTGATGATTGCGGTCTTCCTGACCGGAAAGCCAAGCTGCTAAACAATCTTGGTTATGAATACAACCGGAGAAACCAATATGAAGATGCAGCCTACTGGTACAGGGAAGCGCTTGATATCATTCCGGAAGAGCAGCCGTTATACTTGATGGTACTCAATAATTACATAGAAACGAGTAGACTGGGGAGCCTCATGCCTGCAAATAAACTGCTGGATCTATCTCTGGAAGCTCTGCGTCAATCTGATCTTGTGGAAGATGCGAGCTATATGGAACTAGAACTCCAATGTGTTATTTTACAAGGCCAGGAGAAGGCATATTATCAAATGATAGAAGAAAGAGTGCTCCCTTATTATCGTGAACTGGGTTCCAAGTATCTAGCTGAGCGTTATGAAGAAATATTGTTCCAGTACTATATGGATCATGGTGAGAAGGATAAGGCGCTTCATCTCGCAAAAAATCGTTTTGAAACGCAGACGACAACGCTTATATCAGGGTAATATATAAAATGCGAGAAGTGTCGCAGTATAGGGCATTTGAAACGAGCGCTATACCTCCGATACAATGTGGTCAGAGAGTCTGAGAGAATGGCTCAAATATGGCTGAGAAATGGAGAACTACAATATGACTGATTTTATTAATGCAGAAGATATTAACGACGTCATTCTGGCAGCGGCTGCCTCTGAGCTGGAGCAGATGGTGGACCGGATTTGCGAATTGATTGGCACGCCTTTGGGGCAGACAACAGAGCTGGAGCGACAGGTTATCGCTGCATTCGGCTTTGGGGCTGTATACGGCATTACTCATCGGGATCAACTAGGAGAGCCCCAGGCTCATGCACTGAGTATTCGTATGTTGATCAAGCCATTTAACTACAGTGAGCAGCAAGCAGTGGACTTTGCCGACGATCTGATTCGGGTGGCCTCGGACCGGGAGGCGCATCCAGTAATGAACACGATTATTCATCTTGGGATTGATGGCCACCGTCAATTTAACCAGGAAGACGATGAAGGACTGGCTCGCAATATTCAGGAGATTTTGGCGGCGGTACAACCGGAGAGATAGAAGAGCGTTACTAGATTCGGGAGATGATCGTAATGGATTTGATGAAACTAAGCAAAGAGCTCTCTTATGCTCTGCGGCATGCCCCCTGGGAATATGAGCTGGAGCTGGATGGAGAGGGCTGGGTGGAGATCTCGCAATTACTCGTGGCACTACATGAAAGTCCGCAGTGGAAAGAAGTAACGGAAGCCGATCTGGAGCAGATGATTGAGGCCTCGGAGAAAAAGCGACACGAAATCCGTTCCGGCCGCATCCGGGCATTATATGGTCACTCCACTCCGCAGAAGATATCCAAAATCCCTGCGAACCCGCCGGTAACGCTGTATCATGGTACACCGGCTCGCGCGGTGGCTTCGATTATGGAGCAGGGATTGCAGCCGCGGCAGCGGCAGTATGTGCACTTGTCCGCAGATATGAATACGGCCGAACAGGTAGGACGCAGACGTGATGATCAGCCTGTAATTCTGAAAATTAATGCCGCGCTGGCAGCCAAAGAGGGTATCCTCTTTTACCATGGAAATGAAAATATCTGGCTCGCTGATCACATACCTGCACGCTATATCGACCGCAGACAAGAATATTGCCCGCGAGTCCAATAGATTATTATTTTGTTTATAAGCACATGTTACAGAAAAAGGGGCACATCAACATTAGTTGGTGTGTCCCTTTTGGATATCCAGCTAAAAGAATTTCGTTCTAATAGCAGATATGGATTTGAAGACGTTTTACTTGCCCAAAATTGCTTTAACACCTTCGCTCAGTGGTTGAGCCGGACGGCCAAGCAGCTTCTCCAATGTGTCGCTCTCTACAGCCAGTGCGCCTTCACGGATAGCACTCTGCATATCAACCAGCATGGAGACCACAAAGTCAGGCAGCCCTGCACCTTTCATGATGTTCGCATAAGCGGCATCGTCCACGTTTTGCACATTGATGTCCTGTCCGAGCACTTCGCCAACGATAGATGCAAGTTCAGCTTGCGTGCGGAGTTTACCGGACAACTCATATACCGAATTCTCATGTCCCTCACCTGTAAGGACTGCTGCAGCTGCATGTGCATAATCGCTGCGCGTAGCCCAGCCTACTTGACTGTCGTTGGTCGCATGAACCCATGGGGCACCTTGGGTAGCAGCTTGCACGCTGCCTGCTTCATTTTCCAGATACCAGTTGTTACGCAGGAAGGAATAAGGAATGCCGGATTCGCGGATCGCCTGTTCTGTGGCACGGTGCACTTCAGCCAGGGAAAGGGTGTTATTCTCGGCATTTACCACGCTGGTATAAGCGATAAATCCAACACCTGCACTCTTGGCAGAATGAACCGCAGCTTGATGTTGGCGGATACGTGTCTCATTGTCGCCATCTGTAGAGATGAGCAGCAGGCGATCCACACCAGCGAAAGCTTTGGCAAGTGTATCCGGTTGATCAAAATCACCATGACGAACGTCGACGCCTTGAGCACGCAATGCTTCCGCTTTCTCAGGGTTTCGTACACTTACAGCCAGATCCCCGGCCGATACCGTTTTTAACAAAGCTTCTACGACAAGTGAACCCAAATGGCCTGTTGCACCAGTTACCAAAATTTTCATGAAATATTCCTCCAATGGTTTAAGTATTTTAAAAAAAGTTTGGATGTAATCAAGTCCGTTATAACAGATGTGATTACAACCAAAGGGTTAAAAAAAGCTCGTTATGAGCTTCTTTTATTCAGACACATGAACCTGATCCATCATCTGCTGTATGGTTACGCTGTTCAAACGCTGTTCAAACGCTGTTCCATCGCTGTCTGAGCCTCAATGAGCTCGGCACGCAAGGTACGTTCGATCATACTGCCCACCGGACAATCCGGATTCGGATGTTTATGAAAGTTGAATAGCTCCCCATCCTGGACCACTTCGAGTGCTCGATATACATCCAGTAGGGTAATGTCTGCCGGATCCTTTAATAAGGAAGCACCGCCGACGCCCGGTCTGACCTCGATCAAACGGGCCTGTTTCAGCTTGGACATGATCCGCCGGATAATCACGGGATTTGTATTTACGCTGGAAGCAATAAAATCCCCAGTGCAATCATGCGGTGCAACAGCGATCAAGGACAGGGTGTGAACCGCAATGGAAAAGCGACTGCTAATTTGTTTCATGGATGATCACCACCATTGTAACTATAATAGTTACAAATTGTGATGTTGTCAAATACAAGTTCCAGATCACCATCCATAACGAAAAGAAGCCATGTCCTGGGATCAGTTGGACCAAGATGGCCAGCGCTGATTATTGGGACAAAGCTTCTTCGGTGATTTGGCGGATATCGAACGGGGAGCGAATGCCTTCTTCGATCATGTCAGGCAGAATGTTGTCTAAGAAATAACGTACACAGTGAAGGTCAATATTTTTGATTTTGATCAGTGCATAACGGTACATGACGATAAATTCTTTCTCCGTATTGCCACGCTGAAGTTCCGCAAAGGCTTCATATACCTGGTCCATTTTATCCGCCACTTCGAGAATCAGGCCTTCTACGGAATCATCTTTGCCTTCTCGCAGCTGCCTGCGGAAGATGTCCTTAAATTCTTCAGGGATATTTTCATTAATAAAATGCTCTACCATAGCTTCTTCCACATGGAGCAGCATGGAACGCAGCTCCAACGAGTAATGTTTGACGGGTGTCTTAATATCACCGATGAAGATTTCGCCATAGTCATGGCTGCTGGTGATTTCGTATAACTTTTTCCAATCGATGCTTACGCCGTGCTGTTCTTCAATATCGGCCAGTGTCTTGGCATATTGTACTACTTTCCAGGAATGGGCAGATACACAGTGTTCTTCGAATTTGAACTTGCCAGGCGTCCGAATGATGCGTTCAAGATCGTTCAGTGACCTAAAGTACGTATGAATTCCCATCTAAGCTATCATCCTTTGTTGGTTGAGTATGATCCGACTATACTTTAATTATGTTAACCACGGATTAACGATGTATGCGAGAAAGGTAAAAATAAACCTTGAAAGGAAAGACATAAGCATAGGGATAAAGAGACAAAAGGGATATCCACGGACCAAACCAAAAAACCACCATTTTGACTGAACTTTTATTCAGCTGATTCATGGTGGCTTTTTTAGATTTTTAATGATTCACGACGAATGAAAATGTGTGCGATGTCCGATCAGGCTTTCTTCCGAACCGGGGAAATAAACCAATACGCCATACCGACAAACAACGCACCACCAATAATATTGCCCAGTGTGACGGGAATCATATTGTGCAGCCAACCTGCCAGCGTGATCGTATCGGGGTGGTTGGGCAGCATCCAGGACAGTGATAAGAGCGTCATGTTGGCGACACTATGCTCATATCCGCTGGCGATAAACGCGTACAGACACCACCAGATCAGTACCAGTTTGGCAATATCCTCTTTGGAACGGGCCGCCATCCAGATGGCCAGACAGACGAGCCAGTTACAGAGAATACCGCGGAAGAACAATTCGGTAACGGGTGCAGCCATCTTTTTGGCCGATACGGCAAACAGTAAGTGCTCCGGTGCAGCTGTTTTAAACAAGCCACTGCCTACAATAAGCAGACTGAGCAGAATGGCCCCGATCAGATTGCCGAGGAAAACAAGTCCCCAGTTTTTCAGGGTTTCCCGAACCGTGGTCCGGCCTGCCAGCGTGCTCATGGTAAGAAACATGTTGTTGCCTGTAAATAATTCCGAGCCTGCAAAAATGACGAGCGTGAGGGCGAGCCCGAAGGACATGCCCATCAGCATCATTTGTAAGGGTGACTTGGCTGCAAGCAATGGTGCACCGATACTAAAGATCAGAATAATTCCAAGCCCAACGTAAGCTCCTGCCATCAAGGCAGCCACCATGTAACGCGGCAAGCTGGCATTCATCTGATCCCGCTTTTTAACCGCAGCTTCAATAATTCCTTCAACACCTGGTGTAAACATCTTGGTCTCCTCCATTATTGTGCAACTTTCTCGATCCTGCTCATGGAGCTAACTATACAGCAATCCAGACCTGACCATTCTCGAGTTTCACCGGAAACATCTGAACCTGTCCCTGATCTGGTGCTTGCACTTGACCCGAACTTAAGTCGATTTTCCAATCGTACAGCGGATCATAGAGATAATGTCCGGATATGATCCCTTCGGCGAGCGGACCACCCTTGGGGTGGGGATTATGGTTATCGGCCGCAAATACGGTACCGTCGGAGGCGCGGAAGACAGCCAGCTGTCGTCCTTCAATTTCTACCACTCTCCCGATCCGGGGGAGAAACTCCTCAATCTCTCCCGCCGGAAAATAGGTGGCCGATTGTTTGGTTGTCATTTGGACTGCTCCTTTTCTATGGCAGGTTCACCTGCAAATTGAATATCATATTGATCCAGTAAAGAACGTTACTGTTTTAAGGATTAAAGCTTAAGGGCGAGCCGAAACTTCAATTCCCTGGAACAGTTTGGTTTGGCCTTCTTCGTTACGCAGTGCTTTTTTCCAAGGATCTTCCACATGGCTCAGAGCAAATTCGATACGTTCCATCAATGCTTTGCGTTCCTCCGGATTATCCACCACAACCGAACGAATCTGTTCAAGCCCGATACGTTCCACCCATTCCGAGGTACGCTCCAGATAGTTGCCGGTTTCGCGGTAGTATTGAATAATTGCACCGCAAAGTTCGATGAGCTCTGCATCTGTTTTCACTTTGCATAAGGAATCTGCCAGTCTGGCCTTGATACCGCCATTACCGCCAATAAACAATTCCCAGCCTCCATCGTTACCAACAATCCCGATATCTTTGGTACACGACTCCGCACAGTTCCGAGGGCAGCCATTGACCGCCATTTTGAATTTAGCAGGCAGATCGAGACGCTCGAATTTGCGTTCAAGCAGGGCGCCCATCGCCATGGAATCCTGGGTACCGAAGCGGCAGAACTGGGAACCGACACAGGTTTTGACCGTACGCAGCGATTTGGCATAGGCATAACCAGAAGGCATATCCAGCTCGGCCCATACCTGCGGCAGATCCTCTTTTTTGACCCCGATCAGATCGAGACGCTGTCCACCGGTAACCTTGACCGC
Organism: Paenibacillus sp. 7523-1; assembly: GCF_002276415.1. Lineage (NCBI taxonomy): Bacteria > Bacillati > Bacillota > Bacilli > Caryophanales > Paenibacillaceae > Paenibacillus > Paenibacillus sp. 7523-1. The sequence continues at coordinate 218,385 of NZ_NPBR01000010.1, read as the reverse complement.
TTTGACATCGTATTTGACCGAAATATCAGCAATACGTTTCAATTCTTCCGGTGTGGTAACGCCGCCGTACATGCGTGGTACAACCGTATACGTGCCGTCTTTCTGAATATTGGCGTTCATGCGTTCATTAACAAACCGGGATTCCTTTTCGTCTTCATGCGTATCCGGTGCAAGCATGCCAAGGTAATAGTTAATTGCCGGACGACATTTGGAACAGCCTTCAGGCTGGCTCCAGCCCAGGACATTCATCACTTCTTTGGTCGTCTGCAACCCTTTTTGCTTGATCTCGGCTACAATTTCGTCCCGGCTGAGCGAGGTGCATCCACAGATGCCCTGTTTGGCGCCACTTGTGAAGTTGTCTCCCAGTACGTATTGTAAAATTTGCTCTACTACCGGTTTACATCCGCCGCATGAGCGGGTTGCGCCTGTGCAGCCTTTGATCTCATCCACGCTGCTCAGACCTTGATTCGTAATGGCATCGACAATCGTTCCTTTGGTTACACCATTACATCCACATACGATTTCGTCCTCAGCCATCGTTTCAACAGAAGCAGCTTTTTTGTGACCCCCACAGCCCGTACCCATCAGCGAGGCATACAGCTCATCCGTCATCTCGGTTTTCTGTTTGATTAACTTCTGCAATTCAGCAGAATCCGTCACATCTCCAAAGAGCACAGCACCGACCATGATGTTGTCCCGCAGCAGAATTTTTTTGTAGGTTCGTTTCCAGTCATCTTTATGGCTGATCACCGTATGGTCAGGACTATCGAGAAATTCACCAGTGGAGAAGACATCCACACCTGAAATTTTTAATTTGGTAGATACGACAGAGCCTTCATACGGAGCAGTCTCCACGCCGCAGATATGCTTGGCGAGAATCATGCCTTGTTCGAATAATGGGGCAACGAGGCCGTAGCATACTCCCCGGTGTTCAGTACATTCCCCGACGGAATATACGCCTTCGAGTGAGGTCTGCATGTAGTCATCCACGACGATACCCCGGTTAACTTCCATGCCGCTTTCACGGGCTACAATCGTGTTCGGTTTAATGCCCACAGCCATTACGACAAAGTCTGCATTCAGCACGGTATCATCGGCAAATCGAAGACCTTCCACGCGTTCCCCGCCGACCAATTCAGCCGTCTGTGCACCCATTTTGAAACGAATACCTTGACGCTCCAGTTCCGCTTTTAGCATGGCTGAAGCTTGAGGATCGAGCTGGCGTTCCATCAGGTCTTGCATGAGATGAACAACGGTGACGTCCATGCCGAGCTGTACCAGACCTTTGGCTGCTTCCAGCCCGAGAAGTCCTCCCCCGATAACAGCCGCTTTTTTATATTGCTTTGCTGCTTCCAGCATCATATTGCAATCGGCAATATCCCGAAATCCAACAACGCCTTCTTTATCATGGCCCGGAACGGGCAGGATAAAGGAGCTGGAACCTGTAGCGATAATGACTTTGTCGTAGGGCACCCGTGTGCCTTCGTTTGTTACGACTTCCCGGGTATCTGCATCGATACGGGACACGGTTGTCCCGGTATGAAGCGTAATGCCATTGTCTTCATACCAGTGCAGATCATTCAGCACAATATCATCAATGGTTTTGCTGCCCTCCAGAACATAGGACAGCATGATTCGGTTATAGTTGGGATAGGGCTCCGTGCCGAAGACCGTAATGTCATAACGTGAAGTTAATTTCAAAATTTGTTCAACTGTACTAATGCCGGCCATACCGTTACCGATCACGACAAGTTTTTCTCTGTTTCCGTTCATGTGTGTAAGCCTCCTTGGTTTAACACTGGACAATATCAACATTTTTAGTGGTTTATATTTGAATCATACCGTGAATTGTTAACACTTAATGTGATTTATTTCACTAAGAAAGAGATAAGTAGCACAAATTAAAAAGTGTGAGCCCGGTCATGGAAACTGTTTTTTATATGAGCATGAAGAGAATAGAGGTAATGAGGTCGAGACTCTGCATTAAAATAAGAAATACGAACTATTGTTCTCTTTTTAGTTTCGTTGTAACATCGAGAATGGGATATGATGTTCCCTATTTCTTCGAAAGGAAGTTTTCGCATCATGATGGGAAGATCCCACCTGATTATTGGAACAGGCGTTTCACTTTCAGTACTGCAGCTGATGGGTGTGCAAGTCACGGCACCGGCTGTTACGGTTGCGCTCATTGGCTCGCTGCTGCCGGACATTGATGAGCCGAATTCCTTATTGGTATCCAAGGCGCTGCCCAATAGTTTGATCAGGCTGCTGCAAACCATTTTGCTGCCTACAGCCGTATTTGTGTATTTTTATGTGCAGGCGAAGCCTTGGAATCTGCTGCTGGCCATCTTGGTCGGGCTGGTATCTTTCCTGCCATCGCGTTCGCTCCGCAAAGTGTTGATGTTCGCCATCGGACTGGGCTTAGTATTCTACGGTCACGCTCTCGCACCATGGAATCTGATTGCAGGGAGTCTGCTCATGTTATGTACTACGCTGACCCACAGAGGTTTAACCCATACGGTCTATGGAACTGCAGTTTGGGGAGGACTACTGTACAGCACAACGCATGAGCAGGGACCTGAGATTTGGGTTGCCGGAGGAGTAGCCTATGCCATGCATCTGCTTGCAGATTCGTTGACGAATCGCGGGATTCGTCCGCTTCCGCCACTCAAGTGGAGGATCCGGGCGAATTTGATGAGCACGGGGACCAAACATGGAGCCGTGGTCGAGAATGTATGTATTGTGCTAACGCTTATTTTGGCATGGATCGCATTTTCGCCGTTATTTCTGTAACTCAGAGCAATAGGCATCGTGGTTTGAATCAGATCATGCAAACGTGCTGAACAGCAACATGAAGTTCAAAAACGCCAGTCCGGAATATATGGACTGGCGTTTTTTTGTTGGCCCTCCGAATCCTGTGTTAAACCTTACCATGTGTATAGTTCAAGGGGCTAAACCAACTGGGAGCAAGGTTCAGGAAGAGGATGGGGAATCGGTAAGCTCATCAATATCCGAGGAGCCGAATACAAATAACACAACAAGGATAACTACAATTAATAGCTCTGCAAATCCAGTTCCGTCAAAGTCAGACATCATCCCAACCTCATTTCATTCCATTCCATTTAGGAATTCATTCTTTTTTGGAAAGCTCGCATCACATCATCCAGAGTCACATCGCCCATCTCGTCAAGAAATTGGACCAGTTTATCGGCATTCGAAGGGTTAATGTTTGTTAGTGTTTTATACTGTCCAACCAGCTCAACGACCAGAGTGGCTTCACGAAACAAGGTGACAGCATCAACTCTTAATTTACCGCTAACAAGCAATGCTGCAACGATGAGTTCTAGGTTTCTACCTTTAAGATTGCCATTGAGAAGGGAGCTTGCGGCATTTGTTTTTTTGGATCCTTTATTCGATTTTCCATTCCTTCCCACTGCCATAACAGGTCCCCCACTGCTTGGTGTTTTGTTCTCTTTCGTTGTTGTATCTTATGTGTGATTTCCTGTAATGTTCGAACTATTAATCTATTTTTACGCAAAAAAAAGAGACAATCCAACCAAAGTCGGAACGCCTCTTTATCTGGAGGGAGATCAACCAGAGTTTTTCAATTCTGTCACTCGCTGAGCATTCACGCGTTTTCAATAATGGTGTTCATGGTCGTACGATCTAAACCCTTCACCAATTTGACAAGCAGTGCCTTGGCAGCGTCATAGTCATCGGTGTGAATGATGGAAGATGAGGTGTGGATATAACGAGCGCAGATCCCAATGACCGTTGAAGGTACACCAATTCCGCTCAGATGAACTTGTCCTGCATCCGTGCCACCAGGAGAGATAAAGTACTGCATCTTGATCTGGTTCGAAGAAGCTGTATCCTGCACATATTCCACCATACCGCGGTGAGTGAACATGCCTGGATCGAAAATACGAAGCAGAGCACCTTGCCCAATGTGTCCGAAGGACTGTTTGTCACCTGTCATGTCATTGGCTGCACTGCAGTCCAGTGCGAAGAAGATGTCTGGTTCAATCAGATTGGCAGCTGTACGCGCACCGCGAAGCCCCAATTCTTCCTGAACTGTTGCACCGCAATACAGCGTGTTTGGAAGCTTCTCTTGGTGGAGTGCCTCAACGAGCTCAAGGGCAAGTCCGACTCCGTAGCGGTTATCCCAGGCTTTTGCCATGATTTTTTTCGGGTTCGTCATGGGTGTGAATTCACAGATCGGCACGATTTGCATGCCTGGGTGAATCCCCCAAGATTCGGCTTCTGCACGGTTATCCGCACCAATATCCAGGTACATGTGATTCAGATCAACCGGTTTGCTCCGTTGGGACTCATCCAGCAAGTGAGTAGGCGTAGAACCTACAACGCCCGTAATACGGCGATCCGGAGTGATGATCTGTAGGCGCTGAGACAGAACAGCCTGACTCCACCATCCACCAAGCGGTCGAAATTTTACCATGCCCGTTTCCGTAATGCCTGTTGTCATGAAGCCCACTTCATCAAAGTGTCCGGCTACCATAACTTTCGGGCCTGATTCTTCACCTCGCAGTACACCGAAAAGGCTTCCCAGACGATCCTGGACAAATTCCTCTGTATATTGGGAGAGCTGCTCCTTCATCCATCCGCGAAGCTCGCGCTCGAATCCGGAAGCGGAAGGGAATTCCGTTAACGTACGAAACATCTCCATTGTTTTTTCATTCATGTGTCGACAACTCCTCTGCTTGTATGTATGACAGTCTCGACAGAACGGCTGCGGACTGTTGTCCTCCATTAATAAAGGACATTATTAACCACTGGTCACATTACAGTATGAACCTTGCGCACCTAATTGTCCATGTCTGTGTCACGTATCGACTGGAGCGTTAGTACAATGAACATGAAGTTTCCTTTTGGATTAGGCTTTTCCCTCACCCCTTCCACAGCATGATTGAATATGCATGAGTTGAGATGCTCCATGCGTTCCCATAACCAGGATTTTTTATTCGTTTGCTTGACGACAGGAAGGAGTTGGGACACCAGATGAAGCCACCTCATGAAGGCAATGAAGATATCCTTTTTATCGTCCTTTTTATTTTGCTCGTCATCGTACTTCTTTATTTATAGGGAAATACTTCAGACCTGACTGTTGTGCAATTAGCTCAGCTTCTCTCTAATCCGGCGTATTGAATTTAAGCTGCTAAACCGTTCTCTCCCCAACTGGAAACAATTGATGCAATTCGCCGGATACATAACCTTCCCACGATTAACAAACAATGAACATAGGATTCCACACGAGATGCAGCGACAAGCTGTGCGACCTATTCGATTTCTAAGGAGGTTCTGAATCTTGCCAGCTCAAACCAAAGGATCCGGTAACGGAAAAAAATCATCATCCCTGTCCATCAGCGAACAGGATTACAAGAAAGTAGCCAAGAAGCATGAGCCGTCTCGTCCGATCCTTGCGAATTGCATTAAGGCTTTCTTTGTCGGGGGATTCATTTGCATCATTGGACAGGCTATCCAGGAAGCATTCAAGGCAGGTTTCGATATGACTTCAAAGGAAGCGGCCAGTCCTACGGTTGCGGTCATGATCCTGATCTCGGTTATCCTCACCTGCCTTGGGGTCTACGATAAAATCGCCCAGTGGGCCGGAGCAGGAACAGCGGTCCCGGTTACCGGCTTTGCCAACTCGATGTGTTCAGCAGCATTGGAGCACCGTGCGGAGGGACTTGTCCTTGGCGTAGGAGCCAACATGTTTAAGCTAGCCGGATCGGTTATCGTATTTGGCGTCGTGGCTGCCTTTATTATAGGTATCATTTACGCCTTCCTTGGATTAGGAGGTGGGCATCTATGAAGCTTGTCGGACGCCAAACCTGGGAGTTTGAGAATCGCCCTCGGATTATCGGCAGGGCTGCGGTTGTTGGGCCAGAGGAGGGAGCTGGACCACTGTCAGCCGATTTCGATTACGTCTATGACAATCTGGAGATTGGTGAGAAAACATGGGAAAAAGGGGAGCGCAAGCTGCTTGAGCAAGCTACACAGCTGGCACTCATCAATGCAAACATCACAAAGGAAGAGCTGCAGTTTTTCATTGGTGGCGATCTCCTCAACCAGATCATCAGCAGTTCCTTTTCGGCTCGGAAACTGGGAGCTCCTTACCTCGGTATATTTGGGGCTTGTTCGACTTCCATGGAGAGTCTTGCATTAGCATCCCTGATTGTCGATTCTGGTGGAGGTGATTATGTCCTCGCCGGTACGGTCAGCCATAACTGCACAGTGGAGAAGCAGTTCCGCTACCCGACCGAGTATGGATCCCAGAAACCTCCTTATGCACAGTACACCGTAACCGGATCTGGTTGCGGCGTAGTCTCCCGCTCAGGGGAAGGCCCAGTTGTCACGCGGGCAACGATTGGACGGGTCATGGATCTTGGCATCAAGGATCCGTTTAACATGGGGGCAGCCATGGCCCCAGCAGCAGCAGATACCATTGTGTCTCATTTCCGGGATACGGGGCTTCAACCCGGGTATTACGATCTTATCGTTACTGGTGATTTGGCTTCGGTTGGACATCCCATCACGAAAGAACTGTTGCAAAAGGAAGGCATCCCCATGGAACAAACGACGTTTAATGACTGTGGACTCATGATTTATGATCGGGAGAAGCAGCCATTTGTTGTAGCAGGCGGCAGCGGCTGCGGCTGCTCAGCGACTGTAACGTATGGACATATATTGAACCGGATGCAAAAAGGCGATCTCAAACGGGTACTGGTTGTGGCCACGGGTGCATTGCTGTCACCGATTTCCTACCAGCAGGGCGAGAGCATCCCATGTATTGCACACGCTGTAGCCATTGAGAAGGAGGGATAAACGATGCAATTTTTATGGGCATTTATTGTTGGAGGACTGATCTGCGTGGTGGGTCAGCTGCTCATGGATGGCGTCAAGCTGACGCCAGCTCACACGATGAGTACACTCGTTGTGGCAGGAGCGGTTGCGGATGCGCTCGGATGGTATGATCCCCTGATTAAATTTGCAGGAGCTGGAGCATCCATCCCCATTACGAGTTTTGGCAATTCACTTGTGCACGGGGCATTGACCGAGCTTGAAAAGGTGGGATGGATCGGAGTTATTACCGGGATATTCGACTTGACGGCTGCAGGGATATCAGCGGCGATTATCTTCTCCTTTCTCGCCGCGCTGGTGGTTCGGCCGAAAGGCTGACAAGGCGCAGTCAAATGGTTTTAGCCATATATGTATACACTAAGAGGCTCCGGATGTTTAACATCCGGGGCTTTTTGTCGCAATCATGCGAGAATGGCGGCCAATCTGACGGCTGGAAACAAATTGTGATTCTCTTCGAGTGTACTCGCGCCCGTTGTTCATGTACAATAAAAGGAAATCTGTATGCTTTTTTAGGAGGTTAGACCACATGCCTGTGCGCAAAGAGTCGATCCAAATCATTTCAGCAGTTCGTTCTAATCTAGAATCTTGCATAATGGGGAAATCCTTTGAAATTCAACTTTTGCTCACAGCTTTGCTTGCAGGCGGACACGTTCTGATCGAAGACGTACCCGGAACAGGCAAGACACAGTTGATCAAAGCATTATCGAAATCCATGCGCGGAGAATACCGCCGCATTCAATGTAATCCAGATATTTTACCAAGTGATATTACAGGTGTATCCGTATTCCACCCGCGTGACGAGCGCTTTTATTTCCGTCCGGGTCCGGTCATGACCAACATCCTTCTGGCGGATGAGATCAACAGGGCAACAACGAAGACCCAGTCAGCACTGCTGGAAGTCATGGAAGAGCGCAGTGTAACGGTAGATGGCGATACCTATGATCTGCCGCACCCGTTCATGCTCTGTGCTACACAGAATCCAATCGATTTTGAGGGAACGTATACATTGCCGGAAGCACAGCTCGACCGGTTTATGCTGAAAATAAGTTTGGGTTATCCCGACAAGGATATTGAGAAAACATTGCTGAAGCAGCATCAGTCAGGTCAGCCCGTGGACCGACTGGAGTCCGTAACTCACATGGACCAGATATCGGCGATTCAGCAGGAGATCAAGGAAGTCTTCATCGGTGATCCGGTCATGGACTATCTGCTTGATGTCGTTCGCAATACACGTTCGCATCCGTCCGTGCTGCTGGGGGCCAGCCCGCGTGCAGCCATTTCATTCATGATGGCGGTGAAGGCGTTTGCCTTCCTGCAGGAACGTGATTATGTGCTCCCGGATGACGTGAAAACGATGGCCCCGTACGTCCTTTCGCATCGGATTGTACTGCGTCCTGAAGCGAGACTGGACAGCATGAGCTCTGAAGCCGTACTCAATTCTGTACTTCAGCAGGTTCGTGTGCCCGTCTCCATGGGGCAATAATTCATGAAGCCGCTTTTGAGTAATGTCAGAAGAGGAATGCGCCACCCCCGCGTATGGAGTATCGCGGCGGTGTGGATTTGCTGCTTGGCCTATGTATTATTCCAGGGTGGGAAAACATCCATCATGCTGCTTTCGATGGTGACCCTCCTTTGTCTGTATCTTGCCATTGCCGGATTCAGTGGAGTAAGACGCGCACGCGGTGTACGAATGCTATCATCGGGGCAGGACCATGAAGAGCTGCTGCATGCCGGTGACCAGGTCCAGGTGAAGCTCAGGTTGACCATTCCCGGGTTTTTGCCGCTGCCTTACGTGGTTGTCCGTGAAATGCTGCATCGTCATAACGGGGAATCCTGGTCCTTCAGGGAGAGCCTGATTCCGAACATGCGGGGAAATGGAGAGCTGTCTTTCCAGACTCCGCCGCTGGAGCGCGGCAAATATGCGTTTTCCGAAACGGAATGTGCAAGCGAAGATATCTTTGGCCTGATTGAGCACCGCGGTACATTCAAGGCCAAAGGGGAGTTTAGGGTGCTGCCTCGTACCGTATTCATACCCTACTGGCAGCTGTACGATCGTAAATCACGACTATCTGGTCCACAAACCGCGCAGACGCGTTCCCGCAGGGAAACCACTCAAATTAACGGTGTTCGTGATTACGTGTATGGCGACAGGCTGTCCCGCATTCACTGGAATGCTACAGCCAAGACAGGAACATGGAAATCCAAGGAGTTTGAACATGAGTCGATACCCAAAACCATTTTGGTACTTGACGCTCTGGCGGGCAGTTACGAGCAGGGGGAAACATTTGAGCTGGCGGTTTCCACGGCTGCATCGCTATTGGAGTATGGTACGAGAGAACGGATGGGTATGGGGCTGATGACGCTATCTGACCAAACGACGCTGCTTCCTCCAAGCGAAAGCCTGATGGACCGGCAGAAGATGATGCATCATCTGGTGGATGTTCAGAATGATGGTCAGGACAAAAGACTGCTGCCAGGTATTGAGAAGCTTGCTCGTCAGCTGCCGCAGGGCGCTTATTTTGTAGTCATATCTCCCCAGAAGGATGAAAAAGTACTGGAACTGCTGCGGTGGGCTGATACGCGTGGGATGACTCCGTGCCATATTATCCTTGATACCAAGGAGTCACGCCAGAGTGCCGAATGGGCCGCCATGCTGCGAGGAAGAGGCACGAGATCCTTTGTTGTTTCCCATCTGCAGGAACTTCCAACGGTTATGGGGGGAGGTTCTGTATGAGTACGAATAGTAGAGAACAGTCGATGGGGAAAAGATCCTGGTACCATGCAGCGTCGCTGCTCTGGATTTTCCTGATAGGGATGCAGTGGATTTCGTTTACACAGGAATCCTGGTACACCGAGACGACATCATTGGTATTATGGACGCTGGCTGCGGTCAGTGTACTGGAGATTATTTTACCTTTCAAAACAATATATCGTAACATCATCAAGGCCATTGTGCTTATTTATATTTTGCATAAAACGCTTATTGATTTCTCTGTCTACATTCCTTACGGTACACTGAGCGACCGCACGGAGCAATTTCTGCTGCATTTGACCCCGTACATCTGGTTCTCCCTATGCGCATGGGTTATGCTCGAAGCGGCTCTTCGTCTGGTGACGACAACACGCCGTATTCTTGTTTTTCTGGGTGTGAACATCGTTTCGATGGGTATCCTGGATTCCTTCACCCAGATTCCACTCTGGATTGAAGTGGCCTGGGTCATGTTTGCCGGGATGGGGTGGCTCGTCTGCCAGCACTTCCGCAACTTTCAATTGAACTACCCACAGGGCTGGAAACGATTGCTCCGTTATCCGTACAAAATACTCGCCAACATCGCAATTATTTTTTCTCTGATTATTGTAGCGAGTGTTAATATGCCTGAAGTACCGCCTACGCTGACAGATCCTTATACGGCATGGCGTAACTATACCGGAAGCTCTACTAGCCAGACCGGCAACGGGACGCTGGATATTCCAAGTTCCACAGAGTCCGGATACAGCCGTGAAGATAACCAGCTGGGTGGTGGATTCAACTTTGACTACACACCAGTCATGTCGGTAACGACGAATGAACGGAGTTACTGGCGGGGTGAAACCCGGGAAGAGTACACCGGTACAGGGTGGGATGACCGCAGACGGGTGTCCTCGGAAGATGTAGAAATTGGACAAGCTCTTGAGAATGAGGATGCGGGCAACGTAAATACCAAGCAAGTGACGCAAAAGGTAACCATGTTGAACGATAGTGTATATCCAATCCTCTTTGGTGCGTATTCCATAACCGAAGTAAGTTCGGTCAATGGTGAGAACGAATCAGGCCGGATGCTGTGGAATGCCAATCAGGCAGAGCTGCACATTGTCACAGATCGGCAGCAGCCGCAATTCCCTAAAACGTATACGGTTGTATCCGAAGCACCAGTCATCGTGGAAGATGAGCTCCGTACCAAGACGTTTGATGATCTATATGGAAGCAATCCTGCAGATGACATGTATCTGCAGATGCCTTCCCGCTTCCCGGACCGGGTGACAGAGCTTGCGGCCGAAATAACAGCAGCGGCAAATACGCCGTATGAAAAGGTCGCATTACTGCAAAACTACTTACAACAAAACTTTAATTACACTAACAATCCCGATTTATCCCGAAAAGTAAGCAATGATTTTGTTGAAGGATTTTTGTTTGACATCCGTGAGGGGTACTGTGATTATTTCTCTACGGCACTCGTCATGATGGCACGTTCGGAAGGTATTCCTGCCCGCTGGGTAAAAGGGTATGCCCCTGGGCAAATGTCTCTTAATTCCGACATGCAGGCACCACGCCAGCCTGGTTCTGAAATTGAGACGACGTATACCGTGACCAATGCAGATGCCCATTCCTGGGCTGAGGTGTACTTTGGCGAATACGGATGGATTCCAGTTGAAGCGACACCTGGCTTCGATATGCCTCTGTTGACGGAACAGCCTGATGTACAGCCAGTAGACGAGCCTGAAGAACAACCAGAAGAAGAACAGGTTGTTGAAGAAGAGCAAGCACCTGCACCTGAACAAGCAGCATCCGGCATTCCCGCTTTTGTGATCTGGGCGGCGGTGGCTGTACTTGCCCTATGGGTTGCTTATATGTTCTGGCGGAACCGCTTCTCACTCCGTTTCTGGCTTCTGCGTCTGCGCACCGGCGGACCACTTACCCCCGAGCAGAAAGTTGTTGCAGAGACGGAACGCTGGATTCGCTATGTGAAACGAAAAGGATTGACCCGAAGCGCAGACGAGACCCTGCGCGAGTCTGTCAACCGATGGAGTCAGGCCAAACCGGCTGCGGCAACAACGCTGCAAGAACTGCTGGCGATGTTTGAACGCACGCGTTACAGCCCTGCTTCCGTTACTTCGGACGATTGGAAGGCAGTCTATGAGACAGCCTCGAAGCTGCGCAAGGAACTCAAAGCGGAACGGGCATAGAGTATGCCCGTCCCGTTTTTCCTTTTTCCCATACCATCAGGCACTGTATGCATTTTCAGGAAAGACGGATTTGTGATATAGTGTGTCGTATGAAACTGAGGTGACTTCTTTGTTTAAAATGTTAATGCCCAAGCTGCGAGTAGACACGGTTTTTGACATAAATCTGGAAGAGCTGTACGCTCAAGGCTACCGTGGAATTATAACTGATCTGGATAATACGCTTGTCGGTGCCAAAGCTCCTGATGCCACACCGGAACTGATTGAATGGTTTGCGCGTGTGAAAGAGGCGGGTTTCAAGCTGATGATCGTGTCCAATAACAATTTGAACCGTGTATCTTTGTTTGCGACTCCGCTGGATATCCAGTTTGTGCATAGTGCACGCAAACCATCGAATGCACCGTTTCGTAGAGCAATGAAGATGATGGAGCTTACTCCAGAAAAAACGATTGTTGTAGGCGATCAGATGCTTACGGATGTATATGGAGGAAACCGACTGGGACTTTACACGGTCTTGGTACTGCCCATTTCCATCGGTGATGAAGGTTTCATGACCCGCTTCAATCGTCGCGTGGAACGGATTGCTCTAACCAGTTTGCGCAAGAAAGGCTTATGGCTCGAGGAGGAAAAGAAGAAATGACAGAAACGCATAACGGCAATCCTGCCGTAAGATGCAGTGGGTGCGGAGTGCATCTGCAAACGGAAAATCCGGACAAACCGGGATTTATTCCGGAGAAAGCGCTGGATCGTGAACCGGTCATATGTCAGCGGTGTTTCCGGATCAAAAACTACAATGAGTCATCATCCGTCACGGTGGATCAGGACGAATTCCTGGCTCTTCTCAGCAAAATCGGGGATAAGGATGCACTTGTCATCCATATCGTTGATCTGTTTGACTTTGACGGCAGCATCATTTCCGGTCTGCAGCGTTTTGTAGGGAACAATCCAGTTCTGCTGGCTGTTAACAAAACGGACCTGCTTCCCAAGGTAACCAACTGGAACAAGGTTCGTAACTGGGTACAGAAGCAGGCTAAGGAGCAAGGTTTGCGTACGGTGGATATCGTGCTCTGCAGTGCCAAGCAAAATCAGGGATTTGATCGTCTGCTGGAGCTTGTGGGTACGTATCGCGAGGATCGTGACGTTTACGTGGTTGGGGGTACCAATGTGGGTAAATCGACATTGATTAATCGTCTGATCCGTGACTACAGCGATTTGGAGCAGGAACTGACAACCTCCCGTTATCCGGGAACGACGCTGGATATGGTCAACATTCCATTGGATGATGGCAAATTTATTATTGATACGCCGGGAATCGTGTATCCATGGCGTTTCAGTGAGATCGTATCACGCAAGGATCTGGCAGCCATTATGCCGGACAAGCCGCTTAAACCAGCTGTGTATCAGCTGAATGCCGGACAGACGCTGTTCTTTGGCGCCATGGCTCGTTTTGATTTCATTGAAGGTGATCGTCAGTCCTTCACTTGTTATACAAGCAATGCAATCGATATTCACCGGACGAAGCTGGAGCGTGCAGATGATCTGTATCGTGACCACGCCGGAGAACTGCTGTCCCCGCCAAGCCGGGAGGATGCAGCGGACATGCCTGAATGGACACGGCATGAGTTCCGTATCAAACGCGGCAGCCAGTCCGATGTGTTCATATCCGGTCTGGGCTGGATCAAGGTCAATGGTGAGAATGGGGGGCTTGTCGCTGTACATGCACCAAAAGGTATTCGAGTGCTGGTTCGTCCATCTTTGATCTAGTTATACGGCACATTGATTCTCTATAGATCGGGGGCGGACGCATGCCAGAACAAAAGAATACCTATACTTCACTTCCTGTTTTGCTTGGAGTTTTTGGGGATCCGATTGGACATTCCAAGTCACCAGCCATGCATAATGCGGCTCTTGCGACAGCGGGTGTGAACGGATTGTATATGCCGCTTCATGTTCGTCCAGAGCAGCTGGAAGCAGCCGTTAAAGGCATTGTTGCCTTGGGGTACCGGGGTGTTAATGTAACAATACCTCACAAAGAAGAAGTGATGAAATACCTCGATGCCATTGATGAAAGTGCGCGGCTGATTGGTGCTGTGAACACGATCGTCAACGATAATGGTAAGCTGACTGGGTACAATACCGATGGTATTGGTTATGTTCGTTCGTTGAAGGAGGAGGCAGTGCCGGAGCTCGCAGGCAAGAAGATTGCTGTTCTTGGGGCAGGAGGCGCTGCAAGAGGCGCCATCTATGCTCTGGCACTGGAGAAGCCGGAACGGATTAGCATCCTGAATCGTACAGCAGAGAGAGCAGAGGCTCTTGCCTCCGATTTGAGAAGGCACGGATTGGGTAACATCACTGGCAGCGGCATGGAAGAAGCTGCAGCTGTGTTAGCCTCGGCTGATATCGTGATCAACACTACGTCGGCAGGCATGCATCCGCATATTGATGATGTTCCTGTGAATCCGGAGTTGATTCGGGAAGGTGCGGCCGTGAGTGATTTAATCTATAATCCGCTGGAGACACGCTTGCTTCGAGAAGCACGTTTGCGTGGGTGCGTTGTGCACGGCGGACTAGGTATGTTTGTATATCAGGGCGCAGTCGCATTTGAACACTGGCTCGGCATTCCTGCGCCAGTTGAGACCATGAGACGCGCTGTATTGGATAGTTTTAATAAGTGAAAAATATCATTGAACGGTCAGGCAACAGACAGACAATAAACGCTGTTACAGTGCCTGCCGGGCATAAGGAGTTATGGAGTAATTATGTTAAACGGTAAACAAAAGCGCTTTTTGCGCTCACAAGCACATCATCTGACCCCTGTATTTCAGATCGGCAAAGGGGGCACCAACGATCATTTGTTCCGTCATATCGAAGAAGCAATTGAGAAACGCGAACTGATGAAAGTGCAAGTGTTGAATAACTGTCTGGATGACAAAAACGAAATCGCTGAAGAAGTGGCGCGGGAAACCGGCAGCGAACTGGTGCAGATTATCGGAAGCACCATCATCCTGTACAAGGAATCACGCGACAACAAACAAATCGAACTTCCTTAGGACGGTGACACGGGTGAAGATTGGCATCATGGGCGGGACGTTTGATCCGATCCATATGGGACATCTGCTCGCTGCCGAAGCTGCTAGAGATTCACATGCCCTGGATGAGATCTGGTTTATGCCTTCCCATGTTCCGCCCCATAAACGCGGAGCTGGAGCTTCGGGACAGCAGCGCCTGGATATGACTGAGGCTGCGGTACAAGGTGTAGAACAGTATGAAGTGCTGGGCATCGAAATGGAACTCGGCGGGGTGTCCTATACGATCGATACGATGAAGGAACTGTGGCGCCGTTATCCGGAGCATGAATTTTATTTCATTATCGGAGCGGACATGGTGAACTATCTTCCGAAGTGGGAACAGATTGATGAACTGGCAGCGAAATTAACCTTTATTGGTGTGGGTCGGCCAGGATTTCAGCTGCATCTGGATGACCTGCCGGAGGAACTGCAGGACAGCGTGCTGCTGGCCGAGATGCCCCTGGTGGACATTTCATCCACGGCTGTTCGCAGGAGACTTGCTAAGGGGCATTCGGTACGGTTCATGATCCCTGATGCAGTTCATCAATATATTGTAAGGAGCGGTTTATATGGGACTAAGCCGTGAAGAATTAATTAAGGCTGTTTCCGGTCAGATGCCGGAGAAGCGCTGGAAGCATACGCTTGGTGTAATGGAAAAGGCCGTCCAGTTGGCAGAGAAATATGGGGCGGATCCTGTCAAAGCCGACCTCGCAGCCATACTGCATGACGTCGCCAAGTACTGGCCTGTATCCGAAATGGAAGCGGTCATCCGTGAAAACGGATTGAACGAAGAACTCTTACTGCATGACAAGCAGCTCTGGCACTCTGAAGTGGGTGCTTTTGTGGCACAGCGCGATTATGGTGTTGATGACCCGGAAATCATTAACGCAATCCGCTGGCACACTTCCGGGCGTGTAGGTATGAGTCTGCTCGATAAGGTCGTATGTCTTGCTGACTATATTGAACCGGGAAGAGATTTCCCAGGCGTAGATCACATTCGTGAGCAGGCAGAGCGCAGCTTGGAAGAGGGACTGATTGCCGGTTTTGATTCCACGATCAGCTTGCTGATCTCGCAGCGCCGCGTCATTTATCCGCTAACGATGTTGTCGCGGAATGATCTGATTGCACACTTATAAAATATGGAGGTTGGTTCATGACAGTATCATCGAAAGAACTTATGAATATGGCGGTAACCGCCGCTGACGATAAAAAGGCATCGAACATTGTAGCACTCGATCTGAAAGGCATCTCTCTGGTTGCAGACTATTTCGTAATCTGTCACGGTAATTCCGATACACAGGTACAGTCCATTGCAACAGAAATTCGCAAACAGGCACATGCAGCTGGCGTTAACATTAAAGGAATCGAGGGCATGGATTCCGCACGTTGGGTGCTGATGGATATGGGCGACGTGGTTGTGCATATTTTCCATCGTGATGAGCGCGAATATTACAACATTGAACGGCTATGGTCTGACGCCAAAGTGGTGGAAACGGTATGAGTTTGATTGCAGGCACGGTCGTCTCCCTGCCGGTTGATCGTGAAGTATCGCCTTTTGGCTACTTTTTGACGACAGGATCGGAAGATGTACTGCTTCACTATACGGAACTCACACGGGATGTCAAAATCGGGGAGACGCTCGAGGTCTTTTTGTTCTTTGATACAGAGGACCGTTTGGCAGCAACCATGAAAAAACCATATCTCACTCTGGGCGAAATGGCACGACTGGTTGTGGCTGATATACACCCACGCCTTGGCTGTTTCCTGGAGATGGGACTTGGACGGCAGCTGCTGCTCCCTATCCGTGAATTGCCCGAATTGGAAGAACTACGTCCACACGTGGGCGATGAAGTTTTTGTTATTATGGAACATGACAAGCAGGGACGTCTTCGTGCCAAATTAGCGGGGGAACGTGAGCTTGCTCCCCTGTCATTCCACGCTCCAACATCATGGTTGAACGAATGGGTGGAAGCTACGGTGTACAAACCTTTGCAGATGGGTACTTTTGTGCTTGTAGAAGGCGGAGTACTTGGCTTCGGTGCTATCGGCATGATTCATTCATCTGAGCGCAACAGAATGCTGCGGCTGGGTGAAAAGGTGAAGTGCCGGGTAACGCTGGTTCGTGAAGACGGGCGTGTTAACCTGGCCATGTCCCCTCGCAAAGAGGTAGGCCGTAACGAAGATGCGGACAAACTTCTGGCGTTTATGAAAGAGCGCCCTACGGGCGGTATGCCTTATTCGGATGCCACTCCACCGGATATCATCAAGCAGCGCTTTGGAATCAGCAAGTCTGCTTTTAAGCGTGCTTTGGGCAAGCTGATGAAAGACGGACTGGTGACGCAGAAGGAAAACTGGACGTACTTGGCGGAGTCAGCTCCCAAGGATTCAAGTGAAAACAAGTAATTGTTAACGACATATTGGAACGAAGGAAGGCAGGGCAAGGCTGGGTGAACTCCGGACGCCCCTGCTTTTTCTTTTGGAATCGGAAAATGAAATTGAAAGTGCGGTGCCTGACATGTCTTACCGTAAATTTGCTTATGTGTACGATGAATTAATGGAAGATATGCCTTATCCGGACTGGATAAGGTTTGCAAGAACAGCCTGGGAGCAGCACGGCATGCCGAAGAGTGTAGCCGAGCTTGGATGCGGGACGGGGTCCATTACGATCCCACTGGTCAACTCGGGGTTTGAAGTGACGGGCATTGATCTGTCTGCGGATATGTTATCTGTGGCGCGAAGTAAAATGGAGGGAACCCCTCAAGGTCATCGATTGTATCGTGAAGGCAGTGTCCGGTGGGTTCAGCAGGATATGCGGGATTGGAGAGTACCCGAACCGGTAGATTCAGTAATTTCATTCTGTGACTGCATTAATTATTTGCTGGAAAAGGAAGATGTCATTCGTACGTTCCAGCGTACCTACGAGATGCTGAAGCCGGAAGGGACATTCCTGTTTGATGTACACCATCCAGACACCTTGATCCGCTATGAAGAAGAGCAGCCTTTTGTCCTGGATGAACGCTCCGTATCCTATATCTGGACCTGCGACATGGATCGTGAACGGTGTGAGATTGAGCATCATCTCAGCATTTTCTCCCGGGTGGATGACGGCGGCAAGGACATGTACCAGCGGTTCGAAGAGGTTCACGTTCAGCGTGCATACGATCCGGACTGGATGAAGCTGGAACTGACCAAAGCTGGATTCAGGAATGTCCGTGTATATGCTGATTTCACATGGAAAGAAGCTGGAGAAGGCGCGCAGCGGCTATTTTACGTCGCGGTGAAATAGAATTGCAGATAGAGAACCGTCCTAGTAACAGTGAGGGCGGTTTTTTCCTGTTTTTATGATGAAATGCATTGTCATCAAGGGTGAAGAGAGCCATAATGGACGAAGGTGGAAAACGCTTACCGGGTCTCGATGAATAGAATTCGTATTGATAAAAAAAGGTGGTGCAGAAGTGGAAAGTACATACAAAACAAGGCTGACATCAGAACAGCTGAACGCAATTGCCAAGCAACATTTTAATACAGGCATCCAGGAATACAGGGAAATGATTGACGGATGGGCCAACCATGCTTATTACATCTCGCTCGGCAACGGGAAAGAGGTGGTGCTCAAAATCGCTCCTTCCAAGGTTGGTAAACCGTTGCGCTGTGAGCAGGATCTCCTGATGGCAGAAGTTCAGGCACTGCGTCTCGTGGGAGAGCTTCGTGATGTACCGGTTCCCCGTGTATTGGCGTGTGATACAACATGCAGTCTTGCTCCGGCGGAGTACTTTATGATGGAATATATGCCTGGCAAGCCTTATAACAAGGTCAAAGATCAGTATAGTTCAGCAGAGCAGGCAGAGATTGAAGAGCAGCTTGGTGCATTCAATCGCCGGATCAACGAGATCAAAGGTGAAAAGTTTGGTTATTTTTCAGAAAAGAAACCAAAGTATAACACCTGGAAGGAAGCATTTCTGAGTCTGATGGATGATCTGCTCACCGACGGAAGAGAGGCTGGCGTAAAACTTCCTATGGATTATGATGAGCTTGCCCAATTGATTAGGGAGAAATCGGATGTGTTGTGTGATGTCAACGAGCCGGTACTCATTCACTGGGATCTGTGGGATGGCAATGCATTTGTGGAACAGGGGCGAATTACAGCCATTATTGATTTTGAGCGCTGCCTTTGGGCGGATCCCCTGATGGAGCACTACTTCAGTCATTTTAATTATACAAAAGGGTTTGTGAAGGGTTATGGTAGGGCCATCACAACCGATAGTGAACGAAAACGAAGAAGCTTGTATGATCTGTATTTTGATCTGATTTTGTGGATTGAATGCGAATATCGACAATATGATAACAAGGAACACATTCAGTGGGCAATTAATAACTTGGAAGAAGGAATCAAGCGATTTCGATTGTCCTAGGCCGAATGGGGAAGAACGGCATTATTTATAGTCAACAAACCAAGCAATATTGACTTTAGTCGTGCTTTTTTATATAATGGTCCCGATATTGTATACATATTTCGATGATAAGGAACAGTAGTGGGTCCTGTACATGACAGAGAGTCGGCGGTTGGTGCAAGCCGATTGACAGTATTTCACGAACTCGCCTTGGAGAAATGCGGTGATTACACCATCCTGTGCTTGAATGTCTGGCATTTCGTTCAGGAATGGAAATCCGCATCGGTTAACCGCCGTTACAGGTCCAAAGGGAGTGGATGACGAAGCACGTTCGTCCGCTAACTAGGGTGGTACCACGGGAATTCAACCTCTCGTCCCTAGCGCTGCAAACGCTATGGATGCTGAGGTTTTTTTGTTGCAATAAAAGTGAATAACCAAGAGGAGGAACAATAGATGAGTGAGAATCACCAGCCGAAGCACGGCTATCAGCCGCAGGTTATGGAGAAAAGTTGGCAGCAGTATTGGGATGAAAACAAAACGTTTAAAACAGGTGAAGACCCGGGTAAACCGAAGTTTTATGCACTCGACATGTTCCCCTATCCATCCGGTTCAGGTCTGCACGTAGGTCACCCGGAAGGGTATACGGCAACGGACATCGTTTCCCGTTACAAACGTATGCGTGGTTATAATGTGCTGCATCCGATGGGCTGGGATGCTTTCGGTTTGCCTGCTGAGCAGCACGCTCTGGACACGGGCGAGCACCCGCGGGAAATAACATTCCGCAACATCGACAATTTCCGTCGTCAAATCAAGTCTCTTGGTTTCTCGTACGACTGGGATCGTGAGATCAGCACAACAGACCCTGAATACTATAAATGGACACAATGGATCTTCATCCAGCTGTACAAAAAAGGTCTGGCATATGTAGATGAAGTGCCGGTTAACTGGTGTGAAGCGCTGGGTACGGTACTGGCTAACGAAGAGGTTATCGACGGCAAAAGTGAGCGCGGTGGTCATCCGGTTGTGCGCAAACCGATGCGTCAATGGGTACTGAAAATCACGGAATATGCTGAGCGCTTGTTGGAAGATCTGGAAGAGCTGGATTGGTCCGAGAGCATCAAGGATATGCAGCGCAACTGGATTGGGAAATCCACAGGTGCAGAGGTAGTATTTGCCATTGAGGGCAGTGAAGAAGTTATTAAAGTGTTTACAACACGGGCGGATACCCTGTTCGGTGCAAGCTTTGCCGTTCTTGCTCCTGAGCATGAATTGGTCGATGCAATTACGACAGCGGAACAGCGTGAAGCCATTAAGGCTTATCAGGAGCAGGCTTCTCGCAAGAGTGATCTGGAACGTACGGATCTGGCCAAAGAAAAAACCGGCGTATTCACTGGTGCCTATGCGATCAATCCGGTTAATGGTGCAAAACTGCCTATCTGGATTGCGGATTATGTGCTCGCAGGATACGGTACAGGAGCGGTTATGGCGGTTCCAGGTCATGATGGTCGCGACTGGGAATTTGCGAAACAGTTCGGTCTGGACATCATTGAAGTTATCCAGGGTGGGGACGTAACACAAGAGGCATATGCCGGGGACGGACCACATGTGAACTCCGACTTCCTGAACGGACTGAATAACGAAGAAGCGATTGCGAAAATGATCGCATGGTTGGAAGAGAGTGGTAAGGGGCAAGGGAAAACAACGTATCGCCTGCGCGATTGGTTGTTCAGTCGCCAGCGTTACTGGGGTGAGCCGATTCCAATTCTGCACTTGGAAGATGGCACAATGAAAACTGTACCGGAAGATCAACTTCCTTTGCTGCTGCCGGATATCGACCAGATCAAACCTTCAGGTACGGGGGAATCGCCACTGGCGAACGTAACGGATTGGGTTAATACGGTGGACCCAGAAACGGGAATGAAAGCACGCCGCGAGACCAATACGATGCCACAATGGGCGGGAAGCTGCTGGTACTATCTGCGCTTTATCGATCCACACAACGACAAAGAGCTGATCTCCCAAGAGAAACAGCAGCAGTGGTTGCCGGTTGACCTGTACATTGGGGGAGCCGAGCATGCCGTGCTTCACCTGCTGTATGCTCGTTTCTGGCACAAAGTGTTGTATGATCTGGGCGTGGTGAATACCAAGGAGCCATTCCACAAATTGGTGAACCAGGGTATGATTCTGGGAACCAATAACGAGAAAATGAGTAAATCCCGTGGTAATGTCATTAATCCGGATGAAATTGTGAATGAATTCGGAGCCGATACATTGCGTCTCTATGAGATGTTTATGGGACCTCTGGAAGCTACAAAACCGTGGAACGCTAACGGGGTAGAGGGCATGTACCGCTTCCTGTCACGCGTATGGCGTCTCTTCATCAACGAGGACACTGGAGCAATCAACGATAAGATTACTGTGGATGGCGGAACGGAAGAATTCAAACGTACAGCGCACAAAACGATCAAAAAAGTTACGGATGATCTGGAACATCTGCGTTTCAACACAGCGATCAGCCAGTTGATGATCTTCATCAACGATGCTTACAAAGCCGATACATTGCCACGTGAAGCGATGGAAAACTTTGTACAGCTCTTGTCCCCGCTGGCACCGCACATGGCGGAAGAATTGTGGAGCCGTCTTGGACACGAAGGAGGAATCTCCTACGTAGCTTGGCCGGAGTATGATGAATCCATGACAGTAGATGCTGAAGTGGAGATTGTTGTACAGGTCAACGGCAAAATCGTAACTCGTACAACGATTGCCAAAGATCTCGATGCACAAGGCATGCAAGACTTTACAATGGAACTGGCGCCTGTCAAACAGGCTCTGGAAGGCAAGACCATTCGCAAGGTCATTGCCGTTCCAGGCAAACTTGTTAATATTGTTGCCGGTTAATTTCACCGGCTCTAAATACTTCATCCAGCTTCAACAAGTCTTCTTCGTACTTGTCGTGGGTTGTATGGATAAGGCTGTCAAATACACCGTCCAGGCTGTTTTTCATTAAAGCAAGTGCCTGGGCGGTAATGCCACCGGGAACGGCAACGCGAGCCTGGAGCTCTTGGGGTGTATATCCTCCTTCCGTCAGCAGCTTGCCTGTTCCGAGGAGCATCTCACCTGCAAGAGCGCAGGCGTCTGCGCGTTTGATCCCTGTTAGTTTGACGGCACTCTCGATCCATTGTTCCAGGAAGAAGGATATGAATGCAGGTCCGCAGCTGGAAAAGTCGGATGTGATCCGCGTGCAGGCTTCATCGACTTGGTAAGGTCTGCTGAAGTGACTGAGAAGTCCCTCCAGAACGGATCGGTCTTCAGGGGTCATGCGTTCGCCATGAATGCACAGGGATGCTCCGCTGCCGACCTGGTGTGTAACGCTGGGGATGATCTTGGAGACTTTGCAAGGAAGTGAAGATTCCAGATGGCGCAGCTGCACGGGACTCGTAATCGAGACGATGATGTGATTGGAATTTACAACAGGCAGAATGTCGTCAATAACATGCTTGAATTCGAGTGGTTTCACGCATAAAAATATGATGTTGCTTCGGATGACCGTTTCCCGATTGCTCTGTGATTCATGCAGTCCGGGATAACGGAGGGATAACTGACGCACTTTGGAAGGGGTCCGATTACTTGCGGCGATCTGCCGGGGCTCGAGTGCTCCGGATTGAATCAAGGCATAGATCAGCAGGCTTCCCATGCTGCCGGTTCCGATAAATCCAACCTTCATTGTTTCAGGCCTCCTTTCATGCTTTACGGTACTGGCGCAGTTCGTTCCTTCTAGTCTATGCACCAGGACTTGTATGACATGACATGAAATAAGAAAAGCTTTGATTTCACCAGCAACATTCAACGGTTCGGAAGCACCGCCCGTGTTCAGAATATTTATTTTGAAGACAGGGAGAGGTGTGGAAGCGTGAAATGGAAACAGGGAGTAGCCATTGCTGCTGCGGTGATAGGAAGTATATTAATATTATGGTCGGGCAAAAGTGAACAGCCGCCTTCTGGCTGGGAACCCATGCAGCTCGGCACCGAGACGCCGACGAAAGAGCAGGATCCCTCTGCTGTGCAGTCGGCTGTTTTGGGTCAAGGCGAAGCAAAGGTTACTGCGGATGATAACGCCAAGAA
Organism: Paenibacillus sp. 7523-1; assembly: GCF_002276415.1. NCBI lineage: Bacteria > Bacillati > Bacillota > Bacilli > Caryophanales > Paenibacillaceae > Paenibacillus > Paenibacillus sp. 7523-1. The sequence goes on along the minus strand of NZ_NPBR01000010.1, from coordinate 194,981 downwards.
GGCTGCTGATGGCGCTGATTCGAAGGAGACTGAACAGGCAAAACCTGTCGTTGAAGAGGCCGGTTCAAATCGCACGTCAAACGAACCGGAGGTTGCTTCGTCAACGGCAGCGGCACCTGCTGCGGAAGCTGGACAAGAAAATATCCAAACTGCTCAGCCGGTACAGGATATCGATAATGGTAAAATTGATGTCAATACTGCACCTGCTTCCAAACTTACGGAGCTTCCGGGCATAGGGGAGAAAAAAGCCCAGGCTATCATCGACTATCGAAATGCCCATGGTCCATTTACCAAAGTGAGTGACCTGACAAAGGTCAAGGGAATTGGGATGAAAATGTTGGAGAAAATGGCCCCCTATGTTCAGATCCGATAATGGCTTTAATAAAATGATTACGAGCAGTAAACCAAAGTTTTCTTATGTTAAGTAAATATGCATTGCACAAAGTGTAACTTATTAACGAACGGGAGAGGAAACGAACATGAGTACAGCAGACGTACGCAAAGATTGGGATACTTATTTCATGGACATCGCTTATATGGTCTCAACCCGTTCCCGCTGTTCGCGGCGCCATGTGGGAGCTGTTCTGGTTCAAGGTAAAAAATTGCTTGGAACAGCGTATAACGGTGCACCCATGGGCGTTCCCGACTGTTCCGAAGCCGGATGCATGATTTCCGAAGAGTATGAGCTGGTGGTAACGGATGGTCAGGAGGAAATGATCAAAAAGCAGCGGTGTATACGGACGATACATGCGGAGCAAAATCTGCTTTTGTTCACTGATCGGAATGACCGTGAAGGGTCTTCCGTGTACGTGACGGATGAACCTTGCTGGACGTGCTCCAATATGCTGGCGAACAGCGGCATCACGGAGATTGTTTTTCACCGCCCGTATCCGAAGGATACAGGCAAAGTAACACGCATGATGGCTCAGAAGGGTATAACGTTTCGCCGGTTGGAGAATTATCAACCGCCGCGTGAAACCATGATGACGATTAGTGATTGAAGATGATCTAATGCGAATGAATATTCGAAAACACAGGCAGGATCTCTTTTGAAAAAAGGATATTGCTCAGTACATTGATGGGGAAGAACCCCCGGTTAGCTGGTTCAGCTGCCGGGGGTTCTTTGCGTTCATTTATTTATGGCGGAGGGAGGAATAAGCTAGTGAAGGGTAGACCTTTGGTAGTGTTCACCGTCTGTTGGTTATGCGGCAGCGGGCTGGCATGTGCGTTGACAGGATGGACACTCTTTTGGGGGATGCTAGGTGCTATTGCCTGCTTGCCATTCCTGCTTGGGTGGATTGGGTTGCGCGGGTGGTCCGCGTTTTTATTAATTGCGTCGCTAATAGGTGGTGCTGTGCACTGGGAGTGGAACGAGGCTCGGAATGTTAGCATTTTGCCCGAGGTTACTCATTTGGCAGTTGAGGAGTTGGACGGGTACGCTGCAACGCTTCATGCAACATTGGATTCAGACGTTCGGATTGACGGCGACCGGGCAGACTTTCAGATTCTGCTTGCTTCCATTGAACCGCTAGGAGAGGGCCAATCCAGGACAGATTCAAAGATTCTTCAGCTGCCTGCCAAAAAAGAACGCCTGATGGTGCAGGTGCGATTGGCTGAAGAGGAAGAACAGCAGGTGGCGGCAGAATGGCGACGAGGGGATGCAATCACGTTGACGGGTTCCCTAGCGCTGCCTGGAGAAGCAAGGAATTTCGGCGGTTTTGATTATCGGAATTATCTAAAGACACAGTACATTCATTGGTTGTTCAAAGTGAAGGGAGCCAGTTCGGTAACAGTCACTTCTCCTGAAGGGGTAGGGCAGTTCAATATACTCCGCTGGAATGACCTGGTCAGAAACCAATTGGGTTCTGCTGTAGACAGACTGTTTCCCGAACCACATGCAGGATACATGAAAGGGCTTATTATCGGTATGGCAAGCGACATCGATCCGGATACGTATGGTCAGTTTTCACAACTGGGACTTACCCATATACTGGCTATCTCAGGTACGCATGTTGCGGTGTATGTGGCGTCGCTATTACTTCTGATGTCGTGGCTGAGGTTAACCCGCGAAACATCACTTACCATCGTCTTGTTGTTAATCCCTGCCTATGTTCTGTTATCTGGAGGTTCACCTTCCGTAATTCGTGCAGGGATTATGTCCATGATTGGTTTGTATATGGCACGGCGAGGGCTGGCCAGGGACGGACTGCAGATGATCAGCGCAGCAGCCTTGATGATGATGTGGTGGAATCCCTATTTCTTGCTCAGCGTGAGCTTTCAGCTGTCTTTTCTCGTGACTGCAGGGCTGATGATCTATATGCCTCTTATAAACCGTTTATTTAACGGATGGCCCAAAGCCATTGCAGCGACAGCTTCAGTAACGGTAACGGCACAGCTTATTTCTTTTCCAGTTACTATTTTATATTTCAACCAGTTTTCGCTGCTTTCCTTCGCAGCTAATTTTCTGCTTGTATCTTTAATTAGCGCTGTTGTACTGCCGCTTGGGACGGTTGCACTTCTATTGTCATTCCTATGGATGCCTCTGGCCAAACCTCTTGCCTGGGTTGCAATTCTACTCAACAAACTGACATTTGTGAGCGTGGAATGGATGAACAGCCTGTCGGGTTTTGTACTCATCTGGGCTACACCTTCCCTGTTATGGATTGCGGCATATTATGCGGTTTTATATGTGCTTTTGTACCTTCTTCATCGGGGAAAAGGAGAGATGCAGCATGCCTTGAACGTTGAAGGAGACACGGTACCATTGATTCATGCTTCTCGGGAACGTCGTTTGGTTGAAGGGGGTCAGCCTGGTGTAATCGTTACACCGACGGAAAATCAAGGTAGGAGTGATCAGGTTAGGAGCGATAATTCTGGATCAATGACTACACTCAGTGCAAGCATTGCGTGGCCGGAATATACAAGTGCGTTTACGGCACGAGGTGCAGGCTGCTATGGAAGTGAACGGATGAGTTTGCTTCATAAAGGGCTGTGTGGTTTGCTCATTCTGATTCTTGTTGCAGGGTTGGGCTGGGCTTACCGGACTCCACAGCCTCCCGGGACTGGGGTCGTTCAGTTTCTGGATATTGGTCAGGGCGATAGCACACTAATCACTACACCTGGAGGTAAACATATTTTGGTGGATGGCGGTGGTACAGTTCATTTTGGCAATCAGGAATCCTGGAAAATTCGGCGAGATCCCTACGAAGTGGGGGCTAAAGTGGTTGTACCTTTATTGAAAAAACGTGGTATTCACCGACTGGATGCGGTCATTCTGACGCATGCCGATCAGGATCACGCCGGGGGCTTGCAGGCCGTGCTTGAACAGATTCCGGTTGAGCGCTTCATGTTTAACGGCACAACAAGTGGCAAAGACAATTTCGAAAAGCTGCTGGATACAGCTGTAGAACGACATATCCCTTTATATGCCATTCAACAGGGAATGTCATATTCACCTGATGCAGAGACCACGCTTCATTTCATATCACCGGATCTGGATCATTCACTGAATGAAGGAGGCAGGCTCCCTGTGTCTGAACACCAGAATCATGATTCGGTGGTATTTCTGCTGGATATGGCGGGGGCTTCCCTGTTATTCACAGGAGATATGGATGCGGCAGCAGAACAAAATCTATTATATATGATACAAGACGGATCTCTTGCAGCTTCTTTCAAACAAGAGATGGATTCGTTCTCTTTGTTTTCCTCCACCCGAGCAGTGGTTGATGTGTTGAAGGTGGCACATCACGGCAGCAAAACTTCGTCGACTGAGGCATGGCTGCAGTATTGGAGCGCCCAATCAGCAGTCATTTCCGCAGGAGCCAACAATACATACGGACATCCCAACCCGGGTGTGCTCGAACGCCTGGAAGCTGTGGGTTCGCAGATTTACCGAACAGATCAGATGGGCGAAATTCAGATGAGAATAAAGGACGGCAAGATTGACGTACGTCAAAAATTGATTATGGATGAATGATGAATTTTTGCCCAGTGCAGGATAATGGTTATTTTTACCGAATAATGATTAGTCCCAGTTTTATTGGGCACCAGCGATACCGAGATACATAATAAGAAGGGGATAAGAAGCAATGGGATACGAAGAAACAAAACGAAAGAACGACGGAGTAAATCAGCATTTCAGAGCCAAGTGGCTCAGAATAACATTGATGTTGTGTATTGGAGTTATCTTTTCCAGCTTGCTGCCCGGTCAGTCTCCTGCGGCAGCCGCATCCACTACAAGCAGCTCGATCATTTCCGTGCTGGATCGTAACCACTATCTACTCGACAATGGTACAGTGTGGTCCAAGGGCTTGACCAGTGGAGTCTGGACGCAAAATCGAAACCTGGTTGGCATCTCCAAAGGTGATTCTCATTCCCTATATGGCTGGACTACCGATGGGCTAGTCTATCGTTGGGATATGGACAACCCCCAGAAGCCTGAGATAAATCAATACAATGGCGTAGAAAAGGTGTATGGAAATGGTTTGATACTTCTACGGGATGGAACACTCCACGACGATGGAAAGCAGATTAAAGGGTTGGAATCCATTATCGACGTCGGTCCTTATCCAGTGGATCGTAATTATTCATACGGGGCATTATCATCGTCGGGAGACGTTTATTATGCTGACTATCGTAACATTGTTCGCAAAGTAGGGAATGTAGCGGATGGAAAAGCCGTTGCCACGAATAGTGCATATGCAGCTGTTCTGAAGAGCGACGGATCCGTGGTTATTGTTAACATGATGTATGAAGAGGAGCAGGTACAGGTCGCAAGTGACGTTCAATTCGTAACCTGGCAAGGGAGTACACATAAGCTACTAACGGTGAAGAAAGATGGTACGGTATGGAGCTACGATCGTACGGCTAAATATAAGTCTGAACAATTGCCGGGGCTAATGAATGTCGATCAGCTTAGATATTCGTATGAGCAGGATGAATTATATGCACGATTACAGGATGGCTCTTGGGTTGTCTATAATGAAGGGAAAATGGTACCCCTCCAAGTACCTTCATTAACTAAAGTGACATTAACAGCATCGGCAAAAGAAGCTGGTATTGGAGATGAAGTTGAACTTTCGGTTCAGCAGACATATAGCAACGGTTTTAAAACCAAGCGTCAGCCGCTGCCTGCGGAAATAACGTTGGAACATCCTCAGGTTGCTAAAATTGAGAGTGAAGGCAAACTTAAGGTTACAGGGATTGGAACGACCAAAGTAACAGTCACAATAGAAGACCTGACTTCAAGCGTTCAGTTGGATGTTGGAGTACAGCAAAAGCTGACAGGAGCTACACTATTAAATGGTACCATATATTTGCCAGTTCAGTCGGTATTTAAGACGTTAGGTGCCAAAGTCGATGTGAAAGGCTCGTCTTTTGTGATTCAATTTGGAGATGACGAGATCACTCTGCAAAAGGGAAGTGCAACTGCACAATTTAACAATAAAGATCTCAAGTTAAAAGGGAAAGTGCAAACTATTGGAGGACAGACGGTATTTCCAGCAAGCCTCTTGAGCCAGACTGCAGGGATTAAAGTTCGATGGGATGGGGAGCTAAAACAGGCAGAGGTTCAGGTCGGTAAGTCATCCATTCTTATTGAATCGAAGGATACACCAGCTCTTATCAAGAAAAAAGAACTGGGAAGTCTTAGTCGATTGATCGGAAAATCGTATTGGATTAATAGTAATACCGAGTTGGGGCAACGTTTCAGCAAAGTAACAATAACGGATATCAAGGTGGATAAGTATGATTCCGGTGATAAGAGCTACTCTGTAGTATTTCGTAACGCAAAAGGTAAAACGGTTGTTGCTTATGCCGGAGGCACTGCCAGCCAGGTCACGGAAATGCTGTCGGATGCGGATCAATTCTTCCCTTATGACCCTTACCAAAAATACAAATGGTCGCAGTCCACATGGAAGAAGATTATTGCTGGTGAAGTTGCTCTCGGTATGACGACAACACAAGCGGGTTTAGCTTGGGGAGACCCCACGAGCATTACCCAAGAAATTGGTTCAAAGGGAAAAATAGAAGTGTGGGTCTATGCCGGGCCGAATTTATTGCGTGCCTTGAGTTTTATCAATGGAAAACTGATTAGTATTTATTAATGCAAAAAGCCCGTTTCGGCTAGACTCCTGGTTGGAGTATAGCCGAAACGGGCCATTTAATAATGAAAAGAGTTATTCAACGCCGTCTTTAAAATGTTTGTTCCAATGTTTGTCACCTTTGTGCAAAAGGTCTTCCACGGTTTTTTCCAGCGTGAGCAGAAGTTGCTCTCTGACATCAAGTACAGTTTCTCTGTACAGACGTTCTTCCGATCCGACGATTTTATCGCCGTATAACGCCTGTGCAGCGGTATATTTACGGTGTTCCTCAACCAAAGTATCAATGGATTGCATTGCATGTTCCACAAAATGAGAAATGCTTTGATATTCCTTCGGCATTTGTTCTTTTAATAATTGAATCTTCGCAAGAGCTGGCATGCTCATCACCTCGTATTATGAATGTAAATTTACAATACACTATTTTCATGAAAATTGCATTAAAAAGAGCTTAAATTTGGACAAATTTCGACTTTTTTTATTTTTGAAAACTTTCGCGCACTTATCTATAATGTATGCCATTGCAATTGAATTGAGTCGTGTAAGTATTGGAATGGCTGGTTGAAGCGGCGTGGTGACTCAGTATGCAATTTCTGTTATTCTAAGATAAGTTTCAGCGGCCCTTCATACATAAGCCGTTATTTTGTTGTGGTAATATTCACATCTCGTACCGTATTCTAGAATTATGCTGAGCTTAGTAAGCGATAACAAGTGTGAATGTTCCATGGTTTTACCTTTTCTGTCTAAAAAAATACTTAACTTTGCAACAATTTTATTGATGAATACGTCTGTAAGGTTGCAGGGAGAGGGGGATCCTTTGTGGTAGAGCCGGAACTCATCAGAGCCGCTCAATCGGGCGATCGCGACGCTCTAATTACCCTATTGCGGGACATAGAACAGCATGTATACCGAACCGCATATTACATCTTAAATAATGAACAGGATGCTTTGGACGCTGCTCAGGAAGCATTGATCCGAATCTATACGAAAATTAATTCCTATGAAGAAAAAGCCCAATTCAAAACATGGGTGCAGCGCATCGTAACGAATATCTGTATTGATAAATTCAGAAGAACCAAGCCCTCGGTCTCCATTGATGAGCATGAGATGGTATTTCAGGATAATCAGGATGTGGAGTTTGAAGTCATGTCCACGTATGTTGCCAAAGATATTCAGGATGCGATCAACAAGCTTCCAGAGCATCATCGAACGGTAATCGTACTCAGATATTTGCAGGATTTATCGTATAACGAAATTGCGGATTGTCTTGATCTTCCGCTGAATACAGTCAAATCATATTTATTCAGAGCCAGACAGCAATTGCAAAATCTACTTCAGGAGTATCAGAAAGGTGGTGTGACAGGATGAAATGCGAAGAGGTGGTGGAATGGATGCACCGGTATCTGGATCATGATCTGGGCGACGCGGAAACTGCGCAGATGCTACAGCACGTGGCCCAATGCCCGGAGTGCGCCGAGAATTTTAGTTTGCTTAGAGCTCTTTCCAGAGAATTGGAAGATTTGCCGCAGGTGACCCCGAAATTCAGTTTGGTTGATGCCATTATGCCTCAATTGGATGCAATTGATGAAGCGCGGAAGGAACAAAGCAGTACAATACAGGAAATGACTCCTGTCCCTGCTGCATTCGAGAATTTACAACGTTCAAGTGAGCGCAAACCGAAGCAGAAATGGCTAAACTCCATGGTCGGCCGGATGTCAATGGGTGCTGCAGCTGCGGCTGTGGTGCTGGGAGTGGCGATTTGGGGCTATGAACCTGAAAAGGTGGAGAATGCCGAATCTATGATGTTGAGTTCGGGCAGCACCCAGGAGACTGGTGCGGTTGATCAAAATCCGCTAAGTCGGGAGCTTGAGAACGACGAATCCTTCTCACCTCAAAATAACAGCGATCCATTAATGGATGATACGGAGAACAAGTCATCCATGACAGAAAAGACGGATCCAATGACTGCTCCGGAAGAAAACGGGCCAGAGCAGTCTCCAGAGCCCGAGGTGAAGGATAACCAAACGTCAAACCAGCCAGGTACAACGTCCGAAACGGATAACAGTACTGAAGCTCGAAATACCACTCCTGATGCTTCCAATAGTCAGAAGAGTCCGGATCAAGGACAGGATACGCAGCCCAAAGATCAGGATTCAAGTACAGCTGCGGTACCCCCTGCAGATGAGAATGAAAATGAATCAACCGAAACAAGTGACGGTAGAGATTCAGAATCATACAACACACAGGGAATCGCGCCTGAGGTAGAAATGAAGGAACCGACTGAAGATAATCAATCTTCCGGTACCGATTCAGGAACTGCTGCGCCGAATGGCAGCAAAGAATTTGTAGCACCGAATCAGGGGATAACCTCTACCATGACGTCGAAGGAATGGAGTTCACCGGATGGATCTTATGTGGTCATGCTGATCGACAACCAATTAAGTGTGTATTCCAAATCAGCTACGGATTCAGACGTTCTTATTCTGGTGGAACAGCGCAATCTAGAAGGTACATTGAAGACAGCCGGCTGGTCCAGCGACAGTACCTCGTTTAACTACGAGACAGACAAGGATGGAACCACGGTAAAGAATTCATTTACTGTACCTTCAGCCTCGGCTGCAACTTCCACCAAATAATTCGGAGAATGTGAGCCTGCTCTCTCGAATCAGCAGAACATTTCCAGCTTGGCAAGAATATACTGAACGTATCAATAACGTCCTATCTCAGTTGTAACAACTGACGTCGTATGACCGGGGCCCAGCCATTTCTAGAATCGCTGGTGTCCTCGTTTATATAGATGTAGGACCAGGGGGCCTTCATTCGTTATTAAGGATGAAGGCCCCTTTGTTGTCTGTCCAGTTTTCTGGTAGGATAGTAGGGATAGGGGGCACCGTGATGGATGTGAAAAGTGCAACAAAGGCGATACGCAATGGGGAGACGGCTCCGATATATGTGCTGTACGGAACGGAGAAATACCAGATACAGCAATTTACGGATATGTTAAAAGAACAGGTCATCGAGGAAGAGCATCGGGATTTTGCGATTATTCCGTATGATCTGTCCGAAACACCTGTAGAGGTGGTTATTGAGGAAGCGGAGACGGTTCCCTTTTTGGTTCCGCGGAAATTAATTATTGTAAGGGATGCAAGCTTGTTTACGGCAGGTAAAGAGTCCAAAATTGATCACCAGGTGGATCGTCTGCTTACCTATATGGATAATCCGGCTGATTATAGTACTATTGTTTTCCTCGCACAGGGAGACAAACTGGATGAGCGTAAGAAGTTGGTGAAGGCAGTCAAGAAACAGGCAGTTGTTCTGGCTTTCGCTCCACTGAGCGGAGAAGAACTACTGAATTGGATCGTGAAGCTTGCAAAGCAGCGGGATGTGTCCTTTGAAGCAGGGGCTGCTGATACACTTGTGAGTTATGCAGGGACAGGTTTGCAGACTCTGTCTGCTGAAGTAGACAAGCTGTGTCTGTACGCGGGTAACGGAGGAACCATCCGCCGTGCCGACATTGAGTCATTGGTAGCGCGCAGTACGGAGCAGAACGTATTTGCCTTGGTGGAGGAACTAGCCAACTTGCGTCTGGAGAAAGCGCTGGGACTGTTCTATGAACTGCTGAAACAGCGTGAAGAGCCCATTAAAATTGCAGCCCTGATCGCTCGTCAGTTCCGAATCATGATACAAGTGAAAGAGCTTGGGCAGCAAAGCTATTCGCAGCAGCAAATTGCCAGCCAGCTTGGTTTGCATCCGTATGCCGTTAAAATTGCCGGAGAGCAGGCTCGCAAGTTTCAACCGGAACGGCTCAGAAACATTCTGAGTCATCTTAGTGAGCTGGATTACCAGATGAAGACAGGTGCAGTCGATAAGGTGCTTGGTTTGGAGTTATTCTTGCTTAGACTTGGAGCAACTGCATCGTAAGATCGAATTGATTCGCAATAAAAGAAACCCGTATCCGGTCGTCAAATAGATCACCGGATACGGGTTTCTTTATTCGAATACTTATTAGACCAGATACTAAAAAATCCTGAAAGCACGGTGCTGTTCAGGATTTTTCCATTGGATCGTATAAGTAACGCTTCTTACGCTTGTGCGGAAAGAGCGTTCAGTTTTTTCGCCAAGCGAGACTTTTTGCGTGCTGCAGCATTTTTATGAACCAGACCTTTAGTTACAGCCTTGTCCAGCTTTTTGGAAGCAGCTTGAATCGCAGCTTTTGCAGTATCAACTTCGTTGCTTACCAGAGCAGCATCAGCAGCTTTAACAGCTGTACGGAGTGCGGATTTCTGGGAAGCGTTGAGTGCGCGGCGCTTGTCGCTCGTTTTTACGCGTTTAACAGCGGATTTGATGTTTGGCATTACATTCACCTCCTGTAAGGCATTCGCATGAATACAAACGTTTCACAACTTAAAATATTCTAGCACGCTAGCATGTAAAATGCAACAAATATTCCTATAGTGTTCTCGGCATTGCATAAAGAACCCCTATTCCCCACACAATATGCTCAAATGCAGTAAGGGAGGCAGGAACAGATGACGCTTGATTTACAGAACTACACCGTTCGCACTGACTTGGCAATCGACTCAAAGGAGATGGCTCAGGGTTCAAAGAAACAAACGATTCCCGGCCTGCGGGAAGACGTAGAAGAAAAAGACGGCATTACCATCACACGGATTGATGTGCTGAACGATGCTGCCGCAAAGACCATCGGACGTGTCAAAGGGCATTACGTCACACTGGAAGTTCCGTCACTACGTAACGGGGACACCGAACTTCAGGAGCGGGTGGCAGCGGAATTCACGCGGGAGATGGAGGATTTTCTGACCAAGGCTGGGGTTAACAAAACATCCAAAGTCCTTATTGTAGGTCTCGGTAATTTGCACGTAACTCCTGATTCGCTTGGTCCACTGGTGGTCGAGAACTTGATGGTAACCCGTCAGTACTTTGAATTGGTACCGGATCAGGTGGCTCCGGGATATCGTGAAGTTAGTGCCATTGCCCCTGGTGTGCTTGGTACTACAGGAATTGAGTCGAGCGACATTGTGCAGGGGATTGTGGATCGGACCAAACCGGATGCCATAATTGCCATTGATGCACTGGCCTCTCGTTCACTTGAACGTGTCAACACCACCATTCAAGTGGCCGATATCGGGATTCATCCTGGTTCAGGTATCGGGAACAAACGGCGCGGACTTACCAAAGAGATTATGGGTGTGCCCTGTATTGCCATTGGTGTACCAACCGTGTGCTATGCTTCTACTATAGTAAATAATGTCATTGAAATGATGAGTGCGCACTTCCGTCAAGAGACGGATCAAACGAAGCAAATTATGGGCATGCTGGACGATATCGGTGAGCAGGATCGTTTAAGTTTGGTGAAAGAGGTGTTGGAGCCACTCGGACACGATTTGATTGTTACCCCAAAGGAAATTGATGAATTCATCGAGGGAATTGCCAACGTTATTGCGACAGGCCTGAATGCTGCCCTGCATGACGCGGTGAATCCGGATAACGTTGCAGCGTATACTCATTAAACAGCAAACCACCACAGGCAGGAAGTCCGAATCTATCGGACTTTCTTTTTTTGTCTTTCTTCTATTTTCTGTTCTATCAATTCTTGCACGCTCATAGAGTTGAAGTATAAGAGTTGTCCAGCAGGGAAGGAGACAGAAGAATGAACAAAATACTGGCCTGGAATATCGGAAAGTGGAAAAAAAGATGTCTGCACGTGCTGGCCATGGGCCGTACGTTGTTGCTGCTTATGATTATATCCGCTCTGTTTTTTGTTGTACTCGGTCTGGGGGGCATGGCAGAGAAAAGGTTGAACAACTCGCCGGTTTCTTCCATGAAAGGTTTCGCGAGTGCTGTATCCAGCCGCTTTTTTGTGGATATGCTCGGCATGGAGATGCCCCACCTGACCCAGAAGGAGCAGACTTCCGCATTCTCCGGCGAAAACTTGACTACATTTGTATTTCAACTTCTTACGAATGTTAATCCACAGGACCCTAAAAGCTTGATTGCAAGAGAGATGCCAGGCATGGGCAGCAATCAACCGGTATTGCTCCGGCCAGGTTCAGGAAACGAGAAGGCCGAAGCACCTGAAGACTATCAACCAGGGCCAGGGCTGACGGATACGGCATCTGCTGGAGGAGGCAAAACAGGTGGCGAAATGCATATTCCACCAGGTCAGGATGACCCGGACAATTCCGAAACGGACGAGCCTGAAGGCGGAGAAGTAAAAGAGGATCCGCCGCCAAAGAACGGTGGTCAGGAAGGTGAAGCTACAACGGGTAAAAAAGCCGTGCTGATCTATCATTCCCATCCGCGTGAAGGATACAATCCACTGCTTGGCACCAAGAGTGATAACCCTTCCTCAGGAAAAGCAACAGGTAACGTTTTTCAGGTAGGGACGTACCTTTCTGACAGTTTGCAAAAGCTTGGCGTTGGAGTGGAGCATGCAAAGGACGATTACCCGACCAAAGTGAAGGATTACAACTGGAACTATTCCTATAAATATTCACGTCAGACGGTAAAGGCAGCCCTTGCCGAAAATGATGATTTAACCTATCTCATTGATATTCACCGGGATTCCCAGCGTCACAACAAAACAACGACAACCATTGATGGTAAGGGATATGCCAAAGTATATTTCATCATTGGGCATGAGAATCCGAACTGGCAACAAAATGAAGCTTTCGCTGCAAAAATACACAAGAAACTCGAAGCAAAGTATCCTGGTGTCTCCAGAGGCGTCTGGGGCAAGGATGGCGGCGGAGCAAATAATGGCGAGTATAATCAAACCCTCTCACCCAACAGCATTCTGATTGAAATCGGAGGGATCGACAATACAGGCGCTGAACTCAAGCGAACTTCACAAGTCCTTGCAGACATGATTGCCGAAGTATACTGGGAAGATCAGAACGTGGATAAAGCCAGTACGGGGACCAAGTCACAGGGTAGTTAATGTAGTTGATTATTTCAAAATATAACCTGATTGGAGGGGAGCATGTGTCCAAATTCGGCAAAAAAATGCTTACGGTCATTGTACTCATGTTATTAGGAGTTCTGCTGGGGATGCAGCTGGCAGGAAGTAACTTTCAGGTAGGTAACATTCCAGAGGTGCCAGCCGTAGTCAAAACAGAGCCAGAACCCGCTGTCGAATCGGAGCCTGCTGTTCCCGTACAACAGGAAGAAAAAGAGACGCCGATTGTTCCTGTACAAACGCCGAGTCAAGTGCTTGGGGCGGAACAGAACAAAGCACCCGTGGATGTGCTTGCGGACAAAACGGCAGGACTGCTTCAGAATTTGTCTCATAATGGAATTAAGTGGGTAGTTTCGCTGTTTAGCGGGGTTGCTGAATAAAAAGTCATCAAGTAAAGGTAAAATAAACCCTTGGAGATTACAATTAGGACGATTATTATAAAGTTGAGAGAACGCGGGATTGATGCACCCTGCATCAACTGTTATAATGAAGTGATTGACACTAGGCTGTTTCTGGGGGTAAGGAATGACTGACATTCGGGCAAGACAACGTAAAATTCGTAACTTTTCAATTATTGCACATATAGATCACGGTAAATCAACACTTGCGGACCGGATCTTGGAGTACACAGGTGCGCTCACCACAAGGGAAATGCAGGAGCAGGTACTGGACCAAATGGAGCTTGAACGCGAACGTGGTATTACGATCAAGCTGCAGGCCGTTGCCCTGTCTTATAAAGCGGATGATGGTGAAGAATATCTATTGAATCTAATTGATACGCCTGGACACGTAGACTTCACATATGAAGTATCTCGCAGTCTTGCTGCATGTGAGGGTGCGTTGCTGGTTGTGGATGCGGCTCAAGGAATCGAAGCCCAAACCCTGGCAAATGTGTACCTGGCATTGGATAATGACCTTGAAATCTTACCGGTCATCAACAAAATTGACCTTCCAAGTGCTGATCCGGATCGGGTGAAGCAGGAAGTGGAAGATGTCATTGGTTTGGACACCAGCAATGCAGTTCTGGCTTCCGCCAAAGCCGGCATCGGGATCAAAGAAATCCTGGAGCAGGTGGTACAGAGCGTGCCTGCACCGCAGGGTGATCCTGACCAACCGCTGAAAGCGCTGATTTTCGACTCGCACTATGACCCGTACAAAGGCGTAATTGTATATATCCGTGTCATTGACGGCAAAATCAAGTCGGGTTCCAAAATCAAAATGATGGCAACAGGAAAATCATTTGAAGTTATCGAAGTGGGTGCGTTTAAACCGCGTATGACCATTGTGGACGAGCTGAACGTGGGTGATGTTGGTTTTGTTGTTGCAGGTATCCGGCATGTAGGAGATACCCAAGTCGGGGATACGATAACAGATGCCAAAAATCCAACACTAGAACCTTTGCCGGGTTACCGCAAAATTAATCCAATGGTTTACTGCGGTCTCTACCCGATTGAGACATCTGATTATGTGGATCTGCGTGAAGCGCTTGAGAAATTGCAGTTAAACGATGCATCTCTCAGCTTCGAACCGGAAACCTCAAGTGCACTCGGCTTTGGATTCCGTTGCGGATTCCTGGGACTGCTTCATATGGATGTTATTCAGGAACGGATTGAGCGCGAGTTCAACATACCGCTCATTACCACAGCACCAAGCGTAATCTATCACGTGACATTGACGAATGGTGAAGTCATGCAGATTGATAACCCATCCAATTATCCTGAGGTGGGGAGAATTGATTACGTGGAGGAACCATACGTGAAAGCCTCCATTATCGTACCGAATGATTATGTAGGTACCATTATGGAACTTTGTCAAAACAAACGCGGCGAATATGTGAATATGGAATATCTCGATACAACTCGGGTTACCATTACGTATGAGATCCCATTGTCCGAAATTGTGTATGATTTCTTCGATCAATTAAAATCAAGTACCAAAGGTTACGCATCCTTCGACTATGAATTGTCTGGTTATCGTCAGTCTAATCTGGCGAAAATGGATATTTTGCTTAATGGTGAACAGGTCGATGCTCTGTCCTTCATCGTTCACCGTGACCGTGCATATAACCGCGGCCGCATTATCTGTGAGAAGCTGCGTGAGCTGATTCCACGGCAAATGTTCGAGGTGCCAATTCAGGCATCCGTAGGTACAAAAGTCGTTGCACGTGAAACCGTAAAAGCCATGCGTAAAAACGTACTCGCCAAGTGTTACGGCGGTGACATCTCGCGGAAACGGAAACTGCTGGAGAAGCAGAAGGAAGGTAAGAAGCGGATGAAGCAGGTCGGTAACGTTGAGGTACCGCAGGAAGCGTTCATGGCGGTGCTGAAAATTGATGACTAAACAATTTAATTTGAGGTACATCACAGAATGTGAGTATTTAAATTAAATTAAAAACGCAATCTCTGGGTACAACAATACGTTGCGTATCAGAGAATGCGTTAAACAATTTAATTTTGAATACAGCACAGAGTGTGTGTATGAAAATTGAATTGCAGAATACTAAATAAACCAAGCTGAAAGGGAAGCCGGATGGCTTTCCTTTTTTCAAATAGAGGGGGACTTGCCATGACATTGGCAGCACACAGCCGGAAAACAGGTGCACCCCAAGCGGTGTACCTTCACATTCCCTTTTGTACAAATAAATGCTTCTATTGTGATTTTAACTCTTATGTGCTGAAGGATCAGCCTGTAATGCAGTACCTTGAGGCATTGGAGCGGGAGATGGAACATACCGTCAAAGCCAATCCGCCAGGAGAGATCAAAACCATTTTTGTTGGCGGTGGCACACCAACGGCTCTCAAGCCGGACGAAATGGCAGTGTTCCTGCGGTCGGTTAAAACGTATTTCCCGAATTGGGCGGACGATATTGAATTTTCAATGGAAGCCAACCCGGGGACGACAGATGCCGAGAAGCTTGCTGTGATGAAAGAAGGCGGAGTGAACCGCGTCAGCTTCGGCGTACAGGCTTTTCAAAATGACCTGCTGACAGGCATTGGACGGATTCATAATACGGACGACGTATACCGCAGTCTGGAGAATGCCCGCAAGGCAGGATTGACTAATCTGTCCATCGACCTGATGTTTGGCTTGCCAAATCAAACCGTGGAAATGCTGAATGAGAGTATTGATAAGGCGCTTGAGCTGGGTTTGCCTCACTATTCCATATACAGTTTGAAAGTGGAAGAGAATACGCTGTTCCATACGTTGTATCAAAAAAATCAACTGCCGCTCCCTCATGAGGATGATGAGCTGCAGATGTATCTTCTATTAATGAAGCGAATGAAAGAAGCGGGATATGGCCAATACGAGATCAGTAACTTTGCCAAACCTGGATTCGAGAGTCGGCACAACATTACGTACTGGCGTAATGAGGACTATTATGGTCTTGGAGCCGGTGCGCATGGATACGTGGGCCGTGAGCGTCATATGAATATTAAAGGTATAAATCCCTATGTCGAAGCTTCCCGTGCAGGACTGCCTCGCCTGGACCATTTTGAGATCAGCCGTGCGGAAGCCATGGAAGATTATCTGATGGTTGGACTTCGCATGCTGGAGGGCGCATCTGCTTCGCGGTTCAGTGAACAGTTTGGAGAATCCATGGAAGACGTGTTTGCTAAGCCGCTTGGCAAAATGCTGAATGCCGGACTGCTTGAACGTACGTTAGACGGCTTCCGGCTCAGTGAACAGGGGATTCTGTTCGGAAATGACGTTTTTGCCGAGTTTATCGGGTCGATATCGCTGAATTCGTAGCTTGAAATTCCATACACTCTGTTGTATATTTATTCATATTGATTTTACAGAGCGTGTTATGGATTACAACTACGAAGTCAGCTTTCCTCTGGAAAGCTTGTATAGGAGGAGAGCGGGATGTCGGCGATATGCAGAAAAGCCGTGCCGGAAGATGTTGAACCATTGTTTGAAATGATTAAGGGATATGCTGAACGTGGGATCATGCTTCCGCGATCAAGGGAAGTACTGCATCGGCAGCTGGAACACTTTGTTGTAGCCGAAGTGAACGGTGAGGTGGTGGGCTGCGGCTCGCTGTGCCGTCTCGGTAATGATCTGGTGGAAGTCAGATCGCTTGGCATCTCCGAAGGACACAAAGGTATGGGGATTGGTTCCTTGCTGCTGGACCGTTTGGTGGAGGAAGCTGAGAAGCAGCACATTCCCAAGGTCATGGCGCTGACATACGAAGTTTCCTTTTTCCTCAAAAATGGCTTTGCCGTGGTGAACAAGGAGATATTCCCGGAAAAAGTGTGGACAGACTGTGTT
This sequence comes from Paenibacillus sp. 7523-1, assembly GCF_002276415.1. Classification (NCBI taxonomy): domain Bacteria; kingdom Bacillati; phylum Bacillota; class Bacilli; order Caryophanales; family Paenibacillaceae; genus Paenibacillus; species Paenibacillus sp. 7523-1. Next base: position 177,632 of record NZ_NPBR01000010.1, on the reverse strand, counting down.
CATTGCAGCAAGCAGGACTGCTGTGATGAAATCGCGGTGCTGAAGGAATTGAATGTATCTGCATAAAATAATGAAGGACCACATGCTTCGGAAGAATGTAAATTTCGTCTGAGCAGGGTCCTTTTCTTTTATCGTAATAAGTGACTGACACTGTTATGACTGGCCAGGAATAGTCTATACTATAAATAGATGGTTGCACTCATCAAACTGACTTGACAATCTTCACGTCAGTTTGGTATTTTTGTATTACCGCTTAGCACTCATCTAACCGGAGTGCTAACGACATGGGACAGTGCAGTCAGAAGGAGGGAATACTCACCATGTTAACAGAGCGTCAACGTATGATTCTGAACGCTATAGTGGATGACTATATCCGTTCAGCTGAGCCCGTAGGGTCCCGCAGCATTTCCAAAAGGGGAGATGTTGGATACAGTCCGGCTACGATCCGTAATGAAATGGCGGATCTCGAAGATATGGGTTTTCTGGAACAGCCGCATACCTCGGCAGGTCGTATCCCTTCGCATAAAGGCTATCGATATTATGTCGATCATTTGGTTCCATGGAATCAGGTGGAGCCGCAAGAGCTGGATGATTTAAAATCATTCTTTGCCGAAAAACTGAACGTCATGGAGCAAGTGATTCAGCATGCATCCGTCATCTTGTCGCACATGACCAATTATACTTCAATCCTGCTTGGGCCCGAAGTGTTTCACACGTCGCTGCGCCATTTTCAACTGCTTCCGCTAAATGAAAATACGGCCGTGGCTATTATTGTGACCAACACAGGTCAAGTGGAGAACAAGACTGTTCAAATTCCTCCGGAGATCTCGGTAGCCGAGATGGAGAAAGTGGTCAACTTGCTTAACGCCAAACTGGTTGGAGTGCCAATCTACAAGCTGAAATCCCGCCTCTATACCGAGCTGGGGCAAGAGATGGAACGGCATATTTCACGCTACGAGGAAGTTATGCAGGTGCTGAACAGTGCTTTTGACAACGAACATGATAACCGTCTTTTCCTCAGTGGTGCAACGAATATGTTAACCCAACCGGAATTCAAAGATGTCGAAAAGGTAAAAGATATTCTTGACCTGCTGGATGAGACACCAACACTCATGAAATTAATGATGCCTGTACCGGGTGGATCAGGTATTCAGGTGCGTATCGGCACCGAGAATGATCATGAAGCCTTCGCCAACTGCAGTTTGATTACAGCATCCTATTCATTGGATGGAGAAGCTCTGGGATCAATCGGGATACTGGGACCCACACGGATGGATTATGCACGTGTCATTCATATTTTAAATACATTATCTCGTGATTTAACGGCTATGCTAACGCATCGCTTCAAATAGGAACTATGCCGCAAGCCATAAGGATACGGGATTAAACGAATTCATTAGTATAAGGAGGTGAACATCTTGAAAGAGGAGCAATCATTCGCAGCAGAAGAACAGGAACAGCAGGAAACGACAGCGGCCGAGAGCCAGGAGCCTGTTAACGAAGCAGGAGCTGCAGAAGCGCAAGCTGAGGAGATGGCAGATCAGGGGCAAGATGAGCTCGCACGTTTGAAGACAGAGGTTGAGGAAACACAGCAGCGCTTTGTCCGTGCTCAAGCTGATTTTGATAACTTCCGTCGCCGTACACAAAAGGAAAAAGAGGAACTGGCGAAGTATGCTTCAATGAAGTTGGTCACCGAACTGGTGCCGGTTATTGATAACTTCGAACGTGCCATGGCTACTGTGCCGGAAGGTACGGAGTCCGAATCCTTCTCCAAAGGCATTCAAATGATCTTCCGCCAGCTGGAAACGGTGCTGAACAATGAAGGTCTGACTGCAATGGACACGGTTGGACAGCCATTTAATCCTGAATTCCACCAAGCAATTATGCAAGTGGAGTCCGACGAGTATGAAGAAGGTACCGTTGTGGAGGAAGTCCAAAAAGGCTATATGCTGAAGGATAAAGTACTTCGTCCTGCCATGGTTAAAGTCAGCTCATAATGTTGGTTGCAGAATTATGGGCTTCGCTCCATGGGTATGTAAGCTGTGACGAGGTTTAATATAAAGGTTTACACACATAGAGCACGATAAGGAAGAACTGCAAATAAGGATCAACCTGATCCATTTTAAATAGTTGAGGGAGGAAATTTTCCGATGAGCAAAGTAATCGGTATTGACTTAGGAACAACCAACTCTTGCGTAGCGGTAATGGAGGGCGGCGAGGCTGTCGTTATCCCTAACCCGGAAGGCGCACGTACAACCCCATCCGTAGTGGGTTTCAAAAAAGATGGAGAGCGCGTTGTTGGTGAAACAGCTAAACGCCAAGCGATCACGAATCCGGATCGTACGATCATCTCGATCAAACGTCACATGGGTACTTCCCACAAAGAAACAATCGATAGCAAAGATTATTCTCCACAAGAGATCTCTGCCATCATCCTGCAAAAATTGAAATCCGATGCTGAAGCTTACCTTGGCCAAACGGTAACACAAGCGGTTATCACAGTGCCGGCTTACTTCAATGACAGCCAACGTCAAGCAACCAAAGATGCAGGTAAAATCGCAGGGTTGGAAGTTCTGCGTATCGTCAACGAGCCAACTGCAGCAGCTTTGGCATACGGTATGGAGAAATCCGAAGACCAAACGATTCTCGTATATGACTTGGGTGGCGGTACATTCGACGTATCCATCCTTGAACTGGGTGACGGCTTCTTCGAAGTTAAAGCGACTAGTGGTGACAACCAACTGGGTGGCGATGACTTTGACCAAGTCATCATCGATTATCTCGTAAGTGAATTCAAAAAAGATCAAGGCATTGACCTTAGCAAAGATAAAGCAGCGGTGCAACGTTTGAAAGATGCAGCGGAAAAAGCGAAAAAAGAACTTTCCGGCGTATTGACTACAACGATTTCCCTGCCGTTCATCACTGTAGCTGACGGCGTTCCTCAGCACTTGGAGTTGAACCTGAGCCGTGCGAAATTTGAAGAAATCTCTGCTGATCTGGTTGAGCGTACGCTTGAACCAACTCGCCGTGCATTGAGCGATGCTGGCATGACTGCTAATGATATCGACAAAATTGTTCTGGTTGGTGGTTCCACACGTATTCCTGCAGTACAGGAAGCGATCAAGAAACTGACTGGTAAAGAGCCTCACAAAGGCGTTAACCCGGATGAAGTTGTAGCTTTGGGTGCAGCTGTACAAGCGGGCGTATTGACAGGTGACGTAAAAGACGTCGTATTGCTCGACGTAACTCCACTGTCCCTGGGTATCGAAACTGCAGGTGGCGTATTTACCAAAATGATCGAGCGCAACACAACGATCCCTACATCCAAGTCTCAAGTGTTCTCCACATATGCAGACAACCAACCAAGCGTTGAGATCCATGTCCTGCAAGGGGAACGCGAAATGGCAGCTGGCAACAAAACGCTCGGACGCTTCATGCTGGGAGATATTCCACCGGCTCCACGTGGTGTTCCGCAAATCGAAGTTAGCTTCGATATTGATGCCAACGGTATCGTTAACGTATCTGCAACAGACAAAGGTACGAACAAAACACAAAAAATCACGATCACTTCTTCGAGCGGTCTGAGCGATGCTGAAGTTGAACAAATGATGAAAGATGCTGAGCTGCACGCTGAAGAAGATAAAAAACGCAAAGAGCTCGTTGAAGCGAAAAACAGCGCGGATCAACTGATCTACTCTGTGGACAAAACGATTAAAGATCTTGGCGAAAAAGCCGATGCTGGTGAAGTTGAGAAAGCCAATGCTGCAAAAGAAAAACTGCAAGGCGTCCTGGCTTCCGACAACCTGGAAGATATCAAAGCTGCTACAGAAGAACTGACAGAGATCGTTCAACAACTGTCCGTTAAACTGTATGAGCAAGCACAGGCACAAGAGCAAGCAGCTCAAGGTGCTGAAGAGCAACAAGGTTCCGCTAAACGTGACAACGTCGTAGACGCTGATTACGAAGTCGTGGATGAAGATAAAAAATAAAACTAATTCACGGTTTTTCGTGGATTAATCATCGGTGACGTTCGGATCGAGGGGAAAGTCATAGCCGGGTCTTCCGTGCTTTGGCTTTCCTTTTGTCACGATGTGCGATAAGGTGAATGTTATGGGGGTGGAAGAGTGGCTGAAAAACGAGATTATTATGAGGTACTCGGCGTTGGCAAAAATGCGAGCGACGAGGAAATCAAAAAGGCCTACCGTAAGCTTGCCCGTCAGTATCACCCTGACGTAAACAAGGCAGCAGATGCGGAAGCCAAGTTTAAGGAAGTAAAAGAAGCTTATGATGTAGTCAGCGACAGCCAGAAGCGGGCTCAGTATGATCAGTATGGTCATATCGATCCGAATCAGGGTGGATTCGGCGGTGGCGGTGATTTCGGCGGCGGCGGATTTGGCGACATCTTCGATATGTTCTTTGGCGGTGGCGGCGGACGACGTGATCCGAATGCTCCGCAGCGGGGAAATGATCTGCAGTACACCATGACCATCGAATTCAAGGAAGCGGTGTTCGGCAAGGAAACCGACATTACCATTCCGCGTACCGAAAGCTGTGATACATGTCATGGTTCAGGTGCCAAACCGGGTACGAAGCCGAAGACTTGTTCGGTCTGCCAAGGTAGCGGTCAACAGGAAGTCGTGCAAAATACACCATTTGGCCGCATGGTCAATCGTCGTGCTTGTTCGAACTGTAATGGTTCTGGTCAAATCATTGAAGAAAAATGTACAACATGCAGCGGCAGTGGTAAAGTCCGCAAGCAGCGCAAAATTCACGTTCGCATCCCAGCGGGTGTGGATGACGGTGCTCAACTGCGTATGACTGGTGAAGGTGAAGGTGGTCTGCGAGGTGGACCAGCAGGAGACCTGTATATCGTCATTCGTGTGAAATCACATGATTTCTTTGAGCGTGAAGGCGATGATATCTACTGTGAAATTCCGCTTACATTTGCTCAGGCAGCATTGGGTGACGAGATTGAGATTCCAACGTTGACTGAAAAAGTGAAGTTGAAAATTCCAGCGGGTACACAAACCGGAACGTATTTCCGTCTTAAAGGCAAAGGGGTTCCACGCCTGCGCGGCATGGGCCAAGGGGATCAACATGTAAAAGTGGTTGTTGTTACACCAAGCAAGCTGAATGATGAGCAGAAAGATCTGCTTCGTCAAATCGCTGCACTGGATGGAGAGCAAACCCATGAACATGAACAATCCTTCTTTGACCGGGTGAAACGGGCTTTCCGCGGAGACTGAGCATCAACATATAACTTATCTAAGGACACTACAGCGATTTATGCCGTGGTGTCCTTTTTTTCATATACATAAGATTCAAGCTTGAGTGTTGCTCCTTCGTTACATGACAGTAGCTACTCATATAGGTGCCCCACATGGGATATTTCTGCATAATATGATCAATACTGCGGAAAGATAGCAAGGCGAGAACGATCATGCATAACTGTATGCGCAATCTTGGAAAGTAGGTGAACCGAATGACCGAAAAAAACATTTTGGCCTATTTTCATAGTCCGGAGCAAGCCGAGGGGGCAGCCAAAAAGTTGGAAGCCTTGCGTGTGGAAGACCTGTCCATTAATCGTTTTAGTCGTTACGCAGGTATTGGACCCAGTGGCGCTTCCTATACTCCAGGCGTTTCCGGCAGCTTCTCATCATGGGTACCTGGCGCGCTTGGTACGAATGCAACAGCGGGAATCATGGCCGCAGCAGATCCCTCTGCAAGTGGCATGAGTGATGGTGGACAAGAAGGTCCTACCGGCAGAGATGTATTGTTAACCGTTGTGGTAGACGAAGCCGTTCATCACCGAGCGTTATCCATTATTGAACAAGCTGGTGGAATGATCTAGAAATAAGCGGACTAACTTACTTATTTTGAGGGAGGATTATAACGATGGTTGAACACGAACGCCCAGGCAAGATTTTAACCAAAACGGAAAAGATGAAACGGATGCAATCCGCTAAAAACGAAGATGTGGAATTCAGTGCTGAGGTTGCGGACCATGATGACGTAGAGGCTATCCGGCGCAGTGAAGCGGCTGATCGTCGTCAGGGACGGGAGCTTCATGAATGAAGAACGCACGGCTGTAACCATCGAGGCGGTATTCACCAGCTGGTCTGAAGCCGAATCTGCACGAAGGGCTCTGGCGTTGCTGCATCCGAATCAGTTAAGCATCGAGAGCCTTGCGAGCGAGTCGCTTGCAAGAAACACAGAACCGCAGGAACGTACGGATGAAGCACCTACAGCTATAACAGGTGGATTCAGTGGCGAACTGAATGTGCTTGCACTCATCAGTGATGAACCTGAGATGTTGTCCAATGGCGAGGTCACGGATATGACAGAACAACGTGCATCCGCTCCTTCGGGGCAAGAAATCTTACTGACCGTTTCAATACCAAGCGACTATCTCCCTCAGGCGGCAGAGATGATTACCCAGAATGGTGGGCGTTTTTGCTGAGGGTTCTCCCTTTTCTTCGCACAATTTGAAACAGGATATCCGAGCAGTTAGCTGCGGGTGTCCTGTTTTTTTGCTTTAAATCTCAGGAACGGTTTTGTGCTCCTGCTCCCTTGTGTAGTACAATGATTGGGATGTTTGAAAAATGAGGAGGAAAAATCAAGTATGTTATGGCATGAACTAACAATACATACCACAGAAGAAGCTGTGGAAATGATCTCGAATTTTTTGCATGAAGCAGGTGCTGGAGGGGTCTCAATCGAAGAATCTGGCACATTAAATAAAGAACGTGATACGTCTTATGGCCAATGGTATGAGCTGCCTTTGAATGATATTCCGGAAGGTTTGGCTGTGATTAAAGGGTATTTCTCGGAAGGTACGGACATGGAAGCCCTTAAAGCAGAAGTTAACCCGAGAATTGAGCAGCTCTCCGAATTTGATATTGATGCGGGTGAGATCCGGTATGAGGTTCGTACGGTGGATGAAGATGACTGGGCTAATGCATGGAAACAGTACTTCAAGCCGGTCCGCGTATCCGATCGTTTGACGATCAAACCGACATGGGAAGACTACACACCAGAAAGTCCGGAAGAGAAGATCATCGAGCTGGATCCAGGTATGGCTTTTGGTACAGGTACACATCCGACTACCTCCTTATGCTTGCGGACGCTGGAATCAGTAATCCAGGGCGGCGAGGAAGTCATTGATGTGGGTACAGGCTCGGGTATTTTGGCGATCGGTGCCATTCAGCTGGGTGCAAAGCATGTTCTTGCACTGGATCTTGATCCGGTTGCAGTTTCGAGTGCGAAAGAGAACGTGCATCTGAACGGCCTGGAGCAGCAAGTTACGGTTAAAGAGAGTGATCTCCTATCTGTTCTTGGAAGCCAGGATCCTGCACTGGGTGTTCAGCTGCCTGTGAAAGTGATCGTAGCCAATATTTTGGCCGAGATTATTATGCTGTTTATTGATGATGTATACAATGCACTGGAACCAGGCGGTGTCTATATTGCCTCAGGGATCTGGAAAAACAAAGAGCAGGTTGTGCATGATGCACTCGTTGCTTCCGGTTTTGAAATTAGTGCGGTCCACCGTGATGAGGACTGGCTGGCTTATGTTGCCAGAAAGAGGTAACGAATGGACTTTCTGAATTCGCTCTTTCGTTATCCCATTGATCAGCTCCCGTTTTTCCTGCTGACGATTCTGATTGCTTTCACTGTCCATGAGTTTGCACATGCGTACTTTGCCAATAAATTTGGAGATCCGACCGCCAAGCTGCTGGGTCGGGTCACTCTCAATCCTGCAGTTCACTTTGATTTGTTTGGTGTACTGCTGCTTGTCATTGCCGGGTTCGGTTGGGCGCGTCCTGTTCCGGTCAACCGTGCGAATTTTGATAAGCCTAGATTAATGGGAGTTATTGTGTCGTTTGCTGGACCGCTTAGCAATTTGCTTTTGGCTATTGTGGGAACCATCATCTATGCTTCTCTTGTAGGTTCGGGAGCGTTAGGTGGGATTGAGAATGAACGATTGTTCACGGCGATCTCCATGTTCTTCTCCATTTTCAATCTGACGAACTTTTTCCTGTTCCTCTTTAACCTGATCCCATTGCCACCACTGGATGGTTACCGAATTCTTGAAGATGTATTGCCACCTTCGATTAGTCGCAAACTGCAAGGGGTTGAACAATGGTCCATCTTTATTTTTCTCTTAATTCTGATTATTCCTCCGCTGCAGAACGCTACAATTCAGCCATTATATGAATTAGCGCAGAATATGTATGTTAATTTGGCAAAAGGAATCATTGGATTCTATCGATAATATCACTAGTCTTTTTGGACTGAAATGCTGGTCAGAAGGACATAAAAGTTGTATGATCATCTGTGGCGATTGGATTCACGCCTGCCGCCCGGCAGGGTGAATGCCAGTCATAACAGGAAAGAATAGGTGGATAAACCCATGCAGCGTTATTTTGTATCTGCAGAACAGCTTACAGAGCATTCTGTTGTCATTCTGGGAGATGATGCGCGCCATATTGGTAAAGTGATGCGTGGCAAGCCTGGAGATAAACTGATTGTCAGTGATGGACAGAGTCGTGAGGCTTTGGTGGAGATTGAGAGTATCGAAGCTGGTCAGGTAACGGCAAATATCGTGGAATCTCTGAAAATGGACCATGAAGCCCGTATTCGCGTAACGGTGGCCCAGAGCTTGCCGAAGGGTGACAAGATGGAGACGGTTATTCAGAGATGTACCGAAATCGGAGCGGTAGCCTTTGTACCTTTCCTTTCGGAACGGACGATTGTCCAATATGATGCCAAGAAAGAAGGCAAACGGTTGGAGCGGTGGCGCAAAATTGCCAAGGAAGCCGCTGAACAAAGTCATCGGAATCGCATTCCATCCGTCGAGCAGCCACTTTCCTGGAAAGGGCTGCTGTCTTCTTTTGAGGGCTACAGTTTAGTATGTTATTGTTATGAAAAGGAGAACGGCAAGCAGCTGCGCGATGCGCTGAAGCCGTTTATTGAACAGCTCGCACCTGATGCGGCTGCAGACGTGTTGATTGTGGTTGGACCTGAAGGCGGGTTCTCCGAGAGAGAAACGCTGGAAGCCGATCAGGCAGGCGCGGTATCCGTTGGGCTGGGCAAGCGAATTTTGCGTGCCGAGACCGCAGGGATGGCAGCGCTGACTTGTGTTTTATATGAATCCGGAGAAATGGGGGGAATGTAATTATGCCATCCGTGGCGTTTTACACCTTGGGCTGCAAAGTTAACTTTTATGATACAGAGGCGATCTGGCAATTGTTCAAAAATGAAGGATACGATCAAGTGGACTTCGATGAACAGACAGCAGATGTATATCTGATTAATACATGTACGGTAACAAATACCGGGGACAAAAAGAGCCGTCAAATCATCCGTCGTGCCATTCGTCGCAACCCGGATGCGATTGTAGCAGTTACGGGCTGTTACGCTCAAACTTCGCCAGCAGAGATTCTCGACATTCCTGGAGTGGATCTCGTCATCGGAACGCAGGACCGGGATAAGATTTTACCTTATGTTCGCGAAATTCAGGAGTCCCGTCAGCCGGTGAATGCCGTGCGGAACATTATGAAAACTCGTGTGTTTGAGGAAATGGACGTGCCGGACTTCGCGGATCGTACGCGTGCATTCCTGAAAATTCAGGATGGTTGCAACAACTTCTGCACGTTCTGCATCATTCCCTGGTCACGCGGGCTCTCCCGCAGCCGGGAAGCAAACAGCATAGTTCAGCAAGCTCACCAGCTTGTACATGCCGGTTATAAGGAAATTGTCCTGACAGGCATTCACACAGGCGGATATGGTGACGATATGGAGAACTACGATCTGACCGACCTGCTGTGGGATCTGGATAAAGTGGAAGGGCTGGAGCGGATTCGTATTAGTTCCATTGAAGCGAGCCAGATCGATGATCGGATGCTGGATGTCATTAAGCGTTCGGACAAGCTTGTACGCCACTTCCATATCCCGCTGCAAGCAGGTGATGACACGGTATTGAAACGCATGCGCCGCAAGTACACAACCGAAGAATTTTATAACAAAATGATTCGCATCCGCGAAGCAATGCCGGATGTGGCTATTACAACGGACGTTATCGTAGGTTTCCCTGGTGAGACAGACGAAATGTTCCGTAACGGCTATGAATTGATGAAAAAAATCGGTTTCTCGGAGATGCACGTATTCCCATACTCCAAACGTACAGGAACACCGGCAGCCCGGATGGAAGATCAGGTGGATGAAGAAGTCAAAAATGCCCGTGTGCATGAACTGATCGACCTGTCTGAACAAATGCAGCTGGCTTATGCACAGAAATTTGTAGGTGAGGTTCTGGATGTCATTCCGGAAGGTGAAGCAAAAGGCCGTGAAGGCAGCGGAAAATTGCATGGTTATAGCGATAACTACATTCAGCTCGTATTCGATGGCTCTACGGACATGATTGGTAAAGTGTGCCGCGTCAAAGTGACCGAAGCGGGTGTAAACGAAAGCCAGGCTACGCTGGTTCGTGTACTGGAAGATCATCTGAAGTCCGCAGCGATGTAATCGAGGCGTCAGTAAAACAAGGATTTCATTCCCTTGGGGAGCGTACCCGGGGAGATGAGGTCCTTGTTTTTCAACTAAAGGCATGACATATCTGTGAACGGGGGAAATCAGAATGAACAAAAAGGAAATATCCGCAGGCGGTGTAGTCTATCGTAAAGGGGAAGACGGCAGTCTTCAGATTCAGCTTATTGTTGATCGTTATGGCAAAACAACACTCGCCAAAGGCAAGATGGAAGCAGGAGAAACGGTAGAGGAAACCGCTTTGCGCGAGATTTTGGAAGAGACAGGCATGGTCGGCCGAATTGTGGAGCCTGTTGATATCATTGCCTACACATATCAGCATGCTGAGTTTGGTCCGGTAGACAAGGAAGTTCACTATTATCTGGTTGAAGCAGAGAGCGGAGACCTGCAGCCGCAGATCGAAGAGATCAAGGGAGTCGATTGGTACGCGCCTGAAGAAGCCTGGACAAGACAGCAGCAGAACGGTTACGACAACAATGATAACATTTTGCGCGTGGCACTGAACAAGCTGGGCATTAACGTATAATACTTGCCAAATACAGCGATGCTTGGTTCATTATCAAATAGAGGAGCCAAGCATCAAGCCGCGGGCGACTTCGCTGATGGGGCGTGAGCCGGTGGTTTTTTGTGCCAGATGGGCAGATAGCACAGGGGTAATGCAAGCAGTGAGCTGATGATGTTAAAAAGGGTCTGGGCATGCGCAATCTGTGCCCCGTAGTCCGCTGACAGCCAGGCTGAAGCTGCATGCAGCAACCCGATCAGCGGCATAAAAAGCAATGCTCCCGCAATATTCAATACAACATGGGAGGCTGCAACGAATTTGCCTGCGGAAGCTCCGCCGGCGGCTGCAATGACAGCCGTGACACAAGTCCCGACATTGGACCCGATCACGATGGCAATACCGATCTCCACAGGCAGTACTCCTGTAGCTGCCAGCGTAATCGCCATGCTGATGACAGCTGCACTGCTATGAATGAGAGCCGTAAGGCAGGCACCAGCCAGAAATCCCCACCACAGGCTGTCAGCCGAGCGATCCAAAAACCACTGAAATACGCCCATGCTGCGCAGGGGGACAGCGATGGATTGCATGACTTGAATGCCGGTCATCACCAGAGCAAAACCGGCAGCTGCAAGAAAGCTGTACTGTGAGTTAAGTAGGAATCTTCGGGTATGTTCGGGGGCTGCTTGATTGCGTTCACTAAGAACAACAAAGACAGCCCAACCTGTAAGGGAAATGACTAGCAAGGGCAGGGCAGCACGTCCAATCTGTAACCCAATCAGCTCGGTTGTCAGGCATGTACCGATGTTCGTGCCCAGAATAATGCCTAGTGTGCGACCGTAGGTAATTAATCTTGCATTCGCGAGACCAATGGTGAGTACTGTAACGGCGGTGCTGCTCTGTAGTATTGCCGTGGCTCCTGCACTGAAAGCCATGCCTTTCCATGGAGCCGAAGTAGCTCGGTTAAGCCACCCGGCCAGCATTGGCCCAGCCATTCGCTGCAAGGCTGTTTCCATCAGTTTCATTCCACCGAAAAAGATAATTAGACCATATATGAGCGGCAGCACAATATCTCTGAACATCTCGTTCCATCATTCCTTCCGTGCCTAGTCGTTATCTCATCTTATGAATAAGAGAGGACAACCATGACAGCCGGAGACAATTGGTGCGAACGGAATTGGATCAGAAGAAGCGAAGTGTTCGCGTTTATCTCTGGATTTTCTCTTAGTGAAAGGGAATCAGAAAAATCCGGAGATAACAGCGATCAGAAGACCAATCTGTCCACGTAGCGGCAACATATAATTTGCAATTCCGTAATTTAGGATTTTCTTAACCTACTCACCTCACCATTCAAAAGATACGGTGATTCGTGTAAACGGAGCGGAGGGGACGGAATTGGATCAGAAGAAGCGAAGCGTTCGCGTTTATCCCTGGATTTTCTCTTTGTAAAAAGGGAATTAAAAAAATCCAGGGATAACAGCGATCGGAAGACCAATCCGTCCCCGCAGCGGTCTCCCTTTGCACTAAACCTATCTTTTCCAACTAATTTAAACTAACTACAAAAGGAAGTGGATTTACCTTGCCATCGGTTACACTGGAACGCAGTCGCAAAAAGCGGCTTGAACATGCACATCCATGGATATATAACAACGAAATTGCCTCGGTTGACGGTAACCCCGAACCGGGAGATCTAGTCAACGTATTGAATCATCAAGGTCGTTATCTGGCGACAGGATACTATAACCCTGCTTCACAGATTACAGTAAGAGTCGTTTCATATCAACCGCTGGAGTTTGAGCAGATGGACACCGCCTTTTTTGCTGCTCGCTTCAGCGACTGCCTGCGTCATCGGGAACGTTTTATCCAGGATGGAGAGGCGTATCGTCTCGTTTATGGAGAAGCTGATTTTCTGCCTGGCCTGATCGTGGACCGTTTTGGCAGTGTTCTTGTTGTGCAGTTGCTTACCTTGGGAATGGATCGCTGCCGTGAAGCCATCGTACAGGCTCTGATTAAAGTGATGCAGCCGGAAGGAATTTATGAGCGCAGTGATGTGCCGATTCGTGAGCTGGAAGGACTGGAGCAGACCAAAGGACCGCTGTACGGGGAGTGCCCACGTCATGTTACGGTAACCGAGAATGGCTTGCTTATTAAAGTGGATATCGTGGAAGGCCAGAAAACAGGCTATTTCTTCGACCAGCGTGAGAATCGTGCGGCAATTGAACCGCTTATGAAGGGCTGGGGCTATAAAAGCGGAATTATGTTGCAGGAAGTGGAACAAGAGGGAGGCCATCAGCTGCTGCCTGTTAATAAAAGCGGTAAAGTAGTGACCTTCCCCTATTGGGATGGGGCTACAGTTTTGGAGTGCTTCTCACACACGGGCAGCTTCACGTTGAACGCTTGCAAATATGGAGCCAAAAAAGTCACATGCCTCGATATTTCAGAGCATGCTATTGAAAGTGCCCGCACCAATGTAGAATTAAATGGTTTTACGGATCGGGTAGAATTTGTTGTCGCTGATGCCTTCCAGTATTTACGTGAACAGGTCAAGGGAGTAGAAGAGCGATCCGTACGTGCACGGGCAGCCGAACAGAAAGTGGATACCTCCAAAGCGCTTGCAGCTGGCGGCGGGAAAACATTTGATGTGGTCATTCTTGACCCACCTGCCTTTGCCAAAACCAAATCAGCAGTCAAAGGCGCGTGCCGTGGATACAAGGATATTAACCTGCATGGCATGAAGCTTGTGAATGAAGGTGGGTATCTGGTCACAGCGAGCTGTTCGTATCATATGCGTCCTGATCTCTTCCTGGAAACGATTGCGGATGCTGCTGAAGATGCAGGCAAGGTACTGCGCCTGGTTGAATGGAAAGCTGCCGGCAAGGATCACCCGCAAATTTTGGGTGTAGATGAAGGGCATTACTTGAAATTTGCCATTTTTGAAGTGCGCAGCAAAACAAACTGATCTGTCATTTTGTTAAAAGTGATGATAAGAAACAAGTCCACGGTGTAATAAGCTGTGGGCTTGTTTTGTGTTACAGGAAATCATTTGCCTTTACCGGATTGTGGCAAACGTATGTTCCGAACCAGGTCAGATATGTTATACTGGGAATTAAAATCTTGATCGTGATGGTTTGGAGGATTAGACATGTCTGTACGCTTTATTATTGGTCGGGCAGGCAGCGGCAAGACGACGCTGATTACCCGGGAAATTACGTCTTTGCTTCAAAAGGAACCTCAAGGCAAACCGCTCATATGGTTGGTTCCGGAACAAAGCTCGTTTCGTACCGAGCAGGCTTTGGTTTCTTCTGGCGCGATCAAAGGCACTATGCGTGCAGAAGTATTGGGTTTTCGCCGATTAGCCTATCGTATCATGCAGGAAGCGGGTGGGTCTGCGCGGATTCCAATCGGAGCCGAGGGGAAAAAGATGCTGCTTTATAAAGTACTTCAGCGGCGCAAGGAAGAGTTGAAGCTTTTTGGCGCTTCGGGCAATCAATTGGGCTTTATAGGGCATTTAAATGATTTGTACAGTGAGTTTAAGCGTTATGAACTAGATCCCAGCTTGTTGGAAGAAGGCCTTTCTAGTTGGAATACGTCTTCTTCAGCACCGATCCTGGGTGATAAGTTACATGATTTGCTTCTTATATATCGAGATTATGAACAGGAACTAACGGAACTCTACATCGATGATGAAGACACGCTGACAGAACTGAACGAACGTTTGGCAGAGAGTGAGCTTCTTCAGGATGCACAAATCTGGATTGATGGTTTTCAGGGCTTTACACCACAGGAAATGAGCGTAATTGGAAGACTGATGCTTCAGTCCTCTTCAGTAACCATTACGTTGACCTTGGATCGGCCATATGATCATGGGGCACTGCCCAGCGAATTGGACCTGTTCCATCCAACAGCGAGCGCATATGCGCGGCTCAAGGGTATGGTTGAGGATCTGGGAGTCATGAGCGAAACGATGGTGCTGCAGCCGGATGTTTTGCCAAGATATGAGCACAGCCCTGGTCTGGCCCATCTGGAGTCTGGGTTCGACCGACGCATTCGTTGGAGAAGTGATGGCCGCGATGCGGGCGTGAAGTTATACGCAGCCGAAAATCGCAGGGCTGAGATGGAAGGTGCACTGCGGGAAATGCGAAGATTGGCTCAGGAGGAAGGCGTGCGTTATCGGGATATGGCCGTACTCGTTCGTCAACTGGATGCCTATGCCGATATTGCCGAGCCACTATTCAGGGACTATGACGTGCCCGTTTTCCTGGATCGCAGAAGAAGCGAGCTTCATCATCCGCTCTCCGAATTCATTCGTTCTGCAATTGATGTCGTTCGTCGTCGCTGGCGTTACGAAGATGTATTTCGCTGTGTCAAAACGGATCTGCTGCTTCCTCGTGATGGTTCCATCACTCGTGAAGATATGGACCAGCTCGAAAATTATATACTCGCGTGTGGAATTCACGGATACCGCTGGACCGACGGCAAGCCTTGGAAATATGTCCCGAGTCTGTCTCTGGAAGACAATGGACAGGAAGGCAGAAGCCGAGGGCGTGAACAAATGCTGTCGCTCATGGAAAAATGCCGAACGGTCATTACGAATCCGATGGCTGCGTTTGAGAAACGCATGATCAAGGCCAAGACGGCAAGAGAACAGTGTGCTGCACTATATGGACTGCTCGAAGACGCAGAAATTCCCTGGAAACTCGAAATGATGTCTGCTGAAGCAACAGCTCAGGGCGACCCGGAGCGTTCGCGGGAACATCGTCAGATGTGGGGAGCAGTCCTGGATCTGCTGGACCAGATGGTGGATATGATGGGAACCGAACGACTGGACATCGATCTGTTTGCAGGCTTGATGGAGACGGGGTTGACTGAGCTGAAACTAGGACTTGTTCCTCCAGCGCTGGATCAGGTGCTGGTCGGTTCCATGGACCGGACTCGGCTGCAGGATATCCAGTATGTATTCATCCTGGGAGCCGTTGACGGTGAACTGCCAGCTGTACCGCAGGAAGATGGCGTGTTAACGGAGCAGGAGCGGGAGCTGCTGACCGAGAGAGGTCTCGGTCTTGGACCTGGAACAACAAGACGAATGCTGGACGAGCGTTTCCTGATCTATACCGCCTTGACTGCTGCAAGTAAGCAATTATGGTTGAGTTACCCTGTGGCTGATGATGAGGGTAAAACGCTTTTGCCTTCGGAAATTGTGAGACATGTACGAAAGATGTTCGGACTGAATGAAGTGCCACTTCTTGCACAGCCGCCAGTAACAGGTTTGGAAGAAGCTCACTGGCCTTATGTTATTCATCCAGAGCAGAGTATGTCGGTTTTGATTGGGCAGCTGCGCAGATGGCGCAGGGGTGAAGAGATTCCTGAACTCTGGTGGTCGGTCTACAACTGGCACTGCTCCAATGAGAGCCTCAGACCTCAGTTGGAACGATTGCTGGGCTCCATTTTTTATCGCAATCGTGCATTGCCTCTTCGTACTTCGACAAGCCGCCGATTGTATGGCACGGAGGTGCGGACAAGTGTTTCGCGAATGGAACGATTCGTGGCATGTCCATTCTCCCATTTTGCCTCGCACGGGTTGCGATTGAAAGAGCGTCAGCTATATCGTCTTCAAGCTCCGGACATCGGGCAGCTGTTCCATGCTGCGCTGAGTCAGCTGGCGATCCGACTGCGTGAAGAGAACCGCAGCTGGGGCAGCCTCTCTCCAGAACAATGCCGCAAGGAAGCGGAGCAAACAGTGGATCAGATTGCCCCGCAGCTTCAGGGCGAGATTCTGCTGAGCACGAAGCGTTATGGCTACATTTTCCGCAAACTGAAGGATATTGTAAGCCGCGCTTCGGTCATTTTGGGTGAGCAATCCAGACGGGGAAGTTTTGAACCTATTGGTCTTGAGCTGGACTTTGGGCCAGGCAAACCCTTGCCACCTCTTCGTTTCGAACTGGAGAACGGGTGTGTGATGGAGATTGTGGGCCGGATTGACCGGGTTGATGTGGCCGAGGGAGAAAATGGACTTTTGCTTCGGGTTATTGACTATAAATCAAGCCAGACGGATCTCAAATTGCATGAAGTGTACTACGGACTGTCCCTGCAGATGCTTACGTATCTGGAAGTGCTGCTTAGTGCTGCCGAAGAGTGGCTGGGAGAATCGGCTATGCCTGGAGGAACACTGTATTTCCACGTGCATAACCCATTGCTGCAATCTGCGAACGGCATGACCTCAGAACAGGCGGGACAGGAATTGCTGAAACGCTTCAAAATGAAGGGATTGCTTTTGGCAGATCGTGATGCCATCGCACAGATGGATAACACACTGGATAAAGGCTACTCGGCCATCATTCCTGTTGCACTCAAGGCGGACGGCAGCTTCTACAGCAGCGCAGCGGTAGCTACGCCAGACCAGTGGGACACGCTGCTCGCATCTGTTCGAGGCAATATCCGGGAGATCGGGACCCGCATTACGGATGGGGATGTGGCGATAGAGCCTTACCGCATTCAGCAGGAGGTTGCATGCACATTCTGTCCGTTTAAACCTGTCTGTCAATTTGATGAGAATATTGAAGGCAATGAATATAATCTGTTGTCCAAACCGGGCAAACAGCAAATCTGGGACATGCTGTCACACAACAAGGGAGGGGAGACCTCATGACGAATATGCCAAAACCGGAAGGCAGCTTCTGGAGCGATGACCAGTGGAGTGCAATTTCCCAGAGTGGTGAAGACATTCTCGTTGCTGCAGCTGCGGGGTCGGGTAAAACCGCTGTGTTGGTCGAACGGATTATTCGTAAAATAGCCGATCCTTCTCGTGGCTTCAGTGTGGATCGATTGTTGGTGGCTACCTTTACGAAGGCGGCTGCTGCTGAGATGAAGCAGCGTATTCGGGAAGCACTTGAACGTGCACTCGAGGAAGAGCCTGAGGAGGAGCATTTGCGCAAACAGTTATCGCTGCTTGGGCGAGCTTCAATTACAACGCTGCATTCATTTTGTATGGAAGTCATCCGCCGTTACTATCAGCAAATACCGCTTAATCCTGCTTTTCGGATATTGAACGAGAATGAAGCCGAAATGCTGCGTCAGGAGCTCCTGGAAGAGCTGTTTGAAGATAAATACGGGGAAGAAGTCGAAGGCAGCACATTCCGTGAGCTTGTGGACTGGTTCAGCGGTGAACGGAACGATGATGCCATGCACCGGCTAGTGCAGCGCTTGTATGATTTCTCGCGCAGTCACTCCTGGCCGGATCACTGGCTCGCGGAAATGGCGTCTGCATTTCAAGTTGAAAACGTAGAGGCCCTTGGTCATTCAGCATGGGTACAGAGCATTCTACGTGATGCCGCACTTACCCTGAGCGGTGCAGCGGGGCTCTTGCGTCAAGGTATTGGCATTGCGTTGCAGCCGGAAGGGCCTAAACCATATGCGGATACCTTAAAGGAAGATCTGGCCATGGTGGAGGAGCTCCAGTCTGCCGTGGAGGTTATGCCATGGGAGAGACTGCCTGAAGTATTTCAGCCCGCAGCTTTTGGCAAGCTGAAACCCTGCAAAAAGGATCAAACCGATCCGGCGCTTCAGGAACAAGTGAAGGAACTTCGGGAGGCTGCAAAAAAGGCAATCACCGATCTGAGAGGCTCGCTCTTTGGCCGGAGTGCATTTTCCTTCTGGCAGGAGCTGGAGCAGGCGGCTCCGCTCATGCAGGAACTGTCCAAACTTGTAAGTGAGTTCGGCGAACGTTACAAGCTGGCCAAACAAGAACGTGGACAGGTTGATTTTAGCGATCTGGAACATTATTGTCTTCACATTTTGCGTCATGAGGATTCCACGCCAAAGCTCTCCATGCCTTCAGATGCAGCAATGGAATACAGGGCTCGTTTCGATGAAGTGCTGCTGGATGAATATCAGGATACTAATACCGTTCAGGAAGATATCGTAAAGCTAATTTCCAGGGAGAATCCGGGTAATCGCTTTATGGTAGGGGATGTGAAACAGAGTATTTATCGTTTCCGCTTGGCTGAACCGGGACTATTTCTGAATAAATACCGTCAATACAACTCTGGCACCCAAAGCAATGAAGGAGAAGGAAGCACGCGGCGTGCAGGCAGACGCATTGACCTGGCACGTAACTTCCGCAGTCGTGCTGAGGTTGTTCATTCGGTAAATATGCTGTTCCGGCAGCTCATGAATGAGGGCGTAGCTGAGATCGCTTATGACGAACGGGCCCAGCTTGCTTACGGAGCTTCGTTTCCACCAGAAACCGAGGGAGATGAGGCTTATACACCGGAACTGCTTCTGATTGACCGACAAGGGGGAGGACCGGATCTGGGTGAGAGTGTAGATGAAAATGGAGATCACCTGGCGTCGGCTGAACTGGAAAGTGCCGAACTGGAAACGGCCCAACTTGAAGCACGGGCTATGGCTCGGCGCATTCGGGAGATCGTCGGCGATACCGATCAGCCTGCGCTGAATGTGTATGATAAGGCGTTAAAAACAATGCGTCCTGCCCGTTACGGCGACATTGTCATCCTGCTGCGCTCTGCCTTGATGTGGGCTCCGTTAATGATCGAAGAATTCAGGCAGCAGGGAATTCCGGCCGGAGGGGAGCAGAGCAAGGGATATTTTCAGGCAACAGAAGTGGAGATCATGTTATCCCTGCTTCAGATCGTGGACAACCCACGACAGGATATTCCGCTCGCTTCAGTCCTCCGTTCACCGATTGTGGGCTTAAATGAAGAGGATTTGGCACAAATCCGTCTGGGGGATAAAAGGCAGTCTTTCTATGATGCAGTTGTATCTGCTACTCAGATTGGAACAGTTTCCAATGATGATTCGTCTGCAGTACAGATGCAATGGCCGGAAATCTGGTCAGAATTGGAACAGGCGAAGCAAGAGGCTGCTGTTACAGCAGAGTCTGGGGTACTTGAGCAGCAATCTCTGAATGAGGATAGCGAAAAGGAAGGTTATCATGATCCAGAGGAGCACCCAGCAGCCAACGCAGGATCGGAATTAAAGCAGAAATTAATTCATTTTATGGGCCAGCTGCAGCAATGGAGGCTTGAGGCACGTCAAGGCAGTCTAAGTGAACTCATTTGGCGTATATACAGGGAGACTGGCTATTTGGACTGGGTAGGTGGTCTTCCGGGAGGTATTCAGCGTCAAAGCAACCTGAAAGCCCTGTATGACCGTGCACGTCAATATGAAGAATCGACGTCGAATCGGGGATTGTTCCGCTTTTTGACCTACGTCTCCAGACTTCGTGAGAATGGTGGGGATCTGGGAACAGTGGCGGGATCGGGCGAACAGGACAATGCGGTCCGAATCATGACCATTCACCGGAGTAAAGGGTTGGAGTTTCCGGTTGTGTTTGTGGCTGGCATCTCCAAAATGTTCAACCAGCAGGATCTGAATGCACCGTTCTTGATGCACAAGGAGCTTGGATTCGGTCCGAGATTTGTGGATCGGGAAAATAGGGTGGCTTATCCCACACTGGCCAATCTCGCCATTCGACGCAGAGCGCAGTTTGAGCTGCTGGCTGAGGAGATGCGGGTACTGTATGTTGCACTGACTCGTCCCAAGGAGAAAATGATTCTGGTTGGGACGGTTAAGGATGCAGCCAAAAAGGCAGCCGCCTGGTCACAGATCAAAGACAGTTCGGAACTGATTCTGCCGGATTACCTACTCGCGGCAGGACGAAGTTATCTGGATTGGATCGGACCGTCTCTAATTCGCCATCCGTCGGCGGCTTCATTACGCGAGCTGGCTGGTGTACAAGACTCCTATGCTGCTTGTCTGATGAATGATGAATCACGCTGGAGCATTTCCGTCGTGTCTGCCGAGTGGGTATCCAGGGAGACCTTTGTGGATTCAAAACATGGTGAGGAAGACGAATTGGCAGAAGCTCGCCAGGAACGAATGAAAGCTTTACAGGCTGTGAAACCGGTGATTTTACACCCCTCCAAAATCAATAGCGAGATGGATAGAGATTTGCCAGATGAGCCATCACGGGATGATGTGAAGGTTGATGGGGTCGGAATGGAAACCGAATGGATGCAAAACGTAGAGCGTCGCCTATCATGGACATACCCATATGAGGCGGCAACCCGGGTAGCAGCGAGCACGTCAGTCTCAGAATTAAAGACAATGCTTGCGATACAGGACCATCAGCCTCTCCATGTGATGGAAGAGCTGGAAAGACAAATGGATGATGCGGAGGTTCTCGAAAACCCGCATTCCGAACATAAGGTCAGTGAAGCACGTCTTGATCGGACAGATGTCACGAATGAGGATTCCTTCAAATTGCATTTGCGTCGCCCGAAGTTTATGGAAGAGAAACAGTTGACGGGGGCTGAGCGCGGGACTGTGTATCACACGTTAATGCAGCATTTACCATTGGATGGAACGAATGTGGATGCCGCGATTGTGGAACAGACACTTGCAAGACTGACCACACTTCAGATTTTGCTGCCTCATCAGGCAGAAGTGATTGAACCTGAACATTTGGCTCAATTCTTTCAGACGGAACCAGGCACGGAGCTGCTGCGTGCTGACTGGGTAAAACGGGAGATTCCTTTTATCTATGGACTTCCAGCAGAGCATTCTCCCGCCGAATGGGTGCAGCATCTGTCATCAAATGCGGGAATGCAATCCCTGGATGAAGACAGCGGACTACAGGCCTCTTTGGATAATGAAACCGTACTTGTACAAGGGATCATTGATTGCCTCTACGAGGTGGACGGTGAGCTTACTTTGCTGGATTACAAAACGGATCGGGTACTGGAACATCGCGGAGGATTAAACGAACTGACCAGAAACTATCGTTTTCAGCTGGAGCTGTATGGCCGGGCGATTGAAGATATTTTGGGGCGCAAGGTAGATCGGAAGTGGCTGTACTTCTTTGATGGTGGACATGCTGTAAAACTTTAATGGAGCAGCTTGGAAACGGAAGATATATTCGTTATATGTGCTTGCAATGAACAATGAAAGTCACGAAGGGGACGAATCGGTTTCTTAGAAACGATGGTGTCCCCTTTGTTTCCGCATTGGCTAGTGCCATCAGGATATGAGCTGCCAAGATTGGGCACAGGGCACTCTTATGATTACGTTTTTGTAGGGAGAGGGGATGAACGGAATATGCGTATTTTGCATACCGGGGACTGGCATTTGGGAAAAACATTGGAAGGAAGAAGCAGGCTGCGTGAGCAGGAAGATTTCGTCGATGAACTTGTTAGACTGGCAGATGAGCAGCAGGCTGATGCAGTGTTGATGGCTGGTGACGTGTATGATTCGGTCAATCCGCCTGCTTCGGCAGAGCAGCTGTTTTACGAGGCAGCAGCCAGGCTTACCGAGCGGGGAAGACCACTGGTGGTCATTGCAGGCAATCACGATCAGCCGGAACGGGTAGCCTCTGTGACACCACTTGTTAACAGACAGGGGATTACACTTGTAGGTATGCCGACGGCGGAAGCGGTGACCATTCATGCGACTAGAACAGGCGAGACTGCCAAAATTGCAGCTCTGCCCTATCCTTCTGAGGCAAGGCTTAATGAAGTTCTCGCCACGGATGGTGATGAAAACGTGCTTCGTCAAGCTTATAGCCGCCGGGTGGGCATGCTCATGCAGCGTTTGGCTAGCTCATTTGGTCCGGATACGGTGAATTTGGCGATGAGTCACATTTATGTGCTGGGCGGGGTTGAAAGCGATTCGGAGCGCCCAATTCAGGTGGGCGGGGCTTATACCGTAGATCCATCTTCACTATCGATCGGTGCCCAATATACAGCACTCGGACACCTTCATCGCGCTCAGGCTGTGAAGGGTGACGGCGTGATCCGGTATAGCGGATCGCCGCTGGCCTACAGCTTCTCAGAGGCAGGACAGAGCAAATCCGTAACGATGGTCGATTTGGCGCCAGGCGGAACTCCGAAGGTAGAAGAAGTGCTGTTATCCTGTGGACGCCCACTCGTGCGCTGGAAGGCACGCGGAGGTCTGGCCGAGGTGTATCGCTGGTTGGAAGAGGGAAGAGACGCCCAAGCATTCATTGATATGGAAGTGTGGCTGGACGATGCCATGTCACTCAAAGAGATCCAGCAGCTGCGCAAGTCACATGATGGCATTATTCATATCCGTCCGGTGTATCCGGAGATGGCCGCTGCCGGATTGCTGGAGCAGCGTTCCGAGCTGCCTGTGCATGAATTGTTCCGCAAGTTCTATCAGCGTCAGACGGGCGGGGCACAGCCTGAGGACAGTCTGGTACAGTTGTTCCTTGAATTGGTGGACGAGGACGAGCCAGGCGTGCGTGAGGAGGTCGAAGGAAGATGAAGCCGATTTTATTAAAAGTGGCCGGGTTGCAAAGTTATCGTGAAGCTCAGGAGATTGATTTTACGGTACTGACCGAAACCGGATTATTCGGAATTTTCGGCCCAACGGGCAGCGGAAAGTCTTCCCTGCTGGATGCCATTACCCTTGCCATGTACGGAAAGGTGGAGCGGGCGGTTAACGGAACTCAGGGGATTATGAATCATGCTGAGGATGCCCTCTCAGTCGCTTTTACCTTCGAACTGTCTTCAGCTGAAGGAGCGCGAAGATTTCGGGTAGAACGGCGTTTTAAGCGGAATAACGAAATATCAGTAAGCAATACGATCAGCAAATTTATTGAGACCGTAAACGGGGAGGAACAGGTGCTTGCTGACAAGCTAGCCGATGTGAACCGCTGCGTGGAAGAAGTGATCGGGCTCAAAATGGATGATTTTACGCGAGCCGTAGTGCTTCCTCAAGGGAAATTCGCTGAGTTTCTATCGCTGAAAGGCAGTGAACGACGTCAGATGCTGCAGCGGCTGTTTCATTTGGAAAAGTACGGGGATCAGCTTGCCATTAAGCTCAGTCGGCGCGTGAAAGATAACGATATGGTTCATCAAGCGCTCTTGGCAGAGCAGCAGGGTCTTGGTAATGCAAGCCAAGAAACGCTGGAAGAAACCAAACGCCTTCTGCAGGAGGCCGTGAAGCATGCGGAGATCTCTCGTCAGACACTGGATGAAGCTGCGAAGGAAGCGGAACAGCTGGGTAAGATACGTGAATTAAGTCATGAACGCCAGAAGCGTCTGGATGAACAACATAAGCTCAAAGCTCTCGAACCGCAAATCGAAACCGGGGAGCAGCGCTTGAAACAGTCGAGCTCGGCAGATGCCATATTACCCGCGCTTCAGACGATGCGGGATGCAGTTTCCCAGCAGATGCTGCGACAAACTGCAGCTTCTGCTGCACATGAACAAGCCGTGGAACACGAACGATTATCTGTGCTTGAAGCAGAAAAAGCCGAAACGGCACGTGTACAGCTGGCTGAGGGCGAACCCAAGCTGCTGCTTCGGCTGGAGCAGTTGGAACAGGCCAAAGAGCTGCAGCGGGAACGAGACAGTCTTCAGGAGGACAGCGCACGTTTGAAGCTGCTTCTGGAGAAAGGACAGGCTGAGCAGGAAGTTCATGGCCAGCAGCTGGAGAAGGAAAAAGAACTACAGCAACGCGGACGAAAACGGCGGGAAGAATTGCAGGAAAGTCTGAAGCCAAATGAAGTCAAGTCAGAGGAGCGAAGACAACTGCAAGCTGCGCTGGAGCTTCGGCATCGGCTGGATATGGCAGCAGAGCAGCTGCGTCAGAATCAGGCCGAGATGGAGACGTACAAGCAGTCTGCGAGTCTGGCAGAAAGCAAACTTCAGGCGGCAATAGGCGAAGAGGAACGCCTAGAAGAACAGCGGAAGCTGTTGATTGAACAGGCGTCGGCGGGTTTGGAGGCCTTGCTTGCCTGTGAGCATGACATCGGCCGTGAACTAAGCCTGCTGGCCGGGGCGGAGGAGCAGCTGCGCGGCTCGATGCGCGAGCAGGAGCTGCACCGGCTCTCCTCCGCCTTGCGCGCCGAGCTGCGCGATGGCGAGCCGTGCCCGGTGTGCGGCTCCGCACACCACCCGCTCCCGGCTGCGCCGCCGGGGGAAGGTCCGCACGCAGGCGATGCGGACCTGGAACTGCTGCGCAGCCTGCAGGCAGAGCTGCAGGAGCTGCGCTTCGGGCTGCGCCAGCAGCTGCACGAACGTCGCAGCCTGCTGACGCAGCTTGGCGCTGCGGCCGGCGAAGCACCGGCCGCAGCCGAGGCCGCGCCTGCGGCTGCGGAGCAAGAGTCCGCAGGTTCGCCCGCACACGGGCACTCACCTGCGGACTGGGCGGCGCGTGCCGCTGCGCTGCGCGAGACCGCGCGTTCGCTGGCTGACGCCGCGACGCAAGTGCAGGCGCAAGCCGCCGCGTTGCAGCAGGCGGCTGTGGGTGCGCAGCAGCGCCGCATGGAGGCGGCAGCCGCGCAGGAGGCCGGCCGTGCCGCTCTCGTCCAGGCGGAGCGCAAGCTGGCCGAGAGCGAGGCAGCGGCAGCTGCATTGCAAGGCCGCTGGGCCGCAGAACTGCCCGGCATTGTCCCAGAGGAGGCTGTCGCCCTTCATCAGGCGATGCAGGAACGCGATGCACGTGCCGAAGACATCAAGGATCGGCTGAACAAGAGTGTCACGTTTTTGGAAGAAAAGGAACAGTCCGTACAGTCCCTCCAACAAAAGCTGGTTGAACTGGACAAACAGCTGATCCAGTGGCAAACCGAGTGGCAGGGAAACCGTAAACAGCTGGCTGAGAAGGAAGAACGACTGCGCCAGTGGGTGGGCGAACAACGTGTAGAAGAGCTCATCGCTGTCACGCAGTCACAGCTGGATGGGCTGCGAAAAGCAGCAGCCGACTCGGCCCGGCGCTTTAAGGAAGCGGACAACCTGAAACAGGAGTCTGCCAAGAAAGACGTCATGGCCAGACAGGCCCTGACTTCAGCATCGGAGCATTTGGAGCAGGCGCAGGCACGCTGGCAGCAATTGCTTGATCAATCTCCATTTGACTCTGAACAAGCCGTTCTGGAGGCAGCGATTCCTGCAGACGAGGCTGAGCGACTGACAGCAGAGATTCAGCATCATCGTGAAAGGGAACGTGAGCTGGTTTCCCAGCTGCGTGAACTGGAGCAAAAGCTGGGTGGTGCAGAAGTGTCCGAAGAGCAGTGGTTAGCCTGCACAGAACATCTGAAGTTACGACGTGCCGAGGATGAAGCTGCGCTAAGTGCGAAGGCTCGTGCAGAACGGGATCTGGAAGATGTTCAGCAGCGTCACGTTCGCTGGACCGAATTGGAGAACAAGCGGGTAGAAGTGAGTCATCACGGGGAGCAGCTCAGCAAACTGCAGGCAGCCTTCAGAGGCAATGCATTTGTAGAGTATATTGCAGAGGAGCAGCTCATGCAGGTTAGCCAAGCTGCGTCACAGCGTTTGCGTTTTCTTACGAAGCAGCGCTATTCACTCGAGGTGGATTCGGGCGGTGGATTTGTCATATGCGATGATGCCAACGGCGGAGTTAAGCGCCCAGTATCCACTTTATCTGGTGGAGAAACTTTCTTGACCTCGTTGTCCCTGGCACTCGCCTTGTCCGCACAGATTCAGCTGCGCGGCCAGTACCCGCTCCAATTCTTCTTCCTGGATGAAGGATTTGGAACATTGGACCCGGACCTGCTGGATACTGTCATTACATCGCTTGAGAAATTGCATGATGATCGTTTGGCCGTCGGGGTCATCAGCCACGTACCGGAACTGCGGGCCCGTCTGCCGCGCAAGCTGGTTGTTATTCCTGCGAGCGAAGCAGGAGGCGGTTCACGGGTAGTATTGGAGAGTCTCTGATATACAGATTTTCTTAGCCTGTTCTGAAAGATAATAGAGCTATCTGACTTTAACAGCAGGAGAATCAATATTGACTTGCTTCACTGAAAACAAGAGGATATTTAAGCGGAATCTTGTGAACTGGAGTGAGTTACCTCACAGATACAGGTTCAACCAGCTGTTATACTACAGTCAAGCCGACATACCTTATGTAAAGTACCCCGGCGGACGTTTGATCAGGAAGCTTCCCGCTCAGACGTCCGCGGCAGCTGATTTCATTCGAAATCCGCTCATGGGGTGCTTCTTTTTTCGCCCTGTTTCTTTAGTGTCAATTCGCCCAGATCTGAATACCATGAAAGGGTGATGAAGCACGATAAGGGAGGCGCACTGAAGTGGAGAAGATGGAAGCGAAGAAGATCTGTAAGGAACACATTCATCGTTATGTATGTGTACAGATGAAGGATGGAAGTCATTATGACGGTATTATGGAAAATGTGGATGACGACATGATTTATTTGGCAGTGCCAGTCGGCCCAGAAGCCGCGCAACATGCAAATTGGGGACCAAACGCGATGCCGGGAGCAGGTTATCCTGTATCTCATGCTCGTGGGTTTTATCCGGGATACGGTTACCCGTATCCATATCCCTATCCATACTACGGTTACGGTCGCAGACGTTTTAACAGACTGGTGCTTCCCTTGATCGGGCTGACTGCATTAACACTGCTGCCATACTATTAATGAAGGACTGAATGTCGGATTAGGATTTTAAACCAATCATAAGGACCATTCTCATCCTGGCAACATGCTGCTGCCTACCTGGATGTAGAAAGGTCTTTTTTTGTGATATTCATCAACGAATAGAGAATGAGAATTGTACGTGATGCTTAATGGCATGCTAGCGTAGGGCTAGCTTATTGAGTTTAAATATTTTTCATGTGAGATTGGACGTCACTTTTCACTTACGGTATGATAGAGAGGCATACATAAATCTTCAAATCAAAGGAGGGTATGAACAATGGATTGCTTGTTTTGCAAAATTGTAGAGGGCAGCATTCCCTCCAATAAAGTTTTGGAGAATGAACATGTGGTTGTCTTTCACGACATCCAGCCAGCTGCACCGACACATGTCCTCGTTATTCCGAAAAAACATATTGCTTCCATGAATGATGTGAAGGCAGATGATATAGCACTGATTGGTGAGGTTCATCTGGCAGCACAGGAAGCAGCGAAACGCCTTGGGGTTGATGAGTCCGGTTATCGTTTAATTAATAACTGCGGTGCAGATGGGGAACAAACTGTCCATCACCTGCACTATCATCTGCTTGGAGGTACCAGACTCGGTGCGCTGACAAGCCTATCGGATTCGCACAAATCATAATGGATCCTGTGCTCTACATCTCCTGTTTGATGGAGAAAAAAGACGCACTGTGGTTCGCATAAATAAAGTGATCATTACGTTAAGGTTGACACCTTTATTACCTTTCGCCTATAATGAAAGGTGATGAACCGTGTTATTGCTCTTGGACGGTCTGGTCGGAGGGAGGGAAAACTGGTGTCTGAAACTAAAGTTCGCAAAAACGAGACTATTGATGCTGCACTTCGTCGCTTTAAACGTTCCATCGCTAAAGATGGCGTCTTGGCTGAGGTGAAGAAACGTAAGCATTATGAGAAGCCAAGCGTAAAGCGCAAGAAAAAGTCCGAGGCTGCTCGTAAGAGAAAGTTTTAGGAGGATTTGAACAACATGAATCTTAGCGAACGATTGAACGAAGATATGAAGCAAGCGATGAAGAGCAAGGACAAGTTCAAGCTCTCCACCATTCGGTTGATTCGTTCGACGATCAAGAATCTTGAAATAGATTTGAAAAGAACTTTGGATGACAACGAAGTGCTTGATATCCTGAGTCGTGAAATCAAACAGCGCAAAGATGCCCTCCAAGAATTTGACAAAGCGGGCCGTGAAGAACTCGCGGCAAATGCAAAAGCGGAAATTGATATAATTGGTCAGTACCTTCCCGCACAGCTTACCGAAGAAGAAATTAAAGTTATTGTACAGCAGACCATCCAGGAAACCGGTGCTTCTTCGAAAGCCGAGATGGGGAAAGTCATGGCGGCCCTTATGCCGAAAGTTAAAGGCAAAGCGGACGGCAAACTGGTTAATCAAGCAGTTCAACAATTTCTGCAATAAAGCAATCAATGAACACCTCCTGACTTGTCAGGGGGTGTTTTTTCCTGTTTGCATGTTACTGAATTTACACTTCAGACTTCATTGGATTTAGCATGGGAGAATTCGACGTAAAGGTAGAATCAAACCGTACAATTTTCAAAACAGACAAGAATTTTACTTTAAAATGGTTATTTTTCATAAAATTAGATTTAAAATCTTGCAATTGCTCCGGCTTTCAAATATAATTTTAAGATTTTGAAACGAAATGTTGCATTGTACGTAATAAATACCATAAGCTGGACAGTATAACAATAATGGAAAAGGGGGGATTATTGTGAAGGGAAAGCGCCGGAAGAGGCTTGCGGGGCCATTGTTGCTCATGATGCTGCTGACGTTGCTGCTTCCTGTCTGGGTTGGATCGCCGTCTGCACAAGCAGCTGAAAAGAGCGGCGCCGTATATATTATTCCGGTTGATAAACCAATCGAGCAGGGGTTAGGCAAGTTTATGGAGCGTGGCTTCAAGGAAGCTGAATCAATGAATGCTGGCCTGATTGTTCTCGATATTAATACACCGGGAGGACGGGTGGATACGGCGGAAGAGCTGGGTACCCTGATTAAGGAAAGCCCTGTTCAGACCGTTGCTTTTGTCCGCGGAGATGCTGCTTCGGCTGGAAGTTTTCTGGCCTTGAATGCAGATAAGATCGTAATGTCGCCAGGAAGCATGATTGGTGCCGCAGCGATGGTGGACAGCACGGGAAAGCATGTCGATGATCCGAAGCTGGTTGCATTCTGGAAGAGCAAAATGCAGGGAGCGGCGGAACAAGGCGGCCGTGATGGCAGTATTGCTGCCGGAATGACAGATGTCAACATGGTTGTAGAGATGCCGGAGATCAACAAAACGAAACAAAAGGGTGAAATTATTGCCTTATCAGCCGAGGAGGCGCTGAAAGTGGGATATGCGGACCACATCAGCTCAACTCCGGAAGAGGCAGCAGCATGGCTGGGTTATGGTCAGGACGATGTATTTACTGTGGAGAGAACTGCAGCAGAGAATATATCTTCTTTTCTGACGAATCCTGTGGTGATGACTATACTTTTGTTCCTGGGAATTGCAGGTGTAATCATTGAACTGATTGTGCCTGGATTCGGAGTGCCTGGTATTGTGGGGATTGTTTGTTTTGTCCTCTATTTCTCAGGGAACTACATTGCTGGATTTGCAGGAGCAGAGACATGGGTGCTGTTTACGGTTGGACTCATCATGATGATTCTGGAGATGTTTATTCCAAGCTTTGGTATCCTGGGCATATTGGGATCCATTGCACTTGTTGCCGGCGTTGTGCGTGCAGCTTACGATACAAGTGATGCATTTGTTTCGTTGGGAATTGCCTTCGGGGCAGCGCTGGTAGTCATAGCTATCGTGGTGATTCTCTTTAAGGACAGAGGCATATGGAATCGATTTATACTGAGTGACAAATTGTCTGCCGATCGAGGTTATTCATCTGCGACAGAACGTAAAGAACTGATTGGTCTCCAAGGGATTAGCCTGACTCCGCTTCGTCCATCTGGAACAGCAATGTTTAATGGGGAACGGGTCGATGTGGTTTCGGACGGAGACTTTATCCCAGTTGATACACCGATTATTGTGGTTAAAGCCGAAGGCACTAGGATTGTGGTCCAGCAAGCTTTGCCGGTGTAAAACGCTTGTCATGCCGGAGTTCTGGTGGGCTTCGGCAGTGTACATAACCATATGGCCGTGCTGCTTGCCGAATGGTGTTTTTCTAAAATTAGCAGCATTATAGTTGAGATCTGTTATGATGAATTTTTACAAAATTAAAGTGCAAATGGAGGAATTTTGACTATGGAACCAACGTTGATTACGGTTTTGCTCGTTGCGGTAGTTGCCATTATCGTATTGAGCGTATTCTTCAGCTTTTTCCCAGTAATGCTCTGGATCTCGGCCATTGCATCCGGTGTACGTGTCGGAATTATTACACTGGTAGCGATGCGATTGAGACGTGTAACACCTAGCCGAATCGTAAATCCAATGATTAAAGCAACCAAAGCAGGTCTTCAACTGTCAATGAACCAACTGGAGAGCCACTTCCTGGCGGGTGGTAATGTTGACCGTGTAGTAAATGCTCTGATTGCTGCTCAGCGTGCAAACATTCCGCTGGAATTCGAACGTGCTGCTGCGATTGACCTCGCTGGTCGTGATGTATTGCAGGCTGTACAAATGAGTGTTAACCCGCGTGTCATCGAGACACCAATTGTATCTGCGGTAGCCAAAGATGGTATTGAAGTTAAAGTTAGAGCACGGGTTACGGTTCGGGCCAATATTGACCGTCTCGTCGGTGGTGCCGGTGAAGAGACGATCATTGCCCGTGTCGGTGAAGGTATCGTAAGTACAAACGGTTCCTCGAATTCCCACAAAGACGTTCTGGAAAATCCGGATCTGATCTCCCGTACGGTATTGTCCAAAGGTCTGGATGCAGGTACGGCTTTTGAAATCCTGTCCATTGATATTGCGGACGTGGATGTAGGTAAGAACATTGGTGCGTTCCTGCAAACCGAGCAGGCTGAGGCTGACAAACGCATCGCTCAGGCGAAAGCGGAAGAACGTCGCGCTATGGCCGTAGCCCAAGAGCAAGAGATGAAGGCACGTGTAGTGGAAATGAGAGCGCGTGTGGTTGAATCCGAATCCCAAGTACCTTTGGCAATGTCTGAAGCACTTCGCAGTGGCAAGATCGGTGTCATGGACTACATGAACCTTAAAAATATTGAAGCGGATACTCAAATGCGCAATACTTTGGGAAAACCTGGTGAAGGTTCGAATTCCAACGATCAGGGTGATTCCAAAAACGGAAGATAGGCGGTGAATGCGTATGGGCCTATTTGAATGGATTTTTGATAATCTGTATATAGTGGCCGTCATCGGTTTTGCGCTCTTCTCTTTCTTGGGAAAAGCCGCCAAATCGGCTGATCCGAACAAAAAGCGTCCTGGCAACGGGATGCCTACATTCGGAGGCAGCGGTAATTCAGAACGGGATGATCGCTCGAGAGACAATTCATCTCCGCAGCAATCTTCCGGACCGGCAGATCCCCGTTATGATGAACAGTATGACGATCGGTATGACGACGAGCAATATGATGATCGTTATGATCAGCCTTATTCGGAGCCTGCTGCATCTTCTCGACCCGCAAGTGACTACAGAAGTGAGGGCTCTATGAGCGCTATGGAAAATTCGCTTGAACAACAGATGAAAGTGATGGAGCAACAGCAACGCCTGATTGAAGAGCGCTTGAATCGTATCTCTTCTGCGGATACACCGACTGTATCTGACTCCAGTTGGGATGAGGGTACATCGGGTGGAACTAGATCGTCCCGGCTTCGTCCGGAAGACATCCGTACCGGTGTTTTATGGGCAGAAGTGTTGGGGGCGCCACGGTCCAAACAGCCTTTTGGAACAAGAGGTAAGTTGTAAAATGTAATATCAATCATAAAACAGCAAAGAGCCGTCTCAGGTGAGCAATATGCCAGAGGGGGCTCTTTTTGTTGTGCTCCTTTTTAAAGAATTAATGATCTAACAGAAGCTGTAGTTTTCATAAAATCATGTTTCTCCGCATAAGTTGAACTGTAGAGGAAGGGGGAAGACCTTCGTATGACCCGGATCAGCCGCAAGCTGCGCAGATGGACCAGTGAGGTGCTGGATTTGCCGCAGGACGTGCTTTATGATATGCCACGGTTAACCCTGATCGGCAGCAAGCAATTGTATATCGAAAATCATCGCGGTGTGATCCATTTTACGCCGAATCGCATTGTTCTGGCTTTGACCCAGGGTCAGCTCGAGATTAAAGGTGTTGATCTGGTGATTCGTAATATTTTGCCGGATGAAGTGGCGGTGGAAGGGACAATTCTGGATATACATATGAATGGAGCGGAGGGAAACGGATGAAACAGCCCAGTCTGTACAAACTGCGAGGTGCAGTCCGAATAACGGTCACTGGGGGAGACATCGAAGCGCTGATCAACATGGTGGCAGAGCAGGGACTGGAAGTGTGGAACCTGCGTGCCCATGATGGACGCAAGGCAGAGATGAATATTCTGCTGCCGCATTTTTTTAGGCTGCGTCCTTTGTTGAAGCGGACAGGCTGCAGGGTGAAGGTGACGCACCGCAGCGGGATT
The DNA here is from genome assembly GCF_002276415.1 of Paenibacillus sp. 7523-1. NCBI lineage: Bacteria > Bacillati > Bacillota > Bacilli > Caryophanales > Paenibacillaceae > Paenibacillus > Paenibacillus sp. 7523-1. Next base: position 144,544 of record NZ_NPBR01000010.1, on the reverse strand, counting down.
CCTTTTTTTATGGCCAGATTAATGAAAAGAAAGTTCTTCCTTGGAGGCATGGTGCTTTTCGTGATTGCCATGTTTGCATTATCATCGATGGTCTGGAATGTTGAGGTGAAGGGGAATGTAAAAATCCCCACTGATGTGGTACTTGCTGCAGCCAAAAAAGAAGGGATATATCCTTTCCAGTGGGGGTTCAGACTCCAGAGTCAGGACAAGCTTTCCAGACAGCTGGCTTTGGCACTTCCCGACGTAACCTGGATTGGTGTGAGCAAAGAGGGGACAACCATTACCATTCAGGTTGTAGAGTCTGCACAGCCTCAGCGTGAACCGCTGCTGAATCCAAGGCACTTGGTGAGCAAATCGGATGCAGTCGTTACTCAGATATACGCAGAACAGGGACGTCCTGTTGTACAGAAGGATACACGTGTTAAGAAAGGTCAGGTATTAATATCGGGTATTTTGGGCGATGAAGAGAATACAGAGAATGTTGTGGCCAAAGGCGAGGTTCGTGGACTTGTATGGCGTGAATATGAGGTGGAAGTGCCTCTCGTGCAGAAGCATAACACCATGACAGGAGAGAGTAAGGAACGTTTTTATGTTGTGCTTGGGGATTGGGCTGTTCAGCTCTGGGGATATGGGAAGACGCCTTTCAGTTCCTTCAATACGGCGAGTGATCATAAGCCGCTGACATGGCGATCCTTCACGCTTCCGATGGGATGGTTGACGGAGACCGATATGGAGACCACGCAGCAAGAGGAACAAAAGACGGTGGAGTGGGCCAGAACGAAAGGGCTGGAGGGAGCCAGAAACGATATTATCGCCAAAAACGGCAAAGGAACAAAAATTTTAAGTGAAAAAATTTTGCATGAGAAGAAAGAGAATGGTAAAGTTTATATGAAAGTATTATTTGAAGTGGAAGAAAGCATTGCGGAAGAACTTCCGTTAGTCCATAGTCAAGGAGAATGAGGCTATTTGTCAGAACAAACACGCAGCATACGAATCTCCCTCCAGAGTGCGGGAGAGGGTCAATCTCTTTTTGGACCCCAAGATATTTTTCTGAAACTGATTGAATCCGAGATTCCCGCCCAGATCGCTTCACGCGAAGCGGAAATTGTGATTCACGGCAATACAAAGAATGTGGAGTCGCTTGAACAATTATTCGATGTGTTACTGCAATTGGTGCGTAACGGGTATGTGCTAACCGAACGAGACGTCAGCTATGCCATTGAACTGGCCAAGGATCTGCGTGCAGACCAGCTGCTTGATCTCTTTAAGGGTGAGATTACGACCACCTACCGGGGTAAACCGATTCGTGTTAAAACCATTGGACAGAAGCACTATGTAACGACAATTAAGAAACGTGATGTTGTATTCGGCATCGGTCCAGCCGGTACGGGTAAAACCTATCTGGCCGTTGTACTGGCTGTTGCAGCTCTCAAGGAAGGCAGCGTCAAGCGCATCGTGCTTACACGGCCTGCTGTTGAAGCGGGCGAGAGCCTGGGCTTCCTGCCTGGAGACCTGCAGGAAAAGGTTGACCCTTATCTGCGGCCTTTGTATGACGCCTTGTATGACGTAATGGGTCAAGAGCAAACGGCCAAGGCACTGGAGCGCGGTTTGATCGAAATTGCACCACTGGCATATATGAGGGGGCGTACACTCGATGACTCGTTCATCATTTTGGACGAAGCTCAGAATACGACGCCGGAACAGATGAAGATGTTTTTGACCCGTCTTGGTTTTGGCTCCAAAATGGTCATTACCGGAGACGTAACGCAAATTGATTTACCTCGCGGCAAAAAGTCTGGACTGGTGGAAGCAAAAACGATACTCAGTGAAGTTGAAGAAATTGGATTTGTCTATTTTGCCGAGCAAGATGTTGTACGGCATTCCCTCGTCCAAAAAATTATCGTTGCATACAACCACGCCGCAGAAAATCAAGAATAGAAGGGATTGTCTAAAGTGACCTCGAAGGAACTGTCAAAAGGCAAATCTTTTCAGAATAGAACCACAGGATGGAAGTATAGCGTGTGGGCACGCTATCTTCTGTTTTTGTTTCTGGTGATTCTCTTCTACTTCAGTCTGGCCTCCAAGCTGCTTCCCGAGCGGTATGACATTCAGGAAGGCACACGAAGCGAAGTGGATATTGCTGCGCCCATGCAGATTCCAAACACAAAGGCAACGCTGAAAGCTCAGGAAGAAGCTGCTGAGCGTGTACAGCCGATCTATCAAATTGTGCAGCTGCGAAACGAAAATTTGATGACCACCCTGCTGGATCGTATTGACCGTCTGAATCAGGATGACCAGATTTCCAGTCAGGACAAGATTGATATTTATCGTGATGAGATTCCGCAGAGGCAGAAGGATTTTGTGTCCAACTTTATCAATAACAATCGGAAAGCGGGTACATATTCCGAAACTCTTTTGGAAGAGATCAGAAACGTAGTTCAGGAGCAAAGCTACCGAATTCCGGAAGAAACCTATATCAAGATATCCCGCTTGACCTCGGATGATATCCAGGAGATGAAGTCCGTTGGTCGGGATATTGTGTCCAGATTGATGACTGATCAGATCAGTGATGCTACGACAGCAAGGGCAAAAGTTGCCGAAATGGTAAGTGTAAGTTCCCTTAGCAAGCGTACGCAGCGTGAGGTTGTTCAGGAGCTCGCCCGCCTTGTAGTAACGTCCAACCGTTTCTACGATGAAGAGGGGACAAAGGAAGCCAAGGTACAGGCTCGTGAAAATACACAGACAGTCTATATCAAACAAGGTGATACACTGGTTGCCAAGGGCGAAATGATAACCCCCGAAATGTACGCGCTTCTTGATGAAAATGATTTGTTGAAAAACGAAGTAAATTACTGGCCGCAGCTGGGTCTTCTCATGCTGTCTTGTCTGCTGTCGGCAGCAATTCTGATGTATATTCAGCAATTCAGCGGAACGCATTTCAAATATAATAATGCACAGCTGCTGATGCTTGTACTCATTTTCATTATTACGATTGTGCTTATGCATGTAACGGCATTCATTCAGACAGCAGATAGGTCATATGTCGGCTTCCTTGCACCAGTTGCAGTGGGGGCGATGTTGATTGCCTTATTGCTGGATACATCGCTTGCTTTCGTTTGCTCGATCATCATTGGCATGTTGTCAAGCATCATCCTGAATACGCATCAAGGTCAGATTTTTGATTTTGAGCTTGGCTTCTTTGCGGTGCTGGTGTCTTTTGTTGCGATCTTCGCGACATACCGGGCAAGCCAGCGATCCACCATCTTAAAGGGGGCCATCATGGTCTGCCTGTTTGGTTCAATTGCCGTCTTTACACTGTCGTTGATTGATACAGGGGATTGGAACCGTACAACAACGCTTTACGGCGTTGGATTTGCTTTTGCGGGTGGTGTACTAACAGCGATTCTCGTCATTGGGCTTATGCCGTTTTTCGAAACATCGTTTGGTATACTATCAGCACTGAAGCTGGTGGAGCTGTCCAACCCGAACCACCCGTTATTGCGTAAACTGCTGACGGAAACACCGGGCACATATCATCACAGTGTCATGGTAGGAAACCTGTCGGAGGCCGCGGCCGAGGCTATAGGAGCGAATGGTCTGCTCTGCCGAGTAGGTTCGTATTACCATGATATCGGCAAGACCAAGAGACCGATATATTTCATTGAAAATCAGAACAATATGGAGAACCCGCATGATTCCATTGATCCCAAATTGAGTAAATCAATTATCGTTGCGCACGCACGGGATGGTGTGGAAATGCAGAAGGATTATAAGCTCCCGAAACCGATTCGGGATATCGCGGAGCAGCATCACGGGACAACCTTCCTCCATTACTTCTATCACAAAGCGCTGCGTCAAGCCGAGGAAGCGGGAGTGGAGCCTGACTTTACAGAAGAAGATTTCCGTTATCCAGGTCCAAAAGCCCAGTCCAAGGAATCGGCTATCGTGGGGATAGCGGACAGTGTTGAAGCAGCAGTTCGTTCCTTGCGCAAACCGACAGTGGAACAAGTGGAATCCATGATTGAGAAGATTATCAAGGGGCGTCTCGATGATCATCAGTTTAACGATTGTGATCTCACCATGCGTGAATTGGATATCGTAGCAAAGACCTTGAAAGAGACGGTAATGGGAATCTTCCACTCCCGGATTGAATACCCGGAAGAGATCAAAAAACCGAAGCCAACCTCACCTGAAGCAGGTTGACTTACGAATATGAGCAGACAGGAGTTATGAAAGAATGAGTCTTAACCTGGCATGGAATAATGATCAACAGGATAAAGAAATTACAGAACAGATGATTACAATGCTGGAGCAATTGCTGAACCTGGCAGGAGAAGCTGAAGGCGTGGCTGATGGAGAAGTTGCTCTCACATTTGTGGATGATGCCCAGATTCATGAGCTGAACCGGGATTACCGCGGAATCGATCGTCCGACAGATGTGCTGTCATTTGCCATGAATGAAACCATGGATGAGGAACTGGACATCATCTACGAACTGGATGAGGATGAAGAGATGGAAGAAATGCCAGATGTTCTCGGTGACATCATTATCTCCGTTCCTCGTACAATCCTGCAAAGTGAAGAATATGGGCATTCATTTGAACGTGAGCTTGGTTTTCTGTTTGTGCACGGATTCTTGCACCTGCTCGGATATGATCATCAGGACGAAGCAAGCGAAGCCGAAATGATGGGCAAACAGGAAGCTGTACTCGCCCAGGCCGGGTTGACACGATAATGAAAAGGCGCTCCTGGAGTCTGGTGTTCCGCAATGCGGCAGAAGGAATCGTATACGGTTTTCGGACACAGCGAAATGTAAGGGTTCATTCGGGAGTAGCCGTCATCATGTGTTCGGCAGGATTTATCTTCGGGATTTCTAGGACAGACTGGATGTTTGTGCTAACAGCCATCTTTCTGGTGCTGGTAACCGAATTAATGAACACGGCCGTAGAGGCAGCGGTAGATCTGGCACATCCGCATATTCATCCGCTTGCAAAAGCGGCGAAAGACACCGCGGCTGGCGCAGTTTTGCTGGCTGCGGTGTTCGCCGTAGTCATCGGATGTATGGTGTTCTTCAAACCGGTTTTACATTGGCTTGGTTTCTGATAAGCCTGCTATAACAAGAAGTTTATTTTAGTGATAACCTGAGGGAGAGATTTGGATTATGGATAATCAACAGCTCATGCAAGAAGCCATTAAGGCACGTGCCAAAGCGTACACACCTTATTCCCATTTTGGCGTAGGAGCAGCTCTGCTGGATAGCGAAGGCAATGTGCATCATGGGTGCAATATTGAGAATGCTGCCTATACACCAAGCAACTGCGCGGAGCGAACAGCACTCTTCAGTGCGATCGCAGGGGGGCAGCAGCCTCGTAGTTTCAAGGCCATTGCCGTTGTAGGAGATACGGAAGGTCCAATCGCGCCATGTGGCGTGTGTCGCCAGGTTATGGTTGAGCTGTGTGAGCCGGATATGAAAGTCATCATGGGCAACTTGAATGGTGACCTGCAGGAAACGACGGTTGCCGAGCTGCTGCCTTGGGCTTTTGGTCCGTCTGATTTGGATTTTGCCAAAAAATAAACTATTCCAGGCCTAGGCGCCTGAGGAGGACCATATGAAGAAGAAAGCATTTAAATCGGGTTTTGTAGCTATTGTTGGGCGTCCTAACGTTGGTAAATCGACTTTGATGAACCAGGTTATTGGTCAAAAAATAGCCATTATGTCGGACAAGCCGCAAACCACTCGTAATAAAATACATGGCGTTTACACATCCGATGACAAGCAAGTTGTCTTTTTGGACACACCAGGTATCCACAAACGGCAATCCAAGCTGGGTGACTATATGAACCAGACTGCCCTGAATACACTCGGGGAAGTGGAAGCAGCTCTGTTCCTGATTGACGCTTCCGAGGGAATGGGCGGTGGTGACCGTTACATTGCAGAACAACTGAAAAATGTTCGGACTCCGGTCATTTTGGTGATGAACAAAATTGATAAAATCGAACCGGAAGCGCTGCTGCCGCTTATTGAGGAGTATCGCAAGCTGCATGATTTCGCAGAAATTGTACCGGTCTCTGCCAAACTCGGCAGCAATGTAAGTACACTGCTTGATCAGATCGGCAAGTATTTGCCGGAAGGACCGCAATACTACCCGGAAGATCAGGTTACAGACCACCCGGAACAGTTCGTTTGTGCGGAGCTGATTCGGGAGAAAATTCTGCAAATGACCCGGGAAGAGGTTCCCCACTCCATTGCTGTAACCATTGAGGATATGAAGGTTCAGGACAACGGGGTAGTATACATTTCAGCCGTTATTTTTGTAGAGCGTGACTCTCAAAAAGGGATTATTATCGGTAAACAGGGAGCCCTGTTAAAAGAGGTCGGCAAACGTGCGCGTACGGATATTCAAAACCTTTTGGGTTCGAAAATCTTTATGGATCTGTGGGTTAAGGTGAAAAAGGATTGGAGAAATCAGGATCGCGTTCTGCGTGATCTCGGCTTCCACCGTGACGTTTAATCGAGCAAGTATCCATTAATTGCAACACATAGTTTACCTTGCAAGACTCCATCCTAACTGGTAGATGCAGACGTCATTTCCGAAGAGAGGATGAAATTCTGATGCGAGATTTTTCGTGGAAGGTTTTTGCAATGACGGGGGATGTGGAGTCCTATTTGTTGTATACCGAGGCATGTGCGCCAACAGGACAGGAGTCTGATACTGCAGGGGAAGTGATAGAAGATGAAGAAGCCGAAGGTTAATTGGCTGATTCGGGAATGGTTAGGTGACGAGGCATGCTATACAGGGTGGAAGGGATTGTCATCCGCAGCATGGACTACGGCGAGGGAAACAAAATTATTACGCTTTGCACCGAAAGTGGTGGAAAAGTAGGAGTACTCGTCCGTGGTGCCAAAAAGCCCAAAAGCCGACATGCTGCGCTGGTGCAGCCGTTTACGTACGGTCAATACGTATATTTCCGTAATACGGGCCTGGGGACACTAAATGCGGGCGAAATCATGGAGTCATATCATGAGCTTCGGGAAGATTTAGTTAAAGCAGCTTATGCATCCTATGCATGTGAACTGCTGGATAGGGTCCTGCAGGATGAGGAAACAGGTGCTTTCTGGTTCAAGCAGCTTAAGGCTTGTCTTCAGGCTTTAAAGGAAGAGAAGGACCCAAGCGTCATTACCAGTCTCTATGAGATGAAAATATTACAATCGGCGGGCTACGGCCCGTCGCTTGATGAATGCATTTCATGCGGCCAGGAACGGCCGGATGAACAGTTGTTTGTAAGTCCAAGGCTCGGTGGTGTGCTGTGCAGAGCCTGTAAACACTTTGATCCACCTGCGTTGTCCGTAAGTCCTAAAGCTCTGAGGTTACTGCGGTTATTTGCACAGCTGGATTTGCAGCGATTGGGCAACATATCCGTCAGTGAGGCCACTAGAGATGAAATGAAGAAGATCATGAGAGCCTTCATGGATCACCAGTTGGGTCTCAATTTGAAATCCCGTTCTTTTCTCGATCAGATGGAGAAATACGGGATTTAAGGTGTGTTTTCTGGGGATGACAAGATTCACTTGACTTTGCACTCTTTTTTATTTAATATGGACTATAATTTCTCTTTTTGGAGACATGCATTGAACGAGAGAGTAGGAGACCTGATTTATTATTCTCGTAGATTGGCCAGACGGTCCTGACTACGATAATTGAGCGAGCCTGGGATGGTGCAAGCCGGGATGAATCGGTCTGTGAAATGGCACTCGGGAGCATGAATGGACACGGAAAAGTGGGCTTGCGTGAACAGGTTATCCTGTTTTATACACAAGCCAAGTAGGGTGGAACCGCGGGAGTAGCTCTCGTCCCTACGTCTGGACAACAGGCGTAGGGCGAGGGCTTTTTTTGATTGTGGAAATATTTTCCGTAAAGCTGGTGGATATATCCCGGGAATCTCTCGCAAAACGCGTTTTGTCCGTTCTACGTCGGGCTTCGATTGACGTTTGTGCAAATCGGAAGTTTTCTCAGCTTGTCAATAAACTCATTGAAAAGGAGCATGATTATGAATTTTCAGCAGATGATTCTCACGCTGCAACAATTCTGGGCCGAGCACAACTGTATTATTGTCCAGCCATATGATACAGAAAAAGGAGCAGGTACCATGAACCCGATGACCTTTTTGCGTTCACTTGGACCAGAGCCTTGGAAAGTAGCTTATGTAGAGCCTTCCCGTCGTCCTTCCGACGGACGTTACGGAGAAAACCCGAACCGTCTGTATCAGCACCATCAATTTCAAGTCATTATTAAGCCTTCACCAGACAACATTCAGGAAATTTACCTGGAAAGTCTCAAACGTTTGGGGATTGACCCGCTTAAACATGATATCCGTTTTGTTGAAGACAACTGGGAAAATCCTTCTCTGGGTTGCGCAGGCCTGGGATGGGAAGTATGGCTCGATGGTATGGAAATTACACAGTTTACATACTTCCAGCAAGTCGGCGGAATTGAGACGAACCCGGTGGCTGTCGAAATTACGTATGGTATGGAGCGCCTTGCTTCTTATATTCAGGAGAAAGAAAATGTGTTTGATCTGGAATGGGTAGAGGGAATCACCTATGGTGATGTATTCCTGCAGCCTGAGTTTGAACACTCCAAATATACGTTTGATGTATCTGATGTAAAGATGCTATTTACCCTCTTCAACATGCATGAAGAAGAAGCCAATAAGGCTATGGCACAGCATCTGGTATTTCCGGCATATGACTATGTGCTGAAATGTTCCCATACGTTTAACCTGCTTGATGCTCGTGGAGCAATCAGTGTTACTGAACGTACCGGTTACATTACACGTGTTCGTAATCTGGCACGCCAAGTGGCTGCAACATATGTGGAAGAACGCGAGAAGCTTGGCTTCCCGCTGATCAAGAAAGGGGGAGCGGAGCATGTCTAAGGATCTGTTGTTTGAAATTGGTCTGGAGGAAGTACCTGCACGCTTTATGCGCGCGGCGATTGAACAGCTGCAGGATCGTATCGTGAAATGGCTGGATGCATCCCGCATAACACATGGTGAGGTAAACGCTTATGCTACACCACGTCGTTTGGCTGTCATGATTCAGGATGTTGCCGAGAAGCAAGAGGACGTGGAAGAAGAAGTAAAAGGTCCTTCCCGTAAAATTGCACTTGACGAGAGCGGCAACTGGAGCAAAGCAGCACTCGGATTTGCACGCAGTCAAGGTGTTGATCCGGATCAGTTTACGTTTAAGGAACTCGGCGGAGTCGAGTATATCTATGCAACCAAGAGCAGCAAAGGTGTAGAGACTTCATCGGTAATCGGTGAAGGATTGCTGTCGATTCTGCACGCCATGACATTCCCTAAATTCATGCGCTGGGCTTCATATGATTTCAAATTTGTCCGCCCGATTCGCTGGATTGTCGCTCTGCTTGGTAGTGAGGTTATTGATATTGAAGTTGCAGGTGTGAAATCCGGGAATGTAACCAGGGGACATCGTTTCCTTGGTAAGGAGGCCGTGATTACTAATCCTGCTTCATATGTCGAATTGCTGCGTTCCGAACATGTTATTGCAGATATCAAGGAACGGGAGCAAATGATCGTTTCCCAGATTCAGGCACTGGCTGCCGAGAAGAACTGGGATATCGCTATCAAGGAAGATTTGCTGGAGGAAGTACTGTTTCTGGTGGAAACGCCAACTGTATTGTTCGGAACGTTCGATCCTTCATTCCTCAATATCCCTCAGGAAGTATTGATAACTTCGATGCGTGAGCATCAGCGTTATTTCCCTGTACTGGATAGTGCGGGACAATTGCTGCCTTTCTTTGTAACCGTTCGTAACGGAGGCAGTGATTCACTTGATGTCATCGCCAAAGGTAACGAAAAAGTACTGCGTGCCCGTCTGTCTGACGCCAAGTTCTTCTACGAAGAAGACCAGAAGCTCGAGATCAAGGACGCATTGTCCAAACTGGAGAGCATTGTCTTTCAGGAGGAGCTGGGTACCGTTGGTGACAAGGTGCGTCGTATTCGCAAAATTGCGGACGGTCTGGCATCCAAGCTGCAGGTTTCAGCTGATGTTGCGGAGTCGGTGAGCCGCTCTGCAGATATCTGCAAGTTTGACCTGGTTACGCTGATGGTTGGTGAGTTCCCTGAATTGCAAGGTGTCATGGGTGAGGATTACGCTCGCAAGGCAGGTGAGAAGGAAGAAGTGGCCAAAGCGGTATTTGAACACTATCAGCCGCGCTTTGCCGGAGACCAATCTCCTGCTTCACTTGTAGGTGCGATCGTAAGTGCTGCAGATAAAATGGATACCATCGTGGGCTGTTTCTCCATCAATATCATCCCGACTGGATCCCAGGATCCATATGCACTTCGTCGTCAGGCTGCGGGTATTGTACAAATCTTGCTGGATCATCAGCTTCCACTGACGCTCTCCGATGTGTTCGGGGTTGCGCTTCAGGTACATGCTCAGATGAACCTTTTGAAACGTGCAGATGAAGAGGTTCGTAAAGATTTGCAGGACTTCTTCGGTCTTCGTGTGAAAAAACTGTTGTCCGAGACTGTTCGTTATGATGTAGTTGATGCCGTGATCTCTGCCGGATTCGATGATATTAGTGCTGTTGTTCCAAAAGGTGAGGCTTTGATGGCCGCTGTTCAAACCGGTGATGCGTTCAAAACAACAGTGGAATCTTTCAACCGGGTAGGTAACCTGGCTGCCAAAGCGTCGAATGCTTCTGTTCATCCTGAACTGTTTACCGAAGAGGGAGAGAAGCAGCTGCATGAAGCTTGGAACAGAACCAATGAGGAATATCGCAAAGCCTTGTCGCAGCACGATGCAGCGGAAGCGCTCGCGATTGCATCCGCTTGGAAGGAAGCCATAACAGCATTCTTCGATTCCGTAATGGTTATGGCAGAAAATGAAGCAGTCCGTGCTAATCGCTTGGCTCTGCTCGCAGCTATCGATCGTGACTTGAAAGGATTTGCCGATTTCTCCAAATTGGTGTTAGTATAATATCCCGGCACTGACGGGTTAGAGCATACGCTTCAAATTCAGTATTAAAGAAAGATATATGAGGGTATAAATATACGGAACGGGTTGTGAAATTTTATTTTTAACAGCCGTTCCGTATTTTAGCCTTTGATTTACCTTGACTGGTCAGAAGGAATTTCGCTGGCGGAAGTCGTATATAACAATATGCAGCTATTTTATGAAGCCGGGTGATCCTGAGGTTGAGTGAGTTGAATGTACGCCAGATTGTTGTGGACGGAGATGCTTGTCCGGTGAAAGCCGAGATTGCAGAAACGGCCCGTCGTTTTGATATCCCCGTATTGTTAGTATCTTCCTTTGATCATTTGCTTCAGGGAGGAGAAGGGGTGCGTACCGTGCAGGTCGACCGCAGTGATCAGAGCGCGGATCTGTACATCGCCAATCATATCAAGCCCTGTGATGTTGTCATTACACAGGATTATGGACTGGCTGCACTCGCGCTTGGCAAACGTTGTTATGTTTTATCATTTCGTGGTCGCGAATTTAATGATCGTGACATTGATTTTATGCTCGATTCCCGGCATACTGCTGCCAAAGCACGGAAAAGAGGGCATTATGGGAAGGGTCCAAAGCCTTTCACAGAGCAGGATCGGGAAATTTTTCAACATAAACTGACAAAACTTTTGAAAGATTTGCAGGAGAATGTGTAAGTTTAGCGAATTATATTTACGTGCTGAAAGAGATGAAGGTGGCCAGAGATGAGTACCGGACAAGGCGGTATACCCGAAAGCATTATTGAATCGGTGTTACAGCAGCATGATATTGTCGATACGGTGAGCCGATTTGTGCATCTGACCAAGCAGGGGAAGTACATGAAAGGCCTCTGCCCTTTTCATTCCGAGAAGACGCCTTCGTTTACAGTTACACCAGAGAAACAAATTTTCTACTGCTACGGTTGCGGCACGGGTGGAAATGCCATCAAATTCAGGATGGAAATCGAAGGGTTATCCTTTCCCGAGGCTGTCAAGACGATGGCGGAAGAAAGTCACATCTCGATGGGAGACTGGCAAGGGCGTGAATCCGCTCATGTAAATCCGGAGACAGAACGTCTGCTGGAGGCGTATGAGCTAACTGCAAAGCTGTATCATTTCTTATTGAAAAATACAGAGCATGGAAAAGCAGCCATGGAGTATTTACGCTCGCGGGGCTTTAGCGACAAGCTGATTGACCAGTTCCAGATTGGTTATGCGCCGAACCGTTGGGACACGTTGGTGCAATTTCTGGAGAAGCGCAACTTTCCTCTTGAAGAGATGGAAAAGGGCGGTCTTCTGTCGCAGCGGAGTGAAGGTCAGGGCTATGTGGACCGCTTCCGAGACAGGGTTATGTTCCCGATTAATGGCAGAAGCGGCAAACCGATTGCATTTGCAGGCCGCATTTTGGGAGACGGGCAGCCGAAGTACCTAAATTCACCGGAAACCCGGTTATTCAACAAAAGCCGAGTTCTCTACAATCTGCATCAGGCCAAAAATGCAATTCGCAAACAAAGACAAGCTATATTGTTCGAAGGTTACGGCGACGTGATCTCCGCCTGGGATCAAGAGATCCAGAACGGAGTAGCAGCCATGGGTACAGCGCTAACCGAGAATCAGGCGCTTATGCTCAAGGGCATGTGCGACGAAGTCATTATCTGTTATGACGGTGACCGAGCAGGGCAGGCCGCTGCACTGAAGAACTTCCCCATTCTGGAAGAAGCCGGGCTGCAGGTTAAGGTGGCTCTTATACCCGAAGGGCTTGATCCGGATGATTTTATTCGGAAGTACGGTGGTGAACGGTTTCGCAACCAGATTGTAGACGGTGCTGTGACCACAACAAAATTTAAGCTTATAAACCTTAAAAAAAACCATATACTGCTAGAAGGCGGCGGTCTGATCGCCTATTCCAAGGAAGCGGTAAAGCTAATCGCGCCATTATCTTCCCCTACAGAACGCGAAGTGTATTTGCGTGAACTGGCTGCCGAAGTGGATGTGTCATTTGAGACACTGAAGCAGGAGTGTAATGAAGAGCGCCAGTCCATGAAAAATAACGAGCAGTATGGGGATAATAACCCGAAAAGGTGGAATAATGGTAGGCAACAAAATAGGCAGGTGCCTACACCCAATCTGTTGCCGGCTTACCATGCTGCTGAGCGCAAATTGCTTGCCTGGATGCTTCAGGATGACGAGGCTGCCCAGTATGTGAATGAGCATCTTGGTGAAGCTTTTAACTTGGATGATCATGCAGCTATTGCTGCTTATCTATATGCCTATTATGCGCAAGGCAAATCGCCGGATACAAGCCGTTTTATGTCCTCATTGCATGATGATCGATTGGAGAAAACCGTCAGCTCGATCTCAATGATGGATGGCCCGGGTGAATGGAACGTTCAGATACTCGATGATTGTATCAGGGAAGTGCTGAAATATCCGCGCAAAAAAGAGTACGATCTGAAAAAAGAAGAAATGATTGCTGCAGAGCGTGCAGGTGATTTTGTACGCGCGGCACAAATCGCAATTGAAATGATTGCCCTAGAGAGACAGTAAATGTCCGTGTGTTGGATGTTTCTAGGGAGGAGGGAGTCGAGTTATGGCGAATGATCAGCATACTGAACTAGAAACAGAATTAACGCTGGATCAGGTTAAGGATCAACTGATTGAATCAGGCAAAAAAAGAGCTTCATTGAACTACAAGGAAATTATTGAGAAACTCTCCCCGTTTGAGCAGGATGCTGAGCAAATGGATGAGTTCTACGAACAATTAAGTGACCTGGGTATCGACGTGGTAAACGAGAATGATGAAGAGGTTACGCTTCGCCCTAATGATGACTCAGAAAACAACAGCAGAGAGGGAGACGATGAGTTCCACTTTGATGATGATCTGAGCTTGCCTCCAGGTATCAAAATCAATGACCCTGTCCGGATGTATCTGAAGGAGATTGGTCGCGTACCTTTGTTGTCTGCAGATGATGAAGTGGAGCTTGCCAAACGGATTGAAAACGGGGATGAAGAAGCGAAACGCCGACTGGCTGAAGCCAACCTTAGACTCGTTGTCAGTATCGCCAAGCGATATGTGGGACGCGGTATGCTGTTCCTTGACCTGATTCAGGAAGGAAACATGGGTCTGATCAAGGCAGTTGAGAAGTTTGACCACAAAAAAGGGTATAAGTTCAGTACGTATGCGACTTGGTGGATCCGTCAAGCGATCACACGTGCGATAGCCGATCAGGCGCGTACCATTCGTATTCCGGTGCACATGGTCGAAACCATAAATAAACTGATCCGGGTATCCCGTCAGTTGTTGCAAGAACTTGGACGCGAACCAACGCCAGAAGAAATTGCAGCTGAAATGGATCTGAGTGTGGAGAAAGTGCGTGAGATCACGAAGATTGCACAGGAACCGGTTTCCCTCGAAACACCGATTGGTGAAGAGGATGATTCCCATCTGGGCGATTTTATCGAGGATCAGGAAGCTTTGGCTCCAGCAGATGCTGCTGCCTATGAATTGCTGAAAGAACAGCTTGAAGACGTACTGGATACGTTGACAGAGCGTGAAGAGAATGTGCTTCGCCTTCGTTTTGGTCTGGACGATGGACGGACGAGAACGCTGGAAGAAGTGGGCAAGGTATTTGGAGTTACGCGTGAGCGTATTCGTCAGATCGAAGCTAAGGCTCTTCGTAAACTGCGCCACCCAAGCCGCAGCAAACGGCTTAAGGATTTCCTCGAATAACAGAACTACGGGAGACTTTTCGCAAGCCGCTTAGGCGGCGGCGAGGTCTCCTTTATTTTTAAATCGAATGTCTTAATTGCTTGGTTTTGGTAATTAATCCTTGAAATGTTTGATTGGATTTCATTTTATCGCTTTTCGTTGTCCAATGCAAATCAATAAATTAAATGAATGTGCAGGTGCTTCATGAAACTTTCGAATCGATTACAACAAATACATGATCAAATTCCCGAGGGCAGCCGTCTAGCCGATATAGGCTCAGATCATGCATTACTGCCGGTAGCTGCCGTTCGCAGTGGGAAGGCTGCAAGTGCTGTGGCCGGAGAAGTTAACCCGGGACCCTACGAGGCTGCGCGCAAACAGGTAAGTGATGCAGGGCTGCAGGAGCAAATTACCGTTCGACGTGGAGACGGGCTTGAAGTTGTCTCTGCAGGCGAGGTAGATGTCATTACGATTGCGGGAATGGGTGGAGCATTAATTGCTTCCATACTGGACCGCGGCCTTTCCAAACTGGAAGAAGTGAAGATGCTTATCCTTCAACCTAATGTGGGTGAGGATATCCTCAGACGCTGGCTGCTGGATCATCAGTGGGTGGTTGTGGCAGAACGATTGCTTGAGGAAGATGGTAAGATCTATGAGATTATTACAGCCATGCCCCAGGCATCCAGTCCAATTGCGAATGAGGAAGTGTACCTCGCCCGTCCGCTTGAAGGTGGAGTGGTTCTGACGCAAGATCTATTGCTGCGTATGGGTCCATATCTGGTGGACAGACCCACAGACGTATTCTTTGCAAAATGGGAAAGTGAGATCGTTAAGCTGAAGAGTGTTGTGCAGTCCATCTCAAAATCGGACCAGGACTCCTCCCGTGAAAAGGCTGCCGAGGTGGATCGTCTGATTGCAAACCTGAAGGAGGTACTCGAATGTTTGCCAAAGGTCAAACTGTAATTCAATTGATGGAGCAGCTGGCTCCCAAACATCTGGCTGTACCCGATGACCGGATAGGACTGCAGCTGGGCAGTCTGCAAAAAGAAATAAACCACATTCTTATTGCTCTTGATGTGACTGATGAAGTTGTAGAGGAAGCTATTCGAATCGGGGCCAATCTCATTATTGCACACCATGCGATTATTTTCCGGCCGGTAAAATCATTCAATACGGATACACCGATGGGCAAATTGTATGAGAAGCTGATCAAGCATGATATTGCCGTATATATCAGTCACACGAATTTGGACGTGGCCGAAGGCGGCATGAATGATTGGATGGCTGAAGCGATTGGCATTGAGAGCAAAGAGTCACTGGAAGATGTACATACAGACCATCTGTACAAGCTGGCTGTATTTGTTCCGCGCACGCATCATGAACAGGTGCTTCACGCCATTCTGGAGGCTGGAGCTGGAAGTATCGGCCATTACAGCAAATGCAGCTTCAATACCGAAGGAACAGGAACCTTTGTACCAGGAGAGGGAACACAGCCTTTTATCGGTGAACAGGGCCAGCTGGAGCGAGTGGAAGAGATGCGTATTGAGACCATTGTACCGCAGAGCCTACGGAGTAAAGTTGTACAGGCCATGCTGAAGGCTCATCCCTATGAAGAAGTGGCCTATGACCTGTATGCAATGGATTTAAAAGGCCGTACACTCGGTCTGGGGCGTCTGGGACCCCTCAAGGAACCAAAGACACTGAGTGAGCTGGTAGAGGTCGTGAAGGCCCAATTAAACGTGCCATACGTTCGAGTAGTAGGGGATCTGAATCGGCCGATCAAAAAAGCAGCGGTCCTTGGCGGTTCGGGAAGCCGCTATACCCTGACCGCCCGTTTCAAAGGGGCCGATGTCATCGTAACGGGAGATATTGATTATCACACTGCTCATGATGCGCTGATGGCTGGCATGTGCATCATAGATGCTGGGCATAATGCCGAGAAGATCATGAAGTCCAAAACAGCAGACTGGCTGCGTACGCAATTGACAGACAAGCGTTATAAGACCCAAGTGACGGCTTCGGAGGTCAATACGGAAGTATTCCAATTTATGTAGTTAAATCGGGAACGCTTGTTTCCAGTAATATTAAGCTTGTTTGTAAACTCAAATGCCTGTATACTATGTAATGTTGTTCGGAAAGCTTGACAGACAATCGCTGGTGGCCTTGTTGCCACGAGAGGAAAGTCCGGGCTCCACAGGGCAGGATGCTGGATAACGTCCAGTCAGCGCGAGTTGAAGGATAGTGCCACAGAAATGGACCGCCGATGGCCGGATTTTCCGGTACAGGCAAGGATGGAACCGAGGTGTAAGAGACCCCGAGGAACGCTGGTGACTTCGTTCCTGGTAAACCCCATCTGGAGCAAGACCTAATGGGACACAGCCGACTCTTCGGAGGAGGCAGCCTTAGCCCGAGGTGTGTCTAGGTTGGTCGCTTGAGCTGTGCAGCAATGTATGGCCTAGATAGATGATTGTCGCTTGTGGTGGGAGGGTAGTTCCCGTTTGAACCACGAAGAGCACAGAACCCGGCTTACGGTAAGCTTTCCAAACTGCAACAACATGTATTGATCGATGTACTCACATTTAATTGTACTTCTCTTCTAAAAAATTCAAACAAACATCAATAAGGCGACAGAACCCGATTTTCTCGGATCTGCCGCCTTATTTTTTTACGCATTAAGTTCTGACTGGATACTAGTTATAATACAGTTAATGACAGTTTATTACAGTGTAACCGCCGTATCGGATTGTGCAGCAGCATGCCAGCGCTGAATAGCTCGGTCCATACGTTCAACGGCTTCAGGAAGCAGCTCAGGGTCTGTATGTGTGAAGTTGATACGCATCCGGTTCAGTTCAGGAGTTCCGGCGTAGAAGGAATCACCAGGTACAATGCACACTTTTTCCTGAATACCGTAAGTAAACAAATTACTGGCTGCCATCGCTTCAGGAAGTTCGAGCCACAGGAACATGCCGCCTTGCGGAGAGTTCCATGTGATTCCTTCCCAAGCTTTCTCTGCCATAAGTGAAGTCATGGTATTCATCCGTTTGGCGTAGTCTTTGGAAATGCTGCGTATATGCCCATCAAGATCAAACGTTTCGAGCAAGGCATGAAGAGCTCTCTGGTCGATGCTGCTGGAATGCAGATCGGCTCCCTGTTTCGCTCGAGCAGCAATCTTAACAATATCTGCAGAAGCAAGGATCCAACCCGTACGAAGTCCTGGAGCTACGGTTTTGGAGAATGTGCTCGTATAGATGACGTTGGATGGTCCATCGTAAGACGCTGCATCCAGTTCGACAAGCGAAGGTGCATCCAGTTGTTCCGGATTGAAACGGATTTCGCCATATGGATCGTCTTCCAGAATGAGTACTCCGTATTTGCGACATAGGTCAACGGCCTGCTGTCTTCTGGTGCGGCTCCATACTTTGCCTGAAGGATTGGAGAACGTTGGATTAATGTACACCAGTTTCGGCTGATGCTGTTTTAACTGTTCTTCAAGGGATTCAGGGAGCATGCCTTCTTCATCGCAGGCTACCCCATGGGATTCGGCCTGATAGGAATGGATAACTTGAAGAGCAGCCAGGTAGGTCGGTGATTCAACCAGTACGCTGTCACCTGGATCAAGCAGAATACGGCAGACCAGATCTATGGATTGCTGTGATCCTGTAGTCAGGAGCATATGATCGGGGGAAGCGGGAATGCCCTTGGATTCCAGACGCTCGGCAATTTTGGCGCGCAGCGGTCTGTAGCCTTCCGTTTCTGCGTATTGAAGGGCAGCTGCACCGCTCATAAACACCTGTTGATACGCGTCACGTATAGCTTCAACCGGGAATGATGACTGTGCTGGTAAACCTCCGGCAAGGGATATCATTCCAGGCGCCTGTGCAGCCTGAAGCATGTCGCGAACGACAGAGGACGGGGTGTTTAAAGCCATTTTGGACCAAGGGATACTCATCGTGTTCTCATCTCCTGTTATTCACTGTTATACTGATATTATAAACTATAATAGCCGGAATGCGATATAACAGTAAAATGTGGATGATAACAGTTGGGGGAGCGGGCAGATGCACATTGAATTGAAACGGGGAAGCAGTACCAAGTTGTATATTCAGATCGCGCTTACACTCGCAGATCGGATCCGTTCAGGTTTGATTGAGCCTGGAACACGTCTGCCGTCTGTACGTAAAATGACCGCGGACCTGGGAGTAAGTCTCGTTACCGTGTCAAAGGCGTATGCTGAACTGGAAGCCATTCAGCTGATAACCTGTTCACAGGGAAAAGGATGCTATGTACGCGGGGCACAAGAGATGGATCAAACGGGGGATATAGATAAAAAACAGCAAACCGAGCGAAATCACGAAAATAATACCCCGTGGAACTGGCAGATGGCACTTGTGGATTATTTGCCGCGTGCGCAGCTTTGGCGGCATTTTGATGCTTCTCCTCAGGTTCAATATGAACTGCATATGTCAGCCATCCAGCCTGAGCTGCTGCCAACGACTGAAATTATTAATAGTGCCTATCTGCTGTCCTCCGACCACCCTGAACGCATGGCCGCGTATGGCTCTTTTCAGGGGGATCGGGAACTTCGCCAGACCTTTGCAGGCCATTTTGCCGAAAGGGGTCTGCAAGTCTCCCCAGAGCGAATGCTAATTACAAGTGGGACACAGCAGGGAATCGACTTAGTTGCCCGCACCTTCGTTGGGCCTGGAGATGTAGTCTACATGGAAGCTCCTACATACACGGGCGCAATTGATGTATTTACGAGCAGGGGAGCCAAAATCATTACCGTGCCAATGGATGATGAAGGCATGCGTATAGATCTGTTGACACGCCTCTGCGACACGTACCCGCCAAAGTTGATTTATACCATACCTACATACCACAATCCGACAGGTGTAACGATGAGTGCCAGAAGACGAGCACAACTACTGAATCTGGCCCAGAGTTATCACTGTCTCATTTTGGAGGATGATCCATTCGCCGATCTGTATTTCCGCGACTCACCTCCTGCGTCCATTAAATCGATGGATACTACAGGCCATGTCGTTTACATCAAAAGCTTCAGCAAGGTGCTGTCTCCAGGTTGCCGCGTAGCCTGTGCCATCGCTGAAGGGAGTGTGCTGACCCGTTTGGTCGCAGCCAAATCCACGGCAGATCTGGGCAGTCCTTTGCTTACACAAAAGGCTCTTCAATCCTTCATTCAGCATCAGTATAGCTCCTATATCGTTGGACTACGCGAAGAGCTGTACGCCAGACTACAGGCAGCATCCGATGTTCTGGAGGAATACCGTGTACCTGGTATGTATTGGGTCTTGCCTGAAGGTGGGTTAAACCTGTGGCTTCAGCTGCCAGATGGTCTGGATATGCGGGAGCTGCACCGTCAGTCTCTGGCTGCAGGCGTTTCTTTTTTGCCGGGATCTGCTTGTTATGTAGGTGAGACGGATACGGCGAGTCTGCGAATCTGCTATACGGTAACGGATCTGAAGGGGTTGTGTGAAGGGCTTCGCGTGTTGTGCGGTGTTATTCAGAGGGTGATGCCTAGGCAGGGGGGAACAGCAGCGGACAGGCTCCCGCTCATTTAATTTTTTGGAACAAGGACATACATCCAATCCACTTTCGTCCTGGTGCAATACGTTATAGTATCACTTGAAAGGGAGTTGGTTTTAAATGAACCATTACTGTCCACCGCTTTGCCCGATTGTATGTGACCCGATCCAGGTTGTTGAGGATTACTACGTTCCGCAGATCGTACCTGTCATCCACCCGATTGAAGTCATCAAAAAAACGCACTGTGTGCCAGTTCATCACCATTTGTACCCTGTCGTTGTCAAAGAAGAAGATCCTTGCTATGTATCCAGCCATAACAGCAAGAAAAAATCCGTGAAAAAATCCGGCAAAGCCCGCACATCGTCCCGCAAACGCTAGTCGCAGCGGGTGCCCCGGGGAAATAGAGAACAGCTCAAAAAGCAGCATACGCCCCGGGGCGCAGCTGCTTTTATTTTTGTACACGAAGCAATTGGGGTATCACGCCACAAAAGGCTACTTCGTATATTTTTTCATCGTGTTATCCATCTGCTGCCTTACATGCTGAGGCCAGAACTGTAAGGGTGCACTGTTGCTTGAAGCGGACTGAAGGGCCTTGTAGACATCGACCTGACCATAACCATAATACTTGTCGTGACCGGGGTCACCAAGGTCGATGACACTCTGACGCATCAGGTCCATGACTTCCGTATTGGTTAGATCCGGATTCAACGAACGAATTAACCCAGCAAGTGCAGCGACATGGGGGCTGGCCATTGACGTTCCGGATAGGGCGGCATATTGATTATTGGGATAGGTGCTAGCGATGCTGGTGCCAGGCGCCATTACATCCACATAATCGCCGTAGTTGGAATACGAAGCCTTATTCATATCCGGGTCGGTAGCCGACACTGCGAATACCTCGGGATAAGCGGCAGGATATCCAGGCCGTTCAGTGTTATCATTCCCGGTTGCAGCAATCAGAACAATATCGCGATCGAAGGCATACTTGATGGCATCATGGAGAAATTGGGCATCTGCATAATTGCCCAGACTCATGTTGATAACCTTGGCACCGTGGTCCGCAGCCCAAATAATGCCTTCAGCCACGGCATACGTGGTTCCTGAACCCGAATTGTCCAGTACCTTCACGGGAAGAACCTTGTTATACCAACTCATTCCGGCCACGCCTTCGCTGTTATTGACAATAGCGCCAATGATTCCGGCTACATGTGTACCATGGCCCACATCGTCAAGCGGCTTGCTCTTCGGATCAACGACGTTATAACCCTCCAGCAGCTTGCCCTTCAGGTCCGGATGATTCAGGTCCACTCCGGTATCCACTACGGCAACAATAACGTCTTCTTTCCCTTTTGTAATATTCCAGCCCCTGTTGGTTTCAATGGCGGGGAGATTCCACTGATAATCCGTGAACAAAATATCGTTGGGAATCGTTACGTCCGTATCGGTTTGTTCAGGTGCCGCTCCATTGGTTAAATACATGTAGTGGGGTTCCATATACAGCGGATTCCATTTGCGTTCAAAGTAGGAATGCAGCTGCTCGTAGTTCATGTGTTCTGAACGAAAAACATAAGTGTATCCCAGCTTACGCGCAGATTGGGTGCGCAAATCGGATTTGATGATCCGCATATCCCGTTCACCCGGCTCCTGTCGGAAACGAATAACGATTTCATTTTCATAAAAATGGCTGGCATTGGCATTATCATGACCTGTTTTTACCGTGACTTCGTTAAGGGTATCTGGGTGTACGGATTCGATTTTGAATTTGCCTTCACGCGGGTAAGGAATCATGCGCAGATTTTTGCGCTGATGTTGTTCCACCGCATTCAAGACACTTTGGCTAAAGAGTGCAACAACCGCTTTGTTCCCATCCTTGGAGGGCAGGCCCATGACGAAATATTTTTCTTTGCCTAGAGGAAATGAGGAAGATTCGAAGCTTTGGCGTTTCATTACCGCTTTTTTCGCAAGGTTAAGGGAGTGGTCCAGTTTTTGCTGCTCCACTTTGCTTCCTTTACCCGATTCTTTGGCAAAATGTTTATTGACGGTGCCTTTGCTATCCAGCACATCAATGGAACGAATATGATCGTGTGTACGCTGTAAATCCTGAACGTATCGACCGAACTCGGCTTCATTCATACTGGCGCTCTTTTCAAGCATTAAGCTGAGATGCTGCTTGGCATCCATACGTGTCAACAAATCTGTTGCTTTCACATCCTGGACTTTTAAACGCTGTTTGTTTGCATGTTCCTCATGAGGAGCATCGGGCATGGCACTCGGCTCAGGTGCAGGACGGTTGGATGTCGGAAGCAGCAGGGTCAGTGCAAGCGCTCCTGCACCGGCGGCGATGGCCCAGTTTATCCATTTAGGTCTGGACATGGGGAATATAACCTCCTCTTGTATTTTGGACAGCAGTCATGAGTTTCCTGTATTCATCGTTGTCCTTGGCATAGTTCTATCGTTAGGAAAAGCGGTTATTTTTATGCAGGTGAAAACGGAGCAGACTTCGCTTAATGGGTAAGGATCGTGGCGGTTATGTAAAGGTTGATTAAGGGATACCGCTCGTCATCTTTTTATGGTAGGATAGTAGCTGAGAATCCAAGGTCAGGGGGACAACCACCGTGGCCGACCTATATGTAAGGACTTATTTAAGGGGGAGCTACCTTTATGTCAGCAGCCAATGTACAGAAAACTTGTGAGTCAACTAGGGAAAAGTTAAAACCTGCTATCGATCGGATCGAACAATTTTTGAATGAAAATGCCTTGCCTGAACTGGACCAGAACCAGACTGAGGAATCGACAACCTTCTACAAAGGATTTCTTTCGGATCTCCGTCATTTGCTTGTTTTTTCTGAAGTTTCTTACGAAAAACTTGGCGTTGTGCTGCGTCGTGCCAATTTTGATGTCGATTTTGCCGAAAAGGCTCTCTATAATACGTATCATCAATGCGTAAACAGCTTTTTCTATCCCAAAAATGAATGCTATTCCGAAGATGGAAGATATGCGTACACAGGTCAGGATGCCATTCGCTTCCGTGACAAGCCAGTTCGTGCAGTACGCGATGTTATTCTTGAAGTTTCCAAAACGTATGAAGAACTGCGCGATGATCTGGCCTTTTATGAAAGTGACTATTTGACCCAGCGCCGGATGCAGAATCAACGCAATCACGCATAGTTCAGCGTTTGCCGACGATATAAAATGAATGAAACCGCCAGCAATGGCGGTTTTTTTGGCGTTTTCGGACAAGAAAAGAGTGGCTGAATTCATGTCATCATCTGACATCTCGGCAGAGAATAGCCGTTTTACACTGGGGAGACAATAGATGTCGAGGTGATAAATAAATGAGCCAAGACAAGCCAATTGTCAAATGCAGTGTGTCCAACTGTCATTTCTGGGGAGAAAACAATTTCTGCCACGCCGATGCCATCATGATTGACATTGACCAACATGCTACTCGTCGCTTGCATGAAGAATTTGCTGGAGAAACGTTTGATTCGGATCATCAGGATCATGCGCGTACTTCTTCGGCAACATGCTGTCACACATTCAAACCCAAATGAGCAGTCATCCCTAATTATTATGGAGGTGCTTTGAAGTGAAGAATGATAATAAAGAGGATTATCCATTTCATCGTTCCAAAACTGCCACCCCTGCCAATGTGAAAAAGCGTGAACGTGTGGATTACCCACGACGTGAACATCGTGAGGAATATGGTGCAGAGGTGGCTCCCCCGGCTTCTGTACGTACAGAACGCGCTGAACCGGCCGCAGCAGTCCCGGAAAAGCATGAAGCTGATCGCGTTATGGAGTCAACCGGTAAAGTCTCCGGTTATATTGGGTTAGCTTGCGGGATTGCGTCCTTATTTATGTGGTCTATTGTACTTGGTCCGGCTGCAGCCGTGCTTGGCTATTACGCTTATGTAAACGGGCGTAAAACGGCCGGAGCTTGGTCCATTGGACTCGGAGCGCTCGCTACAATCAGTTATTTCTTCATGATTCCATTTGCCCGTTAAATTCTTGTTGATAAAAATACGTGATTTAGCCAGCAATTTTGAACTGAATAGGGCATACCTGAACCTTCTCCCTTCCCGTAAATCCGGGTTGGGTGAAGGTTTTTTTCGTATTTGCGCAAACGAAAGAATAAATGGGTTTATTTTTCTGAAAACCATGGCAGATTTTTGTAAAACGATGTAGAATATAGGCATAATATACGTTTATTTATACGGGAGTGGGAAAACAGATGCAGATTGATCCAAACGGGTCACGGCAGTTACTGGAACTTCAATTGTCCAATGCTGCCAATCAAACGAATGTGTCAGGTGAAGCTGCCGGTTCATCGTCAGACTTCGCCGATATGATGGACGGGCTGTTGAGTGCAAGTACAAACGCTTCGAACAGCAGCGATACATCTTCTTCAACGTCAATTGGCATCTCCAAAAGATCTAGTGACGGCTTGTTGTGGTTACAACTGGGCAGTTTGTATAATACGGATTCAAGTACGAGTTCTTCCACCAGCAGTGAGAATGTATCTTTGTCGATGCATACCAATACTGTAAAAGCGGATACCAAGGGATCTGTGCCAACCGACTTTGAATCATTGATTGCAGCGGCAAGTGCCAAGTACGGTGTACCTGAATCTCTGATCAAGGCTGTCATTGACACGGAATCCGGATTCAATCCGAACGTGGTATCATCCGCAGGTGCCAAAGGATTAATGCAATTAATGGATGGGACTGCAGCTGGTCTCGGTGTAACAAATGCCTTTGATCCTGCTCAGAGCATTGATGCCGGAACCAAATATCTCTCCCTACAGCTCCAGCGTTTTGGTGGCGAGGTGAAGATGGCGCTCGCCGCTTATAATGCTGGACCAGGGCGCGTTTCTCGTTTGGGCGTGTCAAACGACAGTGAACTGATGAGTGTTCTTAACCTTTTGCCTGCGGAGACACAGGCGTATATATCCAAAGTGGAAAAAGCCCAGTCAAAATATTCGGTATAAAGTCAAGATCATTGTATACTGCGAGTTCAGGAGGAGATCAATTCGGGAGCATACTGGGAAGCCAGCCTGTTCCTGATTGGTCTTTTTGTGTTGGGGCGGGATCGTGTTACAATGCTCACTGTAGGTTTAGAGAACATCTGAAGGAGGTCTGACCTCATTTGAAATATTTTGATTATGCAGCAACAACTCCTCCTGATTCAGACGTAGTTCGAACGATGGCCGAAATTATGGAGACGCATTATGGAAATCCGTCATCCATTCATGGGTACGGAGAACGAGCGGATCAACTGCTGAGGCGTGCGCGCTCCGGCTGCGCAGCAGCACTTGGTGTTAAGCCTGAAGAGATCGTGTTTACTTCCGGGGCAACGGAGAGCAACAACCTCGCCATAAAAGGAGCGGCACTTAGGTATCAGACACGGGGAAAACATCTCATTACGACGGCTACCGAACATGCTTCGGTATATGAGAGTTTTTTTCAGCTGCAGCAGTGGGGCTGGGAAGTAACCTGGCTGCCCGTGGATTCGGACGGCCGTGTTAGCACTCAGCAGGTGATGGATGCATTAAGACCGGACACGGTTCTTGTCAGCCTGATGCATGTAAACAATGAAACAGGGATCATCCATCCCGTTGCAGAGATAGGGAACCGTTTGAAAAGTGCCGCACCGCGTGTGCTTTTTCACGTGGATGGGGTACAGGGGTTTGGCAAACTGGAAGCAAAGCCTGCTTCGTGGGGAGCTGATCTGTACAGTTTATCTGCTCACAAAATCCGTGGTCCAAAAGGAGCGGGACTCCTCTATGTACGAAGTGGAGTGGAACTTACCCCACTGCTGTCTGGGGGTTCGCAGGAGCAGGGCATGAGAGCAGGAACAGAGAATGTTCCCTTGCTTGTAGGTATGGCAAAAGCGATGCGTCTTGCGGCAGAACGGCAGCTCGCGTTTGCTGAACGTGCCACAGTGCTGAGAGATCGGATTATGCAAACCATTGAAACCATTCCTGGACTTAAAATGAACAGCCGGAAGGATGGGGCTCCCCACATTATTCACTTTTCTTATCCGGGGATGAAGGCTGAAGTGGCGCTCCACACACTGGAGCAGCTTGGGATCATCGTTTCTACACAATCAGCCTGCTCCTCCCGCTCTGCGGAGCCTAGCAGAGTTCTTCTTGCGATGGGAAGAGATGCGGCGAACGCATCAGGAGGATTGAGGATTAGTCTAGGTAACGAACATACAGAAGAAGATGTGGCCTTGCTGGAACAAGCGCTGCATCAGATGGTGGCGCAGCTGCGCCCGTTGGAAAGGCGGATGTAAAGTCAAATGAAATATGATATGCTGCTTCTTCGTTTTGGAGAGTTTATGTTAAAAGGCAAAAATCGTGCACGATTCGAAAAAACCATTATTACTCAAGTGAGGGCCCTTCTCAAGCCATATCCAGGCGCAAGCTTGCGCAAGGAATTTGGGCGGTTATACGTGGATCTGGGAGGGCACTCCCATACAGAGCTGATTGCAGTCCTGAAACGGGTTTTTGGGGTAATGTCCATCAGTCCGGTTAAAGTAACTCCTTCTGTGCTTGAGGATATCGTGGAAACGGCTGTAGCTTTCATGGATGAGAGAGAAAACGAGTTCAAGGAAGGTACGACGTTCAAAGTGAATACCCGCCGGGTGTGGAAAGAGTATCCTCATTCTTCACACGAAATGAACCACATGGTGGGTTCCCCGATATTAAGAAAGTTTCAACAGCTTCGTGTGGATGTACGTAATCCGGACATTGAACTGCGAGTGGAGATTCGAGATCAGGGGACCTATATCTTCAATGAAGTGATTCCGGCTGTCGGCGGGTTCCCTCTCGGTACCAACGGCAAAGCGATGGTGCTGCTGTCGGGTGGAATTGATAGTCCTGTTGCGGCGTGGTCTTCCATGCGGCGCGGACTGGAAGTGGAATGTGTACACTTTTACAGTTATCCGTTCACCAGCCAGCGTGCCAAGGAAAAGGTGATCGATCTGGCTCGTGCCTTAGCTGATCATGCCGGTACCATCAAACTGCACCTGGTTCCTTTTACGGAGATCCAAACGGCATTCACCCAGCTGGGTCAGGATAATCTGATCATCACCCTGATGCGCCGTTCCATGCTGCGAATTGCGACCAAGCTGGCAGAACGTGAGCGGGCGCTGGCATTAATTACCGGGGATAGCCTTGGTCAAGTTGCAAGCCAGACGCTGCCGAGTATGAATGTTATCGGACGTGCAACAGAACTTCCGCTTTTGCGTCCCCTCGTCATGATGGACAAGCAGGAAATTATTACATTGTCCAAACAGATTGGAACATATGATATATCGATTCTGCCTTACGAGGATTGCTGCACCCTGTTTGTACCCAAATCACCTACAACGAATCCGAATCTTCGAATTGTGGACAAAATTGAAGCAACGATGAGCCATTTGCCTGAATGGGTTGATGAAGCTGTCGCTCAAACGGAAACCATCGTTCTGTACGCAGGGGAAGCAGCTCCTGCAACCATTGAAAACACGGGGAATGAAATCAAGGAAGACTGGTTCTGATTCTATTTCCTTGAACTGGTAGAATGACATAATAAGGACTATGTTACCTGTGATGGAAAAAAAGGACCTGCCGATGGGAAATCGGCTTGTCCTTTTTTTGTGTATCATTTTTTTACGAATAGGATCGCTGGTGCTCTCCACCTTGTCTACTGCTGGAGCGTTTGCGGTATCCTGCGAATACCACACCTGCAACGACCAGAACGATAAACAGAATGCGAAGGGCAGGATGCTCGGTGAAAAACGGCACAAGCCGGCGTTCCTCTGTAATCATGTGGGATGCGGTATAACCGAGTACTATGGCCCCCAGATATATGATCCATGGGAAGTGATTGATTAACTTGATGAACAGGGTGCTTCCCCATACGATAATTGGTACACTGATCAACAATCCGATGATAACCAGTACCAGATGCTGTTCAGCCGCGCCAGCCACTGCAATGACATTGTCCAGTCCCATGGCGGCATCTGCAATGACGATGGTGCGAACGGCAACCCATAGGGAGCTGCCTGCCTTAACATCACTATGTTCTTCACCTTGGTCAGCCAATAGTTTATAAGCAATCCAGATCAGCAAAACGCCACCTACAAGCAGCAACCAAGGCACCTTAAGCAACCAGAGTACAACCACTGTGGCTACAATCCGAATCACTAGGGCACCCGCTGTCCCGTAGAGAATTGCCTTTTTCTGCACAGAAGGGTGCAAATTACGTGCAGCAAGGCCGATAACGATTGCGTTATCGCCAGCCAGCATGAGATCAATAAATACAATTTTCACCAAAGCAAGCCAAAAAACAGCGCTAAAAAGCTCCATATGCTGTCACTCCCTCTATATGTCCGAACCTAGAAAAGCTTGTTCAATCGTTAAGAATAGCATGGACAACTTTGACATACAAGTAAGAGTGGGGGGAGGAGAAGCATGGATACATTGTGGCTGTTGACTGAAATTCTAATGATCAATCTGGTTTTGAGTGGAGATAATGCGGTAGTCATCGCGCTTGCGAGTAAGGATTTGCCGGAGAAGCAGCGTAAGCAAGCGGTCTGGTGGGGGGCTTTTGGTGCAGTTGTACTAAGGTGTGTGTTAACTTTTGCTGCGGTGTTAATGCTCGGGATTCCCTTTATACAGGCAGCAGGCGGGATATTACTGTTCTGGATTGCCGTGAAGCTCCTGCTTCAAAACGAAGACGAAGTACATATTCGGGAAGCTTCTACGACCTGGAAAGCGATTCAGACCATTTTGATTGCCGATTTTGTAATGAGTCTGGACAATGTGCTTGCCATAGCGGCATTAGCAGATGGAGACTTGG
Source organism: Paenibacillus sp. 7523-1 (assembly GCF_002276415.1). Taxonomy (NCBI): domain Bacteria; kingdom Bacillati; phylum Bacillota; class Bacilli; order Caryophanales; family Paenibacillaceae; genus Paenibacillus; species Paenibacillus sp. 7523-1. The sequence goes on along the minus strand of NZ_NPBR01000010.1, from coordinate 115,427 downwards.
CACTAATCGTCATCGGAATAGCCATCAGCATTCCCATTGTGGTGTGGGGGAGCGGCTTAATTGTCGGTTTGTTGAAACGATTCCCGATTCTGGTATTCGCGGGCTCAGGGATCCTGGCATTCACGGCAGGTGAAATGGTGATGAGTGACCCGAAGCTGGGCCAGTGGCTTGGTAGCTTGACAGCGGAAGCTCACACACTGCTACCCGTGGCGATGGCTGGTCTGGTCATAGCAGTTGGGGGAGCACACAAGTTTGTCAGACGAAATGCGTAATTTCGTTCTGGATATGCAGCAGAAAATAGAGTGGAGAGACAACCGTCTGCCGAAGGCGGTTTTTTTTGTTGAATTGAAACATCTCATGTAGTGAATATTGAGGAACAAGCGACGGACCAATACCTTTAGGGTAATACATAAAAAGAACAGCGACGAAATGCGACATCAAGTATAGTTTTTTGCAAAAACATGGGCTACACTAGAGGCAGGTCTACAAAAGCTGGTCATCATGAAACGGCGAATTCGTTGAAGCTTATAACCTACATAGCCTAATTGATATAAGAGGTGATTGCAGATGAAGATGAGAAATGAAAAAGCGATCGGCATATTTATCGTGGCAGCAGGTATCATTATTTTGCTTGGCAAGCTTGGGGTATTTGGCTTTATTGGACGCCATTTCTGGCCATTGCTTCTATTGCTGCCGGGAATTGCGCTACACGCCCTGTACTATGCAAGAGTTACTCCTACGTGGTCACTTGTTCCCGCAGGGATATTAACGGTGTATGGTATTTTGTTCGGAATTACGAATACATGGGGCCGAGGGCTGATGGGCAACCTCTGGCCGGCATTCTTGCTGGGCATTGCCGTTGGCTTACTCGAGTATGGGCTTGCTGAACGCTATAAACCCGAGTTTGTTCTGCCTGCAGCATGGGGCATAGGGGCATTGTCCATTGTATTATTCGGATTCACCCTGCTTCATACCGGAATTATTTATGTGCTGGCGATCCTTTTGATTTTGGGCGGAGTCTGGTTGCTGCTTGGACGCGGGCGCGGGAGGAAGGGCTGGTAACATTGTCCGACCTTGCTCCAAGCGAAATATCTTGATTTTTAGCTATGATCAACTATAATATAAGGGATAAAGACATGCGTCGGGATATCACCGACGCTTATTTTGGGTGAGTAACCTGCAGAAATGCGGGAAGTTTAGTAGATAAGAATTGAAATTGGAAAGGATATGGATACAAACCATGCATTCAAGAGAACACATTCGCAATATTGCGATTATTGCCCACGTCGACCACGGGAAAACAACGCTAGTCGACAAGTTGCTCCAGCAATCCGGTACTTTCCGTGATCACGAAACGGTACAGGAGCGCGCAATGGACTCCAACGATTTGGAGCGTGAACGCGGTATTACGATTTTGGCCAAAAACACGGCTATAACTTATAAAGATTACCTGATCAACATTGTAGATACACCAGGACACGCCGACTTCGGTGGGGAAGTAGAACGTATCATGAAAATGGTTGACGGCGTATTGCTCGTTGTCGATGCTTATGAGGGCTGTATGCCACAAACGAAGTTCGTACTTCGTAAAGCACTGGAGCACAATCTGACTCCAATCGTTATTGTAAACAAAATTGACCGTCCAGCGGCTCGTCCGGCTGAGGTTATTGATGAAGTACTTGACCTGTTTATCGAACTGGGTGCCAGCGATGAGCAACTTGAATTCCCTGTCGTATATGCTTCCGCATTGAACGGAACATCCAGCATGGAAGACGACCCTGCCAAACAAGATGACAACATGATGGCGATCTACGATACCATCGTAAGTCATATCCCTCATCCAACAGAGAACGTTGAAGAGCCACTGCAATTCCTCGTTACGCTGATGGACTATAATGAATACCTCGGACGTATCGCTATCGGTCGTGTAAACCGCGGTGTGATTCGTCAAGGCCAATCCGTTACTGTTATTATGCGTGATGGCAAAAGCAAAACAGCTCGTATCGAGAAACTGTTTGGTTTCCAAGGTCTGAAACGTGTTGAGACAGAGGAAGCTGGCGCAGGTGACATCGTTGCGATCGCGGGTATTAAGGATATCAACATCGGTGAAACGATTGCTGACCCGAACAACCCTGAAGCTTTGCCGGTTCTGAAAATTGACGAGCCAACACTGCAAATGACATTCCTCGTAAACAACAGTCCATTCGCAGGCCGTGAAGGTAAATGGGTAACTTCCCGTAAACTGCGTGAGCGTTTGTTGAAGGAATTGGAAACGGACGTATCCCTTCGTGTTGAAGAAACAGAGAGCCCAGATGCATTTATCGTATCCGGACGTGGTGAGCTTCACCTCGGTATCCTGATTGAAAATATGCGTCGTGAAGGATATGAGCTTCAAGTATCCAAACCGGAAGTTATCGTCAAAGAAATTGACGGTAAGAAAATGGAACCTCTTGAGCGCTTGTTGATTGATATCCCTGAAGAAAGCATGGGTTCCGTCATGGAGAGCCTGGGTGCACGTAAAGCAGAGATGGTTAACATGGTCAACACGGGTAGCGGTCAAGTACGTCTGGAGTTCCTGATTCCTGCACGTGGTCTGATCGGATACAGCACCAACTTCCTGACATTGACTCGTGGTTATGGTGTAATGAACCATGCATTTGACAGCTACGCTCCAGTCGTATCCGGTCAAGTGGGTGGACGTCACCAAGGTGTGCTGATCTCAACTGAAACGGGTACATCTACGTTCTATGGAATGATGGGTGTTGAGGATCGTGGTACACTCTTCCTTGAGCCAGGAACAGAAATTTACGAAGGTATGATCGTTGGTGAGCATACACGTGACAATGATATCGTTGTTAACATCTGCAAAGAAAAACAACTGACTAACGTTCGTTCTTCTGGTAAAGATGATACGGTTAAAATTAAAACTCCGATTATCTTCTCGTTGGAACAGGCGCTTGAATATCTGAATGAAGATGAATATTGTGAGATTACACCGAAATCTATTCGTCTTCGTAAGAAGATCCTGAACAAATCCGAGCGTGAGCGTGCAGAGAAACAACGCAAAATGGCTCAAAATAACGCTTAATAACTAACAAAAAATAGTAGTATAAGTTAACGTTTGATGGGCCCCGAAAGTAATGAGAGCTTGTGGAGCTAGAGTAGTGGAGGGAACGGAATCGATTCTGAAGAAGCAAAGCGTTCGCCTTTATCTCCGGATTTTCCCATTTGAATAATGGTTCAAAAAATCTGGAGATAACAGCGATCGAAAGAACGATCCGAACCTGAAACGGTCACTAATGCTCGCTTGAATTCCAATTACGTGTTGTTCCATCAACCAGTTTACTTATACAAGCATGAACAACGAAAGGAGCTGACTGTGCATGCAAGCATGGTTCGCATCACACCCGATCGTAGCCTACATCGTCATCTTTGTGCTGATTACTTACGTATATAATAAGGTGTTTCGGGTACGTCAGAAATTGCCGCTCGTTAAGGAAATCTTTCTTTATCTATTGATGGCGATGGGCACATTCATGCTTCTTGTTTTTCAGATCGACAAGCTCCCGATTATTCAATGTTTGCTGGTAGCCGTCGGTTTGATGCTGTTAGTGCGAGTGCGCTATTTCATTGAAGGTCGTCAAAAGAAAAAGGCGGAAGCTGCCGCCAGAAATTCATAAAATCTGTCTCTGTATAGACCATCCGTTTTCCTTCGGGAAAGCGGTTGTCTTTTATTTGGACCTAAACAGATGTGATAAAGGTGTTGAAGATATGAACTCGAATTCGAACGGATTGCCTCCGCGTAGACAGGCACCAACCCAATCCGGAGCTTCAGGGTCTAACAACAGTAAGGGCAAGCCACCGAAAAAGAAAAAGCGGATGCGCACATTTGCCAAATTCGTTTTGAGCCTTTTGGTGATTGCTATCATTGTAGGTGGAGGATATCTCTACTGGGTATACAATCAGGTGGCGGATACCGGCATTGATAAACCAGTGCCTCCAGGGATGTCGGCCAAGACCAAGCCCATTACCATGCTGCTGTTGGGTACAGATAACCGTCCTGAAACCGGAACGTATCTGTCCGATGTTGTCATGGTAGCAGCAATGAACCCGGATACCAAAACCGCCACAATTGTTTCCTTGCCGCGTGATACACGGATTGAACTTGAAGGGTATAAGGCAAACAAGCTGAATTCATACTATCCTAAGTTTAAAGCCCAGGAGAAGACCTCAGGTAAGAATGCTGAGGACCAGATGAAAGAAATGATGGGCAAATATTTTGACGTCGATATCAATTACACAACAGTGCTTAACTTCCAGGCATTCCGCGATGCCGTTGATGCCGTGGGTGGTGTGGATGTGACGGTCGACAAAAATATGTGTTACCGGGATACGGCCGACAATACAGATATTAATCTGGTTGCAGGTGATCAGCATCTGGACGGCAAGCAAGCACTCGATTTTGTGCGCTACCGCAAATCCAACTGTGATCCCAAAACGGCTGAGTCCAATGACTTTGACCGTAATAAGCGTCAAAACCAGGTACTGAACTCCATGCTGGATCAGATGAAGTCGCTTGGTGGTGTGACGAAGATTAGCAAAGTCATTGGTGCGATTGATGACAATATGACAACCGACGTGGAATCCGAACAAATGAAAAACTTTATTGCTACGTATTGGAACATTTCCAAATCGGATGTGCATTATACGCCTGTGACTGGGGACTGGAGAAGCCCTTATGTTTATGTGAATGAGACAGAGCTGGCCAATGCGAAGCAAGCCTTGCAGGACACGCTCTCAGGCAAAGTAACAGCTACTCCGGCGACGGAGTAGCTGGGGATTGGAAGCAAGTTTCCGGGTATGTTATAATAACATCATTCATAGTATCAAGAATTGCATAAAGAAGGTTAGGGAGGGCTGGTTTAATGTCCGAAGCCGTCACACAATTGACTGAATCTCTTTTGCAGCAATTCAAGAACGAAACGTTTGTACTCCTGAATACGGTAGACATTGAATCTGGAGGCCCGACATCCACCGCAATCTCCTGGATCTATGCGGAGAATGCGTCCACGCTTCGGGTTGCTGTGGATCATCGTTCACGTCTTGTGAACAATATGAAACAAAATCCGTTGATTACCGTTACGGTATTTGGAGAAGAAACGGTTTATGCGATCAATGGACGTGCTTCTGTTCGACAGGATCCATTGCAGGATGTACCCTTTAATATGTGCTGTTTCGACATCTCCATTGAAGCGGTCAGAAATGCCCTGTTTTATGGAGCCCAGCTATCTTCTATGCCTCAATATGTCAAAATATACGATCAGCGTGCTGCTGAGAAATTAGATGAGCAGGTTTTTGCTGCCATGAAAAAAGCCTAGTGAGAGATCACTGGGCTTTTTGTTGCTTTTTGTCGGTGGTGTGCTGCTGCATTTGCTGCTCTTCAGGAGCCTGCTCATCTGGGTTTTGACGGACCTTGACGTCTTTCGGGAGCTGTGGAATAATTCGTCCTACCATATCAGCTAGTTCAGAAGCAAACCCGGATATGGGGTGTCCTTGGCGGATATGCTCTCCAATCTCCTTGATTCGTTCGGTAACATCCGCATCAGCGGTAACGATTGAATCAATACCCTCTGGATCTTTGCGAAGTGCTTCAGCAACCGAGTACTTTATAGTTCCTACACGGGCACGTTCCAGTTCGCCATCCACATCAATGCCAACTACAGCTGTGTTCCCTAAGATGACGCAGCTGGCTTCTTTGACACCTTCCACTTGCTTGGCAAGTGCCTTGAGATGATTAATTCGATTTTCATTGGTCATTCGACCTGTCTGGTTATCATCGGCAACGTTTAGATCATGAACTTCACCCGTATTCTCATTGAAACGGTCAAGCCGTGAAGGATTCATTCGGTCATCCTCTGTATAGAGCATGTGGGATCCGTTTTGTTGATCTTGCCGTGTTGTAACATTCCCTCCGTACCCCCTCGCATGAGTTCCTTGCTGCTCTTGAGAGGCATTACGTGTAGTGTTGTTGCAGCCTGTAAGTATAAAGATCAGAAGCAGCGTACAAACCCAATATCTCATAAATGTTCATCCTTTCTTGGAGTTTTTCAGAATGTTGCAATTATTTTGTCCGAGACGAATACATTTATGTATGGGAGCATGATTGTCCATGCCGCTGCTGAAAGATCACACGATCACAGATGAACTCGGGAATGGAAAAAAAGGACTGCTTGTGCATGGAAAACCTATGATCTAATCCGCCATTCCCGAGTTCACGTTCCAAACCATGCCTTTAACGACGCCGCTTTGGAGGGGATTGAATGAAAAAGATTTTTGTATTGGATACCAACGTGCTTCTGCATGACCCCAATGCCATTTTTGCCTTCGAGGAACATGAGGTAATCATTCCCGCGGTTGTACTGGAGGAAATTGACTCTAAAAAAAGAAATGCTGATGAGATTGGCCGCAATGCCCGAAATGTTTCGAGATTGCTTGATGGTCTGCGTGAACTGGGTCACCTGCACAGTGGAGTTCCTCTCGCCAATGGGGGTAACCTGAAGGTCGAATTGAATCATCGAAGCTTTGTAAGGGTACAAGAAATGTTTGGTGAAATTACCAATGATAACCGAATTCTGGCGGTTGCGCTGAATTATCAAATTGAAGAAAATGAGAAAGAGGTTGTGGAACGGCAGGTTGTGTTGGTTAGCAAAGATGTACTTGTGCGTATCAAAGCAGATGTACTCGGTCTGTTCACTCAAGATTACTTGTCCGATCGGACTGCAGGGCTCAGTGAACTATATCCAGGCTATACAGCTTTGAAGGTTCACCCGTCGGTAATCGATGAGTTTTACACATATCGTTTTCTGCCAATTAAACCATTGCAGTTGTCCTATAAGCTGTATCCTAATGAATTTGTGATTCTTAAGGATGAAATGGGTACCAACAAATCAGCGCTGCTGAAGGTCAACACGGAGGGAACCAAACTTGAGCCGCTGTTCCTAAGCAATGATAACGTATGGGGGATTAGTGCTCGAAATGCACAGCAGCGTATGGCGCTGGAATTACTACTGAATGATGATATACCACTCGTGACCATTACGGGCAAAGCAGGCACAGGTAAAACCTTGCTGGCTCTCGCTGCAGGCCTTCTTAAGGTGGAGGATGATCATAAATATAAAAAGTTATTGATTGCGAGGCCAGTGGTTCCCATGGGGAAGGATATCGGTTATCTGCCAGGGGAAAAGGAAGAGAAGCTGAGACCGTGGATGCAGCCTATATATGATAATCTAGAGTTTTTGTTTGATACAAAAAAGGCTGGAGATATCGATAAAATTTTGATGGGGTTAGGCAGTATACAGGTGGAAGCATTAACGTATATTCGCGGACGTTCCATACCTGGTCAATTTATTATTGTGGATGAAGCCCAGAACCTATCACGTCATGAAGTAAAAACCATCGTTTCGCGTGTAGGTGAAGGCAGTAAAATCATACTGATGGGTGACCCTGAACAAATCGATCATCCGTATTTGGATTCCGCGAGCAATGGTCTGACCTATGTTGTGGAACGATTCAAACAAGAGGGCATTAGTGGTCATATTATGCTTGAAAAAGGAGAGCGTTCCAAACTGGCTCAATTGGCGGCGGATTTGTTATAAGTTTAAGCGGATATATTTCCCGGGAAAATATACAAAAAGATTGGCTCGCTGGAGCCGGTCTTTTTTTGCTGAAATATTTAAAAAGAGTTATTGCACAGACCTATGTATTCTCATAGTATGCAAAATCTCAAAAATATGTTTTTTGGCAGGATAGGACAGGAGTACTACTTTTTTGTTACAATAAACTTTACAGGAAAAATATAGGGAGCGAGGAGGAGAGTTGATGAAGCGTAGACATCAGGTTGTTTTATTTGCAGTGCTGCTGCTTTCATTGACGATCCTGTCTCCAAGCTTTGATTTTAGAGGAGTACCACAGAACCAAGATCAAGATCAGGAGAATGATGCCTTTCCCAATGCAGTAACCCGTAGTGAGAATCAACAGGCGCCGGTTGATATTGTCGTTTCGATGTCTGAAAGTGAGTTTCAGGTGTTCTCGGCAATCGCAAAACAAGTGGCTGCCGCGCGGGTGGTGAAAATCAATCTACGGAATCTGGCCTCGGATACATATAAGAAGATACTGGATAAAGAGCTTGCTGTAGGGGACAGCGGGGATATAATCCTGCTTGATAGTGAGGAAATTCAGGGTTATGCCAAAAGAGGGCATCTGTACCCTTTAAATGCAACAACGTTGTCGAAGGCGCTAGGTGACTCGGTAACTCCATTACGGGAAAAGACAGAGTGGAATGGTTATCAATGGGGAATGCCATTTGATTTCGACCCTTACGTTCTTGCCTCACGGTCCAAATCTCTTGCTGATGCAGGGTTGGAACGGTTACCACAAAACCTGGAGGAGTGGACCAGGGTTATTAATCAAATGGAGAATAAGAGTCAGAAGTTACTTGCGATCAACATCGATGATGCTTATGCAGCAGATGCTTGGTTAAATGAGTTTGGGTCTGGAGTCGCTCCGAGTACGTTAAAAACGGCAACGGGGTCGCATACAGCTGGGGGATATGAACAGGCGCTGCAGGTGCTGAACCGGGTTCAGCCTTATATTCAGGTCCAAAATACCGACCCGGATTTTGTTGATAAAGATATGCAGGAAGAAACGTTAATGGTTGTGACCCCTTTTTCCCAACTGGTGAACAATGATCCGGCAATAACTGAAGATCGTCTAACGAATCGGATCATGTTTAAACCCCTTGCACCTGTAGCATCCAGAAGTTTCGTGATTACGTCGGGTTCACATGAAGCAGAGCAGGCCAGTCGATGGATTGAGGGCATGACCTCCAATTCCGTGCAATCAGACTGGTATCAGCAAGCTCATCATTTGCCTGGTCAACAGCAGCAATTGAACACAGAGTCCCAACAGCTCTCTGTCGAAGGGCAAATAATGAGTGGTAATGGTAAGGAATGGTTTGTGTCCAAAACATCTGAAACCCCTGTGATGGATAACCCGGAGCTGGTATTACAATATAATAAGAAAGTTCAACAGTTTCTTCATGGAGAGATTTCTGCGAATCAGTATGTGAATGACATGTTAAAAATACAGCAATCATCAAAATGATATGGCGAGCTTAACTTCAAGTACCCCTTTGCTTGTCGATACATCTGTAGCTTTCACGAAGGACAGAATCTTCTGCGGGTAGAATCCAAGATCAAATTCCTTTTCAAGCATACGTCTTGTCGTATCAGGTAGTTCCAATTGGTTGAAAACAAGTTTATCTACATGAAAACGGATAGAATTCTGAGGTTCATTTTCTACCGTATAATGACCCTCAATACTGAGCTGTAACTGATCACGCTGTCCGGAGGCTGTAATTCGGTCCTCGTCAAACTGAAAGGCAAAATCTTCGAAAATCGGGTTCTGTTCACGCAGGAATTGATTCAGATCGTCTTGTCCAATGCGAATGGTATAAGCTGTTCCGGTTGTGGAAATTCCGCCATTCTGTTCTTGTATAAACTGAGGGAGATTTTGCATGGCCGTTGCTAGTGCTCTGAAATACCGTTTGACTTCATAAATGCCAACATTCTCCCAATAAATGGTCAATTCCTCCATTAACTTCTGAATGGCTGCCGGGTTTCCGCTTGCCGAAACTTGTCCGTCTACTTCCTTCTGCAATGCAACCACACGCTCTCGCTGACTTACCAGATTGGTCTTTAGTTCTTCCAGCTCTATCGTGGTCTGACTTATTTTCGTTGAAGTTTCCTGCATGCTGCGATAACGGTCCTGATATTTGCTTAGCACTGCCTGATCTCTGCCAATAATAATTTGGTAGTAATCAAATAAGATAAACAAGTCTTTGAACGATCTGGCTCCCAGGACCGTCATGAGGAGGCTGTCTCGTTCTCCGGTGTAATACGACCTAACCACAGCACCTGCCCGATCTTGCTGAATATGTATTTGATCTTCCTGTTCCTGGAGCTGAACATTCAATTCTTCCTGCTGTTGATTGAGTTCCTTCTGCCTTACGGCAATACGTTCAATTTCATGATCGATTTCCACGATGGACAGACTCTTCTGCAAAATTTCACGTGTTTCCTCAGGTGAAGGTTCTCCATAGGCATATGCCAATGTAGATTGACCAAATAGTAGTGTGCATAGGATCAGGGCACAAATGCTATATCGACGGTTCACCGTATCATTCTCCTTTCCTTCAAGTACAATATTCATTGTACAGGCTTCTGTCTTCCAGACAATATATGAAATGAAATCTTGAAATATCCTTAGTGGATACATAACGCTGAAAACAACCCATTAATCAGACAGCCATAAAGGAAAAACAAAAAAGCGAAACGGCTTATGGCCGAATCGCTTTGATGCTGTTGGCGGATTAAAGCGGCAACCCCATTTGGAACACAGTCCAGTAGCTGAACCCTGTGAAAGTAACGATCATATAACCCCAGAAGAGCAATATGTACGTTCTTTCGGTGAATTTTAGATACCCCAAAATGACGAAAAACGCAGTCTGCAGGAAAAAAAGCAAAGCCATCTCGACCAAATCTCCCGCAAAAGCCATCAGGCCAATCGTTAGCGTGAAGAACCCGAGTACCCGAAACATGCGTGCCACGGTTAGTCCTCCTCTCTATGTACGATCATAGATTGTCTACACAACATTATACCGGGAAAGGAAAAAGGTGTAAACAGAATTGGATATGAAAGCGAATTCTTTTTTTATTGAATCCGTGAGTAAATAGGTCACCTTTTCCATATGTAAGGTATGAGTGCTTGCAAATATGGACATACATTTTAGTATGAAATCAATTCTATGAACTCTATGAGAGGCATAAGAATGAATGAAGCAGCTTTTATACCTAATTCACAAACCGGGAAACCGGTAATGAGGACGGTTATTTTAGGATGTTGTTAGGAGGGTATTATAGCATGACTGCAGTGAGACAGGATGCTTGGAGTACAGAGGACGATTTGATCTTGGCTGAGGTGACTTTGCGGCATATTCGGGAAGGCAGCACACAACTCGCGGCATTCGAGGAAGTTGGCGAAAAAATAGGTAGAACATCTGCCGCTTGCGGTTTTCGCTGGAACAGCTGTGTGCGTAAAAAGTATGAGTCTGCCATTAGCAATGCGAAGGCACAGCGTCAAAAGAGAAGTTATCTCCGAAAACAGCCAGCTTTGCTTGGACCACAGGTCGCAGCTCTATCTACGCTTGATACGGAAGAAAACCTATACAAGGCCGATGGAGTTTCAGAAGACTCCTTATCCATTGATGCAGTAATTCGCTTTTTGCGCCAGTGGAAAGGTAATGTTCAGGAAAATGGGCGTCAACTCAAAATGCTCGAAAAGGAACTTCGTGAAAAAGAAGATGAACTCCATGAGCTTCGTTGTGAGAATGACCGTTTATCCAAACAAGTGAATGAAGTGCAAACCGATTACCGTGTCGTAAATGATGATTACAAGGCATTGATTCAGATCATGGATCGTGCACGCAGGCTTGCTTTTCTGGCTGAAGAAGATGAGGAACTAAAAACTCGTTTCAAAATGGATGCCAACGGCAATCTGGAACGAATTGAATAACGGATCAAGTTGTAAGAATGACGATATTTGATCAGGCCCGTCACATCTCCGTTACAAACGGCAGGTAAGACGGGTTTTTTGTTTGAAATATTTGTTCTATTATATATAGATGTAATTATTGAGAGTGGAAGAGGGATGTCTCATGGTGATCGACATTGTAGGAGCTGGTTCACTTGGTCTTTTATTTGGAGGGAAGCTTCAGGCTGCAGGTCATGCAGTGCGTTTTTGGACAAGGACGCCTGAACAAGCGGAAGAACTGCGTGTGCACGAACTAACGATTACAGAGCAAGGGAAGAAGACTAAATTGCTTCCTCAACATATTCAGGCCTATCCAATAACCGAATTGTCTGCTCAGTGGCATGATCAACCAGGTGACTGGCTTCTCCTCATGGTTAAGCAGACAAGTATAGATGATGTTATTCATATCATGGAGTCGGTGAAAGAGTATAGCCTTAATATTGTCTGCTTCCAGAACGGGATGGGCCATATAGAGAAAATACAAGCTGCCTTGCCATTGTCCAGTATATACCGGGCGGTAACTACTGAAGGTGCCAAGAGAGTGGAGTACGGGGTTATACGGGCTGGTGAGGGGGAAACCTGGTTTGGTAGAGATGTACATACGAAAGAAATAGAAAAAGACACCTCAGGGAATCTGGAAGAAGTTCGGTTGGAGGCACTATTGCAGCAGGCAGGATTTAACTGTACAGCGTCGAATCAAATCGATAAGCTGATATACAGGAAACTTCTGATCAATGCTGTCATTAATCCACTCACTGCGATATGGAGAATACCCAACGGAGAATTGCTTCAGAATGATTATCGCTTAAAGGTCATGCGCTCTTTATATGATGAAGCTTCAGCTATTTACAAGGCGAGCGATATTATGGTGGGTACCGACATGTGGGAGGAAATTCTATCCGTTTGTCGATCGACCGCTTCGAACACATCCTCGATGCTCGCAGATGTAATGCAAGGACGGCGTACCGAAGTGGAATCAATTAGTGGGCAAATGGTACAACTGGCGCATCGGTGTGGGTTGACTGCTCCGCAACATGAATTAATGCTTCATCTGATCGAAGGAATTAGGCCGGAAGGAGTGAGTTAATGGGTTTTTTTATCGTGCTGAGCATACTACCGTTTTTTCCGTTTCTTATTGTGTACTGGGCCATGTATGGGTGGAAAAAGGATAAACGAGCTTCACTTCGCACCGCGATGGATGTCACTACGGTTTTTCTGATTTTCTCTGTTTCGGCGTTATTCAACTTAACATTTGATTCGAATTTTGGATTTTATTTAACCATGATACTCATACTAATTGCACTTGGATTGATTGGAGGGGCTCAAAATAGGCTGAAAGGAAAGGTCGATGGGGGTCGAATGTTCCGGGCCGTTTGGCGCATGGCCTTTGTTATGATGAGTTTTGGGTATGTCTCATTTACTATATTTGGCTTATTTAGATACTTAATGAAACAGATGTAAGGTTACATAACGCAAAACGGCTAAAAAATGTGTCGATTTTGTCGAAAACTGAAAAAAACATTACTTTCTGAAAAAGTAATGTAGATTTTTTTGACCGGTGGTTGTATAATCTATAAACATAAACCACATCAATTTAGGGGGAAAGTGTTAGATGAAAAGGAAAAGTCTATTAGTCCTTTTGACGCTGATTCTGGCGTTCGGTACCGTACTTGCAGCGTGCGGATCGAAAAATGAAGGCACAACAAGTAACACGGGAACTGGCTCTGCAGGCGAGGGAAGTGGGCTCGCAAAAGATCAAGTGCTGAAAATTAACCTGACAGCTGAACCTCCTACGTTGGACCCGGCTCAGGCAAAAGACAGCCAAACCAACACTGTTCTGAAATTCTTGTATGAAGGTCTTGTACGCATCGATGCTGATGGTAAAGAAGCACCAGGCGTTGCAAAAGACTGGACAATTTCCGAAGATGGTTTGAAATATGTGTTCAACCTGAACCCGGATGCTAAATGGAGCAACGGTGATGCAATCACTGCAGAAGACTTCGTTCGCTCTTGGGAACGTGCATTGAAACCGGAAACGGCTTCCCCGTACGCGTACCAATTGTACTACATCAAAGGCGCTGAAGGTTACAACCTCAGCAAAGACGAAACATACAAAGGTACTAAAATCACAGATTTCTCCCAAGTGGGTGTAAAAGCTACTGATGAGCACACACTCGAAGTAACGTTGGAAAACCCAACACCTTATTTCTTGGGTCTGACAGCATTCTACACGTACTACCCAGTACACCAATCTGCTGACACAAACGATAAATTCTTCACAGACTACAAAAACATGATCGTTAACGGACCATTTGTAATGGATCAATACGCTAAAGGTCAAAAAATCGTAGTTAAGAAAAACGAAGGCTACCATGCAGCTTCCGATATCAAATTGTCTGAAATCAACATGTCCCTGACAAGCAGCAGTGCTTCCGAACTGCAAGCTTACAAGTCTGGACAACTGGATTACACTGGTGCACCTAACGGTGAAATTCCAACCGACCAAATTCCTTCTGTAAAAGCGGAATTGCCGGAGGAGTTCAAAGCAACTGGTATTGCAAGTACTTACTACTACCAGTTCAACGTTAATGAAGCTCCATTCAACAATGCTAAAATCCGTAAAGCTTTCGCAATGTCAATCGAGCGTCAATTGATCGTTGACAAAGTTACACAAGGTGGACAAGTTCCTGCATTTGGATTTGTACCTCCAGGTATCCGCGGTGAAAACGGCGAATTCCGTGATGAGCACAAAGACGATTACTTCACTGAAAATGTTGAAGAAGCAAAAGCATTGCTTGCTGAAGGTATGAAAGAAGAAGGCTACACAACTTTGCCAGCTGTTACATTGATCTATAACACTAGTGATGCTCACGCGAAAATCGCGCTTGCTGTTGCTGACATGTGGAAGAAAAACCTTGGTGTTGACGTGAAAACCGAAAACCAAGAGTGGGGCGTATTCCTTGAGAACCGTCAAAACCAAAACTTCCAAGTAGCTCGTGCAGGCTGGTCTGCAGACTACAACGATCCGTACAACTTCTTGGAAATGTGGACTACTGGTAACACAAACAATGATTCCAAGTTCAGCAACGAACAGTACGACAAAGATGTTAAAGACACTGTGAAATCTGCTGATCCAGCTGCACGTATGGCTGCATTTGCTGATGCTGAGAAAGTCCTGATTCAAGACGAAATGGCTGTAATGCCAATCTACTACTACACTAACGTATCTTTGACTAAGCCTTACCTGAAAGGCGTACAACTTGATTTCAGTGGAGCAATTGACTTCACTCGTGCATATCTGGAAGAGAAATAAGTTGTTCTGAAGTCTATATGATTACTTCGGGATATATATGTGGAATTCCATATATATCCCGATTTTTTTGTATGTGCACCGATTTTCCTTATAATTCTTGAAATTTCCGATAAATGGATTGGACTTTATTCATGTCTAATTCTACAATCGATTTGTATACAAAATATTGTTTTTGGAGGTGTGCAAGGGTTGGTTAAGTACGTGCTGAAAAAATTGCTATTTATGCTGCTATCGCTTTTCATACTCGCATCAGCAACCTTCTTCCTGATGAAGGCCATTCCGGGTGACCCTTTTACATCCGAGAAAAAAGTATCGCCTGAGATTCGGGCACTACTGGAAGAGAAGTATGGGCTGGACAAACCGATGTATGAACAATACCTGAAGTATATGGGTGGAATTCTCAAAGGTGATTTTGGTGTTTCGATGAAATATCTGAATCAAGAAGTAACCGACATGATCACTCAAACGTTTACAGCATCTCTGAAACTGGGGATCTTCGCTATTGTGATCTCTGTCGTCGTTGGGGTTTTGCTGGGACTTATCGCTGCGGTTTACCATCGTAAGCTGATAGATGATGTCACGATGATCCTCGCGGTAATTGGTATCGCGGTACCGAGCTTCTTGCTCGCATCCCTGCTTCAATACGTTTTCGCCTTCAAACTGGGCTGGTTTAACGTTATGGGATTCGACGGACCGCTTGACTATGTACTACCGGTTGCGGCATTGTCTGCATCCCCGATTGCCTTTATCGCGCGTTTGACGCGTTCCAGCATGCTCGAAGTGCTGCACGCGGATTACATCAAGACAGCAAAAGCCAAAGGTCTGAAATGGCCTGCAATCATGTTTAAACACGTTATTCGTAACGGTATTCTTCCCGTTGTAACTTATGTGGGTCCGATGACAGCAAACATCATCACGGGTTCCGTCGTTATTGAGCAAATCTTTAACATCGGGGGAATTGGTAAAGTATTCGTAGAGAGTATCACGAACCGGGATTATACAATGATCATGGGGATTACGATTTTCTATGGTATCCTCCTGATGTTGGCACGTTTCCTTACAGATATCGCATATGTGCTGATTGATCCTAGAATTAAGCTGGAAAGCCGGAAGGGGGCATAACGTTGTCTGGCACGAACAATAACAATAAAGAAACGGCGAACACTGCCCTGGATAGTCAGGCAGCGGTGAAATCGCAAGAAAGTGTATCGTTATGGAAAGACGCCATGTACAGACTTGCAACCAACAAGGCCGCGATGATCAGTTTGGGCATTCTGGTTCTTGTTGTCATTTTCTCTTTGATTGGTCCAACTTCGTTATTCACAAGTTATAATTATTATTCTAATGATTTGCTTAACGCCAATGCAGCGCCAAGTGCGGAGCACTGGTTCGGAACGGACGAGCTCGGTCGTGACGTATGGGTAAGAACATGGGTAGGTGCACGTGTATCCCTTACTGTAGGTCTGGCTGCTGCCTTGATTGACCTTGTCATCGGGGTAATCTACGGAGCGATTATGGGCTTCTACGGTGGACGTGTTGATGGTATCATGAACAAGTTCTCCGAGATTCTCTATTCCCTGCCTTACATGCTCGTTGTAATCTTGTTGCTCGTTGTTTTGGAACCAAGCCTTACGACGATCATCATTGCCCTTACGATCACTGGCTGGATCAGCATGTCCTGGATTGTACGTGGTGAGATTATGCAATTGAAAAACAGAGACTTTATTCTTGCAGCGCGGTCCATGGGCGCAAGCACAGGACGTCAATTGTTCCGTCACTTGCTGCCAAATGCAGTAGGACCAATTCTCGTAACGCTGACTCTATCTATTCCAAATGCCATCTTTGCTGAAGCGTTCTTGAGCTTCCTCGGATTGGGTGTATCTGCACCGAAATCTTCCCTGGGTTCGATGATCAATGACGCATTGACAGGCTGGACGCTGTATCCTTGGCGGATGTGGTTCCCTGCAGGTCTGATGGTACTTACAATGCTTGCATTTAACTTGCTCGGAGACGGTCTGCGTGACGCACTCGATCCGAAATTGCGTAAATAGAAATAGGAGGTGGGATTATGGAGCCAATCTTAACAGTCAAAGACCTAAGCGTGTCATTTACAACACGTTCTGGTGAATTTGATGCCGTTAAAAATGTGAGTTTTGAACTTGGCAAAGGAGAGACGCTGGGGATTGTTGGTGAATCCGGTAGTGGTAAAAGTGTTACCGCCCAAACCATCATGAAGTTGATTCCCTCCCCGCCTTCGAAGGTCAAAAGTGGAGAGATAACTTTTCACGGGCAGAGCCTGCTTGGAAAAACAGATAAACAAATGGAAGCTATCCGCGGTAAAGATATCGGGATGATCTTCCAGGATCCAATGACTTCATTGAATCCTACAATCAAAGTCGGTAAACAAATTACCGAAGTGCTTCGCAAACACCAAAACATGTCCAAAAAAGAAGCGGAAAAACGCGCTCTGGAAATGTTGGAGCTCGTGGGTATCAAAAATGCGGCAATCCGCATGAATCACTATCCGCACCAATTTTCCGGTGGTATGCGTCAGCGTGCAATGATCGCCATTGCCCTGGCATGCCGTCCATCCCTTCTGATTGCGGACGAGCCGACAACTGCACTCGACGTAACGATTCAGGCGCAAATTCTGGACGTCATGAAGGATATGCAGCAAAAGCTCGGAACTTCCATCATGCTCATTACCCATGACCTTGGTGTAGTAGCCGGTATGTGTGATCGGGTTGTCGTTATGAAGGAAGGCGAAGTTGTGGAAACGGGAACGACAGCTGAAATTTTCAGCAATCCTAAGCATCCATATACGATCAAATTGTTGAACGCCTTGCCTCGTTTGGACGAGCCTAAGAAAGAAAAACCGACTCCGGTTGGTATTATCAAAGGTGCCAACAAGCCGCTAGTTGAGGTAAAGAACCTGAAACAATACTTCAATTTGGGTAAAGGAAACATTCTCAAAGCGGTTAATGATGTCAGCTTTGATATTTTTGAAGGCGAAACCCTTGGGGTTGTAGGTGAATCCGGATGTGGTAAATCCACAACAGGACGCACGATTCTTCGCCTTTATGAGCCAACGGGCGGAAATGTAAACTTTAACGGAACGGATATCTATAAGCTGTCTCCACGCAAAATGAAAGAAATGCGTAAAGACATGCAGATGATTTTCCAAGATCCATATGCATCACTGAATCCACGTTTCAACGTTATGGATATTATCGGAGAATCACTGGATATCCATGGACTGGCTTCCAGCGGTAAAGAGCGGAAGAAACGTGTAGAGGAGTTGCTGGATCTCGTAGGCTTGAATCCAAGCCACGCGCTTCGTTACCCGCATGAATTTTCCGGTGGTCAAAGACAACGGATCGGTATTGCCCGTGCGCTTGCTGTGGATCCTAAATTCATCATCTGTGACGAGCCTTTGTCAGCACTTGATGTATCTATCCAAGCTCAAGTGGTTAAGTTGCTCGAAGAGCTTCAACAACGTCTTGGTTTGACTTACCTCTTCATTGCGCATGACTTGTCGATGGTTAAGCATATCAGTGACCGTGTTGCTGTTATGTACATGGGTAAAGTGGTCGAGCTGGCAGAGAGTGAAGAACTTTACGCTAACCCTGTTCACCCTTACACTAAAACATTGCTATCTGCTATTCCTGTACCTGATCCGGAAGTGGAAGCAAACAAACGCCGCATTTTGCTGCCGGACGAACAGTCTGGACCAATCCAAAATGGAGCAACTGGTCCTGTAAACGATCCATATAACCTGGAGAATGCTCAATTAATTGAGATTTCCAAAGGTCACTGGGTTTCCGAACCATACGTTTAAGGAATTATATTCCGTTTGGACTTATTGATGTTATTAAACCGCCGGCTTGTTCGGCGGTTTTTTGATTTTTAGGTGACTTTCTTTTGACGAAGTGGCCTGTAGTTCGGTACAATCAAGAAAGGCTCTTTGAAGCAGAATAGGAGGCAGACCTCATGAAAGGTATTACCGAGGCACTCCGCAGCGGAACACAACTTGCAGAAGATTATATCTGCTCACGTGATGCTGCGCGGGGCCTTTACGAGTATGACATTCACTGGGAGTCCGGACTTCATGCGCGTGCCGAGTGGCTGGATCAATCGGAGAACACACGTGTGGATCGCGAGAACCTGGTAGAGTATTTACGTATATATAACAAACGTTTGAATGATCACGAAGCTGTACATCATTCTATCGCACGTTTGGCCGAGAAAGGAACGTTTGTAGTTACTGGTGGGCAGCAGAGCGGCTTGTTGACAGGGCCGTTATTTGTCATCTACAAAGCTGCGAGTGTCGTTGCAGCTGCCCGTGAAGCTGAAGCCAAGCTCCAGCGCCCGGTAGTTCCCGTATTTTGGATTGCTGGTGAAGATCATGACTGGGATGAAGTGAATCACACATATCTGCCCGGTCACAACGGTGAAATGACCAAGGTTAAGCTGCATGGACGGTTCGAAGGCCGAAATTCGGTGAGTGGAGTCACGGTTGAAACGGAACAATGGATGAACGTAATCGAGCAGGTGGAGCATCTTCTGCCGGATACTGTACATAAACCAGAATTAATGCAGATGCTCATCTCGATCCATCAGTCCAGCTCGAATCTTAGTGATGCTTTTGCGAGAATGGTGTCGGCATTGTTTGGCAGTACTGGACTTGTCCTAATGGATGCTGCCGATTCCGGATTAAGAGAACTGGAGCGCCCTGTATTCGAACGATTGATTCGCGAGAATGGTTCATTGCGTGAAGCTTATTTGCAAGGTGCTTCGAAGGTACAGGAAGCGGGCTATCCAATGCCGGCAGAAGTCGCTGAAGACGGAGCAAATTTGTTTTATATCCATGATGAAACCCGGTTGCTCCTGTTCCTGAAGGATGGTTTGTACACGGATCGAAAAGGGCTGGTGTCGTTTACGGAAGAACGATTGCTGCAGGAGCTGGGGGAATATCCCGAGCGATTCAGTAATAATGTACTCACCCGGCCGTTAATGCAGGATTCCGTTCTGCCTGTAGCTGCGGTGATATTGGGGCAAGGTGAGATTGCATACTGGGGACTGACGAGAACCGCTTTCCGTCAGTTTGGTCTGCAAATGCCCATCTTGCTGCCGAGGTTGTCCTTCACCATTTTGGAGGATGTCCATCACAAGCACATGAATCAGTACCAGCTCTCTTTCCAAGATGTGCAATATCATATGGAAGAAAAAAGAGAGAAGTGGCTCGCAGGACAGGAAACGTTCCAGGTCGAGGAGCAATTTGAGCAAGTCCAGCAATCTTTTGCTGAGCTTTATCGTCCATTGCTTGATCAACTTGCGCAAATTCACGCTGGACTGGATCGGATCGGTGAAACGAATCTGAAAAAGATCAACGAACAGATGCAATATCTGCAAAAGCAAACACAGAAGGCGATCGCGGATAAACATGAGGTTGGACTCAGACATTGGAACGGCATACAGAACTCGCTCTTTCCTATGAACAAACCACAGGAACGAGTGCACAATGCGCTCTACTACTTGAACCGTTATGGAACCAAGTGGATTCAGGAACTCATTGAGAGCGGACGTGAATTCCGCGGTCAACATCAAGTGATTGAACTGTAACTGTGTGGTTCAGCAGACCTTTATAATAGAAGAAACACAGATAAACGAGGAGGATGGGCATGACTACACCTGCACTGCAAAATAGTATTGTTAAAGATATGGGACTCGCTTCAGAAGGACACCTGAAAATTGACTGGGTTGAAGCACATATGCCTGTATTGAACCGCATTCGTCGCCAATTTGAGCAGGATCTTCCTTTCAAAGGGTTAAAGGTTGCCATATGCCTTCACCTTGAAGCCAAAACAGCTTACCTGGCAAAAGTCATTCAGGCTGGTGGCGCAGAAGTGACCATTACACACAGTAACCCGCTGTCAACTCAGGATGATGTATGTGCGGCTCTTGTAGAAGATGGTGTTACAGTGTATGCCAAATACAATCCGGGGCCAGAAGAGTTCAAACAGCTCCAGCTTCGTGCATTGGAAGTTAAACCCGACCTGATTATTGATGACGGCGGCGACTTTGCAACGATTATTGCTTCCGAACGTCCTGACCTTGCGGCTACGATTCGTGGAGGCGCAGAGGAAACGACAACAGGTATTATCCGCCTGAAAGCTTTGGCGAAAGAAGGACAACTGCAGTTTCCGATGGTTGCGGTTAATGACGCTTATTGCAAATACCTGTTCGACAACCGTTATGGCACAGGCCAATCTGCCTTTGATGGCATTATCCGTACAACCAACCTGGTGGTAGCTGGTAAAAATGTTGTTGTAGCAGGATACGGCTGGTGTGGTAAAGGTGTCGCGATGCGTGCCAAAGGTCTGGGCGCCAATGTCATTGTAACTGAAATTGATCCAATCAAAGCGGTTGAAGCGCATATGGACGGTTTCCGTGTCATGACGATGGTGGAAGCGGCCAAATTGGGCGATTTCTTCATCGCTGTTACCGGCAACAAAGACGTGATCACAGGTGAACATTATGACGTGATGAAAGACGGAGCAATTTTGAGCAATGCAGGGCATTTCGATGTGGAAGTGAATAAACCTGAGCTTGCCAAACGTTCAGAGTCCATCCGCACTGTGCGTCGCAATATTGAAGAGTATCGTTTCAAAGATGGACGTAAAATGTACCTTCTTGCAGAAGGACGTCTCGTGAATCTGGGTGCAGCTGATGGCCACCCTGCTGAGATTATGGACACGACATTTGCATTGCAGGCTTTGGGCTTGCGTTACGTTAGCGAGAATTACGCTGCATTGGGTAAAACCGTTGTTAACGTACCTTATGAAATTGACCAGCAAGTTGCCAGCTACAAACTGGAAAGCCTGAATATCTCTATTGATTCATTGTCAGCTGAACAGGAAAAATATCTGGATAGCTGGAAGTTTTAGGGGAACCCAATAATTACAAGCTGATGAACTGCTTCAAAGGGTTTAGAATAGTGTATTGATGATATGGCTCATTAGCGATTGCAAGTAGAATAACCGTTATCGGGGAAACGCCTTTGATCCTGAGCAAGAGGATCAAAGGCGTTTTTCTTATGAAGCAAATTGAAAAAAATCAAGCAAGCAAGAAGGGTTTTGATTTTTTAGTGCGAATCTATTATGCTTAGGTGGTGGAAAGTGGGGCAAAGTGGGAGAAACGGGTGAGGAGTGAGTGGGCCAATGTTTATGGGGGAGTTCCAACATAGCATTGATGACAAGGGTCGGGTTATTATTCCGGCCAAATTCCGCGAATCTCTGGGGCCGTCTTTCGTTGTCACACGGGGTTTGGACCAGTGTCTTTTCGTGTACCCTATGGAGGAGTGGGGGGTCATGGAACAGAAGCTCAAAGCACTGCCTTTGATGAAGTCGGATGCACGTGCGTTTACCCGCTTTTTTTTCTCGGGTGCTACCGAATGTGAATTGGACAAACAGGGTAGGGTAAATTTACCGGGCAATTTACGGGAATATGCCAAATTGGACAAGGATTGTGTTGTTCTTGGCGTGTCGAACCGGGTGGAGATCTGGAGCAAAGGCATATGGGAGAGTTATTTCAATCAATCCGAGGAAGCATTCAACGACATTGCCGAAAAGCTAGTCGATTTTAATTTTGATCTATAAAGTCAGGAGGGGTGCAGGTTGTTTCACCACATAACCGTACTCAAAGAAGAGGCAACAGAGGGATTAAACATCAAGCAGGACGGTATATACGTGGACTGCACTTTAGGCGGAGGAGGACATAGTTCCGTCATTGCTTCCAAGCTCGGTCCAGGGGGAAGGCTTATCGCACTGGATCAGGATGATTGGGCATTGGATAATGCACGTGAGAAGCTTGCTCCGTATGGAGATCGCATCACGCTTGTGAAAACAAATTTCCGTGATCTGGAACAGGTTCTGAAAGAACTGAATGTCCCAATGAAGGACGGCGTGCCGCAGGTGGATGGCATTTTGTACGATTTGGGTGTGTCATCACCTCAATTCGATGAAGGAGAACGTGGATTTAGTTACAATCACGATGCTCCGCTGGACATGAGGATGGATCAGGATGCATTTCTGACAGCCAAAGAGATTGTCAACGAATGGCCTGAAGAAGAGATTGCCCGAATTTTATATCGTTATGGTGAAGAAAAGTTTTCAAGAAGAATTGCCCGCGTCATTGTGGAAAAACGAAGCCAGGCTGTTATCGAGACCACAGGAGAGCTAGTGGAATTGATCAAGGAAGGCATCCCGGCTGCTGCTCGCCGTACAGGTGGACATCCGGCGAAGCGCAGTTTTCAGGCTTTGCGGATTGCAGTGAATGATGAGCTGGGTGCGTTTGAGGAAGCATTGCATCAGGCGGTTCGGTGTCTTGCACCAGGTGGACGTGTATCTGTTATTACCTTTCACTCGCTTGAGGATCGGATTTGCAAGCAAATATTCAGCAGTTATCTGGAGAAGTGTACGTGCCCGCCTGACTTTCCGTTATGCGTGTGCGGCGGTAAAGGTGTACTGCGTTTAGTCAACAGAAAACCGCTGATTCCGACGGATACGGAACTGGCCGAGAACTCCCGTGCACGTTCAGCTAAACTGCGCGTAGCAGAGAAACTGTAAACCAAGAGCGAAGGAGAGAGTCTTTGTATGGCATATACACGTGGTAACCTTGCAGTGAAAGAAAAAGCAACCCAAGAACGTGTGACGCAGCAGCGGTACAAGGAAACCACCAAAGTGGTGACTCGTCGTACGGGTCTTCCTGCACGAGAGAAATTTTTGTACCTGATGACATTGATCGTCTGTATCGTTATCGGTGGTGCACTGATGTGGCGTTATGCTCATATCTATGATCTGAACAAGCAGGCTCAATCAACGCTGTCCGAGACGAGAAAAGCGGAGAAAACCATTGCTGACCTGCAGGTTGAAAAGGAAAGACTGAACAATTTGGTTATTGAAAATGCACGCAAACTTGGCTATGTAGAAGCGTCCGGCAAGGACGTTATAATCGTGCCTCGTTCAACTGGTGTAACGAACTCACAGGACACAGAGTCGTCTTCGGATACAGCAAGTAAGTAAAGAGGTGTACCGATGTTAAAAAGAATAAAGATGCGCACGCTGCTTATAGGGGGATGTATTACCCTCTTTTTTCTTGTACTGATAACCCGAATCTTTTTTATTCAAGTTGTAAACGGCAGTACCTGGCAAGGATAT
Source organism: Paenibacillus sp. 7523-1 (assembly GCF_002276415.1). Lineage (NCBI taxonomy): Bacteria > Bacillati > Bacillota > Bacilli > Caryophanales > Paenibacillaceae > Paenibacillus > Paenibacillus sp. 7523-1. The sequence continues at coordinate 91,247 of NZ_NPBR01000010.1, read as the reverse complement.
GCCTCCGAGCTGGTTGAACGTGAGCAGACGATTAAGGCAAGCCGGGGGTCTATTACGGATCGGAACGGCAATATTCTGGCAACGGATGCGCCCGCGTATACGGTATCAGTCAATCCCGAGATGATCCATGAACTTGGGATTGAAGATGTCGTTACGACCAAGCTCGCAGCAATACTTGGCAAGAATGAAAGTGAAATGCGTGCTTTGGTGACAGCTAAGAAAAAAGATGGAAGTTTTTATCAACAACGTGAAGTACGTAGTGAGGGGTACAAAATCAGCCCGGAACTGGCAGCGAAAGTAACCGCGCTTAGGGAAGAACTGAAGGAAGAGTACAAGGCTCAGAACGCCATCGTAATGGCCCAGGAATCGAAGCGGTTTTACCCCGAAGAGACGCTTGCATCGCATCTTCTGGGTTACATGAGTCGTGACGGTAAAGCTGTAAACGGGCTTGAAGTTTCGTATGATGAAGAACTGACGGGTACTGATGGTTACCTGAACTATCAAAAGGATGCCAAAGGCATCAAGCTTCCTGATTCTCAGGATAACTATCTTCCACCTCAAAACGGAAATAACCTGAAGCTGACGATTGATGATACCATTCAATTTTACATTGAAGATGCCATTAAGGAAGCAGTTGCTCAGTATAATCCGCTCAGTATGACCGTCATTGCAGCAGATCCAAACACGATGGAAATCTTGGGCATGGCGAACTGGCCGAATTTTAATCCAAATACGTACTGGGAAACTCCGGATCAAAAAGATTTCATCAACCATGCAACACAGTCTATCTACGAACCAGGCTCAACATTTAAGATTGTTACATTGGCTGGCGCTGTAGAAGAGAAGCTGTTTGATCCAAACGCGACGTTTGAGTCCAAACGGATCAACATTGGGGGATTTTCGATTAGTGATAATGGTCATGCTTATGGTACGATTTCCTATCTCGAAGGCGTCAAACGTTCAAGTAACGTTGCCTTTGTTAATCTCGGTTACAACATGCTTGGCGGCGAACGTCTGCGTCATTACATAGACGAATTCGGATTTGGCCAAAAAACGGGAATTGATCTGCCGAGCGAGTCCGCTTCACCGATCAAACCATTGGTTTATAAGTCCGAGATTGCAACAGCAGCCTATGGTCACGGTTTGGTTCAAGTAACCCCGATTCAGCAGGTGGCTGCCATCTCGGCCATTGCTAATGGCGGGAAACTGATGGTTCCACATCTGGTGAAGGAAATCATCAATCCAAATGACGGAACAACTGAAGTGACCAAGCCAAAAGAGGTCCGCCAAGTCATTTCCAAGGAATCTGCAAAACTGGTAAGTGGCTATTTGGAACAGGTTGTAGCAGACCAGCAGATCGGTACTGGGCGCAACGCCTATATCGAAGGATACCGGGTTGCTGGTAAAACGGGAACAGCAAGAAAATGGGTAAACGGGGAATATAGTAAAACCAAAGACGTCGTTTCGTTTATCGGATTTGCCCCTGTAAACAATCCCAAAATTGCGATGCTGGTCGTCATTGACCAACCGAGTGGAACCAACATTGGTGGTGGTGCTGCTGCAGCTCCTGTATTCAAAAAAATTGTAAGTCAGACCCTTCAATACATGGGTGTTCCGAAAGATACAACAAAGACCACGGACAAAAAGGCAGCTACCGTCGTTCAGACCAAGGCACCCGACCTCGCTGGGAAAACAGCCAAACAGGCTAGAAGCCAGCTGCTGAACGCAGGAATTGCTTACGAGACCCTAGGGAAGGGCGAGAGTGTTATTCGCCAGTACCCTGCTGCGGGCGAATTTATGAACGCAGGTCAGCGAATCTATCTACTTACGGAAGACAGCAGCAGTATGAAAGTGCCTGATCTGACAGGGGAATCGCTACGTGATGCCATGGAAGTTCTTTCACTCATGAAAGTAGGAGTGATCGTCAAGGGTGAGGGTTATGTTGTGAGTCAAAAGGAGCAGGTCTCCGGGGAACAGCGAACCATACAGCTCACATTGCAGACGGCCAAGGCCGCAGTAACCGGAATAGCGGATGAAGATCCTGAGTCTTCTGATGCTGCATTAGAAGAAGAGGGGACAGCAGAAGCGTCCAGCAAGACAGAAGAAACGGGGAGCTCGGATGGAACAGAGGCTTCAACCAATGAGACGGACTCGTCTTCTGGTGCAGCAATTGATCCGGTCCTCCCATAGCCATTGAATTTATAGCTTGTTCTAACCCCCGGTTGTCCCGAATATTCATGAATGAACGAGGTCATGATTTTGGGACGAGTGGGGGGATCTTTTCGTGAAGGGTTCAAGTGTAAATCTACGGCGCAGGCTGTTATGGAGTTTGCTCATTTTGGTATTGTTATTTTCGGCCTTGGTGATCAGGCTTGCTTATGTACAACTCGGGAAAGGCCCGGAATTGTCTGCGAAAGCGGAGGAGTCCTGGCGGCGGAACATTCCATATTCAGCCAAACGGGGAGAGATCCTGGATCGCAATGGTACCTCTCTTGCCTATAATGTAACTACACCGACGATTATGGCGATTCCGGCTCAAGTGAAGGAAGCGGAGACTACAGCGAAGGCACTAGCCCCTTTACTTGGAATGACTGAAGAGAAAGTGCTGGCAACCATCAAGAAAAGAGAACTGATTGTACGACTACAACCCGGCGGCCGCAAAATTACGATGGAGAAAGCTCAGCGCATTCGTGATTTGAAGCTTCCGGGTATCGTTGTTGCAGAGGATAATAAACGATTCTATCCTTATGATGATCTGGCTGCTCACATTCTTGGTTTTACGGGGATTGATAACCAGGGATTGACCGGGGTCGAAAAAAGGTATGATGAGAAGTTGACCGGTTTAAATGGCAGTGTGTCCTACTTGTCCGATGCGGCCGGAAGGCTTATGCCGGGCTCATCTGAGAAGTATGTGGAACCAAGAGATGGTCTTAACCTGGAGCTGACGATCGACAAATCGATCCAATCCATTATGGAAAGGGAACTGGATCAGGCCATGGTCAAATTCCAGGCGAACTCCGCTCTGGCTATCGCCATGAACCCGAAAACGGGTGAAGTCCTCGGCATGGCCAGCAGACCAGGGTATGAACCAGCGGATTACCAGCAGTATCCGTCTGAAATCTATAACCGGAATTTACCGATATGGATGACATACGAACCGGGTTCAACTTTTAAAATCATTACTTTGGCGGCAGCTTTGGAAGAGAAGAAGGTGAATCTGCAGCAGGATCAATTCTTTGACCCAGGATATGTTGAAGTTGGAGGTGCCCGACTGCGCTGCTGGAAAAAAGGCGGCCATGGGAGTCAAACCTTCCTGCAAGTCGTGGAAAACTCGTGCAATCCCGGGTTCGTGGCTCTAGGTCAAAAGCTTGGTAAAGAGTCCTTGTTTTCTTACATCAAAGACTTTGGATTCGGAACCAAAACAGGTATTGATCTTAGCGGTGAGGCAAGTGGTATTTTGTTCAAACTGTCCCGAGTGGGTCCTGTGGAGCTTGCGACAACAGCCTTTGGGCAAGGCGTTTCCGTTACACCCATTCAGCAAGTGGCTGCCGTATCGGCTGCCATCAATGGAGGCAAGCTCTACAAACCTTATGTAACCAAAGCGTGGGTTCATCCCGAAACGGGTGAAGTGATGGAAGAAGTCAAGCCGGAACTTGTACGGCAGGTCATTTCGGAAGACACATCCAAGCAGGTTCGTGAGGCTTTGGAAAGTGTTGTTGCAAAAGGCACAGGAAGACCGGCCTTTATCGACGGATATCGGGTAGGCGGTAAAACAGGTACAGCCCAGAAGGTTATTAACGGACGTTATTCCTCTTCCGAGCATATTGTATCCTTTATTGGCTTTGCTCCCGCAGATGATCCACAGATCGTAGTATACACGGCTGTCGATAATCCAAAAGGGATTCAGTTCGGGGGTGTCGTTGCAGCTCCGATTGTACAGAATATTCTTGAAGACTCGCTGCACTATATGAATGTTCCTGTGCGCAAGGATCAGGTTGCAAAAGAATACAAGTATGGCGAAACCAAAATTGTTACGGTTCCCGATCTCACAGGTGCAACGGTAGAAGATCTGTATGAAGATCTCAACATGAACTTTATGCTTGCTAAGTCCGGTAGCGGGAAGTACGTCATTAACCAGGCTCCGAAGCCAGGAGCAAGGGTGGAGCAGGGCTCTACCATACGAATCTATATGAGTGATGTGCTGAAAGAAGCACACGATCATACAGGGGAAGCAGGACAGGAGCCTTAACCGGCTCCAGGTCCTAGCGCAACAAAATTCAAAAAGTTGCGTTTCATTAAATGGCCATATGGACGATATTAATAAAAAGAAATGCCTTGAGCAGAAGTAAACTTGAAGAAGTGAGGTTATTCATGTGCTTTTAAAACAATTTGCATCGAAGCTGACAACTGCCCGCCTGATTGGCGAGCCTAATACAGAATGCCAAAACTTACAGACAGATTCCCGCCAGGTTCAACCGGGAGATCTGTTTATCTGTCTTCCGGGACATACGGTGGATGGACATGATTATGCGGAAAAAGCTGTGAATGCTGGAGCAGTAGCACTGGTCGTGGAACGACAACTCGAACTACCTGTACCGCAGCTGCTGGTCAAAGACAGTCGTTTTGCAATGGCAGTCCTTGCAGACTCTTTCTTTGACTCACCAAGCCATAAGATGAATATGATTGGTGTAACGGGAACGAACGGCAAGACAACCACCACCTATCTGATTGAAAAGATCATGAGTGATCATGGTCAGAAGACAGGTTTGATTGGTACCATTCAAATGCGTTACGACGGCCGGACCTATCCAATGTCGGGAACTACACCAGAAGCACTCGATCTGCAGCGCAGTCTGTATGATATGGTTCAAGCGGGTACGGACTGCTGCGTAATGGAGGTCTCATCACATGCGCTGGAGCAGGGACGTGTAAAAGGAACCAATTTCCGTACTGCTGTATTCACCAACTTGACCCAAGATCATTTGGACTATCATAATTCCATGGAAGAGTACCGCGCAGCAAAAGGCCTGTTCTTTGCAAGACTTGGCAACGAGTTTGCAGAGGATGCCTCCGGTCGCAAATTTGCAGTCATTAATGCAGACGATCCATCGGCCAATTATTTCAAATCCGTGACTGCAGCTGAAGTCATTACATATGGCATGGAAGATAATGCTGATGTACGGGCATCCAACATCTCGATTACATCGCAGGGCACGTCTTTCCATGTGGATACATTCGCAGGCAGTACAGACATTAACTTGCGCATGGTAGGGAAATTCAACGTATATAACGCCATGGCAGCTATCTCTGCTGCACTTGTTGAAGGAGTACCCTTGGAAGAGATTAAACGCAGTCTTGAGACGGTTCCTGGTGTGGATGGACGTGTTGAAGCTGTAGACGAAGGTCAGTCATTTGCTGTTATTGTGGACTACGCTCATACACCCGACGGCTTGGAAAACGTATTGCGAACGGTAAAAGAGTTTGCCGAAGGGCGAGTCATCTGTGTATTCGGATGTGGGGGAGACCGGGATCGGACCAAACGTCCATTAATGGGGAAAATTGCAGCGAAGTATAGTGACATTGTATTTGTAACTTCTGACAATCCACGCACGGAGGATCCGGATCTGATTCTCAAAGATATTGAAGTAGGTCTGGTAGAAGAAGGCGTACCATCTGATCGTTATCTTATGGTCGTAGATCGTCGTCAGGCAATACATGAAGCTATTGAAATGGCAAGCCCAGCCGATGTAGTATTGATTGCGGGCAAGGGTCATGAGACCTATCAAATTATCGGAACAACCAAAACGGATTTCGATGATCGGATCATAGCCAAAGAGGCGATAAGGGGCAAATCCAATTGATAAAAAGAACATTAGCGCAATTGGCCGAAATGTGCGGAGGAACACTAAACGACTATACTGCTTGCGGTGACATCAACGTTGAAGGTGTATTTACGGATTCACGCAAGCCAGTAGAAGGCAGTTTGTTTATCCCGCTTGTCGGCGAGAGGTTTGACGGACACGAATTTGTGCAAGCCTGTTTAGAAAAAGGAGCCGCAGGGGCGTTATGGCAGAATGACCATGGTGTTCCCCCGCAGGGAGGAGCAGTCATCGTCGTTGAAGACACGCTGGCTGCCCTGCAGGGGCTTGCATCTGCTTATCTGGCCGAGAGCCAAACTTCCGTGGTGGGCATTACCGGCAGCAATGGCAAAACAACAACCAAGGACATTGTGGATGCCATTCTTTCTACCAAATTCAAGGTGCATAAGACACAGGGCAACTTCAACAATCATATCGGACTCCCGCTTACGGTGCTAAGTATGGAACAAGATACCGAGATTGTGATTCTGGAAATGGGCATGAGCGGTCGCAGAGAAATCGAGGCATTGTCTTTGATTGCTCAGCCGGATATCGCCATCATTACGAACATTGGTGAATCCCATCTGCTGCAGCTTGGCTCCAGGCTGGAGATTGCCAGAGCAAAGGCCGAAATTGCTGCAGGTATGAAACCAGGCGGCCTGTTGATTTATAACGGAGACGAGCCGTTGATCAAGCAGGTTCTGGCTGAAGCGGAAACGAAGCAGCCCGAGGGAATGAAACGATTTACCTTTGGACTTCAGACAGACAATGATGATTACCCGACAGGACTCATGAATGCGCAGAACGGTGTTGTTTTCACGACAAAACAGTTGGGGGAACAAGCACTTACGCTTCCTCTGCTTGGTACACACAATGTAGTTAACTGTCTCGCAGCACTTGCAGTTGCACGTCACTTTGGTGTAACAGCCGAACAGATTGCCTCTGGGTTATCCGGCTTGAAACTGACGGGCATGCGTATAGAGGTTATTCAAGGCGTCAGCGGACTAACGATGCTTAATGATGCCTACAATGCAAGTCCAACTTCGATGAAAGCAGCTATTGATGTGATGGATGGGCTCAAAGGTTATCGTTCTCGAGTAGCCGTACTTGGAGACATGTTGGAACTTGGGCCTCAGGAACAGGAGCTTCACCGTGCCATTGGAGAGTATATTACGCCAGGGAAAATGGACATGGTGCTAACCTATGGACCGTTATCGGTGAATATAGCTGAGGGTGCAAAACTGCACATGCCGGCAGAAGCTGTGCATGCATTTGAGAACAAGGAAGAGATGACCCGTTACATGCTGGAAAAATTGCATCCCAGAGACGTCGTTTTGTTCAAGGCCTCCCGGGGCATGAAGCTGGAGGACGTGGTCGAATCACTAAAAATAGCATCATTACAGAATTGAGTAGACTAGAGGGGTGAACCCATGGATTTTCAGGTATTACTGTTAACAATCGGCGTTTCATTTATTTTGGCGGTGATTGCCGCACCGCTATTGATTCCATTACTTCGCCGAATGAAATTCGGACAGCAGGTTCGGGAAGACGGGCCGCAGAGCCATCTGAAAAAGAGCGGGACGCCGACGATGGGCGGGGTTGTGATCCTGCTTGCATTTACATTAGCCTTTTTGAAGTTTTCAGCAGTCAAAAATACGGATTTCTATGTCCTGCTCGTGGCTACACTCGGTTTTGGCCTGATCGGCTTCCTGGATGACTATATCAAGATTGTATTCAAACGTTCTTTGGGATTGACCGCCAGACAAAAAATGCTGGGGCAGCTGTTTTTCAGTGCGGTGATGTGTTTCTTGCTCATTCAGAATGGGCACAGCACAGCCATCTCGATTCCCGGAACATCCGTCTCCTTCGACTGGACGGGGTGGTTCTATTATCCGTTTGTCGTGTTCATGATGCTCGCGATCACCAATGCCGTTAACTTTACGGATGGACTGGATGGTCTGCTGTCTGGTATCAGTGCTATTGCGTTTGGGGCATTTGCCATCGTAGCGATGCAGGCGACGTCTATGCCGGCAGCGGTATGTGCAGCAGCCATGATTGGCGCTGTGCTTGGTTTTCTTGTATACAATGCGCATCCGGCCAAAGTGTTTATGGGAGACACGGGCTCACTAGGTATCGGTGGTGCCATTGGTGCCGTTGCCATTGTTACGAAGACGGAGCTTCTTTTTGTAATCATTGGTGGTGTGTTCGTCATCGAGATTCTATCCGTTATTATTCAAGTGGTATCGTTCAAGACCCGGGGCAAGCGTGTATTCAAAATGAGTCCTATTCACCACCACTTTGAATTAAGCGGATGGTCGGAATGGCGGGTTGTTATTACTTTTTGGGCAGTCGGTGCTATTTTGGCTGCGCTCGGACTTTATCTCAACAAGGGGTTGTAAACATGAACCATCCTGAATCATATCGCGGTCAACAGGTTGTTGTGCTCGGACTGGCAAAGAGTGGCGTGCAAGTTGCCAAGGTGCTGGACCGTGCGGGAGCGAAAGTCACAGTGAATGATAAAAAAGAGAGGGAACAGTGTCCCGAAGCATCCGAATTGGAGGCTTTGGGAATTTCTGTTGTATGCGGGGGCCATCCCGATGATCTGATTCATGAGGGTGTGAAGCTTGTGGTCAAAAACCCGGGCATCCCTTATCAGGCGCCACCAGTACAGCAGGCTCTTTCCCTCGGAATTGAGGTTGTAACGGAAGTGGAAGTGGCTTACCACCTCTGTGCAGCACCGATGATCGGGATTACAGGTTCCAACGGGAAAACAACGACAACCACATGGGTTGGCAACATGCTGGAGTATGCAGGCTTGAACCCGATTGTGGCCGGCAATATCGGTACACCACTCAGCGAGGCGGCAGAACAAGCTACGGCCGATAACTGGATGGTCGTTGAACTCAGTAGTTTCCAGCTTAAGGGAACTGTTCATTTCCGTCCACGGATTGCAAGTCTGCTTAATGTTACAGAAACGCATCTGGATTATCACGGAGATATGGATGACTATATCGCTTCCAAAGCTAAAATCTTTGCCAATCAGCTTCCGGATGACGTAGCCGTGCTGAACTGGGATGATCCCGTATGCCGGGAACTCGTTCCTTATATTAAAAGCAGGCTGCTTCCGTTCTCCATGACCGAGAAGCTGGAAGCGGGCGTGTACGCCGATCCTCCTTACGTGGATGGAGAAGAGGATGATGTGAAACGCCAGGTGGTATATGCCGACGGTCAAGGAAACCATCACATCGTTATAGACGTTGAAAACATTGGAATACCAGGACAATTTAATGTTGGGAATGCGCTGGCTGCGGTAGCCATTGCAGCAGCGGCAGGTGCCGATCCGGCTGTGCTTGAGGTACCCCTGTCCGAATTCAAAGGGGTTGAGCACCGTTTGGAGTATGTGCTGGAGCACAATGGCGCCAAGTACTACAACAATTCCAAGGCTACCAATTCGAAGGCAACCGTGATGGCATTGAACTCCTTCAAGGATCCGGTCGTGCTGATCGCCGGAGGACTGGATCGGGGTTCAGACATGATGGAGCTGCTCCCCTTGTTCCAGGAACGGGTAAAAGGGGTTGTGACTCTCGGCGAAACACGGGAGAAAATCGCTAAGGTCGCGGAACTGGCGGGATTAAAGCAAATTAAGGTCGTCGATAATGAGGATGATGCTGCCCAGACGTTAACCGCTGCAGTACAGGAAGCGTCGCGGCTTGCAGCGCCTGGTGACATAGTCTTGCTCTCACCGGCGTGTGCAAGTTGGGACATGTTTGCTTCTTATGAGGAGCGGGGACGCATTTTTAAAGAGGCGGCGCATAACTTGTAAGTAGGGGGGTGGAAAAGCCCCTACTTCCATGCAAGGGGTGGCCTCCTGATGAAACAGACGCGACCGGCGCCGGATATCTGGCTCCTGATTTGTATTGTGGCATTGCTTGCCATCGGCATTATTATGGTCTATAGTGCGGGCTCGGTGCTTGCTTTTCATGACTATGGCGATTCATTTTATTTTGTCAAAAGACAGTTGTTATTTGCTGGACTCGGACTGGCTGCCATGTTTGTCACAGCCAATGTGGACTACCGGGTCTGGCGGAAATATGCTAAACCGATATTGATCGCCTGTTTTATTATGCTGATTGCGGTGTTAATTCCCGGGATCGGCGTGGTCCGCGGCGGAGCACGAAGCTGGCTGGGCATTGGATCGTTTGGCATTCAGCCCTCTGAATTCATGAAGTTGGGCATGATTTTGTTTTTGGCACACTGGCTGAGCAAGGAACCGGGGAAAATTAAAACATTCACAACCGGATTGTTGCCCCCACTTGGATTGATAGGTCTCGCCTTCGGTATTATTATGCTGCAGCCCGATTTGGGGACAGGCACTGTCATGATGGGTGCATCCATGCTGATTATTTTTACGGCAGGCGCGAGAATGAAACATTTGTTGCTGCTTGCTCTTGGCGGAGCTATGGGATTTGCCGCGCTGATTGCAGCGGCTCCTTACCGACTGAAACGAATAACAGCTTTTCTCGACCCATGGTCCGATCCGCTGGGTGCGGGCTATCAAATCATACAATCATTATATGCAATCGGACCGGGTGGCCTGGCAGGTCTGGGCCTTGGGATGAGCCGGCAAAAATACAGTTATGTGCCCGAACCGCAAACGGATTTCATTTTTTCCATATTGGCTGAAGAGCTCGGTTTTATTGGCGGACTAATTGTACTTCTTTTGTTCCTGGTGCTGGTCTGGAGAGGTATGCGAGTAGCGATGACAGTACCGGATGCTTTTGGCAGTTTGCTGGGTGTAGGCATTATCGGCATGGTGGCTGTACAAGTCATTATCAATATCGGCGTCGTCATCGGGCTCATGCCCGTTACTGGAATAACCCTTCCGCTGATCAGTTATGGCGGATCATCTCTGACCTTGATGCTGACAGCACTAGGGATACTGTTAAACTTATCACGTTATGCGAGGTGACTATGCGATGCGAGTCGTACTAAGCGGCGGCGGTACCGGTGGACATATCTATCCGGCCGTTGCCATAGCAAGACAATGTGAGGCGGAGAATCCCGACTCGACATTTTTATATATTGGAGGAACCCGTGGACTGGAGAGCAAGTTAGTGCCACAGGAGAACATTCCTTTTCAATCCATTGATATCACAGGATTCCGACGGAAGTTGTCTGTGGACAATCTGAAGACGGTTATGCGCTTTATTCAAGGCGTGCGAAAATCGAAGAAAATGCTGAAGGAATTCAAACCTGATGTAGTGATCGGGACAGGCGGCTATGTATGTGGACCTGTGGTTTATGCAGCTGCCAAACTAGGGATTCCAAGTGTCATTCATGAACAAAATGCGATCCCTGGCTTAACCAACAAGTTCCTTACTCGTTATGTGGATACCGTTGCAGTTAGCTTCGAAGGTTCAGAGAAGGCTTTCTCGGGAGCGAAAAGAGTAGTGTACACGGGTAATCCGAGGGCAACCACGGTTGCCAAGGCCAGCCGTGATCGGGGATTTGCCACACTGGGTGTGCCAATGGACAGCCGGGTTGTGCTGGTTGTTGGTGGCAGCCGCGGGGCAAAGGCCATCAATAAAGCGATGGTGGACATGGCTCCCATGCTGGAGAAGCTGGACGATGTACACGTCGTTTATGTTACGGGTGAATCCTATTTTGACGAAACACGAGAAGCGATACGCAGTTCACTTGGAACGATGCCAAACCACTTGCATGTGCTTCCTTATGTGCATAATATGCCGGAAGTTCTCGCTTGTACCTCATTGATTGTGAATCGTGCAGGAGCGTCATTCCTCGCCGAAATTACATCGCTTGGCATTCCTTCCATTCTGATACCGTCACCTAACGTGACGAATAATCATCAGGAAGCGAATGCGCGTACACTGGAAGGTGGCGGAGCCTCTGTCACGATGCTGGAGAAGGATCTGTCGGGAAAAGCGTTATATGAGGCCATTGCCCGCATCATGAATGATGAAGCGGCCCGCAAACGCATGGCCGCAGCGTCTCGGGAGCTTGGCAAGCCGGATGCAGCCGAGGTGCTGGTGAAGGAGATTCAAAGGCTTGCTGTACGCAGGTAAAGTGTGTTCTGGGCGATTGTCACACACAAGGCAGGACTGACATAAGATACCGTATAAATTGTGACAATCGTTCCAAGGCGCCGCATCACGGTTTTTGTCGTTTAGCAGGGGATACTTCTATGGATGTTGAGCAGCATGATTTATGCGTAACGGCAGAAGCATTCCATGCTATCCAAAGTGATTGTGGTTAGTACTAAAAGAAGTTGGGCCCTGCGGGCAGAAGTGGTGTACATTTAACGCTGGTGCTTATGGATCGGATGTGTCACGCATATTTCAATCCGCTGAGATTGTGCTGGAGACAGGCGAATGGGTACGTTACAGCAAGGAGGACAGGGAATTTGCGTATTACCACTCTGTGCTGCATTAACGGAGAGGCGTTGTGCCAGAAGCTGTATATTCAGTTTGGCATAATGAACGCAAAGTCGTTTCGGAAGTGATGGGGCTTGCCAAAAATTATAAACCTTTTGCCACTGCATATGCGTGCGCAGGCAGCGTACTCCGAAATCCGCCCAGTGACCGAGCGGGCCGGCTGTTTCAAACAGCGGCGTCAAAGGGTAAACACGGGAGGCCTACAGGTATCCATCTTGCATGCCAATTTGATTGTCAGTCCAGTCAAGCTACAGCAGAGGACGTTATCACCCTTATGCAGCAAATTCATAGCAACTATATCATCTCAAAACGGTATAACCTGGTACCGGAAGTCTTTCCAGTGGGTGAGCGGTAAACCCCGGAGGTGATACATTGGACAAATTGGTGATTGAAGGCGGGAAACCCCTCTCAGGATCCATACGCATCCATGGAGCAAAAAATGCCGCTTTACCAATCATGGCTGCAAGTTTGTTGGCAGATGGAGAAGTCACGCTGCACAACGTTCCACACTTGCTGGACATTGAAGTAATGCTGTATATCCTGGAACGGCTTGGATGCACGTGTCGGCATGAACAGGGAACAGTGACGATTGATACATCGTCCATCCGGTCATATGATGTGCCTGAGGATCTGATGAAACAGATGCGCTCTTCCATTTTCTTGATGGGGCCATTGCTGGCTAAGTTTGGGCAAGTATCCGTATACCAGCCAGGTGGTTGTGCCATCGGAGAACGCAAGATTGATCTTCACCTCCGGGGCCTGGAAGCGCTCGGAGCATCAATTGAAGAGCTTGATCAACAGATTATCTGCCGGGGCCGTAAGCTGGTGGGCACGGATATTCATCTGGACTTCCCAAGTGTGGGTGCCACGGAAAATATCATGATGGCAGCCGTTACGGCTGAGGGCACAACAACGATATTCAATGCAGCCAGAGAACCTGAGATTCAGGACTTGCAGCATTTTCTCAACGCGATGGGTGCAAGTATAATTGGAGCCGGCACCGATACAATTACGATTAACGGTGTAGAGAAACTGAAGCCTTGTTCCTACGAGATCATACCTGATCGGATTGTGGCCGGAACCGTCATGATTGCAGCAGCAGCGACAAGAGGTAATGTTACCCTGACACACTGCAACCCGGCACACCTTACTTCCCTTATACATGTGTTGAAGCGCACTGGTGTTCAAATCACGGTCTGCAATGATATAATGACGGTGAGCTGTATGAGCCGTCCCAAATCCGTGGATCGTATTGTAACATCACCGTACCCTTCGTTTCCGACTGACCTGCAGTCGCAAATCATGGTCCTGCTCAGTTTGGCCGATGGGTTCAGTGTAATGAAGGAGACGGTATTTGAGGGACGCTTCAAGCACGTGGATGAACTTAACGTCATGGGTGCAGATATTTCGGTCGATCTGAATGCAGCCTTTATCCGGGGAGTCCCGCGTTTGTACGGAGCTACAGTTGAAGCAACCGACCTGCGTGCAGGTGCAGCTCTGGTTATTGCTGGCCTTGCTGCCCAGGGGAAAACGGTTGTTGAGCAAGTGCATCATATTGACAGAGGGTACGACCGCATCGAGAAGTTGTTCCAGAGCCTTGGAGCTTCGGTTGAGCGACAGTCCCCCGTTTCGAAACAGCTGGATTTTGCCAATTAACGTCCTTTGAGTCCCCTTCTTCAGAATGCTGTGGGAGGGGACCGAAGGCTTTGTGGAGCGCGACCTATGCCTAAAAGTCAAATTCCGGTTCTGAAGAAGAATCGACCTAAAGGAAACACAAGCCGTAAACTTGTTCTTATTCTGTTACTTCTTTTTATTGTATTGCTTGCCGTGCTGTTCTTCCGCTCTTCCATGAGCCGGATTTCGAGTATTGAGATTACGGGTAATGTATACACGACAACTTCGGAACTGCTGGAGAAAAGTGGTTTGAAGGAAGGCGATCAGTTCTTTGGGACAAGCTCCGCTGAGGTCATTGAGCGTTTGAAGACGTTCAAAGCGGTAGCGAATGTGACAGTGGATAAACAGTTTCCGGGGATCGTTCATATCAAGGTTCAGGAGTATCCGACTGTTGCTTACGAACTAGGTGCGGATGGTACACTCCAGGCTATCCTGGCCAGTGGGACAAGCTTGAATGTTCCGGCCAATATCGGAATTGCTGTGGAGAAGCCCATACTGACACAGTGGAAAGCAGACGATCCACTCAAAGAACAATTGAGTGAGACGCTTGCCAAAATTCCAAACGAATTGACAACGGATATATCGGAGATTATTCCTAACCCTACGCCTTCGTTCCCGGATCAGATTCGGTTGTATACCAAATCACAGTTTGAAGTGATTACCACGATCTCCAAGCTGCCGGATAAGGTGGAGTACCTGAATCAGGTTATTGAGACGGAGCGGCCAGGAAAAATCACGATGCTTGAGGCAGACACGTACGTGCCTTTTATCGCAGATGACCCTGAAGATGGTGAAGAGCCGGGTGCAACGCCCTGATCCTCTTGCTAATCATGTATGGCAGTTAATGAAAAGTCCAAGCAGGGTCGGGGTTTGACCCTGTTTCATCCGTGAAAGTTGTTCTTTCTGAGACGGAGAAAAAATGATACACTTGAACTTATGGCACATAAGTTGTCTCCTTCTTTTTTCTTCAAGGTTTTATGTCTCGCAACCAGATCTTGGCACCCAAAAAAATTGTAGAAAAAAGAGGGAAAGCCTAACGTGTGTTGAATATGTTTTAAGAGTGTTTAAACCCGAACGTATTTTACTATTGGAGTCAGGAGGTGCCACAGACTTGAGCAACAATGACATCATTGTTAGTTTGGACATCGGTACATCCAAAATTCGCGCTATTATTGGGGAAATTAATAATGGAACCTTTAATATTATTGGAGTTGGATCTGCCGACTCGGAGGGAATTCGCAAAGGTGTAATCGTAGATATCGATCAGACGGTGCAGTCGATCCGGAATGCAGTGGATCATGCTGAACGTATGGTAGGTATTCAAATATCCGAAGTATATGTTGGAATCTCAGGAAATCATATCGGACTGATGAGCAGTCACGGCGTCGTGGCAGTGTCTAACGAGGATCGTGAAATCGGAGAAGAAGACATGGAACGGGTGTTGAAAGCAGCCGAGGTGATTGCGGTTCCGCCGGAACGGGAAATTATTGATGTTGTCGCCAAGCAGTACGTTGTAGACGGCTTGGAGGGCATACAGGATCCCCGGGGTATGATTGGAGTTCGACTGGAAGTTGAGGCAACAATCATAACGGGTGCAAAAACCGCGATACATAATCTTTTGCGCTGCGTGGAAAAAGCGGGTCTGAAGGTAAGCGATCTGGTGCTCATGTCACTTGGAGCAGGTCAGCTTGCTTTATCTAAGGACGAAAAAACGATGGGGTCTGTTCTTGTTGATATTGGAGCAGGTGCAACAACCATCGCTGTCTTTGAAGAAGACAGTCTTGTTGCAACGTCAACCCTGCCGATCGGTGGAGAATTTGTTACCAACGATATTGCGTATGGATTGCGTACCTTAACAGATCAAGCCGAAAAGGTGAAGCTGAAATATGGCTGCGCATGGCTCGATGATGCTGCGGCTGACGTTATGTTCAAAGTCACGCGAATCGGCAGCAATGTGGACAAGGAATTCTCTCAGGAGGACCTTGCTGCTATTATCGAACCGCGTGTTCAGGAAATATTCCAGATGATTTCCCAAGAAGTGAAGCGCCTCGGTTACACGGAGCTTCCCGGAGGTTATATACTAACGGGAGGGACTGTCTCGATGCCAGGGGTTCTGCAAGTAGCTCAGCATGAGCTTGCTGCATCGGTACGAATTGCGGTTCCGGATTACATCGGTGTTCGCGACCCGGGCTACACAAGCGGGGTCGGCATTTTGCACAGTGTAATTCGCAGTTTGCGCATTCGTCCATCGGTCAGCAGCGGCGGTGGCAACAATAATAATAACAACAACAAGAAACCGACCAACCGTGTTAAGCCGAGTGCGTCTCCGGAATCGGAGCAAAAACCGGGTTTGTTCGAACGGCTGAAAAATATGTTCAGCGAATTTATATAACAGGTTGAATCTATTTCATACTTCTAGAAGCCGTCTGAATGCGCTGGTATTAATATATACGCTTTCGATCGTCGATATATGAAATTGATTCGGTTCAATCAAAAATTGGACGGGCCATCCATGCACATTGAGGGGGAGATGGAATAATATGTTGGAATTTGATTTCGAGATGGAGAGCTTGGCTCAAATAAAAGTCATCGGTGTAGGCGGCGGCGGAAGCAATGCAGTCAACCGTATGATCGAAAATGGTGTACAAGGTGTAGAATTTATAACGGTGAACACGGATGCTCAAGCATTGCATCTGGCGAAATCCGAACATAAATTGCAAATCGGTGATAAACTGACCCGTGGTCTTGGCGCAGGTGCCAACCCGGATGTAGGTAAAAAAGCAGCGGAAGAATCCCGCGATTTGATCATGAATACATTGAAAGGTGCGGACATGGTATTTGTCACAGCCGGTATGGGCGGTGGTACAGGTACTGGTGCAGCTCCAGTCATTGCTGAGATTGCCAAAGAGTGCGGAGCTCTTACCGTAGGTGTGGTTACACGTCCATTCACTTTCGAAGGACGCAAACGTTCCAGCCATGCAGAGCAAGGGATTGAAGCTCTCAAGGAAAAAGTGGATACGCTGATTGTCATTCCAAATGACCGCTTGCTTGAAATCGTAGATAAAAAGACACCGATGCTTGAAGCATTCCGTCAAGCAGATAACGTACTGCGTCAAGCGGTACAAGGCATCTCTGATCTGATCGCTGTACCGGGTCTGATCAACCTTGACTTTGCAGACGTAAAAACCATTATGACTGAACGCGGATCTGCTTTGATGGGGATCGGAGAAGCAACAGGTGAAAATCGTGCGGCTGAAGCAGCTCGCAAAGCGATTATGAGCCCATTGCTGGAAACGTCCATTGAAGGTGCGCGCGGGGTTATCATGAACATCACAGGTGGCATCAACCTGTCACTTTATGAAGTGAATGAAGCAGCCGAGATCGTTACATCGGCATCCGATCCGGAAGTTAACATGATTTTCGGTGCCATCATTGATGAAAATCTGAAAGAAGAAATCAAGGTTACGGTTATTGCTACTGGTTTTGAAGACAAGCCTGTCTCACCACCACCAGGACGCAAACCGACACCAACGAGTGAGCCTGCTGAGAATCGCTCGCCTAATCTTCGCCCGTTCGGGAACCAGCCGAGCAGTGATCAGCTGGATATTCCGACATTTTTGCGCAATCGCTCACGCAATAACAATAACGACTAAGCAGCAATCATATTTAATTTCAAACCCGGTCCTCCTTATGGAGAAACCGGGTTTTTCTGTTTTTTTATCTACAGCATATCAAACAGAAATGAACAAATTCTGAACAATGGGCACGAGGAATTACGACAAAAAAAGTTGAGACGACACCCCCATGATTAGACAGACTTTGAACAGGAAGCTCCTTATACTTGTGTGTATGCTCATAGAATATCGGAACAACGCTATACCGATATTTGGTACGAGGCAGGTGAAGAGTTGGTCGTTTATGTTGATCTTATTTTTTTGACAAACCTGTGTATTGACGGTGCACTCATCGGACTCACAGCCTGGATGCGTAAAACGAAGCTGGTTTGGTGGAGATGGCTGCTGTCTTCCATTGTGGGCGCCCTCTATGTCGTCATGATGTTTGTACCGGAGTTTGATTTTATGTTTACCTTTTTGATCAAGTTTGGTTTGTCACTCGTGATGTTGTTTATCGCTTTTGGTTTTAAGGGCCTCCAGGTGTTTATGAGGAATTTGGGTACCTTCTATGTCATTAACTTCGTCGCTGCCGGAGGCATTTTAGGTATACACTACATGCTTCAGAGTTCGGGCGAGCTGTTTAACGGAATTTGGTATACAGCCTCGGGCGGAATGTCTTTTGATCTGAAGATCGCCTTCTGGTTTACTTTTATCGTATTCTTTGCAGTGCTGTTTTTATTCAAAGCCGTGCAAAGTTCCAAGCGAAAATCAGACCGTATGACAACCTATCTGGGAGAAGTGCAGGTTTATATCGATGATGTAACTATTTCTTGTACAGGCCTTGTCGATACCGGTAATCAACTCACGGACCCTCTTTCCCGTCTGCCGGTTATGGTGATGGAGGTTTCACTGTGGCAAGACATGCTGCCAGCTTCCTGGAAAGGCCGGTTGAAGGAAGAAGCACCGGACAACCTCATTATGGAGCTGGACCAGGAGGATTTTCGCTGGCAGGGTCGACTAAGACTGGTACCCTATCGTGGTATCAACAAGGGGACGGCATTTATGCTGGCAATCAAGCCTGATCTGGTGAGAGTGACATTGGATCAAATGAGTTACGAGACAACCAAAGTACTAATCGGGCTGGATGGCGGAGTGTTGTCGTCAGAAGGAAAGTACCGCGCGGTCATTCACCCTGAGCTTGTGCAAGACGCTGCCTCTGCGCAGTCTACGGCTCTCTCTGCGGGAGCAACAGAAAAGCCGCTGAATGTGGTATAGGAGGAACGTACATGCTTGTGAAATGGAAACTGGTGGCGCAGCTGCAGTATTACCGTCTGTTATTTTTGCTTGGTTTGAAGAGTGAGGAGATCTATTATATTGGAGGCAGTGAAGCCCTGCCGCCTCCGCTGACGCGGGAAGAAGAGGAATTTTTGCTGCAAAAGCTCTCTTCCGGGGATGCTGCAATTCGCGCCATGCTGATTGAACGAAACCTTCGCCTGGTGGTATACATCGCTCGCAAGTTCGAAAACACAGGTATTAACATTGAGGATTTGGTTTCCATTGGAGCCATCGGGCTCATCAAAGCTGTCAATACGTTTGATCCGGAAAAGAAAATCAAGCTGGCAACCTATGCCTCGCGATGCATTGAAAATGAAATATTGATGTACCTGCGTCGTAACAGCAAAATTCGGACAGAAGTTTCTTTTGATGAACCACTCAACATTGACTGGGATGGAAATGAGCTATTATTATCGGATGTTCTGGGTACCGAGAACGATACAATCTATCGAAATATTGAAGAGCAGGTAGATCGGAAGCTTCTGCACAAGGCCTTGGAAAAATTGACCGAACGTGAGCGGATGATTATGGAGCTTCGCTTTGGCTTAACGGACGGGGAGGAGAAGACACAAAAAGATGTCGCAGATTTGCTTGGAATCTCCCAATCCTACATCTCTCGTCTGGAAAAAAGAATCATTAAAAGACTCCGCAAGGAGTTTAATAAGATGGTCTAATCTTGTGCTTTTAATATAATGGGTATTAATGGCAAGGATGCCAGGGACGAATAAAAAAGCCTGCCCCGGAGATAATGTACATTAATGTTTCTCCTTGGGAGGTAAATCACGATGACCCGAAACAAAGTCGAGATTTGTGGCGTGGACACCGCAAAATTGCCTGTCCTCACCAACACAGAAATGCGGGAATTGTTTCATTCCCTACAGCAGCACCATGATCGCTCAGCAAGAGAGAAATTAGTGAATGGCAACCTGCGGCTTGTACTCAGTGTCATTCAGCGCTTTAACAATCGGGGGGAGTTTGTCGATGATCTGTTCCAGGTTGGTTGTATCGGCCTGATGAAAGCCATTGATAATTTTGATTTATCCCAGAATGTCAAATTTTCAACGTACGCAGTACCGATGATTATCGGTGAGATCCGTCGTTATCTGCGTGACAATAACCCGATCCGGGTATCCCGCTCATTACGGGACATCGCATATAAGGCGCTTCAGGTTCGTGACAGCCTGACCAACAAAAATTCTCGTGAACCGACCATATTCGAAATTTCCGAAGCATTGAACGTGCCCAAGGAAGATGTCGTTTTTGCACTGGATGCCATTCAAGATCCGGTATCACTATTCGAACCCATCTATCATGACGGTGGAGATCCAATCTATGTGATGGATCAGATCAGTGATGACAAAAACAAGGATGTGTCGTGGATTGAGGAAATTGCACTGCGCGAGGCCATGCATCGTCTCGGACAGCGGGAGAAAATGATTCTGTCCATGCGGTTTTTTGAAGGCAAAACACAGATGGAAGTTGCCGATGAGATTGGAATTTCCCAAGCTCAGGTATCCCGTCTGGAAAAATCGGCAATACAGCAGATGCAGAAACACGTGAAGACGTAACTTCACTTCAATCACAAGGACGATCTAACGGTTGAAATCCGTTGGTCGTCTTTTTCTATTTTATAAGACATACGATTAGGTTTGGAGTGAACTGCGATTGAATGAGCGGCTTTAAAGAGAACGCCCAGTTTCGGATTAAGCTGTACTAATTTCAGGGATTCCCCGAAAAACAGGACATTTTTCGCCTATAAAACATATATTGTATAGAAGCGTTGAACGGTATAAGCGGACTAGGCGGGGGGCGAGCGGCAGATGAAAGTAAACGCAAGTGAGTCGGCACAAAGAGGGATGAAGATCTCGGATTTTCAGACAAAGGATGTCATTAACATCACGGATGGCAAACGTCTGGGGCAGATTAGTGATCTGGAACTGGATCTCAAGCAGGGACGAATCGAAGCCATCGTGGTACCCGGTTACAGCAAATTCATGGGGTTGTTCGGGGGTGGAACGGATCTGGTTATTCCCTGGAGGAACATTGTTAAGATTGGTTCGGATGTTATTTTGGTTAAACTGGATGAAGTCAGGGAAACGAGCTACGATGAGCGAGATCGCGAAGCAAAGATGTATGATGAACAGCAAAGCAGCCGTGTGGAGCGGGTTGAACGCCTGGAACGATTGGACCGAAGTCAGCGTCGAACGATATAATCAAGACAGAACGTGGCTCATTTGGTACACTGGAAGCTGTGAGGTGATAAGATGGAACCCTTTGTTCTGAATAAACAACTTTTCGAACGGACTGAAGATCAATTGGTGAATGGAAGCCCAGATCCGTTGTTATTATATGTGGAGCCGTGGAGAGAACAGTTCAGCCGAATGACGGCAGGATTTACCACAAGACAAGGCGGGGTGGGCAGTAAACCTTATGCCACTCTAAACTGCGCTTATCATGTTGGCGATGATCCTTCAGATGTTTTGGAGAATCGTCGTCTGGTGGCCGAAAAGCTTGGTTTCTCGGTGAGCGCCTGGACGTGTGGTGAACAGGTCCATGGCAAACATGTGGCCGTTATACAAGCTGATGATCGAGGCAAAGGTCTGATGGATCGACAGTCAGCGCTGCAGGACACGGATGGTTTGGTCACCAATGTACCGGGTGTGTTGCTTACATCCTTTTATGCGGATTGTGTTCCGCTATATTTCTACGACCCGGTGCAACAAGCCGTGGGGCTTGCTCATGCGGGGTGGAAAGGGACCGTTGCCGGCATTGCCCAGTCAATGGTTGAAACGATGGAACGGGAATATGGAAGCCTGGCACAGAATATCCGGACCGCTATAGGCCCTTCCATTGGGGATTGCTGTTATGAAGTGGATGAGGCAGTTATGCAGCATGTACGGGTTTGGTTTGAATCTGCTCCGGGTAATGATGAATACAACAACTCTGTGCAGGGCCGAGCGTATCATTCGTCTGGAAATGGAAAGACGATGTTAAACTTGAAAGAATGTAATCGACACATTATGATGAAAGCAGGAATATTGCCGGATCATATCGAATGTACAACGTGGTGTACAAGCTGCCACCCGGAACTGTTTTTCTCGTATCGCAAGGAAAATGGAACGACCGGAAGAATGGCGAGCTGGATTGGGCTGGAAGAGAGGTGACCCTCTGTGTCATTGGAGGAGCGAATTCAACAGGTAAATCAGAAGATCGAAGCTGCATGCCAGCGCAGTGGCCGTCAGCGCGAAGACGTAAATGTGATTGCGGTCACGAAGTACGTCTCCCTTGAAACGACAGGCGCTGTGCTGGAAAGTGGCCTTGAGCATATTGGAGAGAACCGCTGGCAGGATGCACAAGCCAAGTGGGAAGCATTTGGTCAGCAAGGAACATGGCATTTTATCGGTCACTTGCAGACCAACAAAGTGAAAGACGTCATAGGCAAATTCCGCTACATACATTCACTGGATCGTTTGTCTCTGGCCAAGGAGCTGGACAAAAAGGCAGCTGCTTTGGGGACACAAGTGGAAACATTTTTGCAGGTGAATATTTCGGGTGAAGAGAGCAAATATGGATTGCAGCCTGAACAGGCTAGTTCATTTTTGCGTGAGATCAGCAGCTTCAGCAACCTGAAGGTCGTCGGTCTGATGACCATGGCTCCCCATGAAGAGGATCCGGAGCTTACGCGTCCCGTATTTCGTGGACTGCGTGAGCTGAGAGACCATTTGAATGGACAAGCCCTGACATCGGAACCATTGACTCAGCTATCGATGGGAATGTCCAATGATTTTGAAGTGGCGATTGAAGAAGGGGCAACATGGGTACGGCTGGGATCAATTCTCGTAGGAAAAGAGGAGGGTTCACGATGGGCGTAATGAATAAATTCATGAATTTCCTTGGTCTTCAAGAAGAGGAAGAGATTGTGGAACGCGAACGTTTGGCTGCACAAGAGGAGGCTGAATCTGAACAACAGGAAGCTGAAACCTCCAGTCTAGATAAACGTAGAAACCAAAGGGGGAATAATGTTGTGAGCATTCATTCCCAGAAAAATGTTAAAGTTGTCCTTTATGAACCGCGTTCCTATGACGAAGCTCAAGAAATTGCCGACCACCTTCGTTCACATCGTACTGTTGTTGTGAACCTGCAGCGGGTGCGCCAAGATCAGGCACTGCGTGTCATTGATTTTTTGAGTGGGACAGTCTACGCACTGGGCGGGGGAATTTCTAAAATTGGCGGCAACATTTTTCTCTGTACGCCGGATACCGTTGAAATTCAAGGAGCAATTACGGAAATACTGGCTGACAGCGAGCAAGATTACAACAGAATGAGGTGAGCCGCTTTTGTATCAACTTCAAGTCGTCGTGTTTTACCTGTTTGAGATTTATTTCTACATGATTATTGGATATGTATTGATGTCGTGGCTTCCGAACGCGCGGGAGAGCGTCATTGGTGAGTGGCTTGCCAAATTGGTGGAACCCTATCTGAGTCCTTTCAGACGTTTCATTCCACCTTTGTTCGGTATGCTGGACATCTCACCAATCGTTGCGTTAATTACTCTTCAACTGGCGAGATCAGGTTTGCTCTCGATCATCAGCTACTTCTGATAGGGTAGGGTGAACATAGATGAGTGGTGAAATTTACGAACATTTTAGCCATGATGAGCGTGACTTCGTGGATAAAGCCTCGGATTGGGTGGAACGCGCAGGCAAGCTTCATGATATGAAGCTAACAGACTTTCTTGACCCAAGACAGGCCTTTATATTGCAAACGCTAGTCAATCGTCGCAATGACGTCCAGATTCGTCTGGACGGAGGCTACGAGGCAGCTGAACGCAAACGTGCGCTGATTGCACCAGATTATCGGTATCTCGATGATGAGGATATGGGTATGCAGGTGCTTAGCATCACGTCAGATGATCAGAAAATTACAGAGCTGGAGCACGGGGACTACATGGGAGCCTTGCTCGGGCTTGGACTGAAACGCGGCAAGATCGGAGATATCCAAGTGCTGGATGACGGATGCCACACCGTGGTGGCAGCGGAGACCGGCGCTTTTTTATCGCTTCAATTGAACCAGGTACATCGGGTTCATGTGTTTACAGAGCTGCTTCCTCTGCATCAGATGAAGTGGTCGGAGAGCAAACTGGAGACGATGGATATCACTGTTGCATCCTTGCGTCTGGACGGAATTTGTGCGGATGTGTACCGACTGAGTCGCAGTAAAGTTCTCGTTCCCATCAAAGCGGGCCGATGCCGGGTAAATTGGAAAGTCGAGGAAGATCCGTCCAAAGCTCTGAAAGCCGGGGACGTGGTCTCCATTCAAGGTTTTGGCCGTTTCAAGGTGCTGGAACAGGATGGGATGACCAAAAAGGGACGTTGTCGTGTAAAAATCGGCAAATTTGCTTAGCGGCATTGCAGGAAAACCCGTTTTCTTGTCGAAATGTTTAAGATAAAGGTGTAAAAAACATTCGCTGTTTCCGATATACATTGAAGTGCAAAGTCGATATAACCGTATTGGAATCAGAACGTCGATTCTGCAAGTGCAAGTCGTTCAAGCTGTTATATGACATCTTGCATACGACCCTTTGGGTGATACCCATGTGCTGCAAACCTTCTCGGAACGGGAAGGAACTTTAACAGGAGGTGGACAGCATGCCATTAACGCCGCTGGACATACATAACAAGGAATTTTCCCGACGCTTGCGCGGGTATGACGAGGATGAAGTCAATGAATTCCTGGATCAAGTCATCAAAGATTACGAAGGCGTCATTCGCGAGAACAAAGAGCTGAGTAATCAGTTGCTGTCCGTTCAGGAGAAACTGGATCATTTTGCTACAATTGAAGAGACGCTCAGCAAAACGATTATCATAGCGCAGGAAGCAGCCGACGATGTGAAGAACAATGCGAAGAAGGAAGCACAGCTCATTGTGAAGGAAGCAGAGAAAAATGCTGACCGGATCGTGAACGAGTCCTTGGCGAAATCCCGCAAGATTGCTTTGGAAGTGGAAGAACTGAAAAAGCAGGCTTCGATCTACCGGGCCCGTTTCCGTACGCTTGTTGAAGCTCAGCTCGAACTGCTGTCTCAGGATGGATGGGAAGCACTGGAGAGTCGCGAACAGGAAGTCCGTGATCGTGAACGGGAAATGAAGGAAATTTATTAGTCTGCCTGCCCGGTTGACTTTTGACTCTAAAGAGGCTATAACTATATTCATAATGAATAATGATTCCATGACGGGTTCAAGTACGTTATGATCTCATCCCTCAGAGAGTTGGCGGTTGGTGCAAGCCAATGGATGAGTTATAGCCGAATATCTCCCCGGAGAAGTGACGCTGAAGCGGTGATGAATGGCCGTGCGTAAGCGAAACCGTAAGCCGAACGTTATATCGGCACCCTGCTGTAGTTAAGCGGGGCACAAGTGCTGTTAATGACAAAGCATACCCATGTGATTGGATATGGTTTGTGATGAACAGAATTAGGGTGGTAACGCGAGCACAACCTCGTCCCTTTCCAGGGATGGGGTTTTTTTGTGTCCAAAAATGTGAATTGTGGACGGTCCACAAACCAATTATTGAAAGGAAGATCATGATGCAAAGAGTGGATGTCAAAGAAAAAGCACGCGCTAGAGAGCTACGCATGCTAAACAAGTGGAAAACGGAAAATACGTTTAAAAAATCAATCGAGAATCGTGAAGGCAAACCGAATTTCGTGTTTTACGAAGGACCGCCGACTGCAAACGGCAAGCCGCATATCGGTCACGTGCTGGGACGCGTTATTAAGGACTTTGTAGGACGTTACAATACGATGAAAGGTTACCGTGTGGTTCGTAAAGCTGGCTGGGACACACATGGATTGCCTGTTGAGCTTGGTGTACAGAAGAAGCTCGGCATTTCCCATAAGTGGGAGATCGAAGATTACGGCGTGGAAAAATTCATCAACGAATGTAAAGCGAGCGTATTCGAATATGAACAGCAATGGCGTGATCTGACAGAAGGTATTGCTTACTGGACAGATATGGATAACCCGTACATCACGCTGGACAACAATTACATTGAGAGTGTATGGAATATCCTTGCTACGATTCATGAAAAAGGACTTCTCTACCGCGGACATCGTGTGAGTCCGTACTGTCCATCTTGTCAGACCACCCTGAGTTCCCATGAAGTTGCCCAAGGGTACAAGGATGTCAAAGACCTTAGTGCCACAGCCAAATTTAAGCTGGATGACAGCGGCGAATTTGTGCTTGCCTGGACAACTACGCCGTGGACACTGCCTTCACACGTTGCACTCGCAGTTAATCCAGACATGGAATATTCCCGTGTACGTCAAGGTGAAGAAGTGTACATCATGGCAACCAATCTCGTGGAAAAAGTCATGAAGGACTCGAAAGGCGAGTATGAAGTTATCGGTGCACTGAAAGGCTCTGATTTAGTTGGTAAAACGTATGATCCTCCATTCAACTACGTGCAGGCTGAAAAAACAAACGTGATTCTTGGTGCAAGCTTTGTAACGGATGCAAGTGGTACAGGGATTGTACACATGGCACCGGCACATGGTGAGGACGATTACCGCGTATGTCGCGAGAATGGCATCAGTTTTGTCAACATGGTAGACCTTGAAGGTAAATTTGTGGCAGAGGTTACGGATTTCGCGGGACGCTTCGTTAAGGATTGCGATATTGATATCGTGAGAAGTCTGTCCGAGAAAGGCCGCCTGTTCAGCAAAGAGAAATATGAGCACAGCTACCCATTCTGCTGGCGTTGTGATACACCGCTTCTCTACTATGCAATGGACAGCTGGTTTATCCAAACCACAGCGATCAAGGATCAACTGATTGCCAACAACAGTGAAGTGGAATGGTACCCAGGCCACGTTCGTGAAGGACGTTTCGGAAAATTCCTGGAGGATCTGGTGGATTGGAACATCAGCCGTGATCGCTACTGGGGAACACCGCTGAACATCTGGGTATGTGAGGAGACTGGCGAACAGTTCGCTCCGCACAGCATCGCTGAGCTGCGTGCACGTGCCGTTGGAGATGTACCAGAGAACCTGGAACTGCACAAACCATACGTAGACGAAGTCAAAGTACTCAGCTCCTGTGGCAAATATGAAATGAAACGTACTCCGGAAGTGATTGATGTCTGGTTTGACAGTGGTTCCATGCCATTTGCCCAGCAGCACTATCCGTTTGAAAATAAAGAAACGTTTGAACAGCAATACCCTGCGGATATGATCTGCGAAGGAATTGACCAAACACGTGGCTGGTTCTACAGCTTGCTGGCTGTATCTACTCTTTTGACAGGCAAAGCACCTTACAAGGCGGTTATGGCCACAGGCCACGTATTGGATGAGAACGGACAGAAGATGTCCAAATCCAAAGGCAATGTTATTGATCCATGGGAAGTCATTGAAGAATATGGTACAGATGCGTTCCGTTGGGCTCTGTTGTCTGACAGTGCACCGTGGAACAGCAAACGTTTCTCCAAAGGCATTGTGGGTGAAGCGAAATCCAAAATGGTGGATACATTGGTTAATACGCACGCGTTCCTGACGTTGTATGCGACCATTGATGGTTTTGATCCACAGGAACATCCGTTTAAGCCTTCCGCGCATAAGCTGGATCGCTGGATTCTGTCAAGACTGAACAGTCTAATCATCGTTGTGGAGAAGGCGCTGTCCGTGAATGACTATCTGAATTCATCCAAAGCGATTGAAGCCTTCGTCGATGAGCTGAGCAACTGGTATATCCGTCGTTCCCGTGACCGTTTCTGGGGAAGTGGATTGACCGAAGATAAACTGGATGCTTATCGCACACTTACAGAGGTGCTTGTGACTACAGCCAAACTGGTTGCGCCATTCACACCGATGCTTGCGGAGGATATCTATCTGAACTTGACTACAGGTGAAAGTGTTCATATGGAAGATTACCCGGCGGCAAATGAAGCGTTGATTGATCTGGATCTGGAACAGGATATGGAGACAGCTCGCCGAGTGGTCGAACTTGCTCGTAACGTGCGTAACGAAACAGGTATCAAGAATCGCCAGCCACTGTCCGAGTTAATCGTTTCGCTTGATAAAGGATTTGATCTGGCGAGCTATGAAGAGATCATCAAGGATGAGATCAATGTGAAAGGTATCCGTACGGAGCATAACGATGCCGAATTCGTTGATTTCACATTGAAACTCAATCTGAAAGTAGCGGGGAAAAAATACGGCAAGAACGTAGGCTTCCTGCAGAACTTCTTCAAAGGCATGTCAGCAGAGGAGACACGCAAAGTAGTGACAGAAGGTGTGCTGAATGTGGTTTCTCCGGAAGGAGAAGAACTGCAAGTGACAAGTGAGGAGCTGCTGGTGGAGAAACAAGCCAAGTCCGGTTTTGCTTCGGCATCCGGGTACGGTCTGACGGTAGCACTCAACACCGAAATCACAACTGCATTGGAACAGGAAGGCTGGGTACGTGAAGTTGTACGTTCCGTACAAGACACACGTAAGAAATTGGACCTGCCGATTGAGAAGAGAGTACGCCTGACACTAGATGTTGATCCTGAGCTCCAGGCTGCAATCGAGGCATTTGATGAGGTCCTGCGTGAGAATGTACTCGTTACTGAAGTCACATTTGGTACCCATGAAGCTATGGAACGAATTGAAGCTGGCGGTAAAGCAATGGGCGTTTATATCGAGGTGTAACCACATTCTCTTTCGATACAGATGAATCGATTGAACTCAAGTTACAAATGGATCCTAAATGAAGTAGAGTATCTCTATTCCATTTAGGAAAGGATATAGAGTATAGACAAACGAGCCTTAGACTCAGGGAACAATCCCTGTATCTTGGCTCGTTTGGTTTTTATGCAAATGGGCAATGATTTCTATTGTGCAGTTACTCTATGATACCAAAGGAACTGAGCGAACACATGAATGAAGACAAGCAGGCATCGTCCGCTTCACAATCCAATCCACCACGCAGCGATAATGACAAAATTGAGGAACTTCATACCCTGACGAACCGACTCGCTAACGAGCTTGAGCGTTCACGTATCGCACAATATACGGAATTGTTGAATCGACCGTGGAAACTGATTGGGCTCAACCTGTTATCAGGCGCAGCACGAGGTGTAGGGATCGCCATTGGTTTTACTTTTTTTGCGGCCACCATCATTTATGTGTTACAGGTGCTGGGAGCCCTCAATCTGCCAATCGTAGGAGATTATATTGCAGATATCGTCCGTATCGTACAGCGTCAGCTTGAATTGAACACATATTAGAGGTGCAGCATGTCTAGTACATGTCATATGGATCAGAATCGTTGTCAATCTCGAGCAAGCCTTCACCCTCACGATTCTCCAAATACTGCCGGTACTGTCTGTTGCGAACGATGGATACGTCATGACCATAAATATCGGTTGCTACGAAGCTCTCATAGGCTTCGACGCAGCCTTCAACCTCATCTGTAGCTTCAATGGCCATGACATCGTAACTGTCAATGTCGCGACCTTCAGCCATGGCTGGTGTGTTCGATGTGCCCCAACTTTCAACGATCTGCCACGCATCTTCACCATCGAAGCCGTTCTGATCATCACGCTCATCGAGGCTCGTGCGTCCAAAGGCCGGAGCGAGGAACTCTTCTTCCACTGGGCGGTTATCGGATACAACCGTTTCAGGCTGATGTTTTTTGCAGTACTTGGTGTAAGGAACGGCTTGCATACGCTCGTAAGGAATGGGCTGCTGACAAACTGCGCAAGTTCCGTAATGGCCTTCTTCGATGGAATGCAGGGCAGAGTCGATACGCTCCAATTGGAATTCATCATGCTCCAAAAGGGAAATATCTTTCTCCCGGTCATACATTTCGGTAGCTACATCACCGGGATGATTATCGATAGAAGATAATTCACCCGTTTGAAATCTCATGGACCCGCTGAGGCCGTAATGGTCATTTTGCTCAAGCCGATGTTCAATACCACGTTTTTCAGCCATCAATTGGGAACGCAAGGATTGGATTTGTTCTGAAGTAAGATGTGCCATCGTTTTCCCCTTTCTGTCCGTCTGGAATCCGAATTTGGTCTCTGGTCTAGGATGTGCCAATCAGCCCTTGATTACAGGAGGGAAATGTTATCGATTTTGCCATTAAGAAAGGGAAAACGCCTGTCGTGGACGACTTCCAAACAGCTGTGCTACAATGAACAAGTCTGGCGTAAAGCCTGGTATGGTTTGGAAAAGACAAGAACGGAGTGACGAACAAACGTGGTGTATTATATCCTCGCTTTTATCGTATTTTTGGTGGATCAGGGAACAAAGTATTTAATTGCGACCCAAATGGAACTTCGGGAAGAAATTCCGGTTATAGGCAATTTCTTTGTAATCACCTCACATCGCAACTCAGGCGCAGCTTTCGGTATTTTGCAGGACCAACGCTGGTTCTTTATCGTCGTTACTGTGATCGTGGTGATTGCTTTGATCTGGTACTTGCAAAAAGTGAAAAACTCCCCGCATAAATTGCTGCCAGTAGCACTCAGTCTGGTGCTTGGTGGGGCCATCGGGAATTTCCTGGATCGCGCTTTGACGGGTGAAGTCGTGGATTTTGTTCAGCTTAATTTTGGCAGTTATACGTTTCCGATTTTCAATATCGCCGATTCGGCCATCTGTATCGGGGTTGCACTGATTATTGTGGAGACGTTTCTTGAGGGACCGCGCGAGAAGGCAGCCGCGAAGATTGAAGGGAATGAACATCATGAGTAAAATGCATAATGAAGAACAAACTACTGGGGATACGTCTGCACAAGACGATGACCTGATGAATGACAATGAACGATTGGAATGGACCGTTTCGGCTGAACATAAGAAGGAACGCATTGACAAATATATTACTGAAGCAATGGATGATGTCTCCCGTTCTCAGGTCCAAATATGGATCGGAGATGGTCTGGTTACCGTAAACGGAGCTGTTGTAAAGGCTAATGCCAAATTGGCTGAGGGGGATCTGATTGAACTTCAGGTTCCTGAACCAACGGCAGTAGAGATCATTGCCGAAGATATCCCGCTTGAAGTGGTATATGAGGACAGCGATGTCATCGTCATTAACAAACCACGTGGTCTTGTGGTACATCCGGCACCTGGACATACATCAGGTACACTTGTTAATGCTCTCATGTATCACTGTAAAGATCTTTCCGGCATTAACGGAGAGCTGCGTCCTGGAATTGTGCACCGGATCGACAAGGATACGTCAGGCCTGCTGATGGCTGCCAAAAACGATCGGGCTCACGCCTCACTGGCTGCCCAGTTGAAGGATCACAGTGTAAATCGCCGGTATATTGCACTTGTTCATGGTCATTTGAGTCATGATCAGGGAACGATCGATGCGCCTATTGGACGTGATACTAATGATCGTAAAATGTATACCGTGACCGAGCGGAACAGCAAGCATGCTGTCACACATTTTAATGTTATGGAGCGAATTAACGATTATACACTGCTTGAACTGAAACTGGAAACAGGTCGAACGCATCAGATACGTGTGCATATGAAGTTTATTGGTCACCCGCTTGTGGGAGATCCAATCTATGGACGCAACAAGGGTATCAAAATGAACGGACAGGCATTGCATGCCGCGGTTCTTGGTTTTGTTCATCCGGCAACAGGCGAATACATGGAATTCTCTGCTCCGCTTCCACAGGACATGGAAGATGTTCTTGCTTCACTGCGCAGCCGCTGACCCCTCGGGAAAGTACAAATGTTCGGATACTTTGTCCATGGCTAAACATGGGCAAATGCTTCATATTAGATTGTAGAAATTTGCGTCAAATGAGGAGATGAACATGAGTATGAGTATCGATAAATATCAAGAAACATACATTCAAACCAATTTTGCCGACCGTATTGGCGGCTCCAACTATGGTAAAGACACCAACATTTATAAATTCGAGAAAATCAAACGCGCCAAAGCTTCGGCAAAGAAAGATTTTCCCAATGTTGAACTGATCGACCTTGGCGTAGGTGAACCGGATGAGATGGCTGATGCAGGCATCGTAGCTGCACTCGCGCAAGAAGCTTCCAAACCGGAGAACCGTGGTTATGCTGATAACGGAATCCCTGAATTCAAGGAAGCGGCAGCCGCTTACCTGAAAAATGTATTCAATGTTGAAGGCATTGACCCGGCAACGGAAATTGTGCACTCCATTGGGTCCAAGCCAGCTCTGGCAATGATGCCTTCGTGTTTCATTAATCCAGGTGATGTAACGATCATGACGGTTCCTGGTTATCCGGTTATGGGTACACATACCAAATACCTGGGCGGAGAAGTCTACAACATCCAGCTGACGAAGGAAAACAATTTCCTGCCTGATCTGACAACCATCCCTGAGAATATTGCAAAACGTGCAAAATTGCTGTATTTGAACTATCCAAACAACCCGACAGGTGCTGGCGCTACGGTTGAATTCTTCACTAAAGTGATTGAATGGGCGAAAAAGTACAGCGTAGTTGTTGTTCACGATGCTCCGTATGCTGCACTGACGTATGACGGCAATAAACCATTCAGCTTCCTGTCCGTACCTGGAGCGAAGGATGTTGGCGTTGAGCTGCACTCCTTGTCAAAGTCTTACAACATGACAGGATGGAGAATTGGATTTGTTGCAGGGAATCCGCTCGTTGTTAAAGCTTTCAGTGATGTGAAGGACAACAACGATTCGGGTCAATTCATCGCGATTCAGAAGGCTGCTGCCTACGGTCTGAACCATCCGGAAATTACGGAGAAAATCGCAGAGAAATATTCCCGTCGTCATGACCTGCTGGTTGCTGCGCTGAACGAACTTGGCTTCCAGGCGGAGAAACCGAAAGGTTCATTCTTCCTGTATGTTGAAGCTCCAAAAGGTGTAGTAGGAGGACGTCGTTTCGAGTCCGGGGAAGACTTCTCCCAATTCTTGATTCGTGAAAAATTGATTTCTTCTGTACCTTGGGATGATGCAGGTAACTTTGTTCGTTTCTCCGTTACCTTTGAAGCCAAAGGGGAAGAAGAAGAGAAACGCGTTATCGCTGAAATCAAACGTCGTTTGAGTGACGTACAATTCGAATTCTAATGGAATTCACCAATACAAGTGAATGAAATAAATCGAGAGACCGGAGACGGTCTCTTTTTTTATGTCCGTAATTTTATAATAAATTCCGTTTTATCCCTTTACAAAATTACCCAACCAACTTATGATTAAGTCTTTACGTTATTTTTATATACAGAAGTAGGTTTGGAAGGGAGTTATGGAAATTGTTGACTTCAAGAACAAATACGGTGTCCTCACATACAGCAGCATCGGGTAATACCATGACAGGGTTGTTCAAGCTGCTGAGACCGAAACAGTGGACCAAAAATTTGCTGTTATTTGCTGCGTTATTGTTTTCCTTTGAGGAAATTCGCACAGAGACCATTTTATCAACCTTGCTTGGTTTTATTTTGTTTAGCCTCGTTGCAGGCTGTGTGTATATTTTAAATGATTACGTGGATCGGGACAGGGATCGACAGCATCCGGTGAAGCAGTTCCGGCCGATTGCCTCTGGACAGGTCCAACCTGCCTATGCTCTGCTGTTTGGCATAATCCTGTTGATTCTTACTGTAGGCATTGCTTTTGTGATGAACCCGCTCTTTGGTGGACTATGCATTGTTTATTTCCTGTTGAACGTATCTTACTCTTTTGTGCTCAAACATCTCGTTATTGTGGACATGATGACCATTGCAGCAGGATTCGTTCTTCGTGCCATAGCAGGAGGTGTATTGATTCATGTACCTTTTACACCCTGGTTCCTGATCTGCACCATGCTGCTGTCCCTGTTTCTGGCGATTGGCAAACGGAGAAATGAGCTTACTCTGCTTGAGGGAAATACCGGTTCACATCGTAAGGTGTTGGATAACTACTCCGTAACACTGCTGGATCAGTTTAATACCATCGTGACGACAGCAACGATTATTAGCTACTCTTTGTTCACCTTCACCTCTGACCGTACAATTCACCTGATGTGGACCATTCCGCTGGTGATCTACGGCATGTTCCGATATCTGTATCTCATTCATATGAAAAACCAGGGGGGCTCACCGGATCGTGTTTTGTTTGAGGACAAGCCCATTTTGGTTACTGTCATTCTGTACGTGGTTAGTGTTGTGGTCATCTTTGCGATTTTTGAATAAGGAACTTATCGATTATAAAGTTTGAGGGGGATCAGGGTGAGAAGCAGTAAAATTGCCATTTTTGATATCGATAAAACGATTATACGCTCGGATTCGATGTTTCAGTTCGTGCATTACGGCGTTCGCCGTTACCCTGGGCAGGTATGGAGACTTCCGCTTATTGCCTTTCACACCGCGATGTTCAAGACGGGGCTAATGAGTGTGGAACAAGTCAAGCGTTCATACTTTAAGAGTATTGAGCGCATGACCGAACAGGATCTGGAGCATTTTTTTGATACCCGATTGCGGACTGCCATTTTTGCAGAGGCGAGTGTGGAAATGCAGCATCGCAAGGAAGCGGGTTATCATGTGTTGCTCGTGACTGCGTCTCCGCATGCTTATATGAAATATTTTAAAAATTTTCCTTGGGTAGACCACGTCATTGGAACCGAACTCGTACGCCACCAGAATGGGTATACCTGTACGATCGAGGGCGTTAATTGCAAAGGAGAAGAGAAGGTACGTCGGATACAAGCTTACCTGCGTGAGAAAAACATGGTTATTGATTACGAACAGTCCTGCTCTTACTCTGATTCGCTGTCCGATCTGCCGGTGATGCAGCTTGTGGCACAGCGCTATTTTATTAACAGAAGAGTTCCGGATATGGAGGCATTATCGTGGGGGAAATGAAGGGACGTCATACAGGCAAGGGGTTAATGCTTGTCTCCGCTTTCCTCACGGCCACCGGACAGTTGTTCTGGAAATGGGGGCTGACGGAGTGGATCTATCTGGGCATCGGATTTGTGTGCTATGGGCTTGGAGCCATCTTGATGATTAAGGCTTTTGCTCTAGAAAAGTTGTCTGTGGCTTATCCGTTGATGTGTGCAAGCTATGTTTTTGCGCTCATTTACGGTCACTTTCTGCTGGGAGAAGAGCTCACGATACAGAAGTTTGCAGCCGTTGTACTGCTCGGAATCGGGGTGACGTTAACCAGTGTTGATCGATAGCTGGATGGTAGTTGTACTGATTGTAATGACATTATGCGGTGCTATGGGTGGTGCTGGTTTGAAAGCCTACGCCACAAGTCGCAAAAAGCAGCATGTCCTCATGGGCCTCGGTTTTTATGGTATGGGTGCGCTTCTGAACATTGTGCTGCTGAAGTTCCTTCCCTTAACAGTGGTCCTGCCTGCCAATGCGCTGACGTATGTCTGGACACTTTTCATTGCAAAGTTTGCATTCAGGGAGAAGGTGGGCCCGCTTCGCTGGCTGGGTGTGGTTTGCATTATGGGCGGTTTGTGTTTCTTGGTTTGGTAATGCAGATAGGAAGTGCACAGAGTATTTTGAAAAATGACATATTGGATGTGAATGCATGAAATTTCTGGACTACATATGGTATGATCGCAAAACGAATTGGACGGCACTATGCCTGTTCGCTGGATTTGCCCTTTTTTATGCTCTGATGAACGTGCCCTATGTTCTGTACATGGCGGATCAGTCACAGGTTCTTGGAGCATATACCCCGTTTAATACACAACAATTTCCACTGAATTTATTTAATTTTGATCCGTCCATGTACTATGGGGCAAACAGTTCTTCGGTTATTCATCCGTTAATATCATTTCTTGTCGTCACGCTTGGTGCAGTATCGCAATTGCTGGGAGGGAACTGGTTCTTCCTGATTCTGCAATCCCTGATCAATGCCGGATCCGTAGTGCTTGTCTTTATTTTTCTTAACCATAAGGATAGACAGATCGCAGCCCCACTGCTCTTCGCGGTCCTATTCGGATTCAGTTCATATTTGATGTTTACGGCACTTATTCCGGATTCCTATCCGTATGTGCAATTCTTTATCCTATGGTCCATTCTTTATATGCAATATACACGTGAACGGGATGACGTTCGCTATGTGCCAAATGCCCTGATTGCAACGATCAACTTTGGACTGACCTCAACGAACATTGTTCCTTTGGCTGCTGCTATGTTTTTCAACTGGCGTACCTGGCGCAAGGCTTCCACATGGAAAAAGTATATTGGAATCATGGCACTGGCGGTTGCCTTCATAATCGTATTAACAGGCATTCAGTATGTCGCTTTCGGGGGAAGAAGTTGGGTTAGCAATTGGTTGCTCGGAATCCAGAACGGAGGGACGAGCTATGCTACACCTTTCCAATTTACGGCTCATTGGAAGGCACTGACTCTGCTGACGATTAATCCGATGCTCTCTCCCAAAGTTCATTTGCTGGATCCGGGGCTGGTTGCTTTTGTAACGGATCTGTCACGCTCCAACCCGATTCATGTTCAGCTTGTCGGTATCTTTATCTTGCTGCTGGCGCTGATCGGGTTCATCAAGGGGATCCGTGAACGGGAAGTATGGACTCTTGCACCTTATATTTTGTTTGCATTTCTGCTGCATATCGTAGTTGGCTTCGGGCTGGCTGTGTTCCAATACGACATGTACCTGTATGCCGGTCACTATCTGTTTGCTTTCTTCCTGCTTGGTGGAGGGTGGGTGATTGGTCTTCGTCCAGGGATCGGCAAAAAAATAGTGCTCGGTTTACTTTTAATTAGCTTACTGGTGATGGCATCGAATAATATCTACCGTCATGTAGAAACACTGACCACGATCAAACAGTCATACGAACAATTGCAGGAGGCTCAGACTGCGAATTAATGTGAATAGTAAAAGAGAGACAAGTCATATGGATATGATATCCACTCGGCTTGTCTCTCTTTCTTTGAATTCAATGTGTAATTCGATTCAATGGGTGAATACTAAGCGACAACCCTCAGAAGCATCGTCCAGAGGGTTGTTTCATTGAAATCAGGCTATGATTTTGGTCTTCTTTGCATTCTCGGCTGAACGCTTGGTGAGACTGCTAAGGGGACGTTTCAGCACCAGTGCTAGGATCAGACTAAGTGCTATAAATATACACAGCCATAGAATATCCTTGAGAGCAGTCGACCACAGAATGCCACCGACTGATTCACGAAGAAGGCTGATCGCATACGTGAAGGGCATAAACGGATTCAATGCCTGGAAGAAGGGAGAAGTCATGCTGATCGGGAATGTTCCTCCTGAGCTTGAGAACTGAAACACCATGAATATAATCGCAATTCCTTTTCCAATGTTTCCGAACACGGACAATAAGGTGTATGTGATCGTGACGAACACGGCGCTTACCAACATGGCAAACAGGACAAACCATATTTTATCTGCTACATATGTTCCGAGAATCAGCATATCTCCGACCGTTACGCACACAGCCTGAAGCAACCCTATAGTCAGGAACGTACCCAAGCGTCCAAGGTACAATTGGTACCCTCGAAACTTACCGTCCGGATTTTCTGCCTCAGCCCGAAGCAGGGAAATCAGGAGTGTTGAGCCGACCCACAGGGACAGTACGCCGTAAAATGGCGACATGGCCGATCCGTAGTTGGGAATCGGATACAATTGATTTTCCTTGATCTGAACGGGACTCGCAAGAAAGGCGCTCTCTTCCTCAATATCCCCGCGCAGCAGTTTGGCAAGTTCGGCAAATTGATTATTGCCTTCGACCTCTCTGAGTTTATCTGCCGCCTTGCTGATGGCACTTTCCAGATCCGGCAGGTCCTCTCGCACAAGTGTGGCAACGCGGTGCACGCCTTTTTCAACCTCTGGCAATTGATGTTGTACAAAGTCGGATGCTCTGCCAATCTGCTTCTCCGCCTGAGGCAGATCGTTGCGGACAAAATCGGCTGCTTCGTTCAGCTTGGCCCCGACTTTGGGCAGGTCATTCTGAATTAAAGGCGCTACTGTATTCAGTGCCTGGATGAAAGCTTCACTTTTACTTTGTAATGTCTGAGAGATTTCATGAATCTTGTTCTGTATTTGGGGCAGATCACTTTGGATTTTTCTTAATTCCGTCTGTCCAAAAGTAATACCTTCCTTGGTAGCTGACAGGATGTCCGCTACATCCGGTAATTTGTCTTGGGCACCTTGTAAAGTATCTGCTGATGCAGAGAGAATAGATCTTAGTTTATCTGCTCCGGTAGTAAGAGCAGGCTCAATTTCAGCATCATACGCTCCAAGGATTCGGTTCACGCCGCTGTTGATTTCCTCTGATAACGTGCTCAGCTGAGCAATGATATCAGCTGGTGGAGTGGTATTGCGACGTAATGCATCGCTGATGATACCGGCAAGCTTCATTTGCAGCTGTAACTTGTCCGATAGGGTATTCAATCTGGTGATTTTATCGGCTAACGGATGGTTTGGAAGGAGATTGTCCATCTTGCCCAATAGGTCGGCCATACTGTCAACCAATTTTACGGCAACGGCAAGCCGAACAGCTATGCTGTCCAGTTCGTCCGCTGTAGGGAGTGCGCTAAGATCCGTACTCTGAAGTCGTTTAAACAGATCTCCGCCAGCACTTGCAATCTGCTGCACCAGCAATAGATTTTGCCGGATCACCGGTCCGATGGTCTGAAATGCTTCTTCACTGGCATCCACGAAACGATTCATGCCTTCAGCGAGTTCTACTCCGTTTTCGGTAATGCCTGAGACAGTGACAAGTTTATCTTGAGCAGCGGTTACGATAGTTAGAGCCTTGTCCGTTTTGGTTAAAGCCGTATCAATGACACCGGATACTTCACCGAAATGTTCATCCACTTCTTGGATACGTTCGACTGCTTTTCGAATATCCGGAATTCGCTCCTGTATGGCTAGTACCTCGGCAGAGGCATTCATGATCTGTGGCCAATATTCCTGCACCTTAAGTATATACTGTGCCGCTTCGTTCATTTCGGGCAATCGTTTCTCGACTTCAACAATTTTTTGCGCTTCTTTGACGATTTCCGGCATCGCTTTTTCCACTTCCAACACTTTTTGTCCCGCAGACTGTATGGCAGGAAGATTCTTTTCCAGTGTAAAGATTCCATTTTCCATCTTGCGCAGGGTAGGTAGCTGTGCATCGATTTCCACACCAGCTTCCTTTAATTTGGTTAATACTGCCTGACTAACTGCTTCGGTAAAACTTTCGTTTATTTGCGTTGTAATAGAAGAGATACCTGATCCCGTGATTTTGGGAGCAATGGCATTGACTTTCTCGTTCACGGTATAGACGACTTCGGGACGTTCCAGTTTCCCATCGACAATACCGGTGATTTTGGATGAAAAGTCACCTGGGATAAGCAGACTTGCATAATACTCACCCGTCTGCACACCACGGCTGGCCTCCGCCTGATCCACAAATGTCCAACCCAGCTTATGATTCTGCTTCAGGCTGGTCACTAATTCGTCTCCTATATTAACCGTCGTTCCAGCGACGGTGGCTCCCTGATCTTCCGTGGTTACCGCGATTTTGATTCCTTGAGTGTTGCTGTACGGGTCCCACACCGATTTTACGTTGACCCAGTCATACACCCCGGGCAGTAAAATAATGGCTACAATCAAGAATATGCCGGTGGGTACTTTTAAAATGTGAAGCCAGTCCGTTTTGTAAATTTGCCATATA
Organism: Paenibacillus sp. 7523-1; assembly: GCF_002276415.1. Lineage (NCBI taxonomy): Bacteria > Bacillati > Bacillota > Bacilli > Caryophanales > Paenibacillaceae > Paenibacillus > Paenibacillus sp. 7523-1. Next base: position 51,676 of record NZ_NPBR01000010.1, on the reverse strand, counting down.
TTACGCATGATGTCCTCCTAATTCAAATCAAATTCCAGGTTTTATATCATTCCCATCTCAGGAAGATACAAATCTTTATGTATATCGGTTCCTATGTACGGAATGTGAACGGGCTTGCATTAAAGTTGTTTTACCCCGTTCTTGTGTGATTAATCGATCTTTCCTGTAAGTAATATAAGCAGCTATAAACAGAAGGGTTATATTGGATCGATTCAAGTTTGCAAATACCTATGGATAAATATACAGAATTATTGTATAATTATGAGCAATAAATGAAATGTGATGTGCATGGATGTTTTTCAGCCGACCTGTTGATTCTAAAGGGAAACAGCAGGGGAGTTCGCCTGCTAAGGTGAGGTGTTGACAGGGGGTTGTCTTTCTGTCATAATTCATGAAGATAAACGAACATATTGATCAATAGCGCCCTGTGAGGCACTTCAGTATGTTCGACATGAATAGCACCTTTAAATCAGTCCCGTGAGACTGGCAAGGTAACGTGAACGATACATCGTTTTTTGCTGCGGCAATATAACGGTGCATCCCGAGAGTAAACTTTCTTCAGAGCGGTCTGAAGTTCGGAGACTCCTTGCCAATAAACACGGCAAGGAGTCTTTTTTGTTCTCCTGTCACGGGGCCATGATCTGGAGGGAAATCCTGAGGAGGCTGAACGCATGAGCACAGAAACACATGTCATTATGGATGAAACGGCGATCCGCCGCGCATTAACACGGATTGCCCATGAGATTTTGGAAAAAAACAAAGGGATCGACGGTTGTGTGCTGGTCGGTATCCGTACGCGGGGCGTTTATCTCGCAGAACGGATCGCCGCGAAGATTGAAGAAATCGAAGGCGCCAAAGTCCCCTGGGGAGAACTGGATGTAACTCCTTATCGCGATGACCGCTTGGACGAGAACAAAGCGAATCGCAAGGAACTGTTGACGATGACACCTGAATCACTTTCGATTCATGACAAAAAAGTGATTTTGTTCGATGATGTGCTCTACACCGGTCGTACCATTCGTGCAGCGATGGATGCCCTGATGGACTGTGGAAGACCGCAGAACATTCAGCTGGCCGTACTCGCGGATCGCGGACACCGGGAACTTCCGATCCGACCTGATTTTATAGGCAAAAACGTGCCGACTTCCAAATCAGAGGAAATTGAAGTGGCACTAATGGAAACGGACGGACAGGACGAAGTCAAAATCATTCAGAACCGGGGGGAGCAAGCATGATGATTACACAGACAGCATTGAAGGACCGGAGCTTGCTCGGACTGAAAGAACTTAGTCGCAGTGAGATTGAAGCGATTCTGAACAGAGCAGCCTACTGGGAAGCTCAGAAGGATAAATTGGTACCTGTACTTGAATCACGCTTTGTTGCCAACATGTTCTTCGAGAACAGTACGCGTACTCGCTTCTCATTCGAAATGGCTGAGAAACGATTGGGTGCACAAGTGCTGAACTTCACGGCTGCAGCTTCAAGTGTAGAGAAGGGCGAATCTATTTATGATACGGTACGAACACTTGAATCCATGGGCATTGATGCAGGAGTCATTCGGCTGAAACCAGCAGGTGTTCTGCAGCAGCTGGCACAGAAGGTGAATGTTCCACTGGTAAATGCGGGAGACGGAAATAACGAACATCCAACTCAGGCATTGCTGGACCTGTACACCATGCGAAAAGCCTTCGGTGAGCTAAAAGGTTTGCGTGTATCGATCATTGGAGACATCATGCACAGCCGGGTTGCACGCTCGAACCTGTGGGCGCTGCAAAAGTTCGGAGCAGATGTACGCTTCTGTGCTCCGCAAACGATGCAAGCACCGGAACTGGCAGAGCACGCTCCTTATGTAGGTCTGGATGAAGCACTGAATGCGGATGTCGTCATGATGCTGCGGGTTCAGCTGGAACGCCATAAGCATGGTCTCATTACCTCGGCAGAGGATTATCGCGAACACTACGGATTGACGGAAGAACGGGCGGCACGCCTGAATCCAAACACCATTATCATGCACCCTGCTCCTGTTAACCGGAACGTTGAAATTGACGACGCGGTTGTAGAGAGTACAGCATCGCGGATTTTCCCGCAGATGGCGAACGGTGTTCCGATTCGCATGGCGGTCATGGAACGCGCATTAAAGCTGTAACAGGGTCTGGCTATGGGTCATAGGCTGACAGGGCGGATCTTCTTTAGAACGGTAAAGTATACGATAAATCCAAATCATTCGGTTCCTCTGGGAATCCGGGTGAGAACCGAAGCGGAGGGCAATTATGCTACAGATTATTAAAAATGCGAATGTTTTGAATGCTCAAGGGGAACTCGAACGGAAAACGATCATTATAAATGGAGGCAAGATCCAAAAGATCGTCGGTGTGGAAGACGAAGCGGTCCTGCAAGCAGAACAATCTGCGCACAGCGTTACGGATGCTTCAGGCAAATTGGTAATTCCGGGCTTGATCGACATGCACGTGCATTTGCGTGAACCTGGTTTCGAACACAAAGAGACCATCGAGACAGGTGCCAGGTCAGCGGCCCAAGGTGGTTTTACAACAATCGCCTGCATGCCAAACACAAGACCCGTAACAGATAGTCCGGATGTAGTAAGTTTGGTTCTGAATAAAGCCAAGGAAGCTGATTTGGTAAAAGTTCTGCCGTATGCGGCCATTACCAAAAACGAGCTTGGTCGCGAACTGACCGATTTTGCCGCTTTGAAAGAAGCAGGCGCCATCGGATTCACGGATGACGGCGTAGGCGTGCAGAATGCGCAGATGATGAAAGACGCCATGAGCCTTGCGGCAAGCATGGATATGCCAGTCATTGCTCACTGTGAAGACGACTCACTGGTTGTAGGTGGATACGTGACTGAAGGAGAATTCTCCAAGCGCCATGGTATCAAAGGCATTCCGAATGAATCCGAAGCGATTCACGTTGGTCGTGATATCCTTCTTGCCGAAGCAACAGGGGTGCACTACCATGTCTGCCACGTAAGCACGGAACAATCGGTTCGCCTGATTCGTCTGGCCAAATCGATCGGCATCAAGGTTACGGCTGAGGTGTGTCCGCATCATCTGGTTCTGTCCGATGAGGACATCCCGGGCATGGATGCCAACTGGAAAATGAACCCGCCACTTCGCTCACCGCGTGATGTGCAGGCTTGCATTGAAGGCTTGCTGGACGGAACGCTGGACATGATCGTAACTGATCATGCGCCGCATAGTGAAGAGGAGAAAGCCAAAGGCATGGAACTGGCGCCATTCGGAATCGTTGGATTCGAAACTGCTTTCCCGCTGCTGTACACCAAGTTTGTAGAAACAGGACTTTGGAGCCTGGACTTCCTGGTTAAACGCATGACTGCCGATCCGGCACGGGTATTCCGACTGGATACAGGCAGGATGGAAGAGGGAGCACCTGCGGACTTGACCATGATTGATTTGAATCAGGAACAGGCAGTTGACCCTGCGACGTTTGCTACCAAAGGAAGAAACACACCATTTACAGGATGGAAGCTGAAAGGCTGGCCGGTACAGACTTGGGTGGATGGCAAAAGCGTGTGGAATAACACGGTACAACAGTAAATCGGTAAACAGATGAATCATTAGCTCTTTACTTCAATAATTCTTACAACTAACTCGAGGCCGATCATGCCGAGAGTGTAAACATACGAAACAAGCAAAGTTGATGTCATGCTTTTGAATTTGGAGGCCAGCGTAACTGCGGAGTGGACAGAAAAGACCTGAAGAAACGAAGTGTTCGCCTTTATCCCCGGATTACCCCATTTGAAAATGGATCAAAAAGTAATCCGGGGGTAACAGCGATCGAAAGGTTTTCTGTCCGCGGAGCCGCACGAACGTAACTCCATGTTCAACTCAGGAGGCATTCAACGTTGATAAACACAGAGGAGTGAAATGGGATGCAGGCACAGGCAAGATTATTGTTGGAAGACGGCACACTGTTCACCGGAAAAGCGTTCGGTGCTGAAGGTGAAACAACGGGTGAAGTCGTTTTTAATACGGGAATTACAGGCTACCAAGAGGTGCTTTCGGATCCTTCTTATTGCGGTCAAATCGTAACCATGACGTATCCGCTGATCGGTAACTACGGCATTACGCGTGACGACTTCGAGTCCATCCGTCCATTCGTGCATGGTTTCGTAGTTCGCCGTCATGAGACAGTACCGAGCAACTGGCGCGCTGAATACAGCCTGGATGATCTGCTGAAAGAGTATGGCATCGTCGGCATCAGCGAAATTGATACACGCATGTTGACTCGCCGGATTCGTCATCACGGCACCATGAAGGGAATTCTCACAACAGGATCGAAGCCTGTGGAAGAGCTGCTGGAGATGATGGGAGACACGAGCATCGCCGAGCTGCGCAACCAGGTGCCTCTGACGTCCACGCAGCATGTGTACAACAGCCCGGGCACGGCTGAGCGTATCGTCCTTGTAGACTATGGTGCAAAAACAGGAATTCTGCGTGAACTGAGCAAGCGCAACTGCGACGTTGTTGTCGTGCCGCATGATGTAACTGCAGAAGAGATTCGTCGTCTTAACCCGGATGGTATTCAGCTGTCCAACGGTCCTGGGGATCCAAAAGATGTACCACATGCCGTTAAAATGATCAGTGAACTGCTTGGCGAGTATCCGATCTTTGGTATCTGCCTCGGGCATCAACTCTTTGCACTGGCAGCAGGCGCGGATACGGAGAAGCTCAAGTTCGGACACCGCGGTGGTAATCACCCAGTCAAAGAACTGGAGAGCGGACGCTGCTTCATCACATCCCAGAATCACGGTTACACGGTTAACGAAGAGTCAGTGAAAAACACTGAATTGGAAGTTACACACATCAATAACAATGACAAGACCATTGAAGGTCTGAAACATAAAACATTCCCTGCGTTTTCGGTACAATATCACCCGGAAGCAGCGCCAGGTCCTTATGATAACAGCTATCTGTTCGACCGTTTCATCGAAATGATTCGTGAGCACAAAATCACTAACCCGCAAAAGCCGCGTCAAGCCGTATTGGCAGCCGCAGTGAAAGGAGCGCAATAACATGCCGATTAACAAAGACCTCAAAAAAATCCTGGTGATTGGTTCCGGTCCAATCGTCATCGGTCAAGCGGCCGAGTTCGACTATGCCGGTACACAGGCTTGCCAGGCACTGAAAGAAGAAGGCGTGGAAGTTGTACTCATTAACAGCAACCCGGCAACGATCATGACTGATACCAATATGGCGGACAAAGTCTACATCGAGCCGATTACATTGGACTTTGTAACTCAGATTATTCGTCAGGAACGCCCAGACGGATTGCTGCCTACGCTTGGCGGTCAAACGGGTTTGAACATGGCTGTGGAACTGGCTCGTGCCGGTGTCCTGGAACGTGAAAATGTGAAATTGCTCGGAACACAGCTGACATCCATTGAGAAAGCGGAAGACCGTGACTTGTTCCGTGATCTGATGCGTGAACTGGAACAGCCTGTACCAGAAAGTGTTATCGTAACGACACTTGAGGAATCCCTTGAGTTTGCAGGAGAGATTGGGTATCCGATTATCGTACGTCCAGCTTATACGCTTGGCGGAACAGGCGGCGGGATCTGTGCAAACGAAGAAGAGCTGCGCGAGACCGTCGCAGCAGGACTTCGTTACAGCCCGATTGGGCAATGTCTGGTCGAGAAGAGTATTGCAGGTATGAAAGAAGTTGAATACGAAGTCATGCGTGACAAGAACGATAACTGTATCGTAGTCTGCAACATGGAAAACTTCGATCCGGTCGGCGTTCACACTGGTGACAGTATCGTTGTGGCACCGAGCCAGACGCTATCTGATCGTGAATATCAAATGCTGCGTTCAGCATCCCTGAAAATCATTCGTGCCCTTAACATTGAAGGTGGATGTAACGTACAGTTCGCCCTGGATCCACACAGCTTCCAGTACTATGTTATCGAAGTGAATCCGCGGGTAAGCCGCTCCTCGGCACTGGCTTCCAAAGCAACCGGTTATCCGATTGCAAAAATGGCTGCCAAAATCGCCATGGGTTATACGCTTGATGAGATTGTCAACCCGGTAACAGGCCAAACCTATGCTTGCTTTGAGCCAACACTGGATTATATCGTGAGCAAAATCCCTCGCTGGCCGTTCGACAAGTTTACTTCCGCGAACCGCAAGCTGGGTACACAGATGAAAGCAACAGGCGAGGTTATGGCTATCGGCCGTACCTTTGAAGAGTCGATTCACAAAGCAGTTCGCTCTCTGGAGATCGGTGTTCACCGTCTATACTTGAAAGAGGCAGAAACATTGGACGAAGCTACGCTCAACGAACGTCTAATCAAAGCCGATGATGAGCGCATGTTCCTGGTGGCTGAAGCATTCCGCAGAGGCTATACATTACAACAACTGCAGGATCTGACGAAGATTGACTGGTGGTTCCTGGACAAAATTGAAGGTCTGGTCGGCTTCGAAGATCGTATCCGTGAGGAATCCGAGCTGTCATCCGAAACGCTGTATCAAGCGAAGCGCCTTGGATTCACGGACCGTGCGATTGCTGAGCTGCGCGCTCAAGGTCAACCTGGAAGCACGCTGACAACGGAAGCAGAGGTTAGAGCTCGTCGTGAGCAGGAAAACCTTCGTCCGGTATACAAAATGGTTGATACATGTGCAGCAGAGTTTGAAGCGACAACACCATACTACTACTCGACGTACGAAACGGAGAATGAAGTTATCCCTTCGGACAAGAAAAAAGTCGTAGTGCTGGGTTCGGGTCCAATCCGGATCGGTCAAGGGATTGAGTTCGACTACTCAACAGTACACGCGGTATGGGCCTTGCAAAAGGCAGGCTACGAAGCGGTTATTATTAACAATAACCCTGAAACAGTATCCACGGACTTCAATACATCTGATCGTCTGTACTTCGAGCCTCTGTTCTTCGAAGATGTCATGAACGTGATTGAGCAGGAGCAGCCGGTAGGGGTTATCGTACAGTTCGGTGGTCAAACAGCCATCAACTTGGCAGCACCGCTGCGTAATGCAGGTGTAACGATACTCGGAACGGATCTGGAGAGCATCGATGAGGCAGAGGATCGGAAGAAATTCGAACGCCTTCTGTCTCGTTTGGAAATAGCACAGCCGAAAGGCAAAACAGTCATATCCGTAGATGATGCGGTAGAGACGGCACAAAGCCTGGGTTACCCTGTACTGGTTCGTCCTTCCTATGTACTCGGCGGTCGCGCCATGGAGATTGTCTACTCCGATGCGGAATTGCTGACATATATGGAACAGGCGGTTAAAATCAATCCGGAGCACCCGGTACTGATCGACCGTTACATGCTGGGTAAAGAGGTTGAGGTAGACGCCATCTGTGATGGTGAAACGGTACTGGTTCCTGGCATCATGGAGCATATCGAACGCGCAGGGGTCCACTCTGGTGATTCCATCGCGGTATATCCGCCACAGCACCTGTCCCAGGATTTGAAAGAAAAAATCGTCGAAATCACAATCAAAATTGCAAAAGAACTCAAAACGATTGGTCTCGTCAACATCCAGTTCGTTATCCATGATGGCCAAGTGTATGTCATCGAGGTGAACCCGCGTTCATCCCGTACAGTACCTTTCCTGAGCAAAGTAACGAACATTCCAATGGCAAATCTGGCAACACAGGCCATATTGGGTGTGAAGCTGAAAGACCTGGGTTATGTGGACGGTCTGTGGCCTGAGTCGGATCATGTTTCGGTTAAGGTACCGGTATTCTCCTTCGCGAAGCTGCGCCGTGTAGAGCCGACCCTTGGACCAGAGATGAAATCCACAGGCGAAGTTATGGGACGTGACCCGAATTACGCCAAAGCATTGTTCAAAGGTCTCATCGGAGCAGGCATGAAAATTCCGGCTACCGGAGCGATCGTGGTTACTGTTGCCGATAAAGACAAGGACGAAGCGGTACCATTGCTTGAAGGATTCTACCGACTTGGTTACAAAATCATGGCTACCGGAGGTACGGCAGCTGCGCTTGAGGCGGCAAACATTCCGGTAACGACGGTGAAAAAACTGAGCGAAGGTTCGCCAAATATCCTTGATATGATCCGCAGCGGGGAAGCGAACTTCGTTTTCAACACACTGACCAAAGGTAAAACGCCGCAGCGTGACGGGTTCCGGATTCGTCGTGAAGCGGTAGAGAATGGCATTGTATGTATGACTTCACTGGATACGATTCGTGCCCTGCTGAGAATGCTGGAAACGATCAATTTCTCCTCCGAAGCCATGCCGGCCTTTGTTGAATAAGTAATCTCTGATGAAGGACATCAGTCAGCCCTTGGGCTGACGGGATGTCCTTTATATCGGGCAAAAAACGGAAAAAACAAGCATGTGGAAGGAGCGGACTGGATGAATCACCCTAATTTCAACGAAATGGCTGGCCGTTTAATGGTCGCACTCGATTATCCTGATGCGGAACAAGCGCAAGCACTGGTACAGGCACTTGAAGGCATTCCATGTTATTTGAAGGTAGGAATGCAGCTGTTCTACGCAGCAGGTCCGGACTTTATCCGGGAGCTGAAAGCGAAAGGGTACTCGGTGTTTCTCGATGTGAAGATGCACGATATCCCCAATACCGTTCGTGGTGGTGCCGAGAGTATCACCCGCCTTGGTGTAGACATGTTCAACGTACATGCAGCAGGCGGTACAAGCATGATGCGTGCTGCACGCGAAGGAGCGGAAGCAGCGCTGGCTGCAGATTCTTCTCTGAGAAGGCCGGAAATCATCGCAGTTACCCAGCTTACCAGTACAAGTCAGGAAACAATGAACAGCGAAATTGGCATTGAGGGAAGTGTGGAAGCGGCAGTGGTTCGTTATGCTGGACTGGCTCATGAAGCAGGCCTGGATGGCGTTGTGGCTTCTCCACTTGAGGTGCCGGCAATCCGGGCAGCATGCGGCAGTGATTTTCACACCGTTACCCCGGGAATTCGGCCGGCAGGCAGTGGTCTTGGTGACCAGACACGTGTCCTCACGCCAGGGGAAGCCATCGCTAGAGGCAGCCATTACATTGTTGTAGGTAGACCGATTACAGGCGCGCCCAATCCACGTGAAGCAGCAGAAACCATTTTGAAGGAGATGTTGAACGCATGATCGCACTGAATGAGATTCCTAACCATATTGCTTCCCAACTTCTGAAGATTAACGCCGTGGCACTGCGCCCGCAGCAGCCTTTTACCTGGACGTCGGGGATCAAGTCCCCGATCTATTGTGACAACCGTCTGACGATGTCCTATCCAGAGATCCGCAATGACATTGCCGAAGCCTTCGCTGCCATTATTCATGAACAGTACCCGGATGCAGAAGTCATTGCAGGTACAGCAACCGCAGGTATTCCGCATGCAGCATGGGTAGCTCAGAAGCTGAATCTGCCAATGGCCTACATTCGTGACAAAGCGAAAGGACATGGTAAGGAAAACCTGATTGAAGGCATCATTACCGAAGGCCAAAAGGTAGTTGTAATCGAGGACCTGATTTCTACCGGAGGTAGTTCAATCAAAGCAGCAGAAGCAGTGCGTGCAGCAGGGGCAACACCTCTCGCCGTGCTGGCGATTTTCAGCTATCAGCTGGATAAAGGGGTAAAAGCATTTGAAGAAGCCGGCATTCAGCTGCAAACCCTCTCCAACTATACGGCCCTAATGGACGTGGCTTTGGCTCAGGGAACCATCCAGGAGAGTGATTTCGAGCTGCTCAAATCCTGGCGTGAAGATCCTTCTTCATTTGGTAAATAATATCATCTGTGCATCTTGTGCTGTTTGACTTACGAACAGTATCAAAATTGTAATGATTGGCGCTATAGAGGCAAATTCATAGATTTGGCAAGAAGCATCCCGCACTCAGGGGTGCTTTTTTCGTTTGTTCATCAAAATATTAACTTTTTCCCGGCTACGTTGTAAAAAGCTTGTAACTTTTAGTTGGGATCGGTCGTTTATAATGCAGTGTAGTATGGAATAGATTTCTAATTTTAGTACCCTTAATGAAATGATTGGGATGTTAAGAAAGGATGAGCGTGATTGCTGGCATGAAGAAATTATTTTCCAGGATGAAATCTGCCAAAAGCCAGTCAGGCGAGAAGCATGCAAAAGGGCACACGGAGCAGCAGAACACCGCCGTGCAGGAAGCCTCGGCATACATAAGTGACCCCGATAGTCCTTCCATCGACTCGCAATCCATAAGTGATGGAATGAACCAGGATGAGGTAGCCGTTGCCGCTGCCGAACCTGAAGCGAAGTCCCAGCCCAAGGCAAAAGCCAGTTTGCTGCCTCCGTACGACGGACCTGTGCTGGAAGTTCGTAATGTACATCGGAGCTTTCAGACAGGCAGCCGGATTATCCATGTACTCAAGGGCATCGACATGGAAGTCAACCCGCAGCAGCTGGTTATGCTGAAAGGACGATCAGGCTCGGGCAAAACGACACTGCTCAATATGCTGGGCGGACTGGATCAGCCTTCCAGTGGGGACATTTTATTTTCCGGACAGCCTTTGCAGGATTGGGGTGACCGGAAGCGGACCTCTCTGCGGCGTAAGGAAATCGGTTTTATTTTTCAGGCTTATGCACTGATGCCCTTGCTGTCGGCATGGGAAAATGTAGAGCTGTCATTGCGGATGGCAGATATACCTCGCTCGGAATGGAAGGACCGGGTTGGCCATTGTCTGGATCTGGTCGGACTGTCCAAACGGGTGAAGCACCGACCGTTCGAAATGTCCGGGGGGGAGCAGCAGCGGGTCGCGATCGCCAAGGCCATTGCGCATAGACCCAGATTGCTGCTTGCGGATGAGCCGACAGCTGAGCTGGATTCCAAGATGGGAGCACAGGTTATGTCCGTATTTCGCAATATTATTGAAGTAGAACAAGTAACCATATGTATGACTACACACGATCCTACGATTTTGGAGGTTGCGGACCATGTTTATGAAATGGCGGACGGCAGATTTATCAAGTAAAGAGGCCGCTCCGAAAAGGGGGAAACGTGCAGCGCTGATTGTAATTGGTGCAATCATAGCTGCAACGATGTCAGGCTGCTCTTTGCTGCCGGCAGAAACAGAGGAAGAAGTGCTTCCACCAATCACGCCGCCTACGATTTCCAAAAAGCCGGAATATGAAGTCCGGACAGAAACGTTGGAAAAAAAGGTTAGCGGCAGCGGTAAAATGATGAGTCAGCGGGAAGAGAAGGTGTATTTCACGCTGGACGGTATGCACATCAAGGAACTGAACGTGAAACCGGGGGATAAAGTGAAGAAAGGCCAGCTCCTCGCAGAGCTCGACGTGGAGAGTGTTGAGAAGGAAATTCGGGCCAAAAAGCTGCAGATTCGCAAATCGGAAGTACAAATGAAGGAAACGCTTCGTAAACGAGATGAGATGGATCCGGTGGAGTTCGAAGAGGCAACCATTGCATTTGAAGAACTGCGCCAGGAGCTGGCTGATCTGGAGGAGCAGTTAGGTAAAGCAACGCTGACCGCTCCGTTCGGAGGAACGATTATTGCGGTTCAGGTGGAGAAAGGTGCAGCAGTCAAAGCCTATGATCCGATTGCAACGATTGCGGATACGTCAAATCTGGTTGTCGCAGCTACATTTGCCAAGGAAGATCTGGAGAAATTCTCGGCTGGCATGAAGGCGGATGTCGACATCAATGGAGCGGGTAAGGTAGCCGGCAGAGTTAAAGTGATGCCTGTTGCTGAGGCTGCTGGAAGTGGAAGTGGAAACGGTGGAGGTTCAGGCGAAGGTGGCACCCCGCCAGTCAAAGAAACCCTCGACCAGTATGTTATCGTCTCCCTGACGAAAATGCCCAAGGGTGTGGAACGCGGAACCCCTCTGACAGTATCCATTGTGACCCAGCGTACGGAGGATGCCATAGTCATTCCTGTATCGGCGCTGCGCTCCATCGGTTCAAGAACATACGTGCAGGTCGTTGAAAGTGATGGCAGCAAGCGCGAAGTGGACGTTGAAGTGGGGCAGCAGACATCCACGGATGTTGAAATTCTGAAGGGTCTGACGGTTGGACAGAAAGTGGTGGGCCGCTAATGGGGCTGCCATTGCTCAGACTGTTGTTCCGGAAAATGTGGAACACCCGCTGGATGACATTCAGTACACTGATCGGACTGATTGTGGCGGTAGCATTCACTGTCAGTATACCGATGTATGCCGACGGTGCACTGAAACGGGTGGTGGCACAGACCCTGCAGGATAACAGTGAGGGGCTGCCTGCAGGTTCGTTGCTTATGAGTTATCAGGCTCCAGGCGGGGTTAAGACAGACACGCGCGGATTAGAAGAAGTGGATCGCTATATTCGGGAGGATGTGCCTCGCGATATTGGTTTTCCATTTCATACGTATGTAAATTCCAGATCCATTCGGAGCACCGAGGTGAATCCGGAGGATCCCACCAAGGTGGATGCCAGCCGGGTACGGAGCATGACGCTCGGAACGATGAGCGGGCTGGATGCAGAGGTGAATTATACTGCCGGCGTGAAGCCAGGCAATCAAGTGAAGGACGACATTGTTGAAGCGGTTATGCTGGAGGAAGGCATGTACCGGAACGATCTGCACGTCGGTGATATTCTGGAATACCCCGTGTACAGCGGGCTTGATATCACCTTGCGTGTCAAAATCACAGGTTCCTTCAAGGCGGATGATCTGAATAGTCCGTATTGGGTTCAGGGATTCGATGGCATGATGAATGGACTGTATGTGGATGAGTCCGTGCTCAATGATGTACTGCTGAAGGAAAAAGGAATTCCTCTTCAGAATTCGCGCTGGTATTATGCGTTTGATCTGAAGGAAATCCAAACCAGTCAGCTGCCGGGTCTGACATCCATGCTGGAACGTTTGGATATTGATCTGTACCAGCGGCTCAAGGATACGAAGGTGGATATCACCTTTGGTGATCTGTTGAAGCAATTCCGCAGTCAGAGTCTGCAGCTGCAGACAATGCTGTTTACACTGGCAGCACCGATGATTGCGATGGTTTTTTATTTTATTGCAATGAATGCCAGACAGTCCCTGCAGAAGCAGGAAAGTGACATTGCGGTACTGCGAAGCCGCGGCGCTTCAGCACGGCAGATTTTCTCCCTATACCTGCTGGAGGGTATCTTTCTGGGGGCAATCGCGCTCGTGATTGGTCCAATGCTTGGCTGGTTTATGGCAAAAAGCATCGGATCAGCCAGTGGGTTCCTGTCGTTCGTGGATCGCAAGTCGATTCCAATCGGTGTGTCCAAGGAAGCTATCCTGCTGGGCCTTGTCGCCGTACTCGTAGCCATTATTGCTTCACTTATTCCGGCAATAACCTATGCACGAGCGACGATTGTTTCGGCCAAGCGACGCCAGGCACGTACAGATCGTGCTCCCATATGGCAGCGTTGGTTCCTCGATATCCTGCTGCTGGGTCTTGCGGGATATGGATACTACCTGTTCTATGAACGTCAGATGCTGACGTTCCAGACAGGGATGACGACAGATCAGCTGCAGGTACAGCCGTTTCTATTCTTTGTACCTGCGCTTGCGATCTTTGCCTTGGGTCTGTTCTTCCTGAGGTTGTTCCCATGGATTCTGAAGCTCATTCAGTGGATTGGGCGCAAGTTCCTGCCGGTTCCACTTTACTTGACCCTGACACAGCTATCGCGGTCATCATCGTCTTATTACCCGTTGATGATCCTGCTGGTTTTGACACTCGGGCTTGGTGTGTACAACTCGGCTGCAGCTCGGACCATTGATCTGAACTCCACTGAGCGTACATTATACCGATACGGTTCTGACGTCATTATGCAAACGGTATGGGAAGGAACACCTGAGGTTAAGCCTGGCGGTTCCGGTCAGAACGGTGGTTCAGGCGGAGGTCAGCAAGGTGGTGGAAACGGTGGCGGAGGTTCTGGCGGCGGTGGTGCTGCCGGAGGCGGCAATGGCGGTGGAGGTGCTCCAGGTGGGGGCGGTGGAAACTCACAACCATCCAAAGTCATTTACTCCGAACCTCCATTTGAAGTATTCCGCAGACTGGACGGTGTGGAACATGCAGCGAGAGTGCTGCAGACGAAAGGGAATATCATTGTATCCGGCAAATCCGGCGGCCAGGGCATGCTGGTCGGGATTGATAATGTGGACTTTGCTCAGGTGGCTTGGTTCCGTAACGACCTGTTCCCGGCACATCCATATAAGTATCTTGATCTGTTAGGCAAGTATGAAGGGGCTGTGTTGATCTCATCCAAATTTGCGGATAAGTTCAAGCTCAAAACTGGAGATCTGCTCTCTATTGGCGTTCAGGGCCAGGCCATTGAATTCGTGGTTTTCGGCATTATCCCATACTGGCCTGCACAGTATCCGGACCAGACGCCATTCTTCGTGGCCAATCTGGACTATATCTATGATCAGGTGCCGCTGATTCCGTACGAGGTCTGGCTGAAAATGGAACCTGATGCCAAGGTGGCTCCATTAATGGAGAAGCTGGCAGCAGAGGGTATTGAGCTGTCCTCCGTACGCGATGTACGTACAGAATTAGTATCCCAGGGCAAACATCCGTCACGTGGCGGTGTGTTCGGGATCCTGAGTCTGGGCTTCCTGGTCTCGGTCATCATATCCCTGATTGGGTACATCCTGTATTGGTTCTTTAACCTGTCAGGCCGTGTTGTCCAGTTCGGTGTATTAAGAGCCATGGGATTATCACGTGCACAGCTGAGCGGAATGCTGCTCCTGGAACAAGTTTTCACGGCAGGTCTTTCCATTCTGCTCGGCATCGGAATCGGTCAGGTATCCAGTCGTCTGTTCCTGCCATTCTTGCAAACGACAGATAATGTATCTGCACAGGTACCCCCGTTCCGCATTGTATTTGAACAACAAGATATGCTGCAGCTGTACGGCGTAACTGTGGTCATGCTGATTGTGGGAGCAACGATGCTGCTGTGGCAGATTCGCAGATTGCGGGTTCACCAAGCGGTCAAAATGGGAGAGGAGAGGTAAACGTGATCCAATGCGAAGGACTCGTGAAAATTTTTAAATCCAGCGATGTGGAAGTCGTTGCCCTTCAAGGTCT
Source organism: Paenibacillus sp. 7523-1 (assembly GCF_002276415.1). Lineage (NCBI taxonomy): Bacteria > Bacillati > Bacillota > Bacilli > Caryophanales > Paenibacillaceae > Paenibacillus > Paenibacillus sp. 7523-1. The sequence goes on along the minus strand of NZ_NPBR01000010.1, from coordinate 36,633 downwards.
CAACCTGACTGTCAATCAAGGTGAAATGATGGCGATCATCGGCAACAGCGGCAGCGGTAAATCCACATTACTCAACATTCTGGGTGGATTGGACCGTCCAACGGCTGGTACTGCGGTTGTTGGAGACTGGGATTTGCTGAAAATGACAGACGCCCAGCTAGTAGAATACAAACGACATACCGTAGGTTTCATCTGGCAAAACAATGGACGTAACCTGCTGCCTTACCTAACGGCACTGGAGAATGTGGAAACACCCATGATTCTTGGCGGCAAGCGGGATCGCGCATACGCGATGCAGCTGCTGGAATGGGTTGGTCTGAAGGATCGGATGCACAACAAGCTGCATCAATTATCCGGAGGGGAGCAGCAGCGGGTGGCTATAGCCATCTCGCTCTCCAATCGTCCCAAGATTCTGCTTGCCGATGAACCAACAGGCTCGGTCGATTCCGAGACTTGTGATACGATCATGAACATTTTTCGCAAAATGAACAAGGAACTGGGCGTCACGATCGTTATTGTTACCCATGATCTGACGCTTGCCGGCAAGGTGGACCGTATTGTAGCGATACGTGATGGCTTGACGAGCACCGAGTTTGTGAAACGGAATCCGAACCTGGATGATGAACATGGATTATCGGAATCGGGAGCACCGGATATTCATGAAGCCTTTGTCATCATTGACCGGGCGGGACGCCTTCAGGTACCCAAAGAGTATTTGGAGGCCTTGGCCATTGACAACAGGGCAACATTGGAATTTGACGGTGAGCGTATTGTGATTACACCACCAAGATAAAATTGAGGGGGAATTGGGAGATGAAGAACAGGTTTTGGGGAAAACGAGTGCTTGCTGTGCTGGCTACAGCCAGTCTGGCATTGCCGCTGATTGCGGGTTGTACAGCTAGTGAGGCCAAGGATACAGAGCAGCGTGTATTGCGTGTTGCTACATTATGGGGGAGCCAGGATGACAGCTATTTCCGTCAGCAGTTTACAGATGCATTTGAACTGACACATCCGAATGTAACGATTGAAGTGGTGGCTGCAGTAGATCAGGGCAGCATGTATGGCTATGGTACTCAGGAAGAACAGCAGGAAATGCCGGATAGCCTGGAAAACATGAAGAAAATCATGACTGGCGATAATCCAGTGGATGTCGTTGTGGCTGACACGGCTACGATTAAATCACTCATCCAGGAGAATATGGTGAAACAGCTGGACCCACTGATCCAGGAGGATAAATTCGATACCAGCGATATTGTACCAAGTGTTATTGAAGGCATCAAGGATCTGGGAGATCAGAGCATCTATGCGCTGACACCGACCTTCTCCTCCTCCGCGCTGTTTTATAACAAGGCAATGTTCCAAAAAGCAGGCGTAGAGCCACCTACTGATAACATGACGTGGGATGATATTTTCAACCTGGCAACACGTCTGACCAAAGGTGAAGGAAAAGATCACGAATTCGGGTTTTCATTCTCTACGTACCAAGGTGGTTCGCCGTACTACACCATGCAGCAATATTACAATGCTCTGCAATTGAAGATCTTTGATGACAAAGCAGAGAAAATGACCGTAGATTCGCCGCAATGGGAGAAAGTATGGAGTACGATCAGCAAGCTTGCTATCGATAAAGTGATCCCTAAAGGAGACGAACCTCAGGATCAGGATCCGAACGGACGTTATAACCCGCTTCAAGGTGATCTGTTCCTGAGCAGCAAGGCTGCTATGGTTATTGGGGATTACAGCTACATCAACCAATTAATTGACGCAAACAAAAATGCAGATAAAATGGAAGGCTTCACCAAGGTGGACTGGGACGTGGTAACACCTCCGGTGCATCCGGAAGCACCTGAAATTGGAGGTAATATCTATCTCAGCAGCCTGATGGCAATTAATAGTTCAGCTCAAAATCCGGATGATGCCTGGGAACTGATCAAATATATGAACAGTGAAGATTGGGCTAAGATTAAGGCACGCAGCAGCTACGAGATGGTATCCCGCAAAAGCTTCATTAAACCGAAGGACGGTTTGGATTACAATATCCAGGCGTTCTATACGTTGAAGCCTGTGCCTCCTACCAATACCAATTTGGATAATCTGTACCAAAAAATGCCGAGCCTCTGGCAAGTGAGCGAGAAAGGCATGGAATACTTCACTCAGGTGCTTGAGAACAAGAAGACACCAAAAGAAGCACTTGGTGAGTGGGCAGCCAAAGGTAATGAAATGTTAGAGAAATTAAAAAAGGATCCCAAGGCCACGTTTTAAGCCTTTACAAGGAAGTAGAGGGGTTTAATACTGGCATAGTACAAAATAGTCGCTGGAGTTTTTAACCTCTGGCGGCTATTTTTTTGGGAAATGGGGTATTCTACAACCAGCAGAGATGAATTATAACTCCGGAAAGGAAGAGAAGGATGCGCTGGGTATATTTCAGCAAGCTATATGCAACTAAATTTCAGGCAGGGTGTCTTGCCAAACGCATGGAGCAGGACGGGTGGATTTACGGTCATAATGAGCCAGCAGAAGTGGAAGTATATCGTTCAAAAAGAGGAAGATATGGCGTTCGGTTTATTCCCTGACATTACCCCTTGACTTATTAGGGTGGGATAGTGTATATTAATTAAGTCGCTGTTTTAATATTTTACTGACGCGGGGTGGAGCAGCCCGGTAGCTCGTCGGGCTCATAACCCGAAGGCCGCAGGTTCAAATCCTGCCCCCGCAATTTAGTTTCGCTTGGATGATTCACAGCCATCATCTGCACGTTATACATTATGTCTAGGGCCCTTAGCTCAGTTGGTTAGAGCGGTCGGCTCATAACCGATTGGTCGGGGGTTCGAGTCCCTCAGGGCCCATTCTCTTAAAACCCTTGCGCAGCAAGGGTTTTTTTCTGTCCTGTTTTGCAAGTATTGTTTTTCATGTGGCGATTAACTTATAGAAAAGGGTGGCTATTGCTAGTCAACTTCCTTCAACAGTTCTTCCGAATTGTTTTTGACATTCCCCACATCTCTGGACACCTTATAGGCCCTCATTTCAGAAGCCTTATACGGTTTCAGAAGCGCGAGCAGGGAAGGAACGTCGTTAAGGTTTCGATCCAGCCATTCTTCTTCATCCTGTGGACGCAAAATAACCGGCATCCGATTGTGTATGTCTGCCATCAGTTCGTTTGGTTCAGTAGTAATAATGGTGCATGTACTCAATTTGTTTCCTTCGGAATCTGCCCAAGTGTCGTATAATCCAGCGAGCGAGAAGATCTGTTCGTCCTTCAGCAGAATACGGAGAGGCTGATTATGGGTCCCTTCCTTCTTCCACTCATAAAAGCCATTCGTAGGAATAATACAGCGTTTGGAGCTGATGAGGCGTTTAAATGAGGGCTTCGTGTCCAATGTCTCTGCCCGTGCGTTGATCATCTTATTTCCAATCTTGTCATCTTTGGCCCACGTAGGTACAAGGCCCCAGCGGAGGGAACCCAAACGGTTTCCTTGGGTGCTTCCAATGATGGCTGGGATATGCTGCATGGGTGCAGCATTATAATTGGGTTGATATTCGTAGTCATCACTTATGGAAGCCATGTACCTGTCCATTAATTCCTCTAAAGGGTCCGTTATGGTAAATCTGCCGCACATACTCGAGTCACCTCCTAAACTGTCATTACCATATTTAATCATACTATTGAGGGATTAAACACGGTAAAAATTAGATGAGCCGGACGGCTGTCTGATCCTCGCTCAAAACGATCATGGAAGATCCTCCTGAACAGTTTCAAATGCGGGTCTAATCCAGTTGGAAGCAGTACATGATGAGGTGCCTTTTTTTTCGGGTATCCTTGTCTGTCCATGCCATCTCTAGCATCTCGCATATACTATCCTATTCCAACCATAGGAGGTAGATTTCATGAGTCAATTTATTGATGCGAGAACCTCGCAGAATGCCAGCTTGGCTAACTCCATTGCTGTTCCTATTCTTGTGGTAAATACGCCGCAATTGTTTGGACAGATTGGTTTGATAACGACGGCTGGCATGGGAGCGAATCCGCGTGTGCAGATGAAAGGGACGGTATCCATACAGCTTCCATTGGCACTCGTCGGAATCACGATTACGGTTGTACGCGGTACCGCTCCAACGGATCCGATTGTTTACTCCGCAACGTCCACGTTCAACTTGAGCGTTTTGGCACCTCAGGTTATTACGTTCTCCGCGGATGATTACAACCCGCCAGTTCTTCCGCAACTGACGTACACCGCTTTTATCAGCTCGAACTTGCTGGGTACCATTCGTGTAGGTCCTGAGAACTTTGATGGAGCGTTGTACTCCGACTAATCGCGTACCTGCTTGCTTGAAGTTCAATAGAGCTTTTATACGATGACTGAGACTGAAGAAGCTTGGGGTCATCACTGCCTGCCTAATAAGGTAGGCTTTTTTTATCATTGGGGGAGTACTGAAATTCTTGGGTTGTGTCAGGCTTATGATATAATGAAAATCAATGAATTTATGGACAGAAAGCGGGTTTTAGATGACATGATTGAAAATGATGGACAGCGCTTCCGTTTCAGTGAGGCTCCGGTATGGGAATGGCAGCGAGCGTATTATGAGCAGCAAGGGCTGCAGGCCTGGACGGATAATCAGGTTCCGCAATACATTACAAGCAATCCCATGATTGCGACTGCATACGCGGAAATGATCTTTGGCTTCCTTCAAGACTTGGCTGCCAAGGGACAGACATCAGAGACGGTAACCATTCTGGAGTTAGGTGCTGGCGTAGGACGCTTGGCTTTTCAAATTGTGACCAAACTATGCGAGCTCAGGGACTATGCTGCAATAACGCTGCCATCCTTTCGTTATGTAATGACTGATCTTGCTGCTGACAATGTTACGGGGTGGAGGAATCATCCGTCCATGCAACCACTGATCCAACAGGGTTTGCTTGATTTTGCGCAATTTGATGCCATGCAGGACACGGAATTAAATTTGACGGAAGCGGGTACGGTTATTCGCCCGGGTGAGCTGGGTCAGCCAATACTGATTATTGCCAACTACTTCTTTGATAGTATTCCCCAAGAATTGATATATGTTGGTGAAGGGCAGATCTTTGAATGTGATGTTACGATATCGAATGCCGACGTTTCCACGAACCTTCAGCCTAATGAAATGTTGAAAAACATGGAGCTGAGTTATGCGTATCGTCCGGCACCGGAGTACAGTAAACCGGACTTTCCGTATCGCGATCTCATATCACTATACCAGGAAGAACTGGAAGACTCCCATATTTTGTTCCCGGCCGCTGGACTCGCTTGCCTGGAACGGCTGGAGACTTTATCTCAATCCGGGTTTGTGCTTATTACAGCTGATAAAGGGGATCATCGACTGGATCATTGGAAGTTTGCAGAGCCGCCAGAGTTTGTTCTTCATGGCAGCTTTTCATTAACTGCGAACTATCATGCAATTCAACATGTTTTTGAGCAGCGCGGAGCTTATGTTCGTTTTACATCACATCATTACAAAGATCTGAATATCGGATGTATGCTGATGGTAGAAGAGCCAATAAGCTACGTAAATATAAGACTGGCCTATCTGCGAGAGATTGAGCGTTTTGGACCAGACGACTTCTTCAGTATAAAAGAATGGTTCGACCATCAGCTAAGCAGAATGGAACTTAAGCAGCTGTTGCCCTTTTGGCGTTTGGGCAGGTATGATGCCGAATTTTTGATACATAGTGCCCAGAGAATATCTGATCTCCTTCCTGAAGCAAGTGACGAAGAGATGTTGGATATCCAGCATGGAATTCAGAGCATGTGGTCCTCCTATTACACAATGGACCAGATGGGGGATATTGCATTTCTAGCAGGGCAATTATTGAATGAAATGGGGTTGTATGAGGACGCCAAACATTTTCTTGAACTTGCTCTGGAAGCAGATGGAGTGAAGCGCAGTTCGGCAGTATTATACGATTTGGCCGTGTGCTGTTATGAGCTGGAGCTCGAAAACGAAGCCTTGAGTTACACCCGAGAAGTACTTGTGATGGAACCTGATCATGAAGAAGCACGTTCGCTGCTTCAAAGTTTGGAAGGTTGATCGTTATTCTCTTATTCATGAATGGGGGACACATGAAATGAAAATCCTGATTGGACAACCGAAACTGGAGCCATCCCTTAACCAATTGGAAAGGGAACTTAGATCCAACCCTGATGTGGATATTGTGCTGTATCCAGAGGGTTATCTGAATCAGAATGTAGAAGAGGCACGAAGGTTGGCTGCGAAGTATGAAACGATGATTGTGTCCGGGCACCGCAGATTGGATGAGAAACCCAAGGATCGAGCCATCATCATGAATAAGGCTGGAGACATCGTGCTAGAAAAGGCTAAATATACACCTGCCACTACGGTTGAGGAAGCTGGCTGGTTAATCAGTACTTTGTTGTGTGACGAATTGGTACGGCAGGGTTTTTGTAAGGAATTTGATGGGCAGATTCATCTGGTCATGCATTCTATCGGTGTTGGGATGTTCAGTGAGGAGCAATATGCGGAATGGCTCGAGGAGGCAAGGCTGATTGCGATTGCGGAGAAGTGTGTGATCATGGGGACAAGCCATGCTGATGGAGCTTATAGGGACTCAGACATCAGTATTCCAATTGCCTACTGCATCGCTCCAAGTGGCGATATTTTGCTCGAATCGAGAAACGATACCCGGACCCGAATCATTGACCTGAAGTCAGTGGGGACAGGGCAGGACTGGATGGCAGCTGACTTGAATATCAGTGTATTTTGCCTGGAATAGTTAATTTGGATTGGGCGTAGCAGATTGGGGATATGCCCGGTCAATCGAGCTGATATGGCATATGTTATGGCATACCTTGAAATTCAAAGGAGGCCAATCAAATGAGTCAAGTTGGATACGGTTGTAACAATGTTGGTGGAGTAGGATACGGAATGTGTACTTCTACTGCGGCGATTCTGGTACTCTTCATTCTGCTCGTTATCATCACGAAATCGTTCTGGTGTTAATTCGTACCTGTTAACGGAACGGAAGGATCATTCAGGGCTCTGCTGAGATCTCAGCGGGGCCTTTCCTCTGTGATAAGAGAAGTTAGCAATATCAGCGTGCCTTGCATTTGACAAGCGAAAACAATGTGCTTAAAATCACATAAGAGACTAAATTTAAAGATTGAAGGGATCGTAATGCCGTTTATTCGCTTTAGAGGATTCACAGGTCACCAATTGGAGGAAACTGTCCCCCGGATTACGGAGCAGATGGCTCTCATTTGTAATATTCCACGAGAAAGACTGAAGGCAGAGCGTTATGATGTACAAGCTCTCACCCCATCTCCCGCTTCGATTGAAATCCTGATGTTCCAGCGTGATCAGGAAATTCACAATCGCATTGCATCTTCCATCCATGGTATTCTGGCAGACGAAGGCCTTTCTGATGCTCATATTTTCTTCAACATCCTGTCACCGACTTTATATTATAAGCAAGGCAAGCCGCTAACCGATTACCCATTAGATTAGATAATGATTCGACCATGCATATGTTTTTTTAAAAATAGGCTGTTCCACCAATGTTCGGAACAGCCTGGGACGAGCAGGGATCTGCTCGTCTTTTATTTTATTCAAAAATGCCTATGCTCGGATCGAGCTGTGCTGCCGGCGTGCTTGAATGAATCCGGAAGAAAACATAGATGAAAGAATTAGCACGGCTCCTCCGATGAGATAGACCAGCCAGATTCCCGACTCATCCGCAACCCATCCAAACAAGAGGGCAGACACACCGAAGGCTCCAGTCAATAGCAGACCTTCCCGGAGGACATTTCGATTAGGACGTTCAAGATGTCTGAGGTCATCTTTTTTGGCAGTGTCATCCAAGAGTAAACTGATGGCGATCATAAGCGTCAAGCTGGCCCATAACATGGCTGAAGCCGCCCAGAATGTCGTTGAAGCTCCCCAGTGACTGACAACCAAACCGGCTATCGCATATCCAACAATGGTTGCGGTCTGGCTGGAGAAGGATAGCAGGCGTTTTGTTTTTACGAGTTCTTCGTCTTGTACAGCAAGGCGGGGGATGATGGTGTCAAGCACCAGCGACTCCCAGCCCTCCAGAAAGGAAAGAACGGTGATAACGGCCAGTAAGACAGGGATATGTAAAGTCAGGTAAGTAAGTGATATGGCAATGCCGGTGAGTGTTAGCGTCTTTGCTGCGGGAATGCCGATAAGCAGTTTGGCCACAGAGAAACGTCCCACAAGCCAGGAAGAACTTAAGGCGGCTGCAATTCGTGCTGTCATCTGAATGAAAGGAAATAGGGCGGCATAGAGCACCGATCCGGTCTGTTCATAGACCAGTAAAGTGATAACCATGATATATAATACATGAATAAAGGATAGGAGTGTCTTCGCAGCCCAGTATGGGTAGAAAATGATGTTCATGCATAGATGCCCTTTCTAGGTTCATATATATTCAGTACTCGCTGAATAACAATACTAATAGTAAAGGGACGGAGGGCAATGCACCACAAATAAAATTATCATTTTTTGTTCATTGATAGCCCAAAAAGCAGTGATCCAGATGGACAACTGCTTCATAAGTATATGCTCTTCATGCTGATGCAAGTGTAAAAGCAATAATCAGCATCACCAAACTGGTCAAGCGGGTGAACGTCATATAAGGCTTACTGGGTTCGGACTCTCCTCTGGAAATCCATCCATAACGGAGATACCATCCGAATTTGGGAAAACAGAGATTGATAATGCAAAGTGTCATGAAAATAAAAAAGAGGGTTCTCATGCCCAATCTTCCTTCCTTGTTTGCATGACCCGAAATGGAATTAACGACGTCTGCGTCTTGTGAAGAAATACAATACCAGAATAACAATAATAACAATCAACAGAAATTTCATGATGTTTTCCTCCTGACGGATTGGTGTGAGTTAAGCGTATTTTACCCACAAACCACATCATTTGAATAACTGTGTTACAATTAAATATATTGATTTCGGTTGATCCAAGACCCAATTGTTATCATTTTAATTATATATTCATTTGATGCAACGGATCACAAGAAAACAGGAGGGGAAGCATGAGCATCCAAAATAAGCACTCCATACCCATTCAGTGGGAGTTTTTAATATCCAAGCTTAAATCTTCCGTAACTGTGGTCGATGCAACTTTACCAGAGCAACCATTGATATATGTCAATGAACAGTTCACTGCTCTAACAGGATATACCTCCGAAGAAGTGGTTGGACAGAACTGCCGATTCCTTCAGGGCAGGGACACGAATCCCGAAACTATAAGCAAAATTCGTAAGGCGCTTAATCGGCAGGAGTCCATTAAAATTGATATTTTAAATTACACCAAAAGTGGTCAACAATTCTGGAATGAATTGAACATTGATCCCATTTTTGATGATGAAGGACAGTGTCTCTTCTTTGTTGGCATCCAATATGACATTTCTGAACGGAAATATGCCGAGGAACAGCTTCGCAGGGCGGCCAGGATGGCGGAGATGAACAGCAGGGGACACCTGGAGTTTATCGGGAAACTAAATCATGAACTGCGCACACCGCTCAATGGAATTATGGGCATGATCGAGTTAACGAGCATGGGTGAAATCAGTGAGGAGCAAAAAGAATATTTGGACCTTGCTCGTCAGTCTGGTGAAGCTTTGCTGAATATTGTGAACAACAGCCTCGACATGGCGAAGCTGGGGCGCGGTAAGATGCAAGTGGAGCAGGTTGAATTCCAGCCTCTTAAGCTCATTCAACAGATCGTTAGGACGCACGAGCCTGCGGCTGAACAGAAGAAGGTTCAATTGCGCTGCCAGGCCGACATGCAGGTACCGGACGTTTTGGTCGGAGATCCGTTGCGTCTACGTCAGGTACTGGATAACCTGCTGAGCAATGCGATTAAGTTCACGGAGCAAGGTGAAGTGTTACTGCAGCTTGATGTGAAGGAACAACACGGGGACTCCGTTACCTTGTTGTTCTCCGTAAGTGATACGGGAATCGGTATTCCTGAAGAGAAGTTACATCAGTTATTTGAGGCTTTTACCCAGACAGATGTATCTTATGCCCGCAGATTTGGTGGCAGTGGACTGGGATTAACCATCTGTAAGGAACTGCTTGAATTGATGCACGGGGACATTGCTGTGGAGAGCGTACCAGGGCAGGGAACGCACTTCCATGTGACATTACCACTATTACGGGAGCTTGTTATCCCACATGTGGGATAACAAGCGGTTCATAAGAATAAACGGGAAGAAGACAGTTCGGGGTGATGCGGACTGTCTTTTTGGTATTGTTTCACGAACGAACGTTCTGGTATAATGCAAGATGGAACGGGGGAGACAGCATGAAGAGGAAGCGCACAAGGAAGAAGAAAAACAAAGGTTGGAGCAATCTTAAGAAATCGTTTATTACACTGGTAACGCTGGTGGTTCTGGCTGTCTTTGCCTGGTTCGAGGGAGAATTGCCGCTGGATCTGCCATCCCCGTTTAATGGGAGCAGTCAGGGCGTGGATCACACTATCACCTTTCCCTCTGATCGGTATCCGGAGACGGCGAAGCATATCAAGGACGCCATCAAGGCAGGGCACTCGGATGTATGCACGATTGATCGTGAGGGCGCAGACGCCAATCGCGACCTGTCACTCAAGGGTGTACCCGTGAAGAAAGGGAAGGATCGGGATGAGTGGCCCATGGCCATGTGTGCTGAAGGCGGGTTAAATGCAGATATCGAGTACATTACGCCCAAGGACAACCGCGGAGCGGGTTCATGGGTTGGTAATCAGCTGAGTACATATCCGGATGGAACAAGGGTGAAGTTTGTTGTAAAGTAGCTTGAACATTCAAACTCATAGAACAAACCAAAAACCAGACCCGTGAGGGTCTGGTTTTTGGTTTTATTCAGCTATAGAGCTATAGATCTGCAATACTCAACTGCAGGCCCTTCATATGATGGGAACGGATACTCAGTAGGCGGGTAATCTGCTCAACCTCATCAAAAGGAATCCAAAGGTTTCCCTGGACCGTACGCAGGGTAAGAATGGATGAGTCAGCAGAACGCTCGGGAAATCCGGTCACCGTTTGACCGCTGGTGTTGCGAACTACAATTTGTTGATTACGACGAATGGCAATTTCTACCTCTTTTTTCATAAGACATTGCTCCTGGTTATGAGATGGTTGCTTAATATGTCAATAATTTCAATGGTTAATTTGGCTTCTTTATCTAGTCTATCAGAACTAGGTATGGATTTCCAGAAAAGAAATAAATCCTTCAGGTTTAGGTGAATTGACTTATGGAATATAAGTTTTGTTTAAAGCCTTGATGCCAGGACGGATTAACGTTTTGGGTTATAACATGTCCTATTAGGGAGGGAACGGAATGACACAATTATTGGTTGGACTGGTTCAAACGGAGAACGAAGCAATTATCATGCTTAACAAGCTCAGGGAAGCAGGATTGGAAGCGGAAGCGATGGGAGTTGTGGCGAAGGAGCATTTGGATCTTGATTTGATCAGCGAAAAAGCAGGTCTGGACAAACCGTTGAAGGGTGCTGGTACAGATGGTGCATTCGGCGTCTTCAAGGGTGTACTCGCAGCATTGGGAAAACGTATGGACCAGACGATCTCTGCAGGCAAAGCGGTTCGCCGACTGGCTGGCAATGAAATTGGAGGAGAAACGGATGATCTCGTTCTTACTCTGGCAGAAGCAGGTATTGCTGAAGAGGATGCTCAGTATTATGAGCAGTGGCTTCTTCAGGATTACTTTCTTATCGTGGTGGAATGCAGTGAGGAAGATGCTGCCCACATTGCACCGATTGTGAAGGGGGAAGATATATAGAACAGGATTCTTGCAACTTTTTAGTTTAATTTAAGCCTGATTTTAGGTTTCTTTAATGTTGGGGCGGTATTATGATCTCACACCTCCCTTAATATAGATGGTTTATAGAAAGTCCGGGACCGCAACTCGGACTTTCTAGGCACTGCCAGCTGATGCTGGTAGTGCCTTTTCACTTTTTTATGGTAGTTGTATTTTTACAAAAAAATAAATTATATGTTGCATAATGTTCAATCCTATGGTAAGATATTTCTTGTCGCCTCAAGTAATAAAGTAATACATACATATGCCGGGGTGGCGGAATTGGCAGACGCACAGGACTTAAAATCCTGCGGTAGGTGACTACCGTACCGGTTCGATCCCGGTCCTCGGCATCCTTATGAAGAAGATCGCATGACGCTTGTTGAACAAGCTGTCGATGCGATCTTTTTTTATACCCATTTTGAGCTCATGGAATTGAATTTCAGGGCCTTTCGGGTTCATAAACCGAAATTGTACATAATACATATCAGAAGACGTCTAGTTGCCTCAGCCTGTAAGTTAGGAAGACATGTAACGATGGTGTATACTATCCATAGGCATAAATTACCTTTATCTTGCGGAACTCAAGGAAGCAAAATAAATTTCTTTTGATGGAGGATCAGCATATGTTGAAACAACTTCAGCCTTACCAGGTTTTACAGGAACGCAGGATGGAGGAACTGAAATCAGATGGCTACCTGCTTGAACACAAAAAATCAGGTGCCCGAATCGTCGTTTTATCCAACGAGGATGACAATAAAGTATTCAGTATCGGTTTCAGAACACCTCCAAGTGACAATACGGGCGTGCCTCATATTTTAGAGCATTCCGTGCTGTGCGGGTCCAAAAAGTTTCCTGCAAAGGATTCCTTTGTGGAACTGTTGAAGGGTTCACTGAATACCTTCCTGAATGCGATGACGTACCCGGACAAAACAATCTACCCGATCGCAAGCCGCAATGATCATGACTTCCACAACTTGATGGATATTTATCTGGATGCGGTACTGAACACCAATATTTATGAGAACGAGAAAATATTCCTGCAAGAGGGCTGGAACTACAATCTGGCCTCTCCCGAGGATGAATTGACATATAACGGTGTGGTGTACAACGAGATGAAGGGGGCCTTTTCCTCACCGGAGCGAGTTGTACGCAGAGCCGTCCTGAATTCACTTTTCCCGGATACAACCTATTCCTGCGAGTCTGGGGGCATTCCGGATGAGATCACAGATCTGACCTACCAGGGCTTGCTCGATTTCCACACGAAATACTATCATCCTTCGAACAGCTACATATACCTGTACGGTGATATGGATATGGAAGAGAAGTTGAAATGGCTGGATGAAACCTATCTGAACCAGTACGATCGTATCGAGACTGACTCGGAGATTGGGGTACAGGAAGCCTTCAGCGAGCGGGTTGATGTGGTCAAAACCTATTCCGCGGGAAGTACCGAGTCGGAAGTGGATAACAGCTTTCTGACGTATAATGCCGTCATTGGAACCACACACGATCAGGAGCTGAACATTGCTTTTCAGATTTTGCAGTATGCACTTTTGAGTGCACCGGGAGCTGTTCTGAAGCAGGCGCTGCTGGATAAAGGGATTGCCAAAGAAGTCTATGGCTCGTATGACGACAGCTTGTATCAGCCTGTACTGACCATCGGTTTGAAGAAGAGTAACCTGGAGAGCAAGCAGGTATTTTTGGATACAGTGCAGGAAGTGCTCCAGCGTGTGGTGAAGGAAGGAATTGATCCCAAGGCGCTGCTTGCGGGAATTAACTCCTATGAATTCAACCATCGTGAAGCCGATTTTGGAAGAATGCCGAAAGGGCTCATCTATGGCTTCTATACCCTTCAGAGCTGGCTCTATGATGATCAGGCGCCATTTGCACACCTGGAGGCCAATGACGTATTTGCGACGCTGCGAACCAAAATGAATGAAGGATACTTCGAGCAGTTGATTGAGCAGTATTTGCTGCAAAATACACATACCTCATTTGTTGCCGTGACTCCGGATAAAGGGCTGAATCAGCGGAAGGAAGAGGCGCTGCGTACCCGGTTGAAATCCTATCAGTCCAGTCTGAATGAGACCGAAATCGCAGAGTTGGTGCAAAAAACGAAAGAGCTTGCGGATTATCAAAATGAGCCTTCGACCAAAGAACAACAGCAGGTTATTCCGACCTTGTCGATTGAAGATATCGAACCCAAGGCATCCACCCTGTACCAAACCCTGAAGACGGTAGAAGGCACAACGATCCTGCATCACAATCTATACACCAACGGGATTGGTTATCTGAAGCTATTATTTGATGTCAAAGAGATACCGCAGCATCTGCTGCCTTATGCCGGTCTGCTGAAAAGTGTACTCGGTTATGTGGATACGAAGAATTTCTCGTTCAACGAGTTATCCAATGAAATCCATATCCACTCAGGCGGAATCAGTGCAAGCGTAGGTGCGAGTGCTGATGCAAAACAGTATAATGCGTACCGGGCTCACTTCGAATTCGGAGCGAAAGTTCTGTACAGCAAGCTGGGATTTGCGTTTGACATGATCCAAGAGATCATTCTGACTTCCCGGTTCGACGACTCGAAGCGCCTGTATGAGATCATTTCCCAACTGAAGGGACAATTGCAGCGCAGCTTGATCAACAGTGGACATTCGGCAGCGATGGGCAGATCCTCTGCCAAACATTCAGCTGTGGCTGCCTTCCGGGAAGCTGTGAGCGGAATCGCCTTTTACCAATGGCTTGAAGAGCTTCAGGCGAGCTATGATGAGAGAAAAGAAGAGCTTGCTACTCGTCTTCAAGAATTGACAGGCATGATTTTCAGACCTGAACTGCTGCTTGTCAGCTATACCGCAGATGAGAAAGGGTATGAAGGATTGGAGCAGCAGGTGTCTGACCTGAAATCCAAGCTGTATACACATGATGTGGCGAAGGAGCATGCTGAATTCCAAGAGGTTCATCATAATGAGGGCTTCAAGTCACCTTCGGAAGTGCAATATGTTGTTCAGACAGGCAACTTCCTCACCAAGGGCTTCCAGTATACAGGCTCGCTGCGGGTTCTTCAGGGGATCCTGTCTCTTGATTATCTGTGGACGAATATCCGGGCCAAGGGTGGTGCCTACGGCTGCATGAGCGGTTTCCGACGGAATGGAGACAGCTATCTGGCCTCGTACAGAGACCCTAACCTTGAGAAAACGTACAAAGTGTATGAAGACATTCCGCAGTATTTGCGAAATTTCAGAGCGGATGAACGTGAAATGACGCGGTATATTATCGGTGCCATCCAGGATCTGGATACCCCGAGAACACCGTATTCGGAAGGGAACTTCTCACTGGAGTGCTACTTGTCCAACGTTACCGAAGCAGATCTTCAACAGGAGCGTGATGAAGTGCTGGGCACAACGGAAGCTCATATCGTTGATTCGGCTGCCCTCGTATCTGCAATCCTGGAACAAGGAAATCGCTGCGTTGTCGGCAATGAAAGCAAGATCGAAGAGCAAGGCTTCCTGTTCGACGAAACGCTGGATCTGATTAAGTACTAAATGCAGAAGTAGTGCATAGGTTTTCGCAAAATGGATGCATGAACATAAAACGGGTCCCCGGTTGGTTTAGCCATCTGGGGGCTCGTTTTTTTTAGTTTATAGCTCATGAAAATGGCTTAAAGAATAATCAGAGGATACCAGTCAGAGCCTGAGCAGACATGACCCTATAGCACATTTCTGGCCTGCCGCCCGGAGGTATGTTAAAATGATGGATAGTCTAAGAGCCTTGAATCAGGCTCAACACAGGGGCAGCCAGAGGTTTCTGGCAGCACGGGTATGTTTTCATCAGCGAAAGGAGCCCATACATATGTTTGAAAACGATTGGGACACAGTTCTTAGAGAAGAGATTGAATCGGAGTATTTTAACGATATACGTTATGCATTAGCGGGAGAATACAAAACACAAACGGTATATCCATCCAAAGAAAATCTGTTCTCCGCACTCAAACTGACCCCCTATCATCAGGTCAAAGCGGTCATTCTGGGTCAGGATCCATATCACGGAGCTGGACAGGCCCATGGATTAAGTTTTTCGGTCATGCCAGGTGTACGCATTCCGCCTTCACTGCTAAATATATATAAGGAACTTCATGCAGATCTGGAATTGCCAATTCCGAGACACGGGTACTTGGTTCACTGGGCGGAACAAGGTGTATTGCTGCTTAACAATGTACTTACGGTACGCGAGGGCCAGCCGAATTCTCATCAGGGGCTGGGTTGGCAAAAGTTCACTGATGCGGTGATTCGTGCATTGAATGAACGCTCGGAACCGATGGTGTTCATGCTGTGGGGCAGTCATGCACAGAAAAAAGGAGCCTTTATTAACCGGGATAAACATCTGGTGCTGGAATCAACACATCCCAGTCCACTTGCCGCCCATCGTGGTTTTCTGGGCAGTCGGCCATTCTCCAAAGCCAACGACTTCCTGACCTCCAAAGGTATTCAACCGATTGATTGGACTATACCGGAAAACTAGATAAGCGGAGGTGAGGACATTGCGGCATTGGGTTGGACGAAAAGTAGCAGTATATCGGGCAACGGGAATACGGGAGCCACTGAAGGGGACCCTGGTAGAGTGGGATGAAGAAGCAGATTGTGTACGAATCGGACCGAAACGGATCAAGGTGTCGTTCGACAATATCGCAATGATTAGACCTCTCCCTGAAGAGAGCCTTCCTCTGAAGAAAGCACGTTCTGAGGTGCATAAGGTCGGATATGTGATGAAAAAGGCCATTCAGTTTGACAATGCCATCTATTTTAAGTCACAGGTCATGATATGGCGGCGGGCCAAAATTGTAGCCCTGTCCACCACGATTCTTCGTCATGATGAAGATCAGGTCGAGCTTGCAGATGGGCGGTTGCTTCGCAAGGACAAGCATATGTTTGTGGTGCGTTCCAGACGGGGCATACGCTAATATGACTTGTATATTTAATATTCATTTCATGTAAAGATCATATAGATTTAATCTTCGGCCTTTATATTAAATGTAACAACCCCTTCTAAATGATGTGTAATAACATGGGAACCTGGCCGGCTGCAAACGGTCGGGTTTTTTTGTCTCCAGACAATATAAAGGGGTAACATAGCAATGACATTCTTGTTATATACTAATGAGATAGACAACAAGAAGGAGTGAAGCCCTTTGAAACGTATATGTGTTTTTGCAGGTTCCAACCCCGGGAATCATCCGGACTATACACAGCAGGCAATTAACTTGGGCAAGCAAATTGCAGATAACGGTTTCTCCCTAGTATATGGCGGGTCGTGCATGGGATTAATGGGTGCGGTGGCCGATGCAGCACTGGAGAATGGCGGAGAAGTCATTGGCGTTATGCCAACCGGATTGTTTCGTGGAGAAATTGTGCATGGAGGCCTTACACAGCTGATTGAAGTGGGGACAATGCACGAGCGGAAGGCAACAATGGCGGAACTGTCGGATGCATTTATCGCCCTTCCTGGTGGCATGGGTACCTTTGAGGAATTGTTTGAAGTGCTGTGCTGGGCTCAAATCGGTATTCATCGCAAACCAGTTGGTTTATTGAATGTGAACGGTTATTACGAACCCTTGATGAAACTGGTGGAGCATAGTGTCCATGAAGGATTTTCGAATACTTCTCATCTCAGTCTGTGGAGTCTTGAATCAGAACCTGCCGAACTGCTTGCGAAGATGTCGGCTTACGTTCCCTCACAGTTGACTCAGAAATGGACTCAGCTTAATGAACAAAAGTAAATCAAGATAGGGGTTAACCATCGGCATCTGCGGAAAACTTTCCGTTCTGCCCAAGCAAATTGCGGCCCGAGACATAGTCTATAGTGTACTTTCTTAAGAGGGGAGTGTCACTCATGAGCGAAATCAAAGGCACAGGTTACGGGTATGGATACGGAGGCTTCGGCGGCGGAGCATGGACATCTACAGGCGCGATTCTGGTACTGTTCATTCTGCTGGTTATCATCTCCCGCACCTTCATTCTGTAATTCGGTCAGCCATTCCCGGATGGGAAGGCTCTATCTGAAGCGCACCGAATGAGGAATAAGCCTTTCCGAAGAAACGCCGGCAGCTGTCGGCGTTTCAGGGGAACGGTTTTTTTGTTTTTCCTGCGAGGAAATGGTTAGAACTTACTTAAAATAAACAAACCCTGCTCCCGCATGACAATTAGGTGCAGGGTCAACCGTCTGGCACGCAGAGCTGTTCTACAAGCTGCACTGGTCTATACCACAACAGCGGTCTCGTCTGGTATACTCAGTGATTTCCAGGCGATATATAGCCCAATGGCAGCTGCAATCAAGGAGAGAATGGCAGCGACAACAGCCAGCTGATCCAAGGTTCTGGAAGAGATATAATTCGTGTTCCGCTGATTCGACGCTGTTTTTTTGCTAGACTGGTTTTTAATGTGCACAGAGGGACTGGAATGCCTGGAAGCCGACTGTGACTGGGAGATGCGAGAACGCTGGGGAAGGGTCTTGTTCCTTAAGGGCTTCAATAGTCAACCTCCTTATGGCGGAGTACGGAACTTCTATCGCTCATACTATGTTATGTCGATTTGCAGATTGAGTTCGCAAAAATGAGTGAATCCCCAGTCTGACTGGACATTTTCCCAAGCCATCTTCGTCCAGTATGGAATCGAACACGCATTAAACGTTCCGTTAATACGGTTATGACAAACCGGTCGTATAGTGGAAATGCTAGAGTTGATGTGCGAATACAGGAGGTGCTGAGGAATGGCGATTGAAATTATTGCGCATAGGGGAGCTTCCGCCGTCTGCCCTGAGAATACAATGGTTGCGTTCGAACGTTGTCTGCAGCTCGGAGCCACGGGTATTGAGACAGATGTTCAGATGTCCAGTGATGGCAGATTGGTATTGATTCATGATGAGACATTGAACCGGACTGCAGGTGCATCCGGCTGGGTTAAGGATACAACATATGAAAAATTGCGCACACTTGACGCAGGTAGCTGGTTCCATGCCGACTTTACCCAAGAGCGCATCCCTTCACTGGAAGAGCTGTTTGATCTCGTACAGGGAAAAAGGATTCTGCTTAATCTGGAACTGAAAAATGGAATTGTTGGTTACAAGGGCATGGAGGAAAAGATTGTGCAAGCCATTCGAAACTGGGATTTGGAACAGCAAGTGATCCTTTCGAGTTTCAATCATGCATCTTTGGTGAAGTGTAAACGGATCGCTCCCGAGATTCGGACGGCACTTCTATACATGGAAAAACTCTATCGTCCTTACGACTATGCAGCCAAACTGGAGGCCTCGGCACTGCATCCATATAAGCTGGCTGTAACACAAGAGGAAGTAGCTGCTGCGCAGGCTCAGGGAATTTCGACACATCCGTTTACCATAAACGATCCTGCAGAGATGCAAGCATTGATCCAGATGGGTGTGGAAGCGATCATTACGGATGTTCCCGATGTACTGGCCGCATTGATTGGATTACATAGCCGTTAACATCAAAAAAATAAGCTGCACCTGAGCCCTTATGCTCGGTGCAGCCTTTTTTGAATCAAAAAAATGTTTAATGCAATAAACTTGTCCCATTTATCCATTGCCAGCAAGAGATTGTTGACATACAATGATGTATGGGAATGAGAATCAATATCATTAAAAGAACGGCAATAACAGAGAGGTGATTGTTATGTACATAGGATTGGTCTACTCCACTCATAACAAGGGTGGGCACATATGAGTTCGAAGGCTTCATCGACAAGTCATAATACGGAATCACCGACAGCCAAAATACATACTCGTCCCTGGGCTGCTACCTTGATCCTGACTGGTGGTCTCGTACTTCTCGCCCTGGGTATGGCTTTGTCCATTTCTTTTGGTGCCGCAGATATTAAACTCGGTGTAGTCTGGCAAGCCATCTTTAACTTCAACCCGGATCTTACCCCGCATCAGATCATCTGGGAAATTCGATTGCCGCGCATTCTTGGTGGGGCGATGGTTGGTGCCTGCTTCGCTGTAGCTGGTGCAATCATGCAGGGTATGACACGCAATCCACTCGCCGATTCGGGCTTGCTTGGGCTGAATTCCGGGGCGGGATTTGCCTTGGCTGTGTGTTTCGCTTTTTTCCCTGGCATGCCGTATATGTATATCATAATGTATTCCTTTATGGGGGCAGGGCTTGGCGTACTGCTTGTATACGGGTTCGGAGCAGCGTCCAGATCGGGCCTTACGCCTCTTAGACTGGTGCTCGCGGGAGCAGCGGTATCCGCCATGTTGTCCGCACTGAGTGAAGGGATCGCATTGTATTTCAAAATTGGACAGGATCTGGCCTTCTGGACAGCGGGCGGTGTTGCCGGCACAAAATGGTCTCAACTGGAGGTCATGTTCCCCTGGGTCCTGGCTGCACTCATTGTAGGCTTGATTATTTCTCGTTCTATCACGCTCCTTAGTCTCGGTGAAGAGATTGCCGTCGGACTGGGACAGCGTACCGGCTTGATTAAGCTAGTTGGTCTTATCGTAGTGCTTATTCTTGCGGGTACGGCCGTATCCGTGGTTGGTGCTGTAGGTTTCGTTGGACTAATCATCCCCCACCTTACACGTAAAATCGTCGGGGTTGATTATCGCTGGATCATTCCATGTTCAGCTGTCATGGGCAGCTTGCTGCTGGTGTTCGCCGATCTGGCAGCACGCATGATTAATCCGCCATACGAGACACCAATCGGTGCTCTGGTTGCCTTGATCGGGGTACCGTTCTTCCTCTATCTGGCCCGTAAAGAAAGGAGGTCTCTGTAATTATGGGATCCTCAACTCTCACTGGTGCTGAGCGCAAAAAGAGAACGAAAAGCACCATTGTTATGATTGTTCTTGGTGCATTAATTATTGCAGCATTTATGATCAGCATGAATACGGGGTTCACGAAGCTGAGCCCTTTTGAAGTGCTGCGTACGTTATTCGGTGGGGGAACACCGAAGCAGGAGCTAATCCTGTTTGAGTTCCGTTTGCCCCGGATTGTAATTTCAATCATGGTTGGTGCCGGGCTTGCCTTGTCTGGATGTATTTTGCAAGGCGTGTCCCGTAACGCGCTGGCAGACCCGGGGATACTTGGGATCAATGCAAGTGCGGGGCTCGTCGTAATGCTATTTGTATCCTTTTTTCCTACAACAACGGCGGCCCCTGTATTTCTGCTGCCGATTCTTGCTTTAATTGGATCCAGTTTTGCCGCCTTTCTCATCTATGTGCTTTCGTATAAAAAGGGAGAGGGCATCATGCCTACACGTATGCTTCTTACAGGAATTGGGGTAGCTGCCGGAATCAGCTCTGCTATGATTGTACTTACACTTCGGCTCAGTCCGGAGAAGTACCAGTTTGTGGCGACATGGATGGCAGGCAGCATCTGGGGATCAAACTGGAAGTTCGTATCGGCATTGCTTCCATTTTTAATTATTCTTATTCCGGTCGTTCTATATAAGGCGCGTGTGCTGAATGTCCTGAACCTCGGGGACCAGACCGCCAGTGGACTTGGTGCATCGGTTAATCGTGAGAGACTCATCCTGCTTGCTGCTGCCGTAGGTCTTGCCGGGTCCTGTGTATCAGTCAGTGGCGGAATTGGTTTTGTAGGTTTGATCGGACCGCATCTGGCCAGACGCCTTGTGGGTCCGAAACATCAGTTTCTTTTGCCTGCATCCGCTTTGGTCGGTTCTCTTCTTGTTCTCATTGCGGATACGCTGGGCCGTGTCATTCTGCAGCCTTCCGAGATTCCCGCGGGAATTCTGGTTGCGATCCTCGGTGCGCCATACTTCCTCTATCTCTTGAGCAGAACCAGATAGAGCAATTCACATGGTAACAGAACGTCTTCATTGGGCTCGCATAGGGCCGGGTGAAGGCGTGTTTGTTTTAATTGATATGGATGTGATTAATGTACCGGAGAAGGGCGAAATATAATGGATAAGCAGGAAATGATTCTTCTACAATGATAAGTTGGGATTATATTCGAAGGAGGCGGACAAGATGGCGCAAATTCTTGGCACATGGCTGATATTCATTTTGCTTCTGTTCATCCTGTATCGGGGCATTAAAAAACTGTCGCAATCGAATCAAACGCCGGTGTTCAGACGCTGGGGTGGTTTGATGGCCGTATTATTTATCGTGGGGGCTGTGCCCTTGGGCTTTGCTTTTTATACCGAGTTAACCGATGAACGTCTGGATGCCAATATCGGCCTGGGAATCGCCATGCTTTTTGCTTGGGGATACTGTGTTCTGCTGTGTTGCGCAGGTTTGATCATTTGGGGAAGGGTTGCGTACAAAAGATCCCAAAGAAATTGATCGATAATCATGCTCTTCTTTTGTAACATCGGGTAGTGGGAAGCCGTCTATAAGAGAAATAGATTGCACTACATGTTGCCTATAGAGGGGGAATGGAAGTGTCCAGTCGTATGATCGTTCTTATGATGCTCATCATTTTAATTCTTACAGGCTGTTCGTTACAGGTTCAGAAGGAAGTAGAACCGCCGCGAACAGATGCTCCAAGAGAGAAAGGGTTTACCGGCTATGTGGTGGATCGCAAAGAGAATTCCATCCTTGTTGTGAATCCCGAACATAAGGAAATCGGAACGAATGGAGAAACGAGTAAGTATTATCCGGCAAAATGGTTCTCCAATGTACCTGATTCTCAGATTGGTACGTATGTTGAAGTCTGGACGGATGGAAGTCCGGAGGAAGAGCCTTATCCAGGTCGTGCAAGAGCAGAGTCCATTGCAGAGTATGCTGCGGCAACTCCCGATGGCGCGAAGATCAGTGAGGCGGACGCAATTCGCGGCGGAATTTATTTATCCGATGGTGAGGAGATAAGTTTGCCGGTCATTGAAGACGTGGAGTTTCATGCCGATACAGGAATCTGGGCGGTTCGCATGAAGGATGCCATGTCAACGGATGATAATCAGGCGCAGATTGAACTCGAAGTTCAGGATGTGGAGCCAGTGGAATCGGTGCAAGAACAAAAAAAGTGAATGAAGCATAAAAAAACAAAAGCCCTCAGATATGCTTATCTAGCAAACGAGGGCTTTATATATTATGACATCATCATGATCATGCTGTATCAATCAGCAATATTCCCCGCCATTTTCAGACGACGTGCAATTTCCGCGAAGTCCTCATGTGAAATGCCTGGGGCGAATTCTTCTTCCACCGCAGGGGCTTCCGGAATCGGAAAGCCTTCTGGAACACCTTGAATGACTTCAAGTGGTTGTCCATCTTCAGGGTGTGTTCCTTTCCAGATTTGGCCGATGGCATTAAAGTCTTTATCGCTATACGTGTACAGCTTGGTGTGTACGCCTTTTTCTTCGTATTTTCGGGTCTCGGTGAATGCCTTGTTTTCCAATGAAGGAATAGGAACCAGCTTGGTCACATTCACGCCTGTTGCAATTTCCAGCGCTTTGGCGTAGGCAACGACGTGTACACCGCCGCGTACTAGCAGGAACCCAACCACTTCCCGGGCAGCAGGGTGGTCTGTCATTTCGTATACTTTCATTTTATGTGTACGTGCGCCGCATTCGAGGAAAAAGTTATGCAGCAGATCCTCGACAAGATTACCACTGTTGAACACATTTGCACCGGTCCACGGGTTGCCCATAGAATCAAAAGGCATGGCACCTTGGGCCCCCGCCAGGTAATGATAGGATAGACGTGCATCCTTCACGGAACCAAGTGGTGTATCATCGGGTTCCTTGTAAGCGGTCGAACCTCTGAGGCATTGGTTTATCCCGTGAGATACCAGCTCCACGTGACCCAATTCTTCGGCTGTAATACTCATGACGAGGTCGTAGAAGGGCTTCAATTTTTCCTTGGAGCGAAAATTAAACGACTGGTAGAGGTAATTGTTCAACGTTGACATTTCTCCGAATTTGCCGCCTAGCAGTTCCTGTATGGATGCGGCTGCATTGGGATCGGGCTTCTCGACATTGGGGATTTCAATCAAGATTTCATCCATTCGTTTGAACATTCAAATATAACCTCCTCGAAATGGGTGTTCAGATCATAATTCAGTTCAGTCTATCAAGGCCTATTACACATAGAATGGGAGAATCAAACCGCAGTCAGCATATTTGGGGCTAAAGACGTATATATCCTATTCAGGATCAATTTTCCAATGGGGATGTATTAGGGTTACAATTAGAGTAATTGGGGATTTTGGCTAAGGGCAATGAAAAGGAGGACAAGTTTTGCTTAAACGTTGGCTTATCACTGTATTTACTATAGGTATACTTTTACTTCTTCATGTAGAGCATGTCTCTGCTTATGTTCATCATCAAGTCGAAGTGGATCAAGAAACGAGGGAAGCCTTGGAGAAAAAGTACGGGCTGGATGCACCGTCCAATCCGGACCCCACGAATCATTTATTGTCAGGTGACTGGGGGATAAGTTTCAATCCTCCACTGGATCGGCATCAAACGATTCTTCAGATTGTTCGCTGGGTTCAGCAACCTGTAACATTAATCATTCGACTGATCGTGTAAAATAATCCTCCCATGGGCAGGCTAACGGAAACAAGCCCCAAGGAGTGATTGATATGAGATTACTTATCGTTACACTGATGACGATTATGCTGAGTTTGTCGGGACTAGCCACCAGTTCAGCGGCTCCCATTCCGGATTATGCGAAGTGGGGAATCATCGCCGTAAAAGAAACGCAGACCAAATATAATGTGGACATACTGGATTACAAGCATATTGGACGTACATCGCTGACAGCCAACCAATCCCGGGAGCAGTTTAAGTTATGGGTGCGGGGCAAGGACGGCAAAGAGTTTGCTGTGTATGTCAATGTAGATTTTAATCCGTCTACGCAGCAGTTAAAAAAGGTGCAGTTCAGTGAATCGGATCGACACTAAAAAATAAAAAAAAGCCAGGCATCTCTGATAACAGGGACAAGCCTGGTTTTTTGCTATATAAAATCCTTTTTTTAGTTATTGAATAAAGAACTTATGTTCTCATATAATAGGTAATACAAACAAACGTTCTTATTGGAGGGATGGTTATGTTGGGAAAATATATTGGCCAGATGGTGGAACTCGTGTACATGGATCGTGCAGGACATATTACGCAGCGTCAGATTCGTATTAACAGTGTGCGAGGTGGGAGAATCCGAGCATCCGCAGGAGCAGATGGATCGCCCCGGACATTTCTGGAGCAAGGTATTCTGGCATGGCGTCCTATCCTTCATAAGGACGGGGAGGCGGGCATATGTTAAACGATTTTGAACGGAAGATTTTACGAATTATCGTTAATTATGCTGGGCAGCGACGACGTATGCCCCGAATGGATGAGCTGGAGAACAAGACAGGGCGAAGCCGGGATCTCATTCGCGAATCATTGCTTGAACTGGAGCGCAGACAGCATATTAACTGGGCCAATAAGTCCACGCTGGAAGGAATACAAATCTTGCAGGCATGGGAACAGGAACCGCAGCCGATTCGTAAGAGTCAGCCTGCCGGAGATGCTGTTAAGTATTTTTTGGAATACTAGGGAAACTTTATTGCGAAATAAAAACGCCAATCCGGGATGCCGGACTGGCGCTTGCTTCGTTATTACACATCGTTCATATATTTAGAAAGTGGGGAGTTGATCCAGATTGTTGGTCGGGTCGCCGTCCGCATCACCGCGAATGTACATTTCCCCGTCCTTGCCTTTAAACACATTCACACCCGCTATCGCTCCTGCCTGTACTTCTGCCAGTGCTTGCTGATAATCCAGTATGCGTCCAGAAGAGGTTTGAAAGCCAGTCAGATCACCGTCACCATTTTTTTGTACTGCTGTGAAGCTCTCACGTGTCGTCTGATTCATAATGTCACACTCCTTATCTGAGGAAATGAGAATTTGAGTTCCCCTTTAGCCTGTCCGAATCGAAGAAAAGTATGCATGACATCCTAGAACACTTGTAGACACGTTGATTCACCGAAGGATAGGGTTTTACAGACTCTTTCTCATGCGTACGTGCAGAATGTCGGCATCATAAAAAGGTTCTTCCGAGATCACTTCGTATCCGAGCTTCTCATAAAATTTCTGGGCCTGACATTGCGCATCCAGTAAAGAATAAGTCAAGCCAAGCTCTCGTGCCCGCTCTTCCATGGCTAGCAGGAGTACACGTCCATAACCGAATGAACGATGGGATTGAAGCACAGCAATTCGCTGCATTTTGGCTGTATCCTTGCTGTAATAGATAAGTCGTCCTGTAGCTACAGCCTGTCCGTCCGTACTTAATAAAACATGATGTACATCAGGACTGATGACATCAAATTGATCGATTTCAATCTCGGCAGGCACCTGCTGCTCGATGACAAAAACGTCATGGCGGATGCCCAATGCTTGCTGGAGCTGTTCATCTGTCGTTACATAACTAATTTCTGCTGCCAATTCCATTCCTTCTTTCTGCTCTTGAGCGACATATCAGACTGCATTATACAAAAAATCGCTTTTCCTGTATAGTTGAGTCTGGAACATATTGGGAGAGGGGTGAAGAGGATGGGCGTGGCAGGAATTATGACCATTACACTCTTGATGTCTGCCGGAATGATCGCTTTATTATATTACGTAACGAAGAAAGCCTACTCCAGAAAGTGGGATGAGGATGAGTGATAACAAGCAAGAGTGTCAGTGTCAGGGCAAAAGTTCACTGTTTCCCTGAGGCGAATAGACCTCTTCATGGACAGATTTCGAGTAGACATCGAGCCAAACAGGAAGATCATCCGTTACATTCGGTTGCTGTAGTTGTTGGAACCGCACGGTATGCTCATCCCGTTCCAGGCTGCAGCCGGAGATCACGAGAATAAGTATGGTGAGGGGAAGAATGAAGCCCCATTTTTTGCTATAGGCCCGGGATTTATGGGAGTTTGCGTGTGGCATCGAAGTCACCTCTTTAATGAAATGGTAATCATTCCTTAGTGTGCTCCATTCTCAACAAAATATAACCATTAAACCATTGACATTGTACGCGTTTACTTGGTATGATACTGTTACTTCATTCGAACAGAATAGGTTATCATGATCTGTTAGCTCAGCTGGGAGAGCACTATCTTGACAGGGTAGGGGTCAGTGGTTCGAGCCCACTACAGATCATAACGAAAAGTCCTTGCGTAGCAAGGGCTTTTTTCTTGTTTGTTTTGAAGATTCGCTAAAAACGTGGATCAGACTCCGATGTAATAAAACAGAAAACAAAGTTAAGAAGTTGCCAAAATGGCGGCTTCTTTTTTTATAACAAAATAATTGTTTACAAACGCAATTAAGTTGTGTACAATCTAATTGTAAACAATAATTAAACGAGTTTAACTTATCAAATAAAATTCAATGATGAAGAGGAGAAATTACAATGAAAACTCTATATGAAACGACAGTAATCAATACAGGTGGACGTCAAGGGATCGTGCAATCACCAGATAACGTATTTATGCTGGATGTAGCTGCACCGCCGGAACTTGGTGGTAAAGTGACTACGGCTACGAATCCGGAGCAGCTGTTTGCAGCAGGATACAGTGCATGTTTTAACTCTGCTTTGGAGTTTCAATTGAAGAAACACAATGTGGAAATTGAGCGAAGCACCGTATCTGCAACTGTTATGCTTGTTACAGATCCTTCGGACAACGGAGTGAAGTTGGAAGTCGAGCTGGAAGTGAAAATCGAGGGTTTGGATGAAGAGACCGCACAGAAATTTGTCAAACTTGCTCATGACTATTGCCCATACTCCAAAGGAATCAGAGGCAATGTAAATGTAACTCTGGAGATGGCGTAACAATCAATAACGAATTTGGATTTGTGATGTTTCTAAAATAGGCTTGATTAAGATAAAGACTGAGAACACCTTCAAATGTCTGTCCCATTGCCATTGTAAATGGGATAGGACAGAGTTGAAGGTGTTTTTTATTATGGGCGCCGGAGAGTAAACCTTGGAGGTTGAAGGTTGAAATATACCCACATGGGGTATATTATAGGTATCTAGATTCGTATTTCAAAGGAGAGTTAACATGAAAAAGTACGTAATGATGATGGTATCTCTACTGATCGCAGGAAGTCTGGTAGTAAGTGGTTGCGGTAAAAATACGGAACAGAATAGCAGCAATAACAGCCATAACAGCAATAACAGTCATACAGCCACTACAGGAGAAATGCACCATTCGGATTCAGGAGAGCTGCCACAAGGGCTTATGGAAAAGGTGGATCCTACATATCCGATTGGCAGCCAGGTTATCATGAGTGCTGACCATATGTCCGGTATGAAAGGGGCAACCGCCACGATTGTTGGAGCCTATGAAACGACCGTTTATGCTGTTACGTATACACCGACAACGGGGGGAGAGCCAGTGAAGAATCACAAGTGGGTGATCCACGAGGAAATAAAGGAGCACAATAAAGAGCCCTATAAAGCTGGTGAAGAAGTTGTATTGAACGCCGACCACATGACCGGTATGAAAGGGGCAACAGCTACCATTGATTCCGCTGAACAGACAACAGTGTATATGGTGGATTACACGCCGACAATCGGAGGAGATCCGGTGAAAAATCACAAGTGGGTTACAGAGAATGAGTTATCAGCTGAATAGATGACACTATCCACGATGAGAGAATCTTTCATTCTTTAACTCAATTCTGGGTTATAATGGAACTTGAAGGCGGAAAATAGCTGCTCGAAAGGGGAATGTATATGATGGATTTTAGCAAACCACCGCATGCCTCAGAGACAGAAACACACAGCCAGCGTCATCAAGAGCGCGAACAACAGCTTATATCTGGTGGAGGTAAAGGCATTTGGTGGGAAATCAGCAACTGGCTGATTCTTGGAGGAATTCTGGTTGTCCTATTCTTACTGTTCAAGTATGTTTTCTGAATAAATAGAGGATGAGATGAAGAGTCCATTGCTGGGCTCTTTTTGCTGTGTGAAAAAAGTACATATCATTAGAGTGACAAATGACAAAAATCAATATTTGTCATTTGTTATAGTCTGTGCTATTCTAACTTTACGACGGAGGTGAACATTGGGTGGTTCGTCTTAACCATCTTAAAGATATGACCAAAGATAAAATTTCTGAATTTCTAACCAAAGAGCAGATTATTACAGCCACGCAGGAAACCATCAGGCGGTTTGGTGCTGCCAAAACCTCCGTTACAGATGTAGCCAAATTGCTTGGAGTCAGCCATGGAACCATTTACAGGCATTATACCAGCAAGAAGGAATTACTCGAAGGTGTAACGGCACAGTGGTTGGAAGATGAGATTATCGCTCCACTCGCGAAAGTCGTAAGCGTACAGACCGGATCTGGAGAAGGAATACAACATCTCAAAAAATATATCGAAACCTTAAATCACCTTAAACGGCACTATGCAGAATCAGACACAGAGTTATTTGATATGTATGCCAAGGTTACACAGGAATCGGCAGAACTCATTTACAGACATGTGGAGCAGTTAACACAGCATCTCGCCGAGATTATACAGCAGGACCAGCAGCTTCGTTTCCCGAAACCGAACAAGGTTGCTGCAGGAATTTTACACGCAACAGCTCGCTTTCATCATCCCGCACATGCGTATGAATGGCATCGTGAGACCATTGATGAGGAATTCGAGCAGGTTTGGTTGCTGGTTGAGCAAGGTGTATTTCATCTGAATTCAGGGAGGAAGTAATCTCATGACAAATTTATCAGGTAAAGTTGCCATCGTTACTGGTTCATCACGCGGAATTGGACGGGCTATAGCACTGCAGCTCGCCGATCTTGGCGCAGATGTCGTCATCAACTATGCGAGCAGTCCAGACAAGGCAGAAGAAGTGGCAGAGCTTGTTCGGCAAAAAGGTGTTCGCGCCATCACCATACAGGCAGATTTGGCACAGAAGGTTCACGTGGAGCACTTATTTGCAGAAACGGTGAAGCAGCTGGGCAAAGTGGATATTCTGATCAACAACGCAGGAGTGATGAAAACAACACCTTTGGCGGACGTTACCGAGGAGGAGTTTGACCAGCAATTTGCAATTAATGTGAAGGGGACATTCTTTGCCTGCCAGCAAGCCCTGAAAATCATGGAGAGCGCCGGACGAATCGTGAACTTTTCCACCTCTGTAGTTGGCCAGATGTTTCCCGGATATAGCGTATACGCGGGTACCAAGGGGGCAGTGGAGCAATTTACCCGTCAGCTCGCGAAGGAATTCGGTTCCAAACAGATAACGATTAATGCAGTGGCGCCTGGGCCTGTCAATACAGAACTGTTTGCCGTTGGTAAGACGGAGCAGCAGCTGGAAGGATTGCGTAAAATGAATGCATTCGGTCGCTTGGGCGAACCGGAGGACATCGCAAGTGTCATCTCTTTTCTTGTCAGCCCTGAGTCGCAGTGGGTCACCGGACAGACATTGCGCGTAAATGGTGGCTTTATCTAACTTTATGTAGGAATAGTTGTACAGCTTTGACACCAAACCGGGCGAATCCCCATATGATGCACTACATTAGTAAGCACTTGCGGAAATGGGGAATCCGGGATGGCAAAGGCAAAAGGTAAAAAAGCACCAGCGTTGAAGAGTGACAAACTCCGTGTGTCCATGAAATTGGTCACTTCAGATGTGTGCGAGCGGTGCAAGACACCCTGTACACGAGGCATGGAATACGCTGCACGAATGCGGACAGCAGGAGCTGTAGGGAAAGGCGTTCCTTGCATCCTGACTCGGCACACGACTTCATAGTCTCTTTTCAGGCTGAAGTTTCCCAGAATGATTCGTATAAGCTCGCATTTACAATAACCATACTACAGAGGCGTTCTCGAAGGAGAAGGGCCTCTTTTTGATTGTTCCATGGGATGGGAAATTTTCTGGATAAAAAATGAAAAATGATGAAAAACAGCGCAACTTTGTAGCTGAACCTGCAGTATAAATGTACAACAGCTTGCAGCAGGGGAGGGAATATTGACGGAATGAAATGGAAAAGAATATTGCTGTGTGTCACGGTATTCTCCTTGCTCGGCGGGTCTTTATTGTTTGCGGATTCCGTAAACGAAAAGGTTCGGGTGCTCATTAACGGCAAGGAAGCAGCTGACGGAGGTTACCTGATCGATGGAACGACCTATGTACCTGTGAGAGAAGCAGGTGGGATCGCCAAATGGGATAACAGCAACAAGCGAGTAACGGTGATTAAGCCGAATGTACATATTTTTCTGTTTAAGGGAGACACGGTATTTGGCAACGTGAATGTTGGCAAATTGAAATTCAATGTGTTTTCTCAAGTGGACAGCTTAACAACGGATGTGGCTGCAGTGAAGGTGACAATTACCAATCCGAGTGGCCAGGTGAAGGATATTCAATCCCAGGAGCTCAAAACCCAGAAAGATAATTTCTGGTTCCGGACGTACGATTTTACGTATGATTTCAGTCGTGCTGGCAAATACCAGGTTGGTTTTCATATTAAAGAAAATGCAAACAGCAACTACGTTCTGGTGGCAGAGAAAATCATTACCGCACTAAACGAATGAGGCGAAAAATAACGTTGCTGAGTAAATTGACCTAGCCTTGCGAACATGTTACGATATGCAAGGTTACACAATTTCTATTTACAAAGCGAGGTATATCAATGAGCGATCACACACATGAACACGGCGATGCCTGCGGCTGCGGTCACGACCATGACCACGACCACGAGCATGAAGAAGTTCTTCTGACTCTGACAGACGAGAACGGAAATGACGTGGAGATGGTTTTGGTGGAGACGTTTGACGTGGAAAACCATGTTTATGCGCTCCTGCTGGAACGTAACAATCCTGAAGCTGACGGCATCATTCTGCGTATGGAAGAAGAAGACGAGGAAATGGTGCTCTACAATATTGAAGACGAAGCCGAGTGGAACCGCGTTGAAGCGGCATACAACGAGCTCGTCGCAGGACAAGAGTAATTTTTCTTATGCACTAGAACAACGGGGCTCCTTGATCTCAAGGGGTCTTTTGTTTGTTTTCTCGCTCTAAAAAGCAACAAAAAAGGGCCAAGCCGGAGCTTGGTCCTTCGATATCATTACCCATGGGGTAGGATCATTAGAGTAATCCCTTAGAAAATCGCATCTGCTTCCACAATGACTTTGACATTGGTGACACTGCGGTCTTCGGGGCCTTTTACAGGCAATCCAACCTCTACATGGTCGATAATGTAATCAATATTTTCTTGCGTAATAACCTCACCCGGCAGCAGAATCGGAATTCCAGGCGGGTATACGTAGATGAATTCAGAGATAATACGTCCTGCAGATTCTTTAAAAGGAATGACCTCCGTATCCCCGTAGAATGCATCACGCGGCGTGAGCATCAATTGTGGAACGTCAGGAACCTTAACCACAAGTTCATGTGCAGGGTTAACCTGATAATACGTACGGGACAGATCCTGCAGTGCGTTCAGCAAGATGTCCACCGATTCATCCGTATCGCCAGGAGTGATCAGGCACAGAATATTATACATATCACTGAGCTCGACCTCAATATTGTAATGTTCACGCAGCCAGTTCTCGGTCTCATAGCCTGTGATGCCAAGATGACGAACATGAATGGTTACTTTGGTTGGATCATAGTTAAAGGTTGCCTCCGTACCGAGCAGCTCTTTGCCGAAGCAGTACAAACCGTCAATATCGTTGATGGTACGTCTCGCGAACTGGGCCAGATCAATGGCCTTTTGCGCCATTTCGTGACCGTGCAGCGCCAGATTGCGTCTTGACGTATCAAGTGAAGCAAGCAAGATATACGAAGTAGACGTAGAAGTCAGCATACTGAGAATGGTCTGTACACGCTGTGGATTCACGAATCCGTTTTTGGTGTTCAGATTCAGCACGGAACTCTGTGTCATGGAACCGCCAAGTTTGTGTACACTTGTTGCAGCCATATCCGCTCCGGCAGCCATTGCAGACAGCGGCAGTTCCTCATGGAAATGAATGAGTACGCCATGTGCTTCATCCACAAGTACAGGCACCTGATAGCTATGTGCGAGTTCGACAATCTCTTTTAGGTCTGTACATACACCGAAGTACGTTGGATTAATGACCAGCAATGCCTTGGCGTCCGGATGACGCTCAAGCGCGCGTCGTACAGCACCTGTAGTCACGCCGTGATCGATACCGAGGTTGGCATCCTGTGCGGGAGATACGAATACAGGCTTCGCTCCTGAGAAAATAATGGCAGACATGACCGATTTATGAACGTTGCGGGGCACAATAATTTTGTCACCCGGTTCGCATACCGACAGAATCATCGTCATGATTGCACTGCTTGTGCCTTGCACACTAAAATAGGTATGATCGGCTCCGAATGCATCGGCTGCCAGAATCTGCGCTTCCTCAATGACACCGGTTGGCTGATGAAGATCATCCAGCGGAGCGATGTTGATCAAATCTATGGAGAGGGCGTTATCGCCGATAAATTCACGAAATTCGGTATCCGTTCCCAATCCTTTTTTATGTCCCGGGATATGAAATTGCACCGGATTGAGTGCCGCGTGGTTTTTTAAAGCGGTAAACAGCGGCGTACGGCGGTGATCCATCAGTGCTGTCACAACCTTTCCTGATAAAATGTCAAACAAAGATGAGTATAGCAAATTAGGAACCGAATGCAAGCGGTAGGCTTGACAAATTTTCAAATTGCTAAGATTTGGGCGTATCCCTGACGGTTACAGTATGGATAGGAGATGGGCCGGTGAACACCGAAAGGGGAATAAGAAATGCAGACAGACATCAAACCAGTCAAAATTTTGCGATCACCATTTTTCATCGCGATGTGGTTAACGCTTTTCTTGGTTGAAGTGATTAAAGGAGCATTGCTGGTGGCTGTCCTGCCAGTGTATATGGATAATATTTTAGGATTGTCCGCAGGGGTGATTGGTGTAGCCTTTGCCCTTCAATACCTGGGTGACAATCTGTTCAGGGCGCCATCGGGCTGGGCGGCAGAACGCATCGGTTTTCGTGCAACGATGGTGACGGCCCTGATCTGTACATTGATTGCGGTACTCATGATTATCTTTTTCAAAAGTGCATTTGGACTGGCTCTGGCCTGTCTGATTCTTGGTGTGGGGACATCACCGCTCTGGCCTTGTGCCATGACGGGGGTGACTGCCCTGTCAGGACCTCAAAACAAAAACGGAACAGCGATGGGGGCGCTGGAAATGGCCGCTCTGGGTGGAACGGGACTTGGACCGATCGGCATGAACTGGCTGCTTGAGCGTACCGACCATGATTATCGTACCGTATTTCTTGTCCTTCTTGGCTGTGCCGTTCTCGTTATTTTGGTCGCCATGATACTACCTGGACGGGTGGTGTTGGAAGAACAACAGCATACAGGAGGGGAAACGACCGAAAAAGCGGTCAAATACCCGCCGAAACCTCATCTGCTTACACCGTTAATCAGGCTCAAAAACAGTGTACAGGGGACCCTGAAGCGGGTGCGCAGCACGCTTAATGTCAATCCGCTGGTATATCCCGCCCTGTTTATGCAGTCCTTTGTTATAGGCCTCCTCAGTCCGGTTATTACGTTGTATACCCGAACAGACCTTCATATTTCACCAAACCTGTATAGTCTGCTGTTAATCGCAGGCGGCGGAATAACAGTGATTGCCCTGCTTCCTGTGGGTAAAATGGTGGATCGATTCGGGACTTCGATATTTCTGCATATGGGCTTTTTACTCGCCTCTGCAAGTCTGTTTGCTTTTGCATCCATTACGTCCATTCCGATTGTTTTCGGGATCGTTATGATGGTAGGGGTTAGTTATGCCATGATTTTACCTGCCTGGAATACCTTCGTGGCTACTCTCATACCGAAGGGGGAGCGAGGGGCCATCTGGGGATTCTTCCTCACTCTTCAGGGGTCCGGCATGGTTGTGGGCCCCATCGTTTCGGGGTTGTTATGGGACCACATCAGCCACCCGGCTCCATTTATCGGAAGTGCTGTTGTTATGGCCGGGCTTGCGGTTGTGCATTTTGTGTTATCGCGAAGACCGTATCGCACAGCCCCTGCCAAATAAACATAAAAAGGAGTTCCTATACCGGGTTGAATCCGGTGTTGGAACTCCTTTTGCTTTATGCAAGCCACAACATTCAGAACATGGTTACTGTTTATAAATGTTCGGCTCCAACGCGGGAACTTGAATTACATCAAAATCGTTGGCGTTAAAACCCGAGAAATACGTCTGTATTCCTCCATTTCGCGTCCATTAAATCATGAAAATCGGGGGCTTGCCCCTGTGCATCTGCGGAAACATCGATTCCCCTGTAGGATTCGATGAAAAATAGTCAAATAACCAAGTACCCTTACATAAAATGAAGTATAAAATAGGGTAAGCCGTTACGGAAGAAGCAATGAAAAAAGCACTGGAAGAAGAGGACCGGAAACACATCCGGTACAAATGGAGGGGAGTGCCGTGAATAAGAGTTATGAAGTTGAATATTGCAATCTGGAGCTGCGGTTCAACCGTCGGCATATCCAAAATTTGATCAAAGACCTTATTCGTGAAGGGTATTCACTATATTGGAGCGAGGATGAATCCTATTTTATTCTGTCTGTCCGCACCGGGCGCAAGCTGGTAAAGCTCCGTTTTCAACAGACACGCAGCGGGAACTACAAGATGACTGGTGACTACATCATTAAGGACGCCAAGCTGGCAGAATGGCTCGAGAAGCTGATAGGGGATACACGCGGGCATGCTGTCGTTAAACGTTTCAAGGATCAGCAGATGACGGTGGAAAACATTTTGTTTGGTGAGGTTATACGTCTTGTGGAAGTTTCCGGATTCAAACAGCGTGTCATTTTTCAAAAGGAACCCGCGCCGACGGCGGAGGAAATGGAAGAGATGTTTCTATCGCGAGAAGGGGAGGAGCGGCTCATGCTCCTGCGGATGGAAATTGATGATGAACTGGAGCGCCTGTACGCTGCCATTCAAATGGATAATACAGAGAAAGCAGACATCTGCCGAGAGACATTAAAGCGTCTATCCGGACACATGCTGATGCTCGAAGGTTGAGCACGAAGACCGTATTTATGAAAATACGATGAACACCTCAGATATTTGGGGTGTTTTCTCGTTGCGAAGCAGAGGTACGGGGTTCACTTCCATGCGTAAAACCGTTAAAATGGGGGTATTGTTGAGAGTCAATTTCAATAAAATTAATTGGAGCAAAGGATGAGGACCCAGATGGCAAAACAACAGATCGGTGTCATTGGACTTGCAGTAATGGGCAAAAATTTGGCCCTTAACATTGAAAGCAGAGGCTTCACGGTGTCGGTATTTAACCGTTCCCCGGAGAAAACCAATGATCTTCTGAAAGAAGCTGAAGGCAAAAACCTCACAGGCACGTTCTCCATTGAAGAGTTCGTGGCATCCCTGGAATCCCCGCGCAAAATTTTGATCATGGTACAAGCCGGTAAAGCGACGGATGCAACCATTGAACAATTACTGCCTCACCTGGATGAGGGCGACATCATTATTGACGGAGGGAATGCCTACTTCCCTGATACCCAGCGCCGCAGCAAAGAGCTTGAGGAAAAAGGCATTCGTTTCATCGGTACAGGTGTATCCGGCGGTGAAGAAGGCGCGTTGAAAGGCCCTTCCATTATGCCGGGCGGACAGGAAAGTGCGTACAAGCTGGTTGAACCGATTCTGACAGCCATCTCCGCCAAGGTTGGAGACGATCCTTGTTGTACATATATCGGACCGGATGGTGCCGGACACTACGTTAAAATGGTACACAACGGTATTGAATACGGAGATATGCAGCTGATTGGTGAAGCATACCACCTGCTCAAATCCG
This sequence comes from Paenibacillus sp. 7523-1, assembly GCF_002276415.1. NCBI lineage: Bacteria > Bacillati > Bacillota > Bacilli > Caryophanales > Paenibacillaceae > Paenibacillus > Paenibacillus sp. 7523-1. Next base: position 3 of record NZ_NPBR01000010.1, on the reverse strand, counting down.
TTC